>CP073041.1:5446810-6052011 GCA_025370055.1 Woronichinia naegeliana WA131 | reverse complement strand
TAGAAGCCCTATTTGAAGATCCAGCGGAATTGGAAGAAGCAGAACTCGATCCCTACGAAACCTCTAGTTGGTTAGAACTTGATAGTCTAATCTCAACGAGTTCCTCTCCGACTGAAACTCCAGCCTCAGAATTAAACCCTATTTTCAGTCAGCAGAATAATGATAATTTGGTCGGATTTGATGATTTAGACAATTTGTTCCAGGAAGCGGAAGAGGATTTAGCCTTAAGTATTCCCGAAGAAATGTTGCTAGGCTCGTCTCATACGAACGGCCATGAAGATCATTCCCCCAGCTCCAATAGTACGCCGCAATCTTTAGAATCCAGTTTTTCCATCAGTTCTACTTTCAGACCTTCGGAACTAGAGGATTTACGAGAGTTATTAGGAGTCACGAGTTCTTCCTCTGAATCCGAAACGAATGCCTTTTTTAATGACTTTAATGAAAGTACCGCTCAGTTATCTCCCCCTGTCTCAGCTTGGAATGCCGTTCCTGAATCTTTACAGTTTTATGATGATATTGACCAGTTAGAATCCCTGTTAGCAGAACCACCTCGTTTCCAGCCCCTTGAGGAACCATTAAATATTCAAGCTCTGGAAGCATTGATTGATTCCCCTGTTATTACCGCTCCAGTCATAGCAGAAACGCCTGTGCCCGTTGCCCCTGTTTATACTCCTGCCTATACCAACTACGAAGCAGAAGATGAATTCAAGGATTTAGAGGCCCTATTGGAGCAGGCCGATCGCACGATGGGAGGCCCGCCAACCATGATTGCGGTGGGAGGTCAACGTCTTCAACCCCGCAACCGCCCAGGGAAGACCAAGGTTTTTGAACAGACCATGCGAGTTCCGGTCAAACAGTTAGATAATCTCAGTAATTTGATTGGGGAACTGGTCGTTAAACGAAATCGCCTAGAGCAGGATCAGGAACGCCTACGACAATTTTTAGATAATTTACTCAATCAGGCCCAGAGCTTAAGTGATGTGGGTGGCCGAATGCAGGATCTCTATGAGCGGACATTGTTAGAGGGAGCTTTATTAGCGAGTCGTCATACTAACCGTCAGTCTCCTAAATCAACTTACTCAGGGGAAGCCACTGTCACCGTGCGCGATCGCGGTGGTTTTTCTGGCGCGACCCAAGGAGGCGATCAACCCCTAGATGCGTTGGAGATGGATCGTTTTACGGGTTTCCATTTGCTGTCTCAGGAAATGATTGAATTGATTGTGCGAGTTCGAGAATCCACTTCTGATATTCAATACCTGGTGGATGAAACCGATCAGGTGGCCCGTACCCTACGGCAAGTCACAACCCAACTTCAGGAGGGCATGACCAAATCTCGGATGGTTCCCTTTGCCCAAACAGCCGATCGCCTCCCCCGTGCCATTCGCGAAGTTTCCATGAAACTGAATAAACAGGTCGGACTGCAAGTAGAAGGTCGGGAAGTCTTGATTGACAAGATGATCCTAGAGCATTTGTATAATCCCATGACCCACCTGGTCAATAATGCCATCACTCACGGTATTGAAAGTCCAGAGGAACGACAAAGAAAAGGTAAGTCCCCCGAAGGTGAAGTCAGTATTTCTGCTTTTCTACAGGGTAACCAAACCTTAATTACCGTATCTGATGATGGGGCTGGTATTGATGCCGAGCGGGTTAAGCGCAAAGCGATCGAAAAAGGAGTGATTACACCATTAGAAGCCCATAGCATGAATGAACAGGATGTCTATGATCTGCTGTTTCATGCCGGTTTTAGTACAAAAGACAAGGCGGATGACTTTTCGGGGCGGGGAGTAGGTCTTGATGTCGTGCGAACCAGTTTACTGGAAATTCGTGGCTCTGTCACCATTGATTCTACACCAGGAAAAGGAACTACCTTTAGCATTCGTTTGCCCTTAACCCTCAGTATCTGTAAAGCTCTTTGCTGTCTCAGCGATCGCGCCCGTATTGCCTTTCCGATGGATGGCGTAGAAGATACCAAAGACTATCTGCCCAGTGATGTGGTCTTGAATGAGGGGGTGCGACCTTTAGTTGATAAAAGCTGTTGTAATCAGGGTTCTACAGGGAACCCATATTGATCAAGTTTTGCCCAAAATTGACTCCATCGTTCCTTGGTCAATACCAAAGCTCGTAGGCTCAAAATAATTCCTGCTCCTTTTTCCTTCCATCGCATCCCTGAACAACATAATCGTTGTTTGACCAACGTCTTACAAGCTGCTTCCGTAACACCTGAACCAATCGGATACTTTTTCTCTATGTATTCAGCATAATCCATTTGATGCTGATGATTCTCGTAATAAGTAATCGCCGCTTGTAGTTTCTCGGTAAGATTCTTAGAATGACTTTTTTCTTCTTTGACTTCTTTCATCAGATTTAGCAGTTCTCCTGCTTTTCCTTTTTCATGCTTGAGTTCTCGACAATTTTCAGTCAACCATTCTTTTTGTTTTGACACGGTATTCGGATGCAACGCTTCTGCCAAGGCACCTAAGTAACCAGAGGCATGATAGAAATCTAATATCTGTTCTTCCGTTTGCTTTTCTAAAAACTTCCAATTTGATTCTGCCCCGTCTGCTATCCCGACCAATGTTGCCTCTGGATAACGGTTTTTCGCTCGCTCAATTTCTCTTTCTAATCTTTCTAGAAAACTCTTTTTTCCATACTCTGGTGCCGCACCTAGATAGATTGTAGGTTGACGTTCGCCTTCACTATCGTATAGGGAAACGGTTCCCACCATTGCTTCACGGTAGCCATCCTCACACATCAGCATACAGGTTCCATCTAATCCTATTCCCACTGTTGCAATTTGGCTATCCTCCTTGGGCGGGGCATAACTCCACGCTTCTTCTTTTGCCTGTACCACACTTCCTACTGCTTCACTCAATCTTTGGATATAGGATAGCGCTACTTTTCTACCATGATTTTCTAATAAATCATTTTTCACCTCTTTGCCTGCCATCCCTGACATTTTTGAGGATACCTGTTTTGCCAATAATGGCGTTGATGTTATGATTATCCTTGCTTCTCTTTCTAAGGGGCAATACGTTTTTCCTCAAAGGTGAACGCTGATATACATGACGATTCACTATAACCTCACCATAAGGTGTTTGATATTCTTTCGGTTGCTCTCCCTTACTCTTCCAGATTTCTTCACCGATTTTTAAGGGTGAACCATCTGTATCTAAATATTTCAAGGCTTCTTTGCTGGCGATGCAACCTACTTCGTTTAAGCCTTTTTGAATATTTATTTCTGTATCCAACATTGAACGACTGAGTTCTAATGTTAGTTCTATTTTTATCTTTGAACCCTCTACATTAATTAGTTTTGCTGTCATCATTGTTTCCTCTTTGTCACTTTTCATCCCATGTTAACACTTTTCTTTTCCTTCATCAACTAAAGGTCACACCCGTATTCATTGGCAGGATATGTTACTACCGATCTATCGTCTAGGGGACTTACTGAACTATAATCGCCAACTCAGTCGGGGTACAGTCTATGGCGGCAAGAAAGAAGAAGAAATTGTCTCGATTGTGGTCTTACGAGGAGGCGCAAGTAATTTACTGGCGATTCAGGTTGATAACGTATTAGGAGAAGAAGAAATTGTTATTAAACAGATTGAGGGGCCAGTGCCCAAGCCGCCAGGTATTGCTGGGGCAACGGTTCGAGGCGATGGTAGTATTATGCCGATTGGGGATGTTCTCGAACTCATTGAAATTGCCCAAGGGCGTATTCGGACTGATATTGGTGGTGGACTCTGGCGTAAAACGGCAACCCCTGTTAACCAAGACCTACAAATGGAGCCAACCGTCCTGATTGTGGATGACTCCATTACGGTACGGGAACTGCTTTCTCTCAGTTTCAGTAAGGCCGGCTATCGAGTGGAACAAGCACGGGATGGTCAGGAAGCCTGGGAAAAACTGCGATCGGGATTGCCCTGTGATCTCGTCTTCTGTGACATCGAAATGCCGCGCATGAATGGTTTGGAGTTACTCTCACAAATGCAAAGTGATGAGCAATTAGCCAATATTCCCATTGCTCTACTAACCTCACGGGGAGCAGACCGTCACCGAAAAGTTGCTGCCAGGTTGGGAGCCAGTGGTTATTTTACCAAACCCTATACCGAAAAAGACATTCTGGATGCCGCTGCCCGCATGATGCAAGGCGAGGTCTTACTGCAAGGAAGTATCAAGCAACCCCATTCTTTCCTGTCTCGTTTTAAGAAAGCCAAACAGACTAATCCAGGTCAGTTTCCACCTCTCCAAGATGAGATGGATGTGTCGCCCAGGGTTCTGATCATTGACGACTCTGTTATGGTGCGGGAAATGCTGTCTTTGACTTACCGTAAGGCTGGTTATGATACCGAAGTGGCGCGAGATGGCCAGGATGCCTGGGAAAAACTACGTTCAGGACTGCCCTGTGATTTAATCCTCTGCGATATTGAAATGCCTCGTATGAATGGCTTAGAGCTTCTGAGCCGGTTACAGGATGATCCGCAATTATCTCGGATTCCAGTGGCGATGATCACCTCACGGGGGGCTCAAAAAATGCAGCGTCTGGCCGCTGAAAAAGGAGCTAAGGGTTATTTCGTTAAACCTTATATCGAAGAAGCACTTTTAGAAGCATCCCAACGCCTCATGGCCGGAGAAATGCTCCTAGATGTTAATGCCCTCGTGGAGGATTAAGTTTGGCACGATTGAAATGGAGCCGAGCAGAGTCGAACTGCTGTCCAAACTAAGAAGGTTAATTAGGGCTTGCTGAAAAAGTCAAAAAATTGAAGAAATTCTACCTGTAAATAATTAGTTGATAGCTTTTCCTGTCAAAAGGGATGATAAGACTTCCGTGATAACATCAGACATAATCAACGAAAAATTTACAGCAAGATTAGTTCGCCTCTTCAAGCTTTCCAAAACAGCGATCGCCCTCTCCTCTCTCCACAACCAAACACCGATCGCCCTTCTCAAACTTAGCAAAATGCGATCGCTCCTTAAACGGCCCTAAAAAGAGCCTTCCCTTAACTCTCTTCAAAAAAGTGATTCTGAAGGGATCTGTTACATGGTACGCATTATCATAGAAAAATGATAAAATAAGAAGCTGTTATTATAGGGATCACTAATATGACAAAGTTACAATTAATTCAAACAGAAATTGAAACTCTTACGGATGATGAATTTACCTGTTTAAAAAATTGGATTAATGAATTAGATGCTCAACAATGGGAAAATCAAATTGAGGAAGATTCTAATTCAGGAAGACTTGATTTTTTGATTGAGGAATCTTTATTAGAAAAAAGTAAAGGTCAGTTAAAGGAGTTGTAAGTGCATCGAACGAATCAAAGATTTTGGCAGTGTTTTTATCAGTTACCTAAACCAATTCAGATATTGGCTAGGAAGAATTTTGAATTGTTAAAAAATGATCTCAATCATCCTTCTTTATCTTTTAAAAAAGTTGGAAAATTTTGGTCTGCAAGAGTTGGTATTAACTATCGAGCTTTAGCTTTTAAAGATGGTGAAGATTATATTTGGGTTTGGATAGGAAGTCATGAAGAATACGAAAGTTTATTAAAATAAGCGATCGCACTTCGCAAACTCAACAAAACGCGATCGCCACTTCAAACTTCACAAAAACAGCGATCACTCTCTCTTCTCTCCACAATAAAACAGCGATCGCACTTCCAGAATTTAACGAAACAGCGATCACTCTCTCTTCTCTCCACAATAAAACAGCGATCGCACTTCCAGAATTTAACGAAACAGTGATCGCCTATCGGTAGATGTCTTTGCGATGTCCAATATCTAGAACAATTACCTTTTTTGCCGAATCATCTATTCCATAAATAATGCGATAAACTCCAATCCGAATCCGCCAACCTTCTCGTCCTGTCAGCTTTAGACATCCTGGAGGTCTTGGATTTTCAGCTAATGCTCTAATCCCGTCTCGAACTTTCTGATAGCCATCCTGGGAGAGGTTCTCTAAAGCCTTAGAAGCTCGTTTTTTAATTGTAATAGTATAACTCATTGACGACTATTTTCAATGGTAGCGATCGCTACTTCAAAAGGGATTTCTTCTTCTTCCGAAATAGCTAAATCATAGGCTCTAATTGCATCTAACTCTTCGGAGTCTTGTAGTAGTTTTCGATATTCCTCTATATCTAAAAGAATACCGATTTGATTACCCTGCTCGTCAGTAATATATTTTTCTTTTAATTGCATTGATAATTACCTTGTTAGTTAACTGTCATCTCGATTATAGCCCAAATAATTACATTTTTGTATTTTTTCAGAGGAGATCGCTCTTCCTAAACTCGATAAAATGTGATCGCCCTGCTCAAACAAAAAAAAGATCGCATTTCCTAAATGCAATAAAAACGCGATCGCGCTTTATCCCTACAAATGTTTCCCATCGGCTCTGCAATAGCAAAAATAGTATTTTGTGGGGCTTCTAGGCTGTCTTTTATAACAAACTTCTAGCCTGTCCTTAATCTTTAATCCGAGGTAGGGGCTTGGTCGCCAAGTCCAATAGTTTAAGGATTTGGATAAGGATGAGGTAGGGGCTTGGTCGCCAAGTCCAATGGTTTAAGGGTTTGGATAAGGGTTTGAATAAAGGATTAGAGCAGGATTTGGAAACCAAACCCCTACAATGTTTCTTGTCGGCTCTGCAATATTAATGTGTCGTCATGCAATAACGATGTATCTCTCTACAATAATAATGTGTCTCTCTACAATATTAATGTATGGCATAGAATTAATATTGTTTAACCATGCAATGTTTTCCGTAGGCTCTGCAATGGTTGGGGATAGATTGCTATTATTTCTAACATTATTAACATTGTTTCAGTATCTAGAGAGGGAACGTTTGCTTGTTGAGTAAGGACTTCTAGAAGACCTAATAATGTTTGTGTATCGCAATCCATAAGGATTTGTACGTCCAACATTTTTGTTGCCAATAGAGCGTTTTGAGTTTGGGGATGGTGATCTCCTAACTTTTGTTGACGAATGATTAATGCTCGTTGAGACAGTTTTTTTGCCTCTGCATAGTTACCTTGGTCGTTATAAAGTAACGCTAAATTGTTGAGGTCTGTTGCAATTTCTGGATGATCTTCTCCATAGATTTTTTTATCAATAGAAAGAGATCGCAAATAGAGAGGTTTGGCTTCGTTGTATTTTCCTTGGTTACGGTAAAGTTCTGCCAAACCGTTGAGACCAGAGGCAACGTGAGGATAATTTTCTCCTAATTGCTTTTCCCAGATAGAAAGCGATCGCCGATAGAGAGGTTCTGCTTCGTTGTATTTCCCTTGGTCACAATAAAGATTCGCCAGATTGTTGAGACTGGCGGCAACGTCGGGATGATCTTCTCCTAATTGCTTTTCCCAGATAGAAAGCGATCGCAAATAGAGAGGTTCAGCTTCGTTGTATTTCCCTTGAGATTTATAAAGTAATGCCAGATTGTTGAGACTGGTGGCAAATAAGGGATGATTTTCTCCTAATTGCTTTTCCCTGATAGAAAGAGATCTCGCCATAAGAAATTCTGCTTCGTTGTATTTCCCTTGATTACGGTAAAGTTCTGCTAGACCATTGAGACTGTTGGCAACGTCGGGATGATTTTCTCCTAATTGCTTTTCCCTGATAGCAAGCGATCGCAGATAGAGAGGTTCAGCTTCGTTGTATTTCCCTTGGGAATCGTAAAGTAATGCCAGATTGTTGATACTGGTGGCAAATAAGGGATGATTTTCTCCTAATTGCTTTTCCTTGATAGAAAGCGATCGCCGATAGAGAGGTTCAGCTTCATTGTATTTCCCTTGAGAATGGTAAAGTTCAGCCAGATTGTTGAGACTTTGCGCAACGTCGGGATGATTTTCTCCCAATTGCTTTTCCCTGATAGAAAGCGATCTCGCCATAAGAAATTCTGCTTCGTTGTATTTCCCTTGTTTACGGTAAAGGTCAGCCAGATTGTTGAGGCTGCCGGCAACGTCGGGATGATCTTCTCCTAATTCCTTTTTCCAGATAGAAAGCGAGCGCAGAAAGAGAGGTTCGGCTTCGTTGTATTTCCCCTGGGAATTGTAAAGTTCAGCTAGATTGTTGAGACTGCTGGCAACGAAGGGATGATTTTCTCCTAATTGCTTTTCCAAGATAGAAAGCGAACGCAAATAGAGAGGTTCGGCTTCGTTGTATTTCCCTTGGGAATTATAAAGAAATGCTAATTGATGTAGGCTAAGGGCAAATTGAGGGTCTTCATTCCCTTTACACCAATCAATCATTTTTTTTAAATGAGGTTCAATCAGATTGAATTCTGCTAGGGTATTTGATTGCTCGACGTTACTAGCAACGATCAAAAATAGATCACAAAATGCTTGTTTAATCTCGCTGTGTTGGGGATGCTTTTTAAATTGTTCTGCTAAATAATCCCTAATCAGAGGATGCAAATCATAAATATCCGTCTCCACCGTCAGCACAAGGTGCAGTTTCCTGAGAGATTTTAGCCACTTATCTTTCAGATGATCCTCACTAAAAGATTCACCCTGTAAATTTTCATAGATGCCTTTCACAAAAACCCAATGAATCGCCGCCGATGCAAATGATCCCAACACACAAGCAAGATATTTTGCTTCTGGTGTCAACTCATCCCAACTCAAATCAAAAGCCGCTTGAACTCCCCTGGTCGCTTTGATGGCCATCGGCACTTCTTCGGGTGACAAAGCAGGATGTTTAACCTTTTCCTTTAACTTATCCCCCATCGCTGACAAAGAGAGGGATTGATAATCTTCATCTTCTAAGTAATAACCCACCAATTCCAACGCCAAAGGCAAATAACCCAACTCCTCACAAAGTCTTTCTGCGGCGGATATTTCTCTTGCCACTCTTTCTTCGCCAATAATCAAAGCTAATAATGCTACTGCCGCCCCAGGTAACAATACTTCTAGAGGCAATTCTTCGGCAATACGTGGATCAGGTGTATCCCGTGAAGTGATCAGTAACCGCAACTTTCCTAAATCCGTAGGCGGTAAATATTGCTTAAAATTTTTAGCTAAACCAGACACATCATCAAGAATCAATAACACTGCTTCGGTCTGGGTTTTCCAGGCTTCCCAACACTGAGTTACTTTCTGGGTATCCGATAAACTATCCTCTATCTGTGCCTGAAAATGATACTGTGTCACGGCCACAATCTCCGCCGCAATATTCTCACGACTCCGTGCATCAACATAAAATACTCCTCCCGAAAAATGCGCCTTACAATCATCGCTTGTGGCATAGTTCCGCACTAATTCCGTTTTACCCACTCCTCCCATACCCGACACCACACAGACATTCTTCTTAGTTTGCAATAACTCATGTAGTCTGTCTAACTCTGTTTCCCGACCAATCAATCCTCCCTCGCGGGGTTGCGGTGGTACAAAAGGATTTCCTGCTAGAGAATTTTTTCCCTCTAGACCATAGTTGTTAATAGTGACAGGGCCAGAATTATCTTTAAAGATGGGAGCTTTGTTATCGGTAAAGAGATTCTGCTCGGCTTTACCTGTTACATTCCAAGACTCAGAAGCGGGTGTTTCGTTTGACATTTTTTCCTCCTATGTAAGTGAAATAGGTTTCTAGCCTGTAGATCCCCCCCAGCCCCCCTTAAAAAGGGGGGAGAATATAAAATGCTTACTGTGTATGGCTTTGAGTTTTTAGATTGGGAGATTTTTGTAAAGAACAGCTTAATCAGGGAAGCTAAATTCCTAGGAGTAACCTAAGTCCCCCTTTTTAAGGGGGATGCCGCAGGCAGGGGGATCAAACCTCTAGGAATATAAAGAGATTTGTGTACACAGTAGCTCAAAAAGGGATAGAACAATATTGGCAAAAGAGAATTATTGAGGTGGCATACCGTAGTTAATGTTTACAGTACCACTGCTATCTTTAATAATCGGTGCTTTATTATCCGTAAATACATTCTTCTCCGCCTTACCAATCACATTCCAAACCTCTCCCCCTGCACCCTGCTGAATATCAATATCTTGCTGAATTTGCTGGGCCAATGATTGCACTGCTTGAGCAAAAGCCTCATCTTGCATGGCAGATTCTAAATGTTCACCCACCGTTGCGATCGCGTTAACATCACCTTTTTCTGCTTCGGTCAGGGCCACATCCAGCTTTTCATCTTTGCCCCGTAATTTATGAACAATCATTATACGCAAATCATTCATTTTGGCGATCGCCCCTGCGGAAAACTTCTTGGCAACTTCACCCGCTCCCGACTTGATAAACT
This sequence comes from Woronichinia naegeliana WA131, assembly GCA_025370055.1. NCBI lineage: Bacteria > Bacillati > Cyanobacteriota > Cyanophyceae > Synechococcales > Coelosphaeriaceae > Woronichinia > Woronichinia naegeliana. The sequence continues at coordinate 6,041,777 of CP073041.1, read as the reverse complement.
CTCGAAACGCTAAATCCGCGATCGCGCTGGCGGTGAATATGGTGATGGGATCGGCCATTTTTTTGTCCCCTGGTTTAAATTAACTGCTCCCATTATAGCAATCAAAATTATGCTTAATTTTCTAGGATTCAATTAGTTATTGGAGCCAATATTATAGATAATTCATCATGTGATTTAATTCAGGAATGTTGGGGACTTTATCCCAAGAGTAGCGATCGCTTTTTTCTGGTTGGTGGGGGAGGGCGCGATCGCCTTGTTCACCGAGATGCTCTTGTTATAGTGCAAAGACACCGAGTTAATCGTACTTTTTTTTAATCTCGATCCAACGTGACTGTATCATTGATCGCGGTAAGTTTAACGGTACGATAGAAATATTTGCCACCCTATAACGATTAACTGCTCAGGCGAGAATGAACATCAAAAACGGTTTTATTGAGACAGTCGGGAATACCCCCCTCATTCGTTTAAATAGCGTTAGTGACGAAACAGGCTGTGAAATCCTCGGAAAAGCAGAATTTCTGAACCCAGGCGGTTCGGTCAAGGATCGGGCTGCCTTGGAAATCATTGAAGATGCGGAACGTCAGGGCATTTTAAAACCAGGGGGAACCGTTGTGGAAGGAACGGCGGGCAATACGGGTATTGGATTAGCTCATATCTGTAATGCCAAGGGCTATAAATGCTTGATTGTTATTCCTGATACCCAATCCGTGGAAAAAATTGAACTATTGCGTACCCTAGGGGCGGAAGTGAGAACAGTACCAGCCGTGCCTTATCGTGACCCAAATAATTACGTCAAACTTTCGGGACGGATTGCGGCGGAGTTAGATAATGCTATCTGGGCTAATCAGTTTGATAATCTGGCTAATCGTCAGGCCCACTACAAAACAACGGCTCCTGAAATTTGGCAACAAACCGATGGTAAGGTAGATGCCTGGGTGGCTTCGACGGGAACGGGGGGAACCTATGCGGGAGTGGCTCTATACCTCAAGGAAAAAAATCCTCAGATTAAGTGTGTGGTGGCCGATCCCTTGGGGAGTGGTCTCTATAGCTACATCAAAACTGGAGAAATTAAAATTGAGGGCAATTCCATTACGGAGGGCATTGGCAATAGTCGCATTACCGCTAATATGCAGGATGTTCCCATTGATGATGCGCTACAAATCGATGATCCTGAAGCGTTGCGAGTGATTTATCAACTATTACGTCAGGATGGCTTGTTTATGGGCGGTTCGGTGGGGATTAATGTGGGGGCAGCGATCGCCTTGGCCAAGGAAATGGGGCCGGGCCATACCATTGTTACTATTTTGTGCGATGGTGGAGCGCGTTACCAGTCCCGAATTTATAATGCAGAATGGTTAGCCACCAAAGGCTTAAGTTTGCCCCAAGGCTAAATTTTTCTTGTCAAGGCCCCTGAGAACAGACTTCTCAGCCCTAAAACCCGTAAACTTGTCACTATCGGCTTATTTAGTCGCGGAGGATTTAGCTTGGACGATACCTATCAAATTTATGTCAATCGGGTTGCTCGCCTAACCCTGACCGCAACCTATCACAGTCAACTCCTCAATATTCAACCGTCTCCGAAGTTTGAGCAAGGTCAGCCGGTTCCTTTTCCTGGTTGTAGTGTGATCACACCGCCTGGGGAAGAAGATGCAGATAATTTTCCCCTTTACGAACAGTTAACGGAAATTCAACAAAAACTCAAAGCCGTCTTTGGTTCTTGTCTAGGCTCCCTTCCACCTCAAAGTTTTCATCTCACCCTGGCCGATCTCATTTGGGATACAAAATACCAGGAAGCGATCGCTGAAAATCCCCAATTTAACCAACAACTGAAAAGTTCTATCCAAAAAAGTTTTAATAACTATAAATCGCCTGGCAATAACACTGGCATAATCGAGTGGCAAATTTTAGGGGTATTAGTTCTACCCCGCGCCTTAGCGATCGCCCTAGTGCCCAAAACCGAGATCGACTATCCTCCAATTTGGGAATTGCGACGTTCCCTCTATCAAAATCCTAGTTTGATGGCTCTGGGTATTGAGCAACAATATAATTTTACAGCCCATATTACCCTGGGCTATTTTGATGAAATACCGGCTAATTTTAATATTGAAACGACAACAGAACAACTTAATCAAATTAATGATCATTGGTTAGAAAGTGAACCCCAAATTTTTAAAATTCGTCAAGCGGAACTTCGTCATTTTTCTGACATGACCCAATTCCAACGAGATGCCGATGATCCGATCCTGCACTTTACCTAAAAGCTTAATGAGCAAATTAGACTAAAAACCTAACAATCAAAGGTTTAAAAGAATGCTTGATCTCGCTAAACTGGCGGTCAAAATTCCAGGCATGAGTCAACACTTTAAAAAAGAAGTGGCAGCTAGTCGTCAACGGCTGGAAAGGGCTTTGCAACTCTTTGACTTAGCCCAATCTCAGCAGAACCTTTTAACAGAACGCTATCATCTTTGGCGCGATCGCCTCTTTTTTTCCGTTGCCTTACCGATTGAACCATTAAATACCAAAGTTAGGATTGCCACTGCCCCCAAAAGTCATAGTGTCTTTGCTACCGATGGTTCCCAAATTGCCCCTTCTCATCATGAAATCGCCTATTGCTATCTGATCAACATTGGGCGCATTATGCTGCACTATGGGCAAAATTTACATCCTTTATTAGATAGTATTCCTGAAGTTTATTACCGTCGCGAAGATCTCTATGTCTCTAAACAATGGGGCATCCGCACAGAAGAATGGATGGGCTATCGACGGGGTGTTTTAGAAGCCCAATATTTGGCGGAAATGGCCTGTCGTTGGGTTAGACCCCCCGGCCCCCATACTGATCCCAATTTAGCGATGGTAGATGGGTCGCTTATTTATTGGTTTTTAGAAAGTTTACCCCAGGAAGCTAGGGATCAAATTTTATTGCCCTTGTTGGCCGCCTGGGAGGAGTTAAAAATAGCTCGCATTCCGCTATTAGGTTATCTCAGTGCCTCCCGTAGTTCAGAAGCCATGAACTTTTTACGATTGCAAGCCTGCAATTATGAAACGCCAAATTGTGGACTCCATTGCAGTGGTTTAGAACAGGACACTACTCCTTGCCAACTGTTTGAACCTCTACGAGATGCCACTTTTTGGAGTTATCTTCTTGAACCTGGGCAACGTAGTCCTCTCTGGCAAAGTTCGGCTCGTATTTTGGATCTCTATTCCACTGACCAACGCATCTATTTTTGTTATGTCAATGTGGGGACTGAAATTGCACGGGTTGAAGTTCCGGCCTGGGTGGTAGAAGATTCCTCTTTATTGGAGCAATCCTTGAGTATTATGTTAGCCCAGGTCAACAAAGGCTACGGTTATCCGGTTGCCATTGCTGAAGCTCATAATCAGGCGGTCGTTCGAGGGGGCGATCGCGCTCGTTTTTTTGCCCTCTTAGAACAGCAAATGTTAAAAACGGGCTTGCAAAATGTGGGAACATCCTACAAAGAAGCCCGCAAGCGCGGTAGTGTGGTTTAGCGGCTGATTTACAGTAATTTACAGTGATTTACTCAGAGGCCGGAATGAGACGACAAATCCGCCAATCCGGTAGAACTTCGGCCCCCATACGACGATAAAAGGCGATCGCCGATTCATTCCAATCTAAAACACTCCACTCCACTCGTCCGGCTCCTCGCTGTTTAGCGAAATCAATTACTTGACCCAAAAGTGCTTTGCCAATTCCCTTTTGACGATAATCAGGCAAGACAAAAAGATCTTCGAGATAAAGTCCTGGTTTAGTCAAAAAAGTTGAATAATTGGTGAAAAAGAGGGCAAATCCGACGGTGACTCCGTCCCAATCTGCCAGAATAGCTTCTGCGTAGGGATGATCGCCAAAAAGATGCTCGGTTAGGTTGTTCTCACTGGCCGTCACAAGATGGGTTAATTGCTCATAATCGGCCAACGCGCGAATCAGATGAATTAACGTTGTTACATCACTGCGTTGAGCCGGACGAATTTGTAAATGCTCAGACATGATTTGTTTTAAAGCTGTTTAAAACTGCGATCGCTTCAGTCAGTTAAGTAGCTGGTTGCAATTAAATATAAAACGTGGGATGGGCATCCTGCCCGTTCACAGGCTAGAAGCCTGTTCCACCATCTAACAATTAATTAAGCCGACTTACTTAACTACTTTGAGCCATATCACGAATAATATCGCCCTGGGTCAAAATGCCAATGAGATCCCCCGATGCTGAATCAACCACCGGCAGGCGACGAATTTTCTTCTCGTTCATGAGATGAGCCGCTTCTCGTAAAGTTTGAGTAGGCTTAATGGTGATCGGATGATCATTCATGACTTCCCCCACCGTTTGGCCAAGGGCTTTATGGATTTCCTTATCGTGGCGAGCAGGATTTTGAAGATAGATAATGCTATCAAGCAACATAATATAGGGCGGCGTATCAACCCCTGACTCTTGCCACATCAAATCAGTATCAGAAATTACGCCCACTAATTTTTGCTGATCATCCACAACGGGAAGTCCACTAATCCGCTTTTCTGCCAGCAGCTTGATCGCCTCCTGTAACGGCGTTTCGGGTTTGACGGTGATGGGATTCGGGGTCATCACTTCCCCAACCGTTTTAGTCATAAAATTTCTAGAAGCACGATATTAAAATTTGCAATTGTTTCTATTGTAGGCAATGGCGGCTGGCCAAAACCGAGACGTAACAGATTATTACAGGTTTTAACTCATTAGTTATTAGCTTATCTATGGGCTTGGTTATCAGCGATCGCCGAACTGGATCGAGCCAGCCACAAAAGTGTCACTATGGATCACCCTTTTCAGAGAAGTCAGAGCGACTATTAAAGGTGCTAGAAAATAGCTCAAAACAAAGTTCACTGCCTATCCTCGAAAACATCCATTAATTACGGTGGAGAAGAGATAAAATGACATCCTCTGCTTGGACTGAACGGCATCTTTCGGAATTAAATGAATTGTTTGACTTAGCGCGACATATCGAACAAAAGATTTTAAGTTTGAAACACCTATCAACTGAACACGCTCATTCTCGTTCGGTTAACCCTGAGCTTTATTCCCTACCTAGACTGGTTTCCCTCGCGCCATAAAAATCAAGAATCGTGTTTTCCAAAATGATTGCAAACAAGGGGTTTAGGCCCCTTGCTACAGACTTTGCTTGGTGAGTAATTATGCGGATTGAATGGGCAACAATGTTAAGATTCAATTCCCAAAAGTTTTAGAAACTGAGATTCAGAGAGTTGAGAAATACCGAGTTTCTGAACTTTTTTCAACTTTTCACCAGGAGATTTACCGACTAAAGCATAATCCGTTTTCGCACTGGGAGAACTCATCAAAGTTCCACCCGCCGTCTGGATTAAATCTTTGGCGCGATCGCGGTTAATCTGGTTCAGAGTTCCCAAAATAATAAATTTTTTACCTACCAAGGACGTTTCAAACGTTTCAGTGGGAACTATTTCTGGCGTAGCGGTTTGAGTTTCAGGACTATGTTCAGAGGTTTCCAGAGTAGCAACGGGAGAAACTTCGGTTACGATGTCAGGAACGGTAGCCGCAGGAACGGTGTCCGCAGGTGTTTCCCTCTCTGTAACTGTTTCAGCAAGCAAGATTGGTTCGTTTTCAAGTTCATCATTAGGCAGTGTGGAAGGTTCTTCTTCCTCCTGTATCTCTTCAGATTCGTCATCGTCATCTGCCAGAATAATACTTACTTGTAGTTCAATAAGTTGACGTTCGAGATCGGCCACCTTCGACTGTTCTAATTGCAATTGAGATTCTTGTTGAGTTTTATCTGCGTTTAAGGTCTCGTATTGCTGTTGAAGTAGGGCGAATTGAGACTTGAGCGATTGATAAGCCAACTCTTGGTTTTTTTGAACCATTTCTAGACCTTGGCGATCGCTTTCCCATTGAGTTTGAGCATTCAGAAAACCTTGGCGATCCTTTTCGAGGCTTTCTTCTAGGGTTTTGATCTGACCTTCTAGGGTTTGTAACTGGGCAGTTAACACTTCCCCCTGGGACTTTGCTTGCTGTTCTAGGTTTTCCAGATTAGCCAACTGTTGACGCAAATCAGTTTCTAGAGCCTGCCATTCTCCTTTCTGGGTTTCCAGGGTTTGAACTTGAAGATTGAGGCTATCTGTTAAGGCGATCGCCGCTCGATATTGAGATTCCCGTTCAGCGATCGTCTTTTGCAACGGCTCAATTTTGGTATGGAGAACTTTAACAGTATTCTGTTCCTGCTCCAATGCCTGTTCCAATGTCTCAACCCGTTCCAACTGCAATTGACCCTGAGCTACCAAGGCTAATTTTTCCGTATTCCAATCCTGCTGAGATTTCTCCAATTCCTGAACTCGAACCGCCTGTTGCTGCTGCCGTTTTTGATTCTGTTCCAGCCCTAAAATCTGACTCCGTAGATCTGCCAGTTTAGACATCTCCTGCTGTAACCGCAGGGACAAACCCTCCTTAGACTTCTGAAGTTCCTGGATCTCCCGTTGATGGCTTGCCTTCAATTGTTCGTGAAAGACTTCTAACTGACTAAATTGTTGATGTAAAGATTCACTAGATTGCTTGAACTGTGCCGCTTGTTGCCTCAGATGACTATTCTCATCTTCCCGTTCTTGCAAGTGTTGTTGAAGATGGGCCAAGTCTTTTTCTAAATGATGAACTTTACCCTGCAAAGACAATGCTTCTTGCTTATAGGATTGAGTCGCTTCCTCAGAAGTGCTTAAACGAGTTTCGAGATCCGTTTTAGACTTTTCTAACGCGGCCTTATCAGCATCAGTGTGTTCCTCTAGAATAACGACCGGCTGTTCTTCTGAAGCCCGACGCATCTGCAAAAACAGGCCGATTCCTCCGACAACGGTGAACAGTCCCCCTAACGGATAGACCCAATCATTAATCATGTATTTACTCCCTCCAGTTAATTCAATAGGAAAATTCCCTTGTCTCTTTGTTCAAATCATTGCCATTGAACTAAAAATCAGGGAATCTCATTACTTATAGTTATATCAAGCAATTCTTCACTCCCCTAGAAAATAGTCGCAAATCTTAATCCGAGGCATCCCTTTTCACTACAGGGCAAACGCATCTTAATTTTTGAACGATAGGCTAGTGGTCTGTCAAGCTAAAGATTGTGAATTTGAGGGAAAATGGAGAGGCTATTCATTACCTCAACAGATATCGTAATAAGTAACCATGCTCAAGACCTATATTGTCCGATTAAGTCAAGAAGAACGTCAGACCCTAAAAGATTTGGTATCCATCGGCAAAGGAGCGGCTTACAAAATTAAGCACGCCAATATTCTGTTAAACATTGATGTGAATGGACAAGGATGGACGGATGAGGAAGCTGCCGCCGCCTTTAGTTGTCACCGTAACACAGTCGCCAATCTCAGGGAGCGATTGGTCAATGAAGGTGTGGAGTCAGCATTAAGCCGCAAGCCCCGCAAAACGCCGCCTCGTCAACCGATTATTGATGGAGAGGTAGAAGCAAAACTAATCGCCTTACGTTGTGGAGAACCGCCTGCTGGTCAAGCCCGTTGGACATTGAGGTTACTAGCCGACAAGGCGGTCGAGTTAGAAATTGTGCCAGCAATTAGTCACGAAACCGTGCGTCAAGTGTTAAAAAAACGAACTAAAACCTCATCTGCGACAGATGTACGTGATTCCACCAGAAAAGAGTGCCGAATTTGTGTCTAACATGGGGTGCGACCTTTAGTTGATAAAAGCTGTTGTAATCAGGGTTCTACAGGGAACCCATATTGATCAAGTTTTGCCCAAAATTGACTCCATCGTTCCTTGGTCAATACCAAAGCTCGTAGGCTCAAAATAATTCCTGCTCCTTTTTCCTTCCATCGCATTCCTGAACAACATAATCGTTGTTTGACCAACGTCTTACAAGCTGCTTCCGTAACACCTGAACCAATCGGATACTTTTTCTCTAAGTATTCAGCATAATCCATTTGATGCTGATGATTCTCGTAATAAGTAATCGCCGCTTGTAGTTTCTCGGTAAGATTCTTAGAATGACTTTTTTCTTCTTTGACTTCTTTCATCAGATTTAGCAGTTCTCCTGCTTTTCCTTTTTCATGCTTGAGTTCTCGACAATTTTCAGTCAACCATTCTTTTTGTTTTGACACGGTATTCGGATGCAACGCTTCTGCCAAGGCACCTAAGTAACCAGAGGCATGATAGAAATCTAATATCTGTTCTTCCGTCTGCTTTTCTAAAAACTTCCAATTTGATTCTGCACCATCTGCTATCCCGACCAATGTTGCCTCTGGATAACGGTTTTTCGCTCGCTCAATTTCTCTTTCCAATCTTTCTAGAAAACTCTTTTTTCCGTACTCTGGTGCCGCACCTAGATAGATTGTCTGTTGACGTTCTCCCTCACTATCGTATAGGGAAACGGTTCCCACCATTGCTTCACGGTAGCCATCCTCACACATCAGCATACAGGTTCCATCTAATCCTATTCCCACTGTTGCAATTTGGCTATCCTCCTTGGGCGGGGCATAACTCCACGCTTCTTCTTTTGCCTGTACCACACTTCCTACTGCTTCACTCAATCTTTGGATATAGGATAGCGCTACTTTTCTACCATGATTTTCTAATAAATCATTTTTCACCTCTTTGCCTGCCATCCCTGACATTTTTGAGGATACCTGTTTTGCCAATAATGGCGTTGATGTTATGATTATCCTTGCTTCTCTTTCTAAGGGGCAATACGTTTTTCCTCAAAGGTGAACGCTGATATACATGACGATTCACTATAACCTCACCATAAGGTGTTTGATATTCTTTCGGTTGCTCTCCCTTACTCTTCCAGATTTCTTCACCGATTTTTAAGGGTGAACCATCTGTATCTAAATATTTCAAGGCTTCTTTGCTGGCGATGCAACCTACTTCGTTTAAGCCTTTTTGAATATTTATTTCTGTATCCAACATTGAACGACTGAGTTCTAATGTTAGTTCTATTTTTATCTTTGAACCCTCTACATTAATTAGTTTTGCTGTCATCATTGTTTCCTCTTTGTCACTTTTCATCTCATGTTAACACTTTTCTTTTCCTTCATCAACTAAAGGTCACACCCCTAACATGGAAGATGTTCTAGAAATTTATCACCGACCCTATGACCCCAATTGTCCAGTGATTTGCATGGATGAGCAACCTATACAATTGGTCAAAGAAACCCGCCTTCCTCTACCAGCCAAACCTGGACAGCCAGAGGCGCATGATTACGAATATGAACGCAATGGAACAGCCAATATCTTTATGTTTACAGAACCCTTGTCTGGGTGGCGAAAGACAGTTGTCAGTGAACGTAGAACATCGGTTGACTGGGCAACAGAAATTAAGAATTTACTCGATAACGACTATGCTGATATACCTCGCACGGTGATAATTTGCGTTTTTTAGTTCAGCCCCCCTAGCCCCCCAAGTGTTGGGGGAACCATTCTCTATTTATCGGTTTCAAAGTCCCCCAGCATTGGGGGATTCAGGGGGCGAAAATCTCAATCCATGACCGTGCCAAGTATAACGACAAAGTCATTTTAGTATGTGATCAGCTAAATACTCACAAACTTGCCTCACTATATGAAGCATTTGAGCCTTCCACGGCTCGTCGTCTAGTCGAACGGTTGGAAATTCACCATACCCCAAAACATGGCAGTTGCAGGGCGAACGCATCTTATTTTTGAAAGGTAGTGGTCTGTCAAGCTAAAGATTGTGAATTTGAGGGAAAATGGAGAGGCTATTCATTACCTCAACAGATATCGTAATAAGTAGGGCTTGCTGAATAAGTATAGAACCCTTGCCAGATAATGCTTTCAAGCATTTTAAAAACGATCAGGTGCAAGGTTATGGCCTTTGGAGGCTCAAAGCCCATGCACGTCGTTGGAAAACTGGGGGTTGAAATTGGAAACTACTCTCTGAAGTCACCATTTTTCGCCTCCTGTGGCATCTAGGTTCGTTTTGTGGACTTTTTCAGCAGACCCTAAGTAGGGCTTGCTGAAAAAGTCAAAAAACGAAAGAAATGTGGGTTAGGGAAGTATGGACTGAAAAAGCATAGATAACTTATCCTTATGGAAACAAATCAAAATACAGATTTTGTTTAATCTATTGTTCCTTTCTGTCTAAAAAGGTCAACACAAATCACTCCTCACAAAAGAGAGGAAAATTAACACCATTTTTCACAAGAAAAACGACTCTACAACTTTTTACTTTTTGTCTTCTGAAGTAGAGTAGAAAGATTCATTACCAAAAAGTTCATCGCAATTACCGTTTCCGAGGTCTCAGGTAGTTTGGCCATCACTCGACCAAGACTAAATTTCCTCTTTCCCTGTCCGAATTTACCCTCAATGGCATTACGCACTCTTTCATCTGAGCGTGCCTCTTTCTTTTTTTCTTTGCTCACCTCTTTCGGCGGTCTTCCCAATCGGGGACCACTCATTCTTATATCCCTTTCTTTACAATAAGCTCGATTCGCTTTTGTTCGATAGATTTTATCCACATGAACCGATTCCGGATAACATCCTGTTTCCCTTTTATATTCTTCTATTCGCGCTTGTAAATCTCCCGATTCGTTGTAATTAGGGCTTGCTGAAAAAAGCTGAAACCTTTACGGAGAAAAATAGTAGGCGAATTAAGAACCGCTAGAATGCACGAAAATAGGGTAGAATGCCTCAAAACCATTGCATTAAGAAGAGAGAAAGCAGATGTACCGAAAGCAACAGTACTCAATTGAAACACCAGAAAACTTGAAAAATCTGTTCGGCGGGCAGTTAGACGAAGAAAATCGTTGGATAGAAATGTCAAAAATGATTCCCTGGGAAGAATATGAGGAAGAATATGCAAAAAACTTCACAGAAAAAAAAGGAGCCCCAGCCAAATCATTTAGAATGGCATTAGGAGCATTAATTATCAAAGAAATTTCAGGAAAAAGTGACAGAGAAACAGTAGAACAAATAAAAGAGAACCCTTATTTACAGTACTTTATAGGAATGGAAAGCTATAGTAGCAAAGAAGCATTTAATGCGTCAATGATGGTTCATTTTCGTAAAAAAATAGGAATGGAATTAATAAATAAAATTAATAAAGAAATAGAAAAAAAGCGACGGGTGTAGCGTCAGAAAAAAAAGAAAATGAAGGAAAGTTATTGTTAGATGCGACTTGTACACCAGCAGATATAAAATATCCAACGGATATAGGAATATTGAATGATGCCAGAGAAAAAACAGAAAAAATAATAGATAAGCGATATGAAGAAATAAAAGAGAAAAGGAAAGAAAAGCCGAGGACTTATAGGGAAGTGGCAAGAAAAGAGTACTTAGCCATAGCAAAAAAACGTCGTGTGTCAAAAAAAGAAAGAAGAAAAGGAACAAAAAAACAACTAGGATATATAAAAAGAAACTTGTCTCATATAGAAAAAATGATAGAAGAGGGAGCAAAGTTAGAAAAACTAACGAAAAAAGAGCAAGAAGAGCTTGTAACGATAGGAAAAGTGTATGAGCAACAGTTAGAAATGTATGAAAAAAAGACAAATAAAGTAGAAAACAGAATTGTGAGTGTAAGCCAACCTCACGTGCGTCCAATAGTGCGTGGAAAAGCGGGAAAAGCAGTAGAGTTTGGAGCTAAAATATCGGCAAGTAATGTGAATGGCTTTGTCTTCTTAGACAAATTAAGTTGGGATAATTACAACGAATCGGGAGATTTACAAGCGCGAATAGAAGAATATAAAAGGGAAACAGGATGTTATCCGGAATCGGTTCATGTGGATAAAATCTATCGAACAAAAGCGAATCGAGCTTATTGTAAAGAAAGGGATATAAGAATGAGTGGTCCCCGATTGGGAAGACCGCCGAAAGAGGTGAGCAAAGAAAAAAAGAAAGAGGCACGCTCAGATGAAAGAGTGCGTAATGCCATTGAGGGTAAATTCGGACAGGGAAAGAGGAAATTTAGTCTTGGTCGAGTGATGGCCAAACTACCTGAGACCTCGGAAACGGTAATTGCGATGAACTTTTTGGTAATGCATCTTTCTACTCTACTTCAGAAGACAAAAAGTAAAAAGTTGTAGAGTCGTTTTTCTTGTGAAAAATGGTGTTAATTTTCCTCTCTTTTGTGAGGAGTGATTTGTGTTGACCTTTTTAGACAGAAAGGAACAATAGATTAAACAAAATCTGTATTTTGATTTGTTTCCATAAGGATAAGTTATCTATGCTTTTTCAGTCCATACTTCCCTAACCCACATTTCTTTCGTTTTTTGACTTTTTCAGCAAGCCCTAATTATCCCAACTTAATTTGTCTAAGAAGACAAAGCCATTCACATTACTTGCCGATATTTTAGCTCCAAACTCTACTGCTTTTCCCGCTTTTCCACGCACTATTGGACGCACGTGAGGTTGGCTTACACTCACAATTCTGTTTTCTACTTTATTTGTCTTTTTTTCATACATTTCTAACTGTTGCTCATACACTTTTCCTATCGTTACAAGCTCTTCTTGCTCTTTTTTCGTTAGTTTTTCTAACTTTGCTCCCTCTTCTATCATTTTTTCTATATGAGACAAGTTTCTTTTTATATATCCTAGTTGTTTTTTTGTTCCTTTTCTTCTTTCTTTTTTTGACACACGACGTTTTTTTGCTATGGCTAAGTACTCTTTTCTTGCCACTTCCCTATAAGTCCTCGGCTTTTCTTTCCTTTTCTCTTTTATTTCTTCATACAGCTTATCTATTATTTTTTCTGTTTTTTCTCTGGCATCATTCAATATTCCTATATCCGTTGGATATTTTATATCTGCTGGTGTACAAGTCGCATCTAACAATAACTTTCCTTCATTTTCTTTTTTTTCTGACGCTACACCCGTCGCTTTTTTTCTATTTCTTTATTAATTTTATTTATTAATTCCATTCCTATTTTTTTACGAAAATGAACCATCATTGACGCATTAAATGCTTCTTTGCTACTATAGCTTTCCATTCCTATAAAGTACTGTAAATAAGGGTTCTCTTTTATTTGTTCTACTGTTTCTCTGTCACTTTTTCCTGAAATTTCTTTGATAATTATGCTCCTAATGCCATTCTAAATGACTTGGCTGGGGCTCCTTTTTTTTCTATGAAGTTTTTTGCATATTCTTCCTCATATTCTTCCCAGGGAATCATTTTTGACATTTCTATCCAACGATTTTCTTCGTCTAACTGCCCGCCGAACAGATTTTTCAAGTTTTCTGGTGTTTCAATTGAGTACTGTTGCTTTCGGTACATCTGCTTTCTCTCTTCTTAATGCAATGGTTTTGAGGCATTCTACCCTATTTTCGTGCATTCTAGCGGTTCTTAATTCGCCTACTATTTTTCTCCGTAAAGGTTTCAGCTTTTTTCAGCAAGCCCTAAGTAACCATGCTCAAGACCTATATTGTCCGATTAAGTCAAGAAGAACGTCAGACCCTAAAAGATTTGGTATCCATCGGCAAAGGAGCGGCTTACAAAATTAAGCACGCCAATATTCTGTTAAACATTGATGTGAATGGACAAGGATGGACGGATGAGGAAGCTGCCGCCGCCTTTAGTTGTCACCGTAACACAGTCGCCAATCTCAGGGAGCGATTGGTCAATGAAGGTGTGGAGTCAGCATTAAGCCGCAAGCCCCGCAAAACGCCGCCTCGTCAACCGATTATTGATGGAGAGGTAGAAGCAAAACTAATCGCCTTACGTTGTGGAGAACCGCCTGCTGGTCAAGCCCGTTGGACATTGAGGTTACTAGCCGACAAGGCGGTCGAGTTAGAAATTGTGCCAGCAATTAGTCACGAAACCGTGCGTCAAGTGTTAAAAAAAACGAACTAAAACCTCATCTGCGACAGATGTACGTGATTCCACCAGAAAAGAGTGCCGAATTTGTGTCTAACATGGAAGATGTTCTAGAAATTTATCACCGACCCTATGACCCCAATTGTCCAGTGATTTGCATGGATGAGCAACCTATACAATTGGTCAAAGAAACCCGCCTTCCTCTACCAGCCAAACCTGGACAGCCAGAGGCGCATGATTACGAATATGAACGCAATGGAACAGCCAATATCTTTATGTTTACAGAACCCTTGTCTGGGTGGCGAAAGACAGTTGTCAGTGAACGTAGAACATCGGTTGACTGGGCAACAGAAATTAAGAATTTACTCGATAACGACTATGCTGATAACGACAAAGTCATTTTAGTATGTGATCAGCTAAATACTCACAAACTTGCCTCACTATATGAAGCATTTGAGCCTTCCACGGCTCGTCGTCTATACTTCAAACGTTCATAATCTGAGATTTATCAAAGCGTTGAAATCGTAAGGTGAGCAAAGAATCAAGCTCCTCCTTATATTTTACGTTAGCATCTTCAAGACATCCTGAAATTGCTGCAGAAAACTGCGTAAAATCTTCATAATATTTTGCGTATAAACACTTCTTTTTCACAAACTTCCACAGTCTTTCAATTAAATTCAAGTTAGGAGAATAAGGAGGTAAGTACAGTAACTCTATTCCTAATGATTCTGCCAACTCCTGCACAATTCGGCATTTTTGATAACGAGCATTGTCTAATACCAACGTAATCGGTATTAATAGTCCTAATTCTGCTATCTTTTCTAGGAGTTCACAAACCTGAGTTCCCGTAATATAAGAACTGTTCGTTACCATAATTACTTCATGGGTAATTGCATTTAATGCTCCTAACACATTAAAACGTTTTCTCCCTGATCGTGACTTAATAAAAATCCTCTTGAAGCACCATATAAAATTTACAAATGCTCCCATTACAAAATGAGAGGCATCTACAAAGAAAACTGCCCTTTTTCCTGCTTTTGCCTCTTCTAGCCTTGGTTCTAGTTCTTTTTCTCTATAGCTATCCTGAGCTTCTACATCTGCTTTTGATGCAAATGTTCCCACCTTTAGAAACCTCATTCCTATTGACTTTAAAAATTTTCTGACTTGCGTTGGACTTCTTTTTATTCCCGTTAATTCTTCTATTCTTTTTACTGCTTCATTTATTCTTGCTGGTGGATTTGACTCAAAATATGCCTCAATTTTCCCTTGATGCTCTGTTAACTCGCTTTTCGGGCGATTAAATTTTATTTCTTTTAGTTTTTCTATCCCGCCCTCTTGATAATCACGGATATAGCTTGTCACCGTATTTACTGAAACTCCTGCGAATTGAGCAATTTTTTGATGAGATAATCCCTGACTTTTTAACCATAAAACTTCCATCTTTAGCTGTACTCTAGGATGCGGGTGATTAAACCGACCGTAAGACAACAGTCTTTTGTCTTCTTCCGTAAATTCTAACTTAATCATTTCTCAGCCTCTTGACTACTTTTTCTATTTTTACTATATTATCTCTTATTTTTAAAATTCGCAACTTGTGACCGTGTTCAGTATAGTCGAACGGTTGGAAATTCACCATACCCCAAAACATGGCAGTTGGCTTAATATTGCTGAAAACGAGCTGTCCGCAATGACTCGGCAATGCCTAGCTCGTCGAATTCCAGATCGGGAAACTTTAGAGCAAGAAACAACGGCTTGGTACACTCAGCGCAATCATTCCCAAAAGTCGGTAGATTGGCAATTCACGACGGCTGAGGCTCGTATCCGTCTCAAGCGTCTTTATCCACAAATAGAAAATTGACAGACCAGTAGGCTGGATAAGGGTTTCCGAGATCATGATTGATTTTTTATGAAACGCTGAAAGTCTTATCAGATAAGGAGTCTAGAATTTAGATGCGTTTGCCCTGCTCTGAACTTGCTCACATACGGAGAAGAAACTAAAACTCGGTATTATAGGGTAAGCGACTGCGTGCTGGTTGGGACGAAGATTATCTTCTTCAGGTTTTACGGGGAGAAAATTTAAGATGCGTTCGCCCTAATGGCAGTTGGCTTAATATTGCTGAAAACGAGCTGTCCGCAATGACTCGGCAATGCCTAGCTCGTCGAATTCCAGATCGGGAAACTTTAGAGCAAGAAACAACGGCTTGGTACACTCAGCGCAATCATTTCCAAAAGTCGGTAGATTGGCAATTCACGACGGCTGAGGCTCGTATCCGTCTCCATTGGTGTCAACTTAAGCCAAAATGCCTACTCACAAAAGATTAGCCTAAAAGCAGGCAGAAGTAAGAGTAGGCTGAAAAAAAGGTTAGTATATAAAAAAGTGAGCAAAAAACAAATGGCAAGACAACATCCTCGGAGAAAAGGAAACCCAGACTTACGTCGTAAGACAAATCAGCCAGGGGTAGAAATCCCTGAAATAACAAAAGAGTTGTTTGAATTACTAGAACCCACAATGTTTACACCATTAAAATATTTACAGGGAACTCATGAGAAGATGATGAGAGATAGGGTGTTAAATTTACCAGTAATGGTGGCATTAGTGTTAAGTATAGTGTATCGTCAAATAGCGGGTATAAGTGAAGCGGTAAGACTGTTAGAGGAAGAGGGATTGCTATGGGTAGCATCATTAAAAGTAAGCAAACAGGCAGTATCAAAAAGAATGATGAATGTGCCAGCCGAAATATTTGCAATATTACTAAAAGAAGTGTTAGAAAAAGCAGCCGAAAAAGGGAAGAAGCTCCAAGTAGGAGAAAAATGGGAAAAAATAAGAGAAAAGTTTAGTGCAGTGTGGATAGCAGATGGCTAAACGCTAGAGCAGATAAGGAAAAATATGAAAATAAGTAAAGAAGAAAAGAGTAAATTGGGGGGTAAAATAATGATGGTAGTGGAAGCCTTTACCCAAAGACCCGTTACTTTATGGTACACAGAAAATGATAAATCAAATGATAAAATATGGTGTGAAGAATTGGCAGCTAAATTACCAGAAAATGGTTTAATTCTCGTAGATATGGGATTTTTTAGCTTTGTGTGGTTTGATTTGTTAACAGAAGCTAAAAAGTTTTTTCTAACCAGATTTAGAGCGGGTACATCTTACAAAACCAAACAAGTATTGTCTCAAGGTAGTCATTACAGAGATGAGATTATCATTATGGGAAATTACCGTTCTAATCCTTGCAAGCATCCGGTGAGATTAGTCTCAGTATTATGGGGAACAATCTGGTATCAGTATTTAACAAATGTGTTGTCTCCCGAACAACTGTCCGCCGAAGAGGTCTGTGATTTATATCGAAGACGATGGACAATCGAAGAGGGTGCGACCTTTAGTTGATAAAAGCTGTTGTAATCAGGGTTCTACAGGGAACCCATATTGATCAAGTTTTGCCCAAAATTGACTCCATCGTTCCTTCGTCAATACCAAAGCTCGTAGGCTCAAAATAATTCCTGCTCCTTTTTCCTTCCATCGCATCCCTGAACAACATAATCGTTGTTTGACCAACGTCTTACAAGCTGCTTCCGTAACACCTGAACCAATCGGATACTTTTTCTCTAAGTATTCAGCATAATCCATTTGATGCTGATGATTCTCGTAATAAGTAATCGCCGCTTGTAGTTTCTCGGTAAGATTCTTAGAATGACTTTTTTCTTCTTTGACTTCTTTCATCAGATTTAGCAGTTCTCCTGCTTTTCCTTTTTCATGCTTGAGTTCTCGACAATTTTCAGTCAACCATTCTTTTTGTTTTGACACGGTATTAGGATGCAACGCTTCTGCCAAGGCACCTAAGTAACCAGAGGCATGATAGAAATCTAATATCTGTTCTTCCGTTTGCTTTTCTAAAAACTTCCAATTTGATTCTGCCCCGTCTGCTATCCCGACCAATGTTGCCTCTGGATAACGGTTTTTCGCTCGCTCAATTTCTCTTTCTAATCTTTCTAGAAAACTCTTTTTTCCATACTCTGGTGCCGCACCTAGATAGATTGTAGGTTGACGTTCGCCTTCACTATCGTATAGGGAAACGGTTCCCACCATTGCTTCACGGTAGCCATCCTCACACATCAGCATACAGGTTCCATCTAATCCTATTCCCACTGTTGCAATTTGGCTATCCTCCTTGGGCGGGGCATAACTCCACGCTTCTTCTTTTGCCTGTACCACACTTCCTACTGCTTCACTCAATCTTTGGATATAGGATAGCGCTACTTTTCTACCATGATTTTCTAATAAATCATTTTTCACCTCTTTGCCTGCCATCCCTGACATTTTTGAGGATACCTGTTTTGCCAATAATGGCGTTGATGTTATGATTATCCTTGCTTCTCTTTCTAAGGGGCAATACGTTTTTCCTCAAAGGTGAACGCTGATATACATGACGATTCACTATAACCTCACCATAAGGTGTTTGATATTCTTTCGGTTGCTCTCCCTTACTCTTCCAGATTTCTTCACCGATTTTTAAGGGTGAACCATCTGTATCTAAATATTTCAAGGCTTCTTTGCTGGCGATGCAACCTACTTCGTTTAAGCCTTTTTGAATATTTATTTCTGTATCCAACATTGAACGACTGAGTTCTAATGTTAGTTCTATTTTTATCTTTGAACCCTCTACATTAATTAGTTTTGCTGTCATCATTGTTTCCTCTTTGTCACTTTTCATCCCATGTTAACACTTTTCTTTTCCTTCATCAACTAAAGGTCACACCCAAGTCATTTTTCTTGTTTCTTCAGGATAAGTAATTCCTGAATTTTAGGTTGTAGAGCCTCATAACTGGTTGTATTATTTTGAGCTTGATAGAGTTTTGCTGCTTGTTGTAAATCCTGCAATGCTTCCGTAAATTTGTTCTGTTCTTGTTTGAGTAGGCCTCTGGCTTGATAAGCCTCTGTTAGTTTCTGGTCGAGTTTAATCGCTCGGTTATAGTCCGCGATCGCGCCTTTTTGATCGCCCAATTTCTGTTTAGCCAGACCTCGATTGTAGTAGGCCTCAGCAGCATGGGGATATTCACGAATCAGACGAGAAAAAATAGTGATCGCCCCTCCATAATCTCCTTGCATTCCGCGATCCATCCCTTCGATCAACCGATCCTCAAAGCTGGTTTGAGCAGAAATCTGAGTGAGAAGATCAGGCAATGTGCTGAATAACCGAGGAGAAAATTCTGTCAGAAAAAGCGATCGGCTTAACCAAACCCCTAAAAAAATACTCCAGATAAAACCATTCATTTTTTCCAGATCAATATTTTGCCAGATATGGACTATAGCAATTTTTAGAAAGACGAGGTACAGGCAAGAGGCTTAAGCTCCTTGTTAGCAAAATTTATAGAGGGCTCACTAAATCGCAAAACGCTATAGTTAGGATTTGGGCGTAAGCCTTACTACGGAAGGGGTTGGTAGGGGTTCAAGGGGGTGTGACCTTTAGTTGATGAAGGAAAAGAAAAGTGTTAACATGGGATGAAAAGTGACAAAGAGGAAACAATGATGACAGCAAAACTAATTAATGTAGAGGGTTCAAAGATAAAAATAGAACTAACATTAGAACTCAGTCGTTCAATGTTGGATACAGAAATAAATATTCAAAAAGGCTTAAACGAAGTAGGTTGCATCGCCAGCAAAGAAGCCTTGAAATATTTAGATACAGATGGTTCACCCTTAAAAATCGGTGAAGAAATCTGGAAGAGTAAGGGAGAGCAACCGAAAGAATATCAAACACCTTATGGTGAGGTTATAGTGAATCGTCATGTATATCAGCGTTCACCTTTGAGGAAAAACGTATTGCCCCTTAGAAAGAGAAGCAAGGATAATCATAACATCAACGCCATTATTGGCAAAACAGGTATCCTCAAAAATGTCAGGGATGGCAGGCAAAGAGGTGAAAAATGATTTATTAGAAAATCATGGTAGAAAAGTAGCGCTATCCTATATCCAAAGATTGAGTGAAGCAGTAGGAAGTGTGGTACAGGCAAAAGAAGAAGCGTGGAGTTATGCCCCGCCCAAGGAGGATAGCCAAATTGCAACAGTGGGAATAGGATTAGATGGAACCTGTATGCTGATGTGTGAGGATGGCTACCGTGAAGCAATGGTGGGAACCGTTTCCCTATACGATAGTGAAGGCGAACGTCAACCTACAATCTATCTAGGTGCGGCACCAGAGTATGGAAAAAAGAGTTTTCTAGAAAGATTAGAAAGAGAAATTGAGCGAGCGAAAAACCGTTATCCAGAGGCAACATTGGTCGGGATAGCAGACGGGGCAGAATCAAATTGGAAGTTTTTAGAAAAGCAAACGGAAGAACAGATATTAGATTTCTATCATGCCTCTGGTTACTTAGGTGCCTTGGCAGAAGCGTTGCATCCGAATACCGTGTCAAAACAAAAAGAATGGTTGACTGAAAATTGTCGAGAACTCAAGCATGAAAAAGGAAAAGCAGGAGAACTGCTAAATCTGATGAAAGAAGTCAAAGAAGAAAAAAGTCATTCTAAGAATCTTACCGAGAAACTACAAGCGGCGATTACTTATTACGAGAATCATCAGCATCAAATGGATTATGCTGAATACTTAGAGAAAAAGTATCCGATTGGTTCAGGTGTTACGGAAGCAGCTTGTAAGACGTTGGTCAAACAACGATTATGTTGTTCAGGGATGCGATGGAAGGAAAAAGGAGCAGGAATTATTTTGAGCCTACGAGCTTTGGTATTGACCAAGGAACGATGGAGTCAATTTTGGGCAAAACTTGATCAATATGGGTTCCCTGTAGAACCCTGATTACAACAGCTTTTATCAACTAAAGGTCGCACCCGTTCAAGGTTTGAACCCTCTACGGAAGGGGTTGGTAGGGGTTCAAGGTTTGAACCCTCAAAATGTACCTCACCACCATGAAAATTGCCATAAATGCTAAAAATTCTATAAAAAAATTACAAAAAAAATCCCCTGACAAAAACTATCAGGGAAACTGGGTTGGCAATCTTTGTAAGTACATTTTTCAGCGTACTTTTTCTAAACAGGCCATTCTAAAACCGCCTCTTCCTTGGTATTGGTACGACGGGAAGGCGTTTCACGGTTAAACTTCATGTGAATGGAACGAGTCTGTTCACCATCAGCTGCTACTGCCATAATCGGATAGTCAATTAAGCCATCTTGGAAGGACATTTGGAAGCGGAAAGTGCCATCGGGATTGAGTTTAATGGGACGACCACCGATCGTCACAGTGGCATCAGGTTCTGTTGCACCATAAACAATGAGTTCTGCATCGGCGACTAACCAGAACTGACGAGGACGAATGGGAGCTTCAGAAGCCATAAAGCCTGCACCAGAAGCCGTTAAGCCGATCCCTGACATATTTAGACCCGATACATTGGGGGCAGCCCACATCCCGACACCAGAGGGGAAAATGTAGGAGCTAAGAGCTTGTTCGTGCTGAATAGAACCGGCTACGTGTTGGACTGAACCGGCTACGTGCTGCATCCAACTGGGAATCGGTTGAACTGAACCGGCTACGTGCTGCATATAACTAGGAACTTGTTGAACTGAACCGGCTACGTGTTGGATGGAGCCAGCGACCTGTTGGATGGAACCCGCTACGTGTTGAACTGAACCAGCTACGTGTTGGATGGAGCCGGGCACTTGTTGCATGGAGCCATAGAGTGAACCTGCCATCCGTTGGGCTTCAGCAGATTGAGCCAGATCATAAACTTGATCGTGAATCGCATTACCGACACCCACTGCCCGCTTACTGGGGGGAACTAAGTTATAGAGGGTTCTTCCTTTCAGTTCTTCATCCCAGTTAACTGTGATAAACACATCTTCTACCCAATCAGAGGGATAGACAGGCGGAATACGAACGGGAATGGAACGAGCTAACACCAACCAACGACCATCAAAGGTGCGATAACCAATATCAACGGCATAGTCGCGATCGCTGACCGGGATCGGCAAATACCATTCTCGTGCTAACTCGTCACAGAGATATTCCTGAACGCTATGGGGACTTTGATAGTTGAGATTAACATCGGTGACATCATAGAGACGTAGGGCTAATTGCTGGCCACCCTGACTACGTAAAGCATTTTTCTGTTCATTGGGAATATCCCAGTAGGCATAGGCCCATTGAGGGTCACGAGGCATCAACACAATCCTGCTTTCGCCGTAGCCGCCTGGAAAATCGCCTAAATTTTCATCAACAGAAGTGAAAGGACCGCCAAATTTGTCATCCTGGCCCAATTCAAATTTTGATGCTTCCACAGCTTTTTCCTCCTGAGAGTGATTAGTATTCGTTAAAAAGGTTTTGTTTTGATTGTTTTCTTGAATTGCTTGTTCGATAGAAGCCAGTAATTGGGATTTACGCATCCGGCTATATCGTGAAATATTGTATTCACTAGCAACCCGCCGCAATTGTCGCAGCGTCATTTCTTCGAGAAGTGGACGTTCCTGGGTCATGAGATAAACTCTCCAATCATTTAGAACTCCTAGTAGTACAGAAGACAGGTTAAACAAACCCAAGGGTTGAATGAAGTAACTGTCTTATTAACTTTCCTTTTTTTTGGAGTTGCGCGATCGCCGAGGGCGGGGATCATTTGCTTAACCTTATGTAACATTCTCTTACCCCTTAACGTCAAGGGTTATATCCGCTAATTTCAAGCCTTTCAACGAATTATTAAGGATCTTAGGGGATCTAATATCATGATTTCATGACATAAACTGGGTTCGGTGTTAGCCGGAGCGATCACGCTCAGTGGTCAAACCGCAAATATCAAGTTTTCATGACAAAACAAGCCAATATTGGACAAACGGAAAAGCGTCACCCTTAATAGATGCGGATTTCTACACCTTGCGGTATATTAGAGCAGTGTGTGAGGAGTAAACAAAAAGCCCCTGGTGTCGAAACACGGAAAGACGACCAGGGGTTTTTCTTGGGGACATTACAGCCGAGGGAAAAGTTATTTGACGAGCAACACCACACTATAGGCCGCAATTCCTTCTTCACGCCCTACTGGGCCTAGGTTTTCATTGGTGGTCGCTTTAATACCAATCTGATCAGGTTCTAGGCTTAAAACCTGACTGAGTTTCTCTCGCATGGCTGGGAGATGGGGTTTTAATTTAGGTTGTTCTGCGACAATGACCGTATCGAGATTGCCGATCTGCCATCCTTGGTCTTGCACAAGCTGATTTACCTGAGCTAACAGTTTTAGACTATCGGCTCCAGCCCATTGGGGATCGGTTGGCGGAAAATAATGTCCAATATCTCCTAAACTTAAGGCTCCTAAGAGAGCGTCCATAATGGCATGGGTCAGCACATCAGCATCACTATGGCCCAACAAACCGAGATGATGAGCAATCTTAACTCCGCCCAAAATCAAATCCCGTCCTGCCACCAGACGGTGAATATCATAACCATTACCAATCCGTATAGAATTCATGGGGAGTATTTTAATTTAACTGGTTGGAATAAAGATGTCTTTATCTTTTCAAGCAAAGCCAGGTCTTTGTCAAGGGGCAAGTAATTCTGTTTCCCTTCTCGCTCTCTGGCAGTTAATCAGTCCCGCCTTACCTGTCGGAGCCTATAGTTATTCGGAAGGGTTGGAATGGTTAATTGAACATCAGATCATTCGGGATCAAAATACCCTAGACCATTGGCTGCGGCAAGAACTTCAATTTGGCTCTATTCGTGTGGAAGCGGCGATCGCGCTACGGGCCTACCAGGCCAGTCTCGATCAAGATTGGCCATTGTTAAATCGCTGGAATGATTATTTATCGGCCAGTCGGGAAAGCCTAGAACTGAGACAGCAAAGTTGGCAAATGGGTCAATCCATACGCAAACTGTTATTGGATTTAATCCCTGAACTGGATTCCGATTTTGCCCAGGTATCAACACCCTGTAATTATGCGATCGCCTTTGGACTAGCAGCGGCCCATTGTCACATTGATGTTTCTTTAGCCATCCTGGGTTATTTATCCAGTTGGGTTAGCAATTTAATCAGTGCTGGAGTTCGTTTAGTGCCGTTGGGACAGACCACTGGCCAAAAAATCATCTGGAATCTTCACCCCTTCCTGTTGCAAATAACGGCAGAAATCCTGCAACTATCCGATCAGCAATTGCAGACCTGTAGTTGGGGTTTAGGTTTAGCCTCGATGGGTCACGAAAGCCAATATACTCGCCTCTTTCGGAGTTAGCCATCATTGGCTGCTTGAATACGAGAGGTGGTAAAACGACTTAGCCATTGTTCTAGATAGAGACGATTAGCCTGCTTTTCCTCACTATTTTGGGTATCTAAGGGATGGGGGGCTAAACCTCGAATGGCTGCCGATGTGACGCAAAACATCGATTTTTGAAAACTCTCACAAATTTGCACTAACAAATCTTCTTCCTGGCGAAAACTTTGGCGATAAATTTGATGTAAATAATCGGGTAAAAAGTGACGCATATCCTGCATTAGTAACGTGGGAGGAATTCCGGCTCCGCCAATCGGTAAGGGATCAGCATATAAAGCTCCGTAGGTAAAAGTTGCCTGATCGTAGGGAATTTGATAGGCTTGGGCATTGTAGGAAACCGTACCAGGAAAGGGCGTTCCTCGGAAAAAAACAGCCTCTACGTAAGGAATAGCCGTATCCACTAAAAAGGTTAAACCCGCCGAGGACGGTAAGACATCATAGATTTTTTCCCGAATTTGCACCTGATAAATAATTGGCTTTTGGGCATCTGCAACTAAAGCATCTTGAATATGCTGAACGACCTGGGGAATGGTTGTGATTTCACCGCAATCATACCGATCCGATAGGCTTAGAAACATATCGGCCATGACTCGCCAAAACTGACCTAATCCCGAATAGTAGGCCATCATGCGTATTTGTTCTGGTAAAAACTCTGGAAAAATTTTGTGGAGGGTTAAAATGAAAGGATTGGTTTTAATTTTAGCCTGAATGATTGCTTCAATATTCTGTTTAAATTCGGCTCCGTCTAAGTAATTATCTAAACCGCCGCCGCCATGCCATAACATCGTTTTCATGCAATATTCAGCATACTCGAAGTTAATGCGATCGTGGAACCAATGTTTGATTAAATTTTGAAAATTAATTTTGCCATTAAAATATTTAAAAAAAGGAAATAACACTAAAAACTGGTTTTCGGCAATATAAATTAAATTACGGGAGTAGGCATCTAAAACAACACCATAGCTTTTGAGAATACCAACCACTTCTGTCACATTATGAGGAGAGTCATTCAGTAAGGCTTGACCGGCTTCCAGTTGATAAATATAGTTAGCCAGGGGATGTTTTGATACTTCTAAAGAACTTTTAATCATAGTTGATAATTAATATTGATTAATGATTGTAACTGTTACTGTTTCGAGTTTTCATGGTGAAAGTCTGTCGTTCTAAGCAATTTTATTTTATACGAAAGTTACTCACCCATAGTAAAAATCACAAAGGAGTCGGCGATCGCACCAGATTAATAAGGGTACGGAGAGCATGATTAACAGCTTGGGAATCGGGAAAATAGGGTTTAACATTCAGGGTCTAACAGAATTATAGCTTCTTCTATAGCAGGATAATCTTGGACAATCGTTGTTCCATCTTCTTGGTAAATCGTAACTGAATGACCTTGACGGTAGGCTTGATAATGTTTTCCACGTGTTCCTACACTAAAGTCATATTCGGGTAGCATTTCATCACTATCAAGGTTTAAGGAGGAGTTAGGATTGTTCATAAAGTTTTCTCTCTGTTAAGGTGGCTTTACGGCAACTAATTATTCGGATAACGTCTTGACGTTCTGTATAAGTAACTGTTAATAGACGATTATTAATCGACATTCCTAGATCAATCAATCGAGCTTCTCTTTGAGAATGGAGAGGATCATTGATTGTGATTGCGTAGGGATCATTGAAAATCGTTTTAGCTTCCTCAAAACTAAGATTATGCTTTCTTTAATTTTCTTGATTTTTAAGCTTATCCCACTCAAATTTTAACATTCTTGATTAATGCAAGCTCCCTTTGATCCGTAATTGCGAACGTTATTCAGTATTAGCTCCTTTCAAAATACTACGAGAGGCAATTAGATCAGGAAAGAGAACAGCTAATCTTAAAGCTCTAGGGATTTGGCAACCAAACCCTTACCTTAACTGTTGATCTTTTCGATCAACGGTAAAGTTTCAGCCACAGCCTCACTTTGACCTGTTAATAGTACGGCAGCTTGAGGTTCACTCCACAGGGTTAACCAATGGGGCTGAATACCTAAAACAAAAATAAGTAGGGCAAGGATCATGGCTGGAAAACGTTCTCGCCATAAAACTTTAGGTAATTTTGCTAATTCAGGTGTTAAACGTCCGAAAAAGACCCTGTTAACCATTAAGAGAAAATAAACAGCCGTTAAACCACTACCAATTAAACAAAATAGGGTTTGTACGGGAAAAATGGGGAAACTGCCCCTAAAAACCAAAAATTCAGCGATAAAGCCTGCTAATCCAGGAATTCCTGAACTGGCCATGACCCCTAAAATCATTAAACTGCCCACAACTGGTAAACCTCGTTGGGGTGTTAACAAGCCCCGTAGATAATCCACATCCCGACTGCCCGTTTTACGATAAACCACGCCCACCAAAAGAAATAACATCGCCGAAATTAATCCATGACTGACCATCTGAGCTGTCGCCGCCGTAATACTTAAACGAGTGGTTGCCGCCGCCGCCAGTAACACATAGGCCATGTGAGCAATGGAAGAATAGGCCACGACTTTTTTCATATCTTTTTGGGCGATCGCACAGGAGGCCCCATACAAGGCACTAATGGCAGCCAGGGTCGCTAACCAGGGAGCAATACTCACCCAGGCATCCAAATATAAACCGACTCCAAAGCGCAAAAGTCCGTAGGTTCCCAACTTTAATAAAACGCCTGCCAAAAGAACAGAAACGGGTGTCGAAGCTTCTACGTGGGCATCAGGCAGCCAGGTGTGAAAAGGAAAAATAGGGATTTTAATCGCTAATCCCAACAGCAAGGGAATTAACAGTAACAGTTGCAAATTAACGGGCAAGGTTTGCGATCGCAGGGGATCATAGTCGAAATTGAGAGAATGGGTTAACCAGACCCAGCCCAGAAAACTGACCAGGACTAAAAAGCCAGAGACCGCCGTATAAAGTAAAAACTTCATGGCCGCATAGCCGCGTCGATCGCCGCCCCAAATGGCAATCAGAAAATAGAGAGGAATAATTTCTAATTCGTAGAACAAAAAGAAGAGGAGCAGATCCTGGGCTAAAAAGGCTCCAGCCACCCCACCACTTAATAGTAAGAGCAAGGAAAAGTAGAAACGGGGACGAATTAAGGTATCAACATTAGTGCTATAAATAGCAATCAACGTTAATAAACTATTTAAACAAAGCAGAGGAAAAGAAAGTCCGTCCACCCCTAAGTGATAACTCAGACCAATACCGCTAATCCAGGAAAAAGATTCCACAAACTGCATCTGGGGATTATTGACCTCAAATTGCAGCCCTAAAACCACATTCAAAACCAAAATTAGCCCCGCAATCACTAAAGACAGCGATCGCCATTGGTTAGCAGTGCCTTCTTTGGGGAAAAAAGCAAGGATAATTGCTCCGAGAATAGGAATCCAAACCAGCAAACTTAGGATCATAAACATTCGTAAATTAGTTAATTAATAGAACGCATTAAAAGGCAAATAATTGTTAGCAAAATTAGCACAAAAGTTAACTACATCCATGATGACCAAAACTCCCTCAGCAATGACCACTGACCACTTAATACAACCCAAAATAACAAACTGACTCCCATCAGAATAGTTAATAAATAAAATTGAGATTGGCCGGAAGCATTATATTTCAAGGCACTACCACTGAAAATGGTCGCTAAACTGATCAAATTGACCGCTCCATCAATGACATAGCGATCAAACCAATCTGCTAAACGGGAAATACTCGCGACCGCCGCTACCACCGTTACGGCATAAATACGGTCAAGATAAAAGTCATAGGAAAATAAATCTTGGCAAAAGCGCACCGATAATTGCATAGAACGAGACAATGCCCGATCTAATTTAATAGTGCTACCAATGCCAAAACCGATTAAACCGGCGACAAAAACCACAACCATTCCCCACTGACTGAGCCAACTATCCTGATTCATTAGCGGCATGGTGGGAGAAAGCCAAAGGGGCCAGCGAATCGGAGCCAAAGGAGCAATTAAGGTTGCCAACGTTAACGTCACCATCGGAACCGCCATCGGCCAGGGAACTTCGGGAGCACGTCTAGTTTTACTCTGGGATGGCCCTAAAAAGACTAAGCGAAATACCCGCGTCAAATTGAGAGCCGAGAGTAGATTTAAAAAACAGAGTAAGATTAATATCCACCAATTAATGTCCCAGGAACCATTTAACCAACGTTGCCAAGTCCAAAACATCCCCATGGGCAACACCCCAATAATGCCCGCAGAACCAACGACAAAGGCAGTGGTAGTGGCTGGCATCCGTGACCACAATCCTCCCATTTCCGTAATATTTTGATTACTGGTGGTCTGAATAATCGAACCAGCACTCATAAATAACAGTGCTTTGGCGATCGCATGGGTAAAGAGAATTAAAAAAGCAATATCCACATGGCCCAAACCCACCGCCACAAACACCAAACCTAGATAGGCACTGGTGGAATGAGATAAGGCCCGCTTAATATCAATTTGGGCGATCGCAATCAAGGAAGTAATAATAGCCGTCACCGTGCCTAGCACAATAAGGGTATTAGAAACTAGGGGTGATAGGGCAAAGACCGGCTGAAGTTTAATTAAAACGTAGGCTCCCGCCGAAACCACAATCGAATTCCGCATAATTCCCGCCGGATTAGGCCCTTCCATCGCCTCATCTAGCCAGAGATTAAGGGGAAATTGGGCGCATTTTCCCGTTGGCCCGGCAATCAGAGATAGACCCAAGAGGGTTGCCGTTAAGGGCGGAATAGGAGAGCAATTGGCCCAGCTATCTAACTGAGAAAAGGTTAAACCCTCTCCATAACTAGAGAGAGCCACAACCCCCATTAACAAAATAATGTCACCGACCCGTTTGGTTAAAAAGGCATCTCGCGCTGCACTCACCACCAGGGGTTGAGCATACCAAAATCCCACCAATAGATAGGTGGAAAGGGTCAGAATTTCTAAGAGCGCGTAACTTAAAAAGAGGGAATCACTCAAAGCCATCGCTCCCAGAGCCGCCTCAAAAACCCCCAAAAGTCCATAAAAACGAGCTAAAGACCAATCCTTTTCCATGTAGCCCAGGGCATAAAGTTGAGCCAACAAACTGATCCCTGTGACGACTTCCAAGGCTCCTAAACTCACCGGCGAAATCTGAAGTGAAAAGGAAAGATCCAGATCCGCTACCTGGAGCCAATGAAAGACAATCTGTATCGTCTGTTTCTGCCAAATCGCCGTAAACACAGCCGTTCCATGCAAGACAGAAACCAGGGTCATTAAAATATTGAAATAGGCAGCCGGGCGCGGCCCCGTTCGTTTAACCAGTCCTACTGACCAGGGAAGGGTCAAAAAGGAGCCAATTAAGCTATAAAAGGGAATAAACCAACTATTTTGTAAAAGAAAGTCAGTCATTTATTAAAGTCTTTTGTATATTGATGTCCCAATCGTCCAAACTCTACGCTACAGTAGCATAGGACACTTGACAACCTCCGATCCCCACCCGATGCAAACCCCATCCCAATCAAGGGAAATTCTGATCTAGCAAGACTGACTAAAAGGTTATCAGCATTCAAACGAGATGGTAAACTGATCTTGATCTAGCCTAACTTTTGTACATTAAACTAAAGGCTTGAGGTTGAGGAAGATATTTAATGAAAGCCATGATTTTGGCCGCTGGCAAAGGAACTCGTGTTCGCCCCATCACCTATACTATCCCTAAGCCAATGATTCCCATTTTGCAGAAACCCGTCATGGAGTTTTTGCTGGAATTACTGAGACAGCATGGTTTTGACCAGATTATGGTAAATGTAAGTCATCTGGCTGAAGAGATCGAAAGTTATTTCCGTGATGGTCAACGCTTTGGTGTGCAAATTGCCTATTCCTTTGAAGGCCAGATTGAGGATGGTCGCCTAGTGGGAGCAGCGATCGGATCGGCTGGAGGATTGCGGCGCATCCAGGACTTTAATCCTTTTTTTGATGATACTTTTGTCGTTCTCTGTGGAGATGCTCTGATTGATTTGGATTTGACAGCCGCGTTGCAATACCATCGGGAAAAAGGGGCGATCGCCACCATTGTCACCAAGTCTGTCCCTAGAGAATCGGTATCAAGTTATGGTGTGGTGGTGACGGATGAGGATGGCCGGATTCAAGCCTTTCAGGAAAAACCATCGGTAGATGAGGCTTTAAGTACTCAGATTAACACCGGCATCTATATTTTTGAACCGGAAATTATTGATTTTATTCCCCCCAATCAGGAATATGATCTCGGTGGTGATCTCTTTCCTCGTTTAGTCGAAAAGGGAGCCGCTTTTTTTGCGGTCAATATGGATTTTGAATGGGTCGATATTGGCAAAGTTCCAGACTATTGGCAAGCCATTCGCGGGGTTTTGTCCCAAGAGATTAAAAATGTCTCTATCCCAGGAATTGAAGTTAAGCCAGGTATTTATACGGGTATTAACGTGGCGGTCAATTGGGACAAGGTTCACATTGAAGGCCCCGTCTATATTGGCGGCATGACCCGCATTGAAGATGGCGCAACCATTATCGGGCCTGCCATGATTGGCCCCAGTTGTTGTATTTGCAGTGGTGCGGTGGTTGATAACAGTGTGATTTTTGAGTATTCCCGCTTGGGGCCGGGGGTTCGCTTGGTCGATAAGTTAGTTTTTGGCCGTTATTGTGTGGATAAGACGGGGGCGGCGATCGATGTTCAGGCCGCCGCCTTAGATTGGTTGATTACCGATACTCGTCAAACTCTTCCCTACGAAGAAAGCAGTCAACAACAAATGATCGCTAACTTTCTTAAACAAAAGGATTAATAGATTTGATCGGGCCCTAATTCAAATTAATTCAGATAGAACATCAAGAAAAATTAGCAAAAGCACCTAAAACGGGTAAACGAAGTTCCTGGGCTTTTTTCACCGCTTCCTTGGCGAGGGTTTGGGGTGTTTTCTTGACACCAATTGTAAAAATTAAGCCGTCACTATAGGTCGAAATAAAATAAATATCCGTATTGTCAAGGAAGGGCGGTAAGTCGTAGATAACTAGATCATAGTGTGCCTGAAATTCAGACATACAATATTGGAAGTGATTAGACCATAAATGTTTTGTTCTTAGTTTAGGGCCAGAACTTAACAAAAATAAATGAGGGTAGTCTGGAGAAACCTGAAGAACGGACTCTAAACTAATTTCTTGTTGGAGAAGATTACTTAATCCTTTTTCATTTTGGAGATTCAGCCAGGGATAGGTGGGAGAATTCTGCCAATTGGCATCGACAAATAGGACTTTTTTGCTTTGTTGGGAAGCGGCGATCGCTAAATTGAGGGCGATCGTAGATTGACCATCTCCCACCTGAATTGCAGAAATAACTAAAGAGCGAAGGGCTGGCTGACGATAGAAAAAGGATAGTTCCGAATAAATCTCATCAAAAATATCAAGAAAGAGAAGAAAGTCGTTTTCTCGATTAGCCTGAGTGCTATTTTCAGCGAGGGACTCTGGAACGTTCAATTCTGACGAGGCTGTGTTTTTTTCTTTTGTTTCCTCTAGTAATGGTAAGTTGACAACCGATTTCTGAAGAGAAGCGGAGGAAGAGACTACGTTAGGAATAAGGCCAATGAGAGGAATACCCAAAATATCCTGGATATCCTCAGCACAGTAAAAAATATTTTTGCGTTTTTCCCAGAGGAAAATGATTGCCAAACTGATGAATAAACCACCAGCAACACCAGCGATCAATAATTTCTGACGTGAAGGGGGTTCTCCGACGGGATTACCATGCTGATCTAGGGGAATCTGAGGTTTAGAAATCAATTGCCAAGGTAATTCCTGAGCGGCTTCTACTTTTAGATTTTCTCTCTGTAGGAGTAATTTATCAACGATCTCTTCCGTCAAACGAATATCTCTGGCAATAGTGTTAAATTGGTTGATCACATCAGGAAGTACGCTGATCAATTTCTCAATTTGCTTAATCTTTGTCTCTAATAACTGGGACTGGGCTTGAATACTATTAATTTGGTTTTTGGCATCAATTAACTGTTCGGTTAATTTAATCCGAGTCGGATCTTGAAAATCGAGAATTGGAGAGTTTGGTGCAACAGAGGAACGAATACTCGCCAAAAGCATTAGAGTCCTTTGGGTCAAGAGTCTTTGAAAATTCTCCCGTTGTATTTTAAGATTAACCATTTGGGGGTTATCTGGGGTCACCAGGGCTGCCGCCGCCGCAATTTGAGCATCAACTTCTTGGACTTTTTTAATCAGGCCTAATCGTTCTTGATCCTGATTGAGAACCGCCGCCGCGATCGCTTGATTAGAATCAATTTTTAAGTTTCCTTGTAAACTTCTATAAAGCTCCATTTGAGAGCTAAGTTGTTGTTTTAAGGTGAGTCTTTGTATGGATAGTTCATTGAGTTGAACTAACAATGCCTCATTCTTTGTGGCGGGATCAACGAGTTCATAACGTTCTCTAATCAACTGTTGCTTTTGTTTGAGAACATTTAGACCTTGTTGTAAGGCGGGTAACTGCCGATCAATAAATTTGACCCCAGCTTTAATGCTAGTTTGTCTATCTTCTGCACTATATTTTACGAAGGTTCTGGCTGCTACTTGTAAAACTGTCTCAACTTCCTTGGCATTTTCCCCTTGGTAAGAAACTTCAAAAATTTTGGTTGCATCCTGCCCTGAAGCAGAACGAATCCACTCTACTTTAAAATTTTCTCTCAGGTCTTTCCAGATAGCAGGTACGGTTTGGTGAGCGAGCTTGTTATGAACATCCTGGGCGATCCGGTAGGTCATGCCAGGGCTTTGGAGGAAGGCAAGATTCGTCGGATAATCTAGGGCCATAAAATCCTGACGCTGAGGGATGCCTTCTGTTCGCGTTAGGGTGGTCGGATCGGTAAGTTTGGCGGCGGCGGTGATCGGTTCTACGAGGAGATAAAAGTTACCTTTATAGGTCGTTGGCTTAAAAAAGGATAGAGTCAATCCTCCTAACCCCGTAATGGTGGTAATTAGGATAATGAGCCAGGATTTACGAATCGCCATCCGAATAAAAGGACGGATACTAAATCCTTTTTTAGGCGTAGTTCCCGATTCTTCAATTTCCTCAGTGATTGGCTCAGAATAACTATCCGCCACGGCTTTTCCTTTGATTTATCGGCAAACACGGCTCCAATTTTAGCACCTGTTCTTTTTTGTTGATAGATACAATGGAGAATCTGGTTGAGTCATTTCCGGGGAAAACTACAATGGCCGAAACCAAAACTAAAACAATTTGCTGTTTACAATTTTCTTTATGTTTTCACTGGATGGGATCAAAATTATTCTCGTAGAACCTGTCGGGCCGTTAAATGTTGGCTCCGTAGCACGGGTGATGAAGAACATGGGATTGAGTCAATTAGTCTTAGTTTCTCCCCAATGCGACCCCCTAGGAGAAGAGGCTCGACGGATGGCTGTTCATGGCGTTGAGTTGTTAGAGCAGGCCCAGCAGGTTCCTTCCTTGGCGATCGCCTTACAGGGATGTCATCGAGCGATCGCCACAACGGCCCGTTCTCGTAGCCTGGAAACTCCCTTAGAAACGCCTCGTCAAGCATTGCCCTGGTTGATCCAACCCTCTTTAACAACGGCTCTGATTTTTGGACGTGAAGATCGAGGCTTAAGTAACGATGAATTGAATCAGGCCCACCGTTTCGTGGGGATTCCAGCTAATCCTAACTATACTTCGTTAAATCTGGCTCAGTCAGTCGCTATTTGTGCTTATGAACTGTCTCAAGCTCAAGACCAACCTGACCAGCAAGTTACTTTGCCTGTTGACCGACTCAACTTAGCCACCTCAGAACAATTAGAAGGTTATTATCAACATCTTGAAAGAAATCTCCTTACTATTGGCGTGCTTTATCCCCACACGGCCCATGCCAGAATGGAAAAACTGCGTCGGCTTTATCAACGCGCTCAACTGACTTCAGAAGAAGTTGCCCTTTTGCGGGGTATCTTAGGACAGGTTGATTGGCTCTGGCAACAATTACCCGCCAGCCATAGTCTCAGTCAGAAGCCTACTCCTTAAGATAGATATTTTTTCTTGATTCCGATCTATTTCGATCTGCAATCACCCAGGCTTCTTTTTGCCACTTTTGTTTGCCACCTTGTCTGAGAATAAGCCCCCTCTTTTGTCGTAATTTTTCTTTTTTCCTCAACCACTATGTCTAGATCTAATTCCCGTCGCTCTGGTCGCCGTAATCTTAGTCTGGTTCCATCTCCCAGCAGCAGTTTCGATAAACCGACGACAACTCTAACGGTTGAAGCGACTCCTGTCCTCTCGACGGCTGTTCCTCGTCCTCGCAAAAATAGCAAGCCCCCCAGTCTGCTGCGATCGGGAATGCTCTACGCGTTGCGTCTGGGAATTTTAGGTTTGGGTCTGGGGGTAGCGGCTGGAACTGTTTTAACGACTTTTACTCCGACCCGTTTTTTGTCGTCCCAGGCTTCTGCGTTAAAAGGGGATGGGAAATCTTCTGTCTCTGTGAATAATTCTCAAACTGGATTGAAACCCCAGGCGATTTTGGCAATGGTGGTCAATTCTGCGAACTCTCACTCTTCAGCCTCATTACCTTCAACGGCTACATTACCGGCAACAACAACATTTCAGACCACTGAGGAAATGACAGCACTGAAGCAAAAACTGATGACTTTAGTGGCTAAGGCTAAACCGAAAATCATTCCCCAAGCCTATTTTGTGGATCTAGACAATGGCAAATATGTAAATTTGGATGCAGATACCCCGATCGCCGCCGCCAGTACCATTAAGATTCCCGTCGCGATCGCCTTTTTTCAGGATGTGGATGCGGGCAAGATCAAACTAGATGAAGTGTTACCGATAGGGAAAGATGTCATTGCCTCCGGTTCGGGGGATATGCAGTACCAGCAAGGTCAGAAAAGCTTTACGGCTCTAGAAACCGTTACCAAAATGATCGCCATTAGCGATAACACCGCCACTAATATGATCATCAAACGTTTAGGGGGTAAAGCGGCTGTCAACCAACGCATTCAGCAATGGGGTTTAAGCAATACTGTGATCCATAATGCCCTACCGGATCTAGAAGGAACCAATACCACCAGTCCCCACGACCTTTCCCAGGCCCTATTAAAGGTAAATCAAGGGGAATTACTT
This sequence comes from Woronichinia naegeliana WA131, assembly GCA_025370055.1. Classification (NCBI taxonomy): domain Bacteria; kingdom Bacillati; phylum Cyanobacteriota; class Cyanophyceae; order Synechococcales; family Coelosphaeriaceae; genus Woronichinia; species Woronichinia naegeliana. Next base: position 6,006,608 of record CP073041.1, on the reverse strand, counting down.
TCTCTCAAATCCCGCGATCGCCTTTTGGGAATTATGCAGCAAACTAAAACTCGCACTCTGTTACCCCAGGGACTGGAACCAGGGGCCATTATTGCTCATAAAACGGGAGATATTGGTACGGTACTAGGCGATGCCGGTATCATCGATATGCCCAATGGTAAACGCTATATTGGGGTCGTGATGGCTAAACGTCCCTTCAATGACAATGATGCCCGCATCCTGATCCAAAATATGTCTCGTACTGCCTATCAACATCTCAAAGCCACTACACCGTCTGGAATATCAAGCGCGACAACCCAGGCCAACGTTCCCTCCGTGACGACAAAGGTTAAACCGACCTCAAAACCATCAACGAAGTCCCCAGCGGAGTTAAAACCCACATCTCCCAATCCCTAAGTGGGGAAGTTTAACTGAGTAGGAAAGGGAAAAGATATGATAGTTAGGGCGAATCGGATTGGCCTTAGGGACTATTGACTTAAAAACTGATGATTAAACGCTTATTTAAACACTCTGTCTGGTTGGGTTGGGTTGGTGCAACCTTGGTTTTGACACTTCTGATTCATAGCCCAGCGATCGCCAAGGATGTTGCTCCTACTTCTCCTGCCACTCCACTGCATTATACCGATCTCAAATTTCCGCCTCTACCGGAAATCCAAATTCCTAAGTATGTTCGCTATCAGTTAGAGAATGGTTTGGTTGTGTATCTAATGCAAGATCGTCAATTACCCTTAGTCCGAGGCACGGCTCTATTTCGGACGGGTTCGCGTCTTGAACCGGCCAACAAAGTGGGATTAGCCGATATAACGGGAACCACCATGCGGACGGGAGGAACCCTTACTCGTAGTGCAGATGAGTTAAATAAATTATTGGAGCAACGAGCGGCGGCCATCGAAACCAGTATGGGAACCTCTTCAGGTTCTGCCAGCTTTGACACCTTAAGTAAGGATACAGAAACGGTCTTTCAACTATTTGCCGATGTTATTCAAAATCCGGCCTTTACCGTCGATAAAATTGACCTCGCCAAAAATCAACTCAAAGGCGCGATCGCCCGTCGCAATGATGATCCCGATGATATTGCAAGTCGAGAATTTAGTAAGCTCATCTACGGAGCCACTAGTCCCTATGCTCGTACCATTGAATATTCAACCCTGAACGCGATTAGCCGTAACGATATCGTCAATTTTCATCAGACCTATATTCGACCCGATACCGCCATTTTAGGGATTGTCGGAGATTTTGATCTCGAACCAATGAAGGCTTTAGTAAGCCAATATTTTGGCAATTGGCAAGTTAATACACCTAAACCTGATTTACCGGTTCCGACAGCCAATCAAAAACAAACCGAGGCAGCTTTTTTAGTTGATCAGCCCCAATTAACCCAAAGTAATATTTTGTTGGGACAGCTGGGCGGCAAATTTAATAGTCCAGACTATCCGGCTTTAAGTGTCATGAATGGGGTTTTAAATGGCTTTGGTGGCCGATTGTTTAACAATATTCGTTCAAAACAAGGCTTGGCCTATTCCGTCTATGGTTCTTGGAATGCTGGCTATGATTATCCAGGCCTGTTTATCGCCGGTGGCCAGACTCGCACCGATACCACAATTCCTTTTGTCCAATCTTTACTTAAGGAAATTGAGCGTATTCGTACCACTTCAGTCACGCCAGAGGAATTAGCCTACGCTAAGGAATCTATTCTCAATTCCTTTGTCTTTAAATTTGAAAATCCTAGTCAAACCCTGACTCGATTGATGACCTACGAATACTATGATTATCCCCCCAGTTTTATCTTTGATTATCAAAAACAGATAAAAGCCACAACAGCAGCAGATGTTCAACGAGTTGCCAATCAGTATCTACAACCGGATAAAATTCTGACCCTGATTGTCGGGAATGGAAAGGTCCTTCAACCTAATTTAAAAGATTTAGGGGAAAAGGTTCAGACCATCGATATCACGATTCCCGATCCGCCCAAATCTTAAGCCGATTAGTGAATAAGATTGAGTCGGTTTTTATTCATTGGCGATCGCCATGTTGATTAAACTTTAAAATCGCGATCGCGGATTCCTGTAACTATAGTGCGATCGCTGTCACCTTGTTGATTAAACTTTAAAATTGCCATTACTTGGAATAGGAAAGCAGAGGGCGATCGCTGTATGATACCGATGAAACTCAAAGTCGTTGTTCACATCGATTCTGTCTGAACGACTGAGGGGAATATTGAGATTCAAGGGAACCGAAGCAAGACGGGTTAATTCGGTTGACCGACCTAAACTTGATTCCCATCCGCTAGGGTGAATCAAACCTGAACCAGATGCCAGATAATAAAGAGTGGCGAACGTTTGTCATCAGGAGTGATGGGTGCTATTAACCAAAGGTGTTGAAATTGAAATTTACACAGGGACTCCTCAAGGAGAAATCATCGGCCTATCAGATCGGATTGTGCGAGATTTAAGTGGATTTGTCAGAGAACCTGACAGCCGTAATGTGGAATATACCACCGCTCCCTTCAGTAACTATGAACGATTGCTCTGCGCGATTTTGCGGCCCCGTCGTCAATTGCGGGAATATTTAGCCAAGCAAGGGAACTATACTCTTATCCCTGGTAGTTGTTTGTCTCTCGGTGGCGGCGATCGCTTCTATCGTTCTGATCCCCAAAATCCCTACCATGATTATATTGAGCAAACCTACGGCACTAAAGTCGTGACAGCCAGCATTCACATTAATATTGGCATCGCTGACCTTGAACAATTAATACGAGCCTGTCGCCTTATTCGTCTAGAAGCTCCCCTCTATTTAGCCCTGAGTGCCTCCTCTCCTTTTTTCAACGGTCAGGTCATGGGTTCCCACTCCACCCGTTGGCAAGTTTTTCCGAAAACCCCTGCTCAAGTCCCACTTTTCACGAGTCATGCTCATTTTGTGCAATGGACAGAGGAACAGTTAGTCCTAGGAACAATGCAAAATGTGCGTCATCTCTGGGCCTCCGTGCGACCTAATGGAGATAATCGACCCTACAACCTCAATCGATTGGAATTACGCATCTGTGATCTCGTGACCAATCCTATTGCCCTACTGGCCATTATTGCCCTGCTGGAAGCCCGTCTGATGCAAATGTTGGCGGATCCTTCTCTAGATCCTCTCCAACAAAGTCAGTTATCACCAACGGAATTGTTAACCTTGACCGATGCCAATGAAGTCGCTGCCGCCCAGCATAGTTTAGATGCAACCCTGTTGCACTGGCAGGATGGTCATCCTCTTTTAGCCAGGGATTGGATCAGTGAACTTTATGAAACGGTTTATCCTTTGGCTAAACAACAAGGCTTTAGTTGCTTTCTGTCGCCGCTTAAATCTATTCTTCGCCAAGGCAATACGGCTCAACAGTGGTTAAGTCAGTATGAGATGGGTTTTTCCCTGAACCAAATTTTAGAGCAGGCCATTTTGGGGCTAGAAACCGAAGAGGCCTCCCTGGAAGATTATCTTTGTCAAGCCTGGGGAGTGGTCTAAAACCTTAATAAAATTTAATCAATGGATAGTTATGACCAAATGATAAGAAATTGTGATTAATTAGCCAGAAAGCTTTTAAACGGACATCAAAGCTTATAAAACGCCATAAAACAAGGTAATTGCCAGTCAATGCTGAAAATAGTCTTAATTAACCCCCAAATTCCGCCTAATACGGGGAATATTGCCCGAACTTGTGCTGCAATGGCTTCAGAATTGCATCTGGTTGGCCCTTTAGGCTTTGAATTGAGCGATCGCTATTTGAAGCGGGCTGGTCTAGATTATTGGCCCCAGGTCAATCTTCACTATCACCTTGATCTGCAAGCATTTCAAGCCCATTGGCAGACCTTAGGCGGAAACCTCATTGGCTTTAGTGTGGCAGGCGGGCAAAACTATTTATCATACCACTATCAAGCCTCCGATTGGTTAGTCTTTGGCAGTGAAACGGATGGACTACCTAGTGAGTTACGAGAGAAATGTAAAGAATTGCTTTATATTCCCATGCCTCAACCGGTTGTTCGCAGTCTCAATCTCTCTGTAAGCGTGGCGATCGGATTATTTGAAGCATACCGACAACTTGAATATTCCCCTCAAAGCCTTCCCTGAAGCCCATCACCGACATCACGACCAAGATAATACAAAGCTTCTGTTTTCCATCATTGGCTTCTGACTTGTCTCGATGGAACTGAGCTCTCTGTCCTCCAGGAATTACGCAGAAATACGCAGTGGACGGTCAAAATATTGCCACAACTGATAAGAAATTTATATCGACTTACCACTAACCCGTTCTGCATCAATCATTGTTATCTCTCATTATTAAAGCGGCTGGATTCAGACGATAGATCCTATTTTTTGATCAGAGGTAAAGCCTTGGGGATCAAGAAAAATAGCGGCTTTCTCTGAAACATTCTGGGTCTTGTTACGTCATCTGCTCAAGTTTAACTCCTTGTCATTTTAGAGATAGAGCCGTGTTTCCTCTCTACTTCTCTAGACTTGTTTAATTTTTCAAAGCACGCTAATCTGCTTTAGCAATCCCTTAAATGAGTATATTGGCTTAGGTCATGCTCCAACTCCATTGCTGCTGTTTTCGTTTAGCGACTACTTTTCACAGTCAATAAAGCGTGTTAAACGCTCATTCACACACCAGGAGGTTCTTCTTGAAAGACGTATTCACACAGAAGGTCACACCGATCCCCTCATGCTTAACCGAGCCGCCAGAGGATACCTTTGCATTATGGGTTAAGTCATTAGAAGATTCATTAGCCCCAAGCGAGGGATACCGTCGGGTTCGTCGTTCGGCGGCCATGATTGGGTTAGCAATTTCGATGAGTGCCACCGGCATGATTCTTTCCCATAAAGCCAATGCCACGACTGCAACCGGGAACCCCCAGGCAACACTGACAAATCTTCCCAGCCATGCCGATGCAGAAACGCCGGTGGCCAGGGATACTACTTCCTCAGAAAGTTCAGAAAATACGGTTGCGACCCATAATATTAATATTGCCGATAGCAGTAGCAAGTTGGCTTCTCCTACCCTCAAATACGAAGTCCAAAGAGGGGAAAGCGTCTGGCAAATTAGTAAAGAATTTCAAGTTCAACCCGCAGCGATCGCCGCTTCCAATCAACTATCTCGCAATGCGTCCTTAACAACGGGACAGACTATTAATATCCCGACAGCTGCCCCTAGACAACAGTCAAACTCAACTATTCAAACCCTTGCTGTCCAAACGCTTCCTAACGCTTCGGCTCCAACCGTTATTCCCAATGCAGTCTCTCATTCATCGGTGCTAGTCCCAACTGCCGTGTCAAGTCCGGTCGCTCTAGCCAGTCCAGTTCCCTCGCCAGAGACCTCTGCAACGGTATCCGATGTCAGTCAGCCCATTCAGGTGATTCTACCTCCTTCGCCGGACATTCAAGGGACTTTAATTCCGGCTGCTCGCAAAGCGGGTATAACGTCTGGCAATATTCCCCCCATTGCGGCTTCTCCTGTTCCAGTTCGAGTAGCGGCGAATTTCGATCAACCTATTCCGATCGCTGTTCCTACCCCAGAAACGAATGTAATCGCGCCGATTAAACGAGAAATTGAAGTTCAGTCGATTCCTAATAACTCCACGGCTCGTAACATTTTACCGGTGGTTTTACCCCCACTCCAGAAGTCAGTTCCGTCATCGGTTAATTCCACCGTTGCTGTTAATCAGTCTGTTACCAAGATCGATAACCCTCCTGCTCCGGTTGCCCTCACACCTTCGGCTCAGAATTTTGACAAGCCGATCACTATTCCCGTTATGCCGCCAGCAAACACAGCTACCCCTCCCGCCTTAGAGCCGTTGAGAACAGTGCAAGCTTCGATCAATAATCCAACTCCCAAGACCTTGCCAGTTGTGCCTGTTGCCGTAGAAGAGCCAGCCCCTCCGACAGTTCTTTCTGCTGTTCCAGAGGAGCAAGGTCAAGACCATTATCGAGTTCGCCAAGGTGATACCCTCAATGGGATTGCTCGTCAGCATGGTGTTAGCAGCGCAGCTATTCTGCAAGCCAATAAGCTTAATAATCCTAATCTGATTAAGCCGAATCAACGTTTGATTATTCCCAGTCGTTCTGCAATGGTGATCGCGCCTAAAGAAGATCCCACTTTCGCACCGGTTGATAATGATCGTCCTGTGGTTTTTCAATCGTCAGCCCCAGTGCAGTCTAAATCGAATACAGTTGCTGTCATTCCGATTGCCGTTGAATCGCCCACCTTTACTAATCAATTAAAATCGGACGTGGCCCGTATTCAACCGACAAGCCGTTCTTTTGATTCTTCTTCTCAATCAATCCCAGTGGTTTCTCAATCCGTTGGCGGCGATCGCCTAGAGAGTGAAGGCGAGGATATCAATCCAGAATGGCGTAATGAACAAAACTTGCCAGCCAGAATGACCGCTCCCAAAAGTACTTTAAATCAACTGCAACGAGGATATCGTCCTTCGGTCAGAAACTCCCAGACTTCCTCATCTCAGATTGTGGGATCTGCTCCCGTTGACCCCCAGGAATATAACAACGGTTTTCGTATTCCAGTCGGTCAAGAGGTAAATCCCAATTTGCCCCCCCTATCAATTCCTGAGTTTCCCGATGCCCCCACCCAATTTACGGGTTATATTTGGCCCGCAAAAGGCGTGCTTACTTCTGGCTTTGGCCGTCGTTGGGGTCGGATGCACAAAGGCATCGATATTGCAGCCCCCATTGGCACGCCCGTATTTGCTGCGGCTCATGGTGAGGTTGTTTCGGCAGGGTGGAATTCTGGTGGTTACGGTAACTTGGTTAAAATTCGCCATGCGGATGGCAGTGTCACCTATTACGGTCACAACAGCCGAGTTCTGGTTCGCGAAGGTCAAATGGTTGCCCAGGGAGAACAAATTTCAGAGATGGGCAGTACTGGACGTAGCACAGGGCCTCATCTTCATTTTGAAGTTCGTCCCGATGGTACAGGGGCCGTCAATCCGATCGCCTTTTTGCCTCAACGATAAAATGTTAGATTCTCTTGAATAGAGCATATAAACTATATTTTGATTTTAGAAAGAGAGAGCTAAACGGCTCTCTTTTTTGTTTAAAAGTTTGTCTGAAAGGTTTACTTAGATGCAAATATTGGTGTAGGATAGGAAAAGTGAAAACTAGGCTCAGTAGCTCAGTGGTTAGAGCAGGGGACTCATAAGCCCAAGGTCGCAGGTTCAAATCCCGCTTGAGCCATTTTTAATTTTTGTTGAGAGGGTCTTGATCATGCGTCTAATTTGTCGAAATAAGACCAAGAGACTGATCATAATCACCTTTCCATAGGCAAACATTCTGATTGATGATTTCCCCCTTGGCTTGGGCGATCGCGGTTGTCACACTAACGGAATATTGATAAAGTTCACGCCATTCTTTTTGATTGAGAAAGTTATCTGACTTAAGTTTATTAATCAGTTCAGAAGCACGGCGATCGCGGGTAATAATGACATCAATTTTGTTATTTTCTTCAATTAGTTTAAAGGCCTCACTAACCTTTTTAAACTCATAATTTAATCTTTTAGAGTTAATATCTTCTTCATCAAAATTGTTGACTTGGTTAGAGGACTGAGTATGTTTAGCCGTAAATAAGGTTTTAAAATAGCCCGAACAATTTTCCTCTTGATCCAAGGCTTGAATTTTATTTTGTTTTTGTAAATCTTCTAGTTTTTTTTGAGTATAAAGTATTCGTTGGCGATCGCTGGGTAATCTTTCACAATTTTCTAGGTCAAAAATAGTTAACGGAGAACTTGAGGGGCGATGATTGCGATTAATACGACCTGCGGTTTGAATAATAGAATCTAGACCTGTAATCAGACGATAGCCTGCATCAAAATCAAGATCAACTCCCGCTTCAACTAACTGGGTACTAATCAAAAAAGTGGGCAATTTTTCCTTGAGGCGTTGTTTAATTTCTTGAATAATTTGGCGGCGGTGTTGAGCATATAAATTAGTGCTAAGATGATAACAATTGCCGAGCAGAGAAAGAGCCTCAAATCCTGTTTTAGCTGCTTTTTTACGGCTAACGACAATCAGGGCATTTGGGTGTTGATTTTGTTGAATATCTCTTAGTAAATCTTCCCAAGTCCAAGGAGTCGGCTGATAATGATAGTGAACTCGTTGGCCAAGAATAGCAAAATGTTGGTCGCGTTTTTGCGGAGGGATAATATCTTCAAAAGTGGGTGGTTTTAATACACCGTACCAAGGCTGAGTTGCGGAACAAAAAACAACGGTGCAATGCCAATCTTCCACCAATTCACGTAATATTTGCATGATCGGAGCGAGATATTTTTCGGGCAAAACTTGAATTTCATCTAGAACAATAACGCTGTTGGTGATACGGTGAACTTTTCGACATTGGCTAGGGTGACGACTGAACAAACTTTCAAAGAATTGAACGGTGGTAGTGACAATAATGGGATAATCCCAACGTTGAGACGCTATTTCATAATTTTTTAATTCTTCTTCGTTCTCAAAAATTACGCCACTATGGTGTTCTAAGACAACATCTTCACCGCAGGCTTGACGGTAAATATCAGCAGATTGTTCGATAATACTGGTATAAGGTGGACAATAAATAATCCGATTTTGTTGATTGTGAATGGCATGATCCAGAGCGAAAATCATGGCACTGAGAGTTTTTCCGCCCCCAGTCGGTGTACTGAGTCGAAAGAAGCCTGGCTCATTTAAGGCTGACTGACGACAGGTTTGATAAATGTCGGTTCTAATCTGATTAATGGGGCTAGATTCCGAGTTTTTCGTTAATTTTTGAACGTAATTTTCAAAACGATCGCGGATAGTTTCTAAACTAACAGTTTGCGGTTCTTGCCAAGTTCCCATAAAACGGGCCACACTTTCGTGATCGGCATCAATGAGGGCAGAAAAAATAATGCGAGTTAGTAGTTCATCTTTAGAGATTTCATTTTTAGAATCCTTCAAGCTGTAGTCGGGAGCTTGAAAAAATTCGGGGGAAAATTCTTGCTCGGCGATCGCCTTAATCCCATCCCAATCAGACTTATTTTTGAGTTTTTCTTGCAAACTATCGACATTTGTCCAATTGTGCAAACCGGCATGATGACCCAGGATCGCACTGGCGACGGGATAGCATTTTTGTTGAAAGGCTAGAATCGCGCCCTGTTTGGCATGGCCAGGGGACTTTTTGGGAATCCCTTGGTTGAGATAGCTTTGCCATTCGTTGCTGAATTTACCCAAATCGTGCCAGTGGCCTGCGGTCTGAGCGAGGGAAATAACAAGCAGGTTAATTTGGCTCAGATGTTCTAGGTTCCTGGCGGCGATCGCTCCTGTTTCGAGGAGATGGTCTTTGACGGTTTGGGTTTGTCCCTGATGAGGGAGTCTTGAAATCCTCAAAGCCCCAGATAACTGAGGTTTGCTTTTACTTATCATGAACCATTAAACTGTTTCAATCCTCACTCCAAAATATTTTTTTGCTCCCCCCTTGTCAATAGGTTGGTTTAATGGACATAATATTTTTAGTAGAAATTAAGGGGTTAGTTTAATGGTAGCTAAACAACTGAGTGTGTTCGATATGCCCCAGAAGGTTGTGATCGAGTCCTGTTGCTCAACTCAACGGGCAGCAGCATTGGTGAATGTCTCAACAGCAACACTAAACCGCGCTAAACGTGAAGGGAAAATGCCCTATCGTTCGCAATCATGGGAAGTTTACTGTTTGTCGCAAAATAGTCACCGTAATTGCTCCTGGCAAGTCTTGTTTTCTGTTCAACGCTGAGGCAGTTCTGATGGAAATTACCTTTAAGGTTTGGGGCGATCGCGCTCTTTTCACTCGACCTGAATTTAAAACTGAACAGGTGTCCTATGATGTAATCACTCCAACGGCGGCTAAGGGTGTGGCCGAGGCCATTTTTTGGAAGCCCGAAATTGCCTATGAAATTGTGCGAATTGGTGTTTTACATCCCATTCAAAAGACTTCAATTCTTCGCAATATGATCAAATCCCGTCAATCGGATCGTTCGGCAAAAACGGGGAGCGTTATCGAAATTGAAAAGGATCGAACTCAACGTCACGCCCTGATTTTACGCAATGTGGCCTATTTGATCACCCTAGAAATTCGCCTACAATCCCATGCGACCGATCCGTTAACCAAATATACGGAAATTTTTAAGCGGCGTGTAGCCAAAGGACAATGTTTTCAGCAACCATTTTTAGGTTGTCGAGAGTTTGTTGCCTATTTTGCAGAACCAGAAGATAGCGATCGCCCCTTAGCGGATTTAAACACCGATTTAGGCTTAATGTTGCATTCCATCGAGTTTGCAGAAACGGGAAGCAAACCTAAATTTTTTCCCGCCAAAATACGGCAAGGAGTAATGGAGGTGACGAAATGACAATCCTAACTCAATTGGTTAAATTTGGAGAATCAATTGTTTCTAAATTACCGCCCACTGGTTACGCTGAATTAACCGTTTATTATCAGATTCGCTTGAATCCTGATGGCAGTTTTTATCTCTTAGAACCATTGGAAACCGCACAATTTGATCATAAGGGTAAACCCAAAAAGCCGAAAGCTGGACGCAAATACGATTGTCCCCATATTCGTCGCAATGCCCTGCAACCCAAATTAATTACCGACACTGCCAAATATGTGTTAGGAGACGGCCCCGAAAATGAAGCTTATTTAGCTCTTTTGGAACGCTGTTATCGAGAAACTAACGAATCGGCTGTTAAGGCTATTTTAGCGTTTTTGCAAACCAAACCGAGTCTAGAAATTGATCCCAGTTTAGCGGTGATGTTTGCCATTAAGGATGAGTCAATCCTAGTCCATGATTTACCTTCTGTTCAGCGATTTTGGGCAAGATATGTGGATGAGTTAACGGGAGAAAATCGTCTTTTAGGGCAATGTTTAGCGACAGGAGAAGTTGCTCCCATCACGACTAAATTTGCTTTACAGGTTAAGGGTGTACCTGGCACGAATGCCCAGGGCGGTTCTTTACTCAGTGCCTATCTTGACTCCTGTTCTTCCTATGGCTTGGAAGGGGCCTTAGTGTCTCCTCTCAGTGTACAAGCAGATGAACTTTTATCCCAGGCTCTCAGTTATCTTCTCCGTGAGCAAAAGCATCACATTGCGATCGCCAATATCGTCTATGCTTTTTGGAGTGATTCTGGGTTAGCCAGTGGCGATTTGTTTGGTACTCCTAATTCTCAAGCAGTGAAAGATTATCTATCGCAATTCCAGCAGTCCAAGCAAAATATTGATCCCGATTGGCAATTTTATATTTTAGCGTTAACGGGGAATGCGGGACGTATTGTTGTGCGTGATTGGGTAGAAATTCAGGAACCTAATTTTGCGGCCCATTATCAGCAATGGCTGGACAGTCAAATTCTCAATAGTCAAGCTCAAAATGATTCTTCCCAACCTCATTTTTTACCTGGTTATGGTCGAGAATGGTCGGATAAGTCGGGGGATCATCGTTGGGGTTATCTGAGTATTTGGCAGTTAGCTAGGGCGGGGGTTCGAGAGTCTAAGGAAATTTTACCTCGCACGGTTAATAGTATTGTTCGCAATGCTATCTATGGGGAACCATTACCGAGCGCCTTTATCCAAAATATTTGTCATCGTAATCGAATTGAAGGCGTTGAACTCTTTAGTTCATTGTCCTATGCGCGATCGCTGGCTCTCAATATGTATATTCATTCTCTACAAAGGAGGAATCAAGTGACACCAACACATGAAATTGCGTTTCAGTATGGGCGTTTATTAGGAGTCCATGCTCTTTTAGAACAGGAAGCCAAAACTAATAAGAAAAAGGGACAATATTTTCAACTTACTAATACAAATGCTATGAAAGCCTATGCTTCAGCAGGTTGTTCTCCCTTACCCATGAGTCATCGTTTAGGATCAGGGGCTACACATCATTTAGCCTTATTTGAAAGTTGGCAATTTAAGACTATGCAAAGTTACGTTGAACGTTTAGCTGAAATTAACGCAAAAATTGCTGATTTAACTGAAAAGACTGATATTCCCCAGGTTTTTGATACCAATGCCCAAGCCCATTTTGATCTAGGTTTTTGGTCTGAGTTACATCGCAAAACCAAGGAGGCTGATAAATCCGATACGCAGTCTAACGCGGATGATTAATCTATCGAATTAAATTATTAATCGCTACTGTGTACAAAGTCATAAAATCCCCCCTAGCCCCCCTTTCAAAGCTATCCATTACGCACAAGTTGCTGAAACCCTTACTGGGACTCGATCCCCCCCAGCCCCCCTTAAAAAGGGGGGAGAAGATGAAAAGCTTGCTGTGTATGGCTTTGAGTTTTTTTGATCAGGAGATTTGTGTAACGAACAGCGTTGAAAGGAGGAAGACAAATTAAAGGTTTGAAGTCCCCCTTTTTAAGGGGGATTTAGGGGGATCAAACCTAAAAGCGTGTCTTTTTCAAGAGGTCTGTACACAGTAGCTTTTTAAAAAAGGAAAACAGACCAATCAACGCTCAAAAGTTCCCCTTTTTAAGGGGGATTTAGGGGGATCAAACCTCAAAGCGTGTCTTTTTCAAGAGGTCTGTACACAGTAGCCTTTTAAAAAAGGGAAACAGACCAATCAACGCTTAAAAGTTTCCCTTCCCAAGGGGGATTTAGTGGGATAAAACCTAAAAGCGTGTCTTCTTCCAACGATCGCCTAATTCACGTTCATTTCTATTATTCAAACAGGAAAAAAATCCATGTCTATTCATCTCGATCCGACTAAAAAACATGACTTTATCTGGCTTTTGGATTGTACAAATGGTAATCCTAATGGTGATCCTGATGCCGATAATACGCCCCGCACGGATTTACAAACGGGTCACGGTTTAATCACTGATGCTTGTCTGAAACGCAAGATTCGCAATTATGTTACTTTAACGACGGATCAACGGATTTTTGTCGCAGAGAATTCAATTCTCAATGAGGCGATCGCGGAGTCAATTACGGCCAATGATTTGGAGTCAAAGTTGGGAGACAAAAAGCGGTTAACGGCTCCCAAGGATGTGGCTTTGGCGCGGGATTGGATGTGTCAAAATTTCTATGATATTCGGATGTTTGGCGCGGTGCTTTCTACGGGTAAAAATGCGGGTCAAGTGCGCGGTGCGGTGCAATTGTCCTTTGCTGAATCTTTGGATCAAGTATTACCTATTAATTTGTCGGTGACTCGTTGTGCGGCGACGGAAGCCACTGAGGGCAAGGATAATAAGACGATGGGGCGTAAAAATATTATTCCCTATGGTCTTTATAAGAGTTATGGTTTTATTTCGCCGCATTTTGTCCAACAAACGGGTGTTTCAACGGAGGATTTAGCTTTGTTTTGGGAAGCGATACTCAAAGCGTTTGAGGTGGATCGTTCTTCGGCACGAGGATTGATGGCGACCCAGGGCATTTGGATTTTTAGCCATGAGTCTCCTTTGGGTAATTATCCTACTCACAAGTTATTTGATCTGCTTTCTATTCAGTTAAAGTCAGGGGTTGAATATCCGCGTCATTTCAGTGATTATGAGGTGGAGTTAACGGCTGATTTACCCCCAAATGTATCTCTAACTCACTTTTAGTACATCGCTAGAACGATTTCTGTTGCGCGGGGGGATAGGTGTAATTTTTTGGGAAACCTGTCTGCTGCTCCTATCCCTTGCTCTACAATGGTTCTAGAGGTTTTAGCGAAGGAATCAACCGCGCACCTTACTGGGTAAGGTTTTCAGCTATTCTGTTACAATTGGTTGGTATCGGATCATCCATTTTTGAAGATGTGCCGCGCAAATAGATGTTGAAAGCTTTACTCCGTAAGGTTTTCAAACGCCAGCTATTACAATTCCTTTCTTAAGGAGTTGAGGATTGAAACAATTTGTAGCGGGTTATCCTTGGCGGCGGATCGGATTACAATTCCTTTCTTAAGGAGTTGAGGATTGAAACTTAAGGCTTGCCGAGGCCAAGGGGTTAGACGTATCCATAATTACAATTCCTTTCTTAAGGAGTTGAGGATTGAAACTGATTGCAGTCTGATACTCAGGCGAGAAATTTTCGTAATTAGCCATATTACAATTCCTTTCTTAAGGAGTTGAGGATTGAAACGTCAAGCGTTAACGCCATCGGCGCGATCGCATTCCCATTACAATTCCTTTCTTAAGGAGTTGAGGATTGAAACTGATGTTTTCTGATTGCCAATCTTTAAAATTAAAGATTACAATTCCTTTCTTAAGGAGTTGAGGATTGAAACATTCAATCGGGCGGATCAGATATTGGTTTAGCCATTACAATTCCTTTCTTAAGGAGTTGAGGATTGAAACATTTATATATGTTTCGGTTGAGCCGTTTACGGTTGAGATTACAATTCCTTTCTTAAGGAGTTGAGGATTGAAACGCTCAATTTTACGGAGCATCCTATTCCCTGAACTAATTACAATTCCTTTCTTAAGGAGTTGAGGATTGAAACACATGGGAAGCAGCATCTTTGAGCGATTGGCCAAATTTTGATTACAATTCCTTTCTTAAGGAGTTGAGGATTGAAACGTTGCCATCTGGGCCGCCATCTGTGAGATTGACGACAGATTACAATTCCTTTCTTAAGGAGTTGAGGATTGAAACCCCATTAAAGCCAACCTTGGCCCGTAATCCCATCTCCTATTACAATTCCTTTCTTAAGGAGTTGAGGATTGAAACAGAAATTCTCACGTGAGAATTTCTCACACAAACAAGATTACAATTCCTTTCTTAAGGAGTTGAGGATTGAAACACATACATTTCAGCATGGTTTTATATTATGGACAAATTACAATTCCTTTCTTAAGGAGTTGAGGATTGAAACCTTTTTTGATTTCGATTTTGTTTATTGGCATCCAAAATTACAATTCCTTTCTTAAGGAGTTGAGGATTGAAACCAACTTTCCACAAGTAGCCAGTGAAGTGGAGATGATTACAATTCCTTTCTTAAGGAGTTGAGGATTGAAATACCTGAGAATGCCTGGGGATTTTGAAGTTAATAAATTACAATTCCTTTCTTAAGGAGTTGAGGATTGAAACTTGTTTACGTTGTGGAGCCGTAGCAATTAAGGGTTATCATTGAGATAGGCTTCGATCAAAATACGAGTAAAGGAATTGAGGGGAAAGGTAAAACTCTGTTCCGGTGTCACCCATTGCCATTCGACGATCTCTTCATTGGGAATAACGTCGCTGGAAAGACTGTCTGCATAGTAGTTCACTAACACAAAATGGGCGGGTTGATAAAATTGCGGATCATTGACAGCTTCCTGAAGTAACGCAAAGCGAATATTGGTTAAAGTTAAGCCCACTTCTTCCTGGAGTTCCCGTTGAACGGCTGTTTCTAGGGTTTCGCCCCACTCGACTTTTCCGCCTGGAATTCCCCAGGTTCCTCGCCATTTGGTGGTTTTGACAATGAGAATTTGACCTTCCCGATTGCGGAGTAGCGCGCCGACAGTGGTGAGGGGGTATTGCGGTTGTGTTGTCGCCATAGCAACTAGGACAAAATTCGTCAGAGTTTACGTTTTGTGCAAACCCATCCTACCATTAGAAAGGAAATTGACGGGCGATCGCCGTTGAACCTCATTAAGCGAACTAACAAACTTATTCATGGATACATTAACGGTTAAAGGCATTCGAGTTTACGGCTATACGGGCTATTTTGAAGCAGAACAATTTTTAGGACAGTGGTTTGAAGTGGATTTAACCCTCTGGCTAGATTTATCCAAGGCCGGACATAGCGATGAATTAACTGATACCCTCAATTACGCAGAAGCCGTAATGATCGTGCAGAATATTGTCAAAAATCAAAAATTTAAAATGATTGAACGCTTGGCAGAGGCGATCGCGGCGGGAATTTTAGAGACAGGTAAAACGAATCAAGTAAAGGTCAACTTAACCAAGTGTCAACCACCGATTCCCGACTTTGATGGAGAAATTACTTTGGAAATTATCCGTTCTCGTTAAAATCATTAAGAGGTTAGGGAAAAGTATTAGCTCAGTTGTCTGATTAAATAGACCTTGAGAAGTACCCCACTGATTGAGATTATCTGGCAAAAAACATTATGGAATTAACGGCAAAAATAGCCCTAGTGACAGGAGGTGGCGTTCGTGTTGGACGGGCCCTAGTTTTGGCATTAGCGGAGGCAGGTTGTAGTATTTTTCTTCACTATGGCAATTCCCAGGAAGCCGCCCTAGAAGTTCAGGCAGAAGTGGAAGCCTTAGGAGGAAGCATATTTTTGTATCAAGCAAATTTGGCTGATGCAACCGCAACCGCAACGATTATCCCTAAAGCGGTATCCGTGTTTGGACAGGTAGATATTTTGATTAATAGTGCCTCAATTTTTCTCCATGAAGATCGGCTACTACAAACCGATGTGGAATTGTGGGATAAAATTTTTGCCATTAATTTACGCACCCCCTTCCAACTGTCTCAAGCCTTTGCCCAACAAATCGGCGATCGCCAGGGAAAAATTATTAATATTAATGATGCTCGTATTCCCCATCCTTTACCTGACCATTTTGCCTATCGTCTGACCAAAAGAGGCCTATGGGATATGACGGAAATGATGGCTCTAGAATTAGCCCCTCAAATTACGGTCAATAGTTTAGCCCTTGGACAAATTTTAGAAGCCCCAGGTGTTCCCGATCCCCAACAATATCTACAGGATTATGCCGATCGCCGCATTCCCTTAAAAATGCCGGGCAATACCAAAGTGGTGACGGATGCGGCCCTATATTTACTGGCACAAGATTTTTTAACGGGTACGACCATTAAATTAGATGGAGGAGAATATTTACGATATTAATTTTGAACCCAAGACAATTTTAATTAGCAATAAATTTTAATTAGCAATAGGAAAGTGAAATGAGTTCTTCTGGTCAAATATCTAGTCAAGTGAGTAATAATACTGAGGAAGATTTATTTACTCTATCCACAGAGGAGTACTTAAAGGATGTCCTTGCCATGAATTATTTAACTCCTTTAGCAGGTCAATATTTTCCTTGGAGTGCCTACGCTCTGCGTCCTAGTGGTTTAGTTAAAATCCTCAATCAGATTTTAATTAATGGTCATTTACAGATCGTGGAATGTGGAGGGGGAGTCTCAACCTTGTATATCGCCCGTCTCTTTCAGCGTAATGGTATTTCAGGTCATCTCTATTGCATTGAACATAGTTTAGACTGGTTAAATTTTCTCGTAGAACGATTAGCCCAAGAAAATCTAGAAAGTTATGTCACCTTGATTTATGCTCCCCTTAAATCCTGTGAGTTAAGTCTGGAAAATTTAGATTGGTACGATACCGAAAAAATTCGTCAGCAACTCTCTGCCAGTCAAAAAATTGATTGCTTATTAGTAGATGGCCCCCCTGCTTATCTTCCTGGGATGCAATTTTCTCGCTTTCCTGCTTTTCCCTTTTTCCAAGACCAATTTAACCCTAACGCTACAATTGTTTTGGATGATATTAATCGTTCAGGAGAACGGGAAATTTTACGCCGTTGGCAAGCTTTATTACCCATCAGCTTTTATACCTCGGAAGGCAATGTAGCGATCGCTAATCTCAATAAGAATATTCAATTTTGAATTGGCGATATCTCTTAATCTTAAACTTAAGTAAACAATGACAACTTTTTGGCAAAATTTAAGAGCTAATCTTTGGAAATTATCCCTCCTTGGCTTAGAACGTGGCCCCCACATCACTCGTTATTCCATGTATGCAAGTTTACAAGCCCAGGGTCAACAACTGCCCAAAAAAGTAGGGGATATTCTGTCCATTAGTCACTCGCAAAATTTAATCGAACTATTAGGTATTCAAGCTAAAACTTTAACCGAAGCCAATTATCCCGATCATAACTTTTTATCCCTGAACTTTGCCGATGAGTCCTTTGATTTTGTGTTGTCCGATCAAGTCTTAGAACACGTTGAAGGTAATCCCCAACAGGCCATTGATGAAAGTTGGCGAGTATTGCGACCTGGCGGTATTGCGGTTCATACCACTTGTTTTATCAATCCAATTCATCTGGTACCCAAAGATTATTGGCGATTCACCCCCGATGCCTTGGCTCTGTTGAGTCAACGATTTTCTAAGATTTTGGCTTGTCAAGGTTGGGGCAATTTTGAAGCCTGGCTATTGATTCGTGATGGTCTGCGGTTTGAAGGCATCCCCCAGGCTACTTGGCATCCTCTCCACCAGTTAGCCCTTCGCAATGATCCTGACTGGCCGATTGTGACCTGGATTATTGCGGAAAAATAGCGGGTTTACTGGCTGGGATAGCGTCTGAGAACCTCTTCAAACCATTGTTCTAGTCTATTACCCAAAGCTGGCAAGGAATATTCGGTTTCGGCTCGTTGGCGACATAAATAGCGATTAATTTGGTCAATTCTTTTCATTGCCCCTATTAACTCTTCTAGGTTATCAGGTTCCACTAACCAGCCAGTTTCGCCATCCACGACAATCTCTAACGGGCCGCCCCGACGATAAGAAATCACAGGCACACCACAGGCTAAAGCTTCTAACGCTACTCGTCCCAACGCCTCAATCCATCTATGGGTCATTAACAAGGCCCGACATTCCCCTAATTCCCCTTGAAATTTTTTGGTAGGTAAAAAGCCCATATATTCTATAGGAGCATTAGGATAGTCTTGACGAATCTGTTCCCAATATTCTGGGTTCTGCATGAGCCCAAAAATTTTCAGCTTGAGGCCTGTAGTATTAGCAACTGCAATAGCATCCTCAAGTCCTTTGTTCGGTGTAATTCGGCCAGCCCAAGCAAAACTGTCTCCGGGTTCAGGGCAAAATTCATATTGAGTAATGTCAATAGCTCCGCCTAAAATCCGAAAGGATTGAGGTACTGAGTAGGTGGCTGCTTGCACTCTTGTATGGGCCCCTAACGTTCCCGGACAGAGGTGAGCGACTCGTTCGATTTGGCGATCAATGACTAATATCGACGCTCCGATACAGACATAGTGAAGAACGGGACAACTAAAAAAGGGGGACAGGTAAAACGGCAACCATTCGTGACTAAAGTTAAGGATCAGGTCATAATCTCCCTGCACTTGACGAGCATAATCCCACATATTAGCCAGAACTGCATTATTGGGGATGATAGCTGGGTCTGCATACTTAGTTTTCGGGATGCAAGGTTGGAGTTCTCCCTCCACTTGTTTGATAGGCAATAATTTGTCTGAGGAACCTCTAGGAGAAACAATTTGTAATTGATGTTGTCGCCCGATCATCTCCTGAGCAATATTGCACAGATTTAGCTCTACTCCTCCGACCCCCACTGATGGATCTTGGAGAAAGGGAAAAATGGGACTAAACATAAAAAGTAATTTCATAGGATAAACCTCAGATAAAAACATAATCAGAATATATATACGGATCGTTTAGTAATACTATCTGTGATGCAAAACATCTTGAAACCATTGTTGTACTCGATCTGCAAATGCTGGCAATGAATATTCTCTTTCTACCCGTTGGCGACACCGATGGCGATCGATTTGGTCAATACGCTTCATTGCCCCTATTAACTCCTCTAGGTTATCAGGTTCCACTAACCAGCCAGTTTTGCCATCCACAACAATCTCTGACGGTCCGCCCCGGCGGTAGGAAATTACGGGAACGCCGCAAGCAAGTGCTTCTAGTGCTACCCTTCCCAAAGCCTCCACCCACTTATGGGTCATCAGCAAGGCCCGACATTTTCCTAATTCGGTTTGGAACTTTTCCGTCGGTAAAAAACCCATATATTCCATCGCAGCATGGGGATAGTTCTGGCGGATCTGTTCCCAATACTCTCGATCTTGAAGATACCCAAAAACTTTCAGATTGATGCCTGTAGCATCAGCAGCAGCAACGGCATCTTCAAGTCCCTTTTCTGGTGAAATTCGCCCTACCCAGGCCAAACTATCTCCGGGTTCTGGGCAAAATTCGTATTGAGTGATGTCAACTGCTCCACCTAAAATGCGAAATGATTCTGGTACTGAGTAGGTGGCAGCTTGGGACCTTGTATGAGCCCCCAGTGTCCCCGGACACAGGTGCGCTAATCTTTCGATCGCCCGATCCATGACTGCGGTCCAGGAACCGATACAGACATAGTGGAGAACGGGACAACTAAAAAATGGCGACAGGTAAAACGGTAACCATTCGTAACCAAAGTCAACAATTAAGTCACAATCAGCCTGGACTTTGCGGGCATAATCCCACATATTCCCTAGAACCGTGTTATCTGGAATTAGTACTGGGTCGTTATAAGTGGGTTCGGGGATTAAGGGTTGGATTTCTCCGGCTATCTCTTTAATAGGTAAGGATGCAACTGCTGAGTCTGGGGGGGCGACAATTTGTAATTGATGTCCTCGTCGCAGCATTTCCCGACTAATATCCTGTATATTGAGTGCCACGCCCCCCAAGCGACCAGAGTTTAAGGAACTGACAGGACTAGAAACAAAGAGTAATTTCATTTTAAAATTCTAAACTGTAATAGATTCCAATTCGGGCTGTAGCCAGTCAGCATGACCATTGTCAGTCAGATCGAGAAATTCTTCAAGGTTTTGGCAGCGTCCTGACTGCATATACTGGCGGAATACGCGATTGAGGCGGAGGTTTTGGGAAAACTCTTCTTTAGCGGCGGTGCGAATTGCTAGGGTGAGATCCAGTTCTCCGGCTTCTAAAAGTGCCAGAATTTGCTTATAGGCCCGTTCGGCGGTGTCGAAAGCTGTGGCTGATTGGGTGATTGAGTTCTCACGCTTGTAGTATTGGTAAAGAGGCTGAGGGTGAACGGCAACTTTCTCTACCCGGCTTAACAGTTCCAGATTGAACAGAACATCGGCAGCGAAGGGCACTTTTGTCCAACCCGTGCCGAGAAATTCCCGCCGGAACACTGGGAAGAAGGGGACGCGGGGTTTGAGAATATCGTCTGGCGTGGCCAAGGTAACTTTTGCGCGATCGCTAAAGGGACGCTTATACAAAACTAGTTTCGTATTATATACACCCGTGTTGTCGATGGCTGCTCCGTACTCCATTGCTAGGGGAACCAATTCTGCTAGCCTGTTGGGTTCGTAACCATCATCAGCATCTAGGTTGGCGATTATCTCCCCTGTGGAGATCTCAATGGCAGCATTACGGGCTACAGCTTCTCCACTACCACAGTTGCCGGTAAAGGTTTGTTTCAAGCGGAGATCTCTAATACCTTTGTTCGATAGCGTTAATAAATAGTCCACACCGTCATCCGAGGCGATCGCCGCTTCCCAATTAGTATAAGTTTGGTGCACAAGGCTTTTGATCGCTAGGGTGATCGTGTTTTCGGCTCGGTAGGCTGGAATAATAATGCTAACTTTAGGCTGGGTATTCTTGGACATAAGCGAGTAAATTTAGCCAATTGACTATGTAGTAGTGTTGGATGGCGGGACAGGCCTCTCGCCTGTGGATGGGTATTCCGCCCTTCCCCTAACTGAAGGATAATCGCACATTGAGGACAGTTGCTAAGGAGAACGAAGTCGAAGTCAAGACTGCGGCAGCTATGTTAGGGTAACGATAAGGACAATGCTTTCAAAGAGGGGAACTTTCTAGACAAAACCCAACCCAACCGCGAATTCATGACCTAATTTTCTGAGTTAGCTGAAAAACTTTCCACTTAATGGGAAATTAACCATTCTGTTTAGATTGGCCTCTGACCAGTAGCAAGCGCAAAGTTTGGTTGCAATAGCTTATTATTGATGATCGCAGTAAGGGTGAGGAGTCCTTCGTAATTTTTATTCACCGAGTTTAATTGTCCGAGGTTTTTAAAACATGAATTCTTTGATGCGTTGGAGTACTACCTTAGGATTAGTGGGAAGTACCGTATTAGCCACTTGGTTAGGTCAGACCCTTAAGGTTCTTGCTCTACCGACAGATGACGTGATTAAAATTTTGCAAGGCGTTCCCGTCTTTACCATTTCGGATGCTCAAGGTGCGCCGTTAGTGGCGATCGGCGAAGGAAATAAAAAAGTAACTGGCGTTTTTATGAGCCAACAGGAAGCACAGAACTTTTTTAATCAATTGAAAAAGCAGAAACCCGATGTGGCCGCTAAAGTGACGGTTCAACCCGTTTCTCTGGGTGAAGTTTATAAAATTATGGTGGCCAGTGCGGGCAAACCCGATAGTCTGAGTTTTGCCTATGTTCCCGCTCCCAGTCAAGTTGATTTGGCTAAAAAGTTGATGGCTTCAGCCGGCCAGCAGTATCAAGGAGGCGTTCCTCTTTTTGTAGCTCGTGGTGGCAAGGAACAAGGCTATCTCACCATTCAGCAAAATAATGAGCAGGTTATTCCCTTTTTCTTTGAACAAAAGCAAATAGAGGAAATGGTGGCTCGTTTTAAAAAGGATAAGCCGGATCTCGCCTCAACAGTCAAAATTGATGTTGTCCCCCTAGAAAATGTCATTTCGACCCTACAGCAGAGCAACGACGATATGCTCAAAAAAATTCGCTTTGTGCCGTCGGAAGAATCTTTGTCCTTTATTCGTTCGTTGATGGGTAGTCAGGGGAAAGGGGCAGCCCCGGCGGCTCAACCTAGTCCAGCCCCGAAAAAATAAGATGACGGTTTGGGTTGAGGGTCAAGCTCTGGCAGATTGGCGAAAAAAAGCTCAAGCTGAGGCGATCGCGGCCCAAATCGCGCCGGAAGAAGTGGACTGGTTGCTGCAACACTGCACCGATCTGGATAAGTTATCACTAAGGTTGGGAACCTTTGCGAGTCAAGACCGGATTGCTTGTACTTACTCGTTAACGGCTCTCAGTCAAATCTGGCAAAAACGCTGCCTAGAACGTTGTCCTATACAATATCTGGTTGGAGCCGCTCCCTGGCGGCATTTTTTATTACAAGTTTCTCCGTCAGTCTTAATTCCTCGTCCCGAAACCGAACTGTTAATTGATCTGGTATTAGCTCAGGTTCGTCATTATCCTGCACTGGCTACGGGAAACTGGGTTGATTTAGGAACTGGCAGTGGGGCGATCGCCTTAGGATTAGCTGCCGTATTACCCCAGACCAGTATTCATGCAGTGGATCAAAGTGCCGATGCTTTGGCGATCGCGGTTAGTAATGCCCAAAAATATGATCTAGCCGACCGCATCCAATTTTATCAAGGCTCCTGGTGGCAACCATTGACAACTCTGCGGGGAAAAATAGCTGGCATGGTATCCAATCCCCCCTATATTCCCTCCTCTGATCTCCCTGGCTTACAACCAGAAGTTGCCCATCATGAACCCAGACTAGCCTTAGATGGTGGAGAAGATGGACTAACCGCCATTCGTTATTTAATCAATACCGCCCCTGCTTATCTGCAAAGCCAGGGCCTGTGGCTCATAGAAATGATGGCCGGTCAGGCTCCCCAGGTAGAAACCTTGTTAAAAGCACAAGGCAGTTATGACGCTATTCAGATTTTCAAAGATTTAGCCGGAATTGAACGTTTCGCCCTAGCCCTACGCCGCTAATCCCCCCGTCTCCCCATCCCCCCGTCTCCCCATCCCCCCGTCTCCCATCTCCCCCTCCATGCCCCTCGTCTCCCAATCTGAACTAATTACCGCCGCGATCGCCGGTGCTGTGGTGAGTTTTCCCACCGATACTGTCCCGGCCCTGGCCGTTAAACCAGAAGAATCTGCCAAAATCTATCAGCTTAAACAGCGATCGCTAGACAAACCCCTGATTTTGATGGTGGCTTCTCCCGACGAAGTTTGGCCCTATATTGAAGGAACAGAGGTAGAAATCCAGATTTGGAAAAGAGTCATGGCTCAACATTGGCCAGGAGAATTAACCCTGGTATTACCGGCTTCTTCCCAATTGCCCCTGGCCATGAATCCTCTCAACGACTCAACCTTGGGCGTACGAATGCCCAATCAAGCTTTAGCCCTAGAAATTTTGTCCCAAACAGGGCCCCTCGCTACCACCAGTGCCAATCGATCAGGCGAACCTGCCCTACAATTTTTAACGGCGATCGCGGACAGTTTTCCTGAAGTTTTAACCTTGAACTGTGCTAATTTGGAGAATATTCAACCCATCGGAAATGGCCAGCCTTCCACCGTTGCCCAATGGATCAATCCCAACTGGAAAATTTTACGCCCAGGCCGCATTATTTTATAAGCATTAATCATCCGCATTGCTATTGAAATAAAACCCACTACTATGAGTGAGATAGAACGCCTAAAAATTGAATTAGAAGAAACCAAACTTGCCTACTGTATGGCGAGGGATATTAACCAATTTAAAACAGGTTTTCTAGCGAGGGTTGCCCATGAATTGCGTTCTCCGCTTAGTAGTTTAATTAGTTTGCAACAGTTAATTCTTTTAGATTTTTGTGAAAACCGAGAAGAGGAGAAATCTTTTTTAGAACACGCCTATGAATCGGCCCAAAAACTGCTTGGCATGATAGATGAAATTGTGGCAGTTTCTAAATTAGATTATGGTCCTGTGGCTTTAGCGTTGGAGCCGACCCCCTTAAGACCCTTACTTGCAGAACTACGGGAATTAGTGGAAATGCCTGTTGGCAATCGTAATTTATCGCTTCAGATTCAGGCTCCAGAGGAATCCCTGCTCGTTTTAGCGGATCGCAACCGTTTACTGCAAATATTACTTTCTCTGTTAGATGCGATCCTCAAAACCATGACTAGGGGCAGTATTGATATTCGGACGGAAATAATCCCGTCTCAGCAACAAGCCCAAATTGCGATCGCTTTTCCCTGTTCACCCTTGATTTGGACGGATAAAAATCCAGGCATTCCCCTTTTAGCGGAGGCCACCCTAGAACAGTTAGCCGCCTTTAGTCGTAGCCTTGAAACTTCGGCTCGGATGAAATTTCTATTGGCTGAAATCCTAATCCTAAAAATGGGAGGCAAACTTGAGGTCTTAGATATTTCACCAGAGACAGCAGAAAATAGCCAAACCTGTCTCACTTGTTGGCTACCATTAGCTTAGGTGAGTCAGAGAAATCAAGAATATTGGGCAGATTGCAAATCACAGTACGATTGTAGATGACCATTGTGGTGGTCTGATTTTGCTGAAAACCAATACGCTCATAAAAGGATTGCTCATGGGTAGTCATTAAATAGATCCGCTCCACACGCTGGAGGTGAGGATGGGCCAAAGCGGTTTCCACTAACTTGCGTCCTAAACCCATGCCTTGATAGTCTGGATGAACTACCACATCCCACAAGGTGGCTCGATAAATACCATCAGAAGTTGCCCTCGCAAAGCCGATCAGATTTTGTTGACTCCAGGCACTCACCACTGGATTACTATGGGCGATCGCGGTTTGTAAATCCGATAAATTACGATCCTTAGCCCAGAAAGTAGCGAGGTTAAAGAGTGATTGTAATTGTAGAAGATCAACTTGCTGTTTTTGGCTAGAAAACTGAATGGGACGATCATCCATGAATTAAATTAACAAAAAAGCGGGATTAACTTAGAACTGATAGCAGTTTAACGAAAAGTTATCTCTATTGTGCGATGGGCAAAGGCTAAAATGGCAATTTTATGACATGATCTGGGAAATTATTGAAGCCCAAATTATTCTCCGATGTCCGTAACTTTTCCCCCAACTTTACCGAATTCTACCAATGGCGAATATTGTTGTCAGGTAGCACTTAACCTCTATGATCGCCCCGACTGTCAAACTTTAGCGACCCAGCCCGGTGTAGGGCGACATTTACGGCTAGGGGAAATCCAGG
The DNA here is from genome assembly GCA_025370055.1 of Woronichinia naegeliana WA131. Taxonomy (NCBI): domain Bacteria; kingdom Bacillati; phylum Cyanobacteriota; class Cyanophyceae; order Synechococcales; family Coelosphaeriaceae; genus Woronichinia; species Woronichinia naegeliana. The sequence goes on along the minus strand of CP073041.1, from coordinate 5,980,927 downwards.
CGGAGGCAATATTAGTTCACTTGTTGGAAGATGGTTATGAGGCTTGGCTACCCCTCACAGACTTAATTCATTTGACCTCAGCGTTAACTCCCTACCAGGCGATCGCAGTTGACCGTCCAGCAATTGAAGCCAAAATTCCAGACATTATTGCCTACACTCAAGCGGCTAGGGCTATTCCTAATGTTTATCTTTGGGGAGGGAATCTTGGCCCTAACTATGATTGTTCGGGACTTATACAAGCTGCTTTTCAAGCTTCGGGGATTTGGCTACCACGAGACTCCTACCAACAGGAAGCTTTTACCGAACGGGTGGCGCACCGCGAAGCGGATCTCTGCGAGATCGCGGCTTTAAGACCAGGCGATTTAATCTTTTTTGGCAGTCAACGAGTTGATCATGTTGCCCTTTATTTAGGGGAAAATCACTATATTCATAGTTCAGGCAAACAAATGGGACGTAATGGGATCGGCATTGATGTTTTATCCGCAGCCGGAGATGAGATTAGTCAGGGCTATTTTCGTCGCTGGTGGAGTTGTGGTCGGGTGATGAAAAGTTATGCGACGGGTTGATCAGCTTTGCTTGCCAATCCAGGAAACAGGCTAAAAGTAAGGGGAGATTTACCACTATGACAGTGAATCGTGACAATATTTACCAATTTTTACAATTCTGCGATCGCCATATTCAGGGTAAAGAACGCTCTGATGCTCAAACTTTTTTGAATGAATTTTTTAAAGCTTTTGGTCATGAAAGTGCGGTAAAAGCAGGGGCAAGATTTGAATTACCGATTCCCAAAGCCAGTGCTAAAGGTCATACCGGTTATGCCGATTTGTGGTGGCCGAGGGACAATTTAGCGACATTATTAATTGAAATGAAATCGCGGGGAGAAAATCTTAATCGCCATTATGGTCAAGCCTGGGATTATTGCACACAGTTAAATCCTCAACCGCAATACGTTATTTTATGTAACTTTGATGAGTTTTGGATTTATGATTTTGAGATACAAATTGACACCCCCTTAGATAAAATTCGCCGAGTAGATTTACCTGAAAGATTGGAAGCCTTTAGGTTTATGGAATTTACAATGGAGGCTCCTAAATTTCAAAATAATCAGGTAGAAATTACCCAAACTGCGGCTAAATATATGGGAAAATTTTATCAACTATTAAAAGTCAGGAGTCATAAAGCTAATTTTAATGCTGCGATCGCTCAGAAATTTACGCTGCAATGTGTGATGGCCATGTTTGCCGAAGATACAAAACTCTTAGAAAATTCACTTTTTTCCCAATGTTTAGAAGATTGTTTAGCTGGCAAGAGTAGTTTTGATTTGCTCAATGATGGGCTATTTCGGCGCATGAATATGATTAAAAATCCTGTAGGACGGTTTAAGGGTGTTGAATATTTTAATGGTGGCTTATTTGCAGAAGTTTATCCGATTGAATTAAACAAAGAAGAATTAGATTATTTAAAATTAGCGGCGAATCAGGATTGGAGTAAGGTGAGACCGGCAATTTTTGGCAGTATTTTTGAAAGTACGGTTAACGAAGGAGAACGCCATCAAGGGGGAATTCACTTCACCTCAGAAAATGACATTATGAAAATTATTCGCCCTACGATTAGCCGTTATTGGGAAGAAAAAATTGAGGCCGTCAATGATTTAAAAGCGTTAGAACAATTAAAAATTGAGATGCGGAATTATCGGGTACTTGATCCTGCCTGTGGTTCGGGAAATTTTCTCTACATGGCTTATCAGGAGTTAAAGCAAGCAGAGCATTTATTATTACAAAAATCAGCAGAATTAAGAAAAACAGAACAGTTAGAAATGAGTTTTGTGACTCCTCTACAATTTTATGGCATTGACTATAATCCTTTTGCAGTAGAGTTAGCAAGAGTAACTCTATTAATTGCCAGAAAAGTCGCGATTGATAAGTTAGGTTTAACAGAAAATGCTTTGCCATTGGATAGTTTAGATAATAATATTATTAAAGGCGATGCGTTGTTAATGGATTGGCCCCAAGCTAATGCTATTGTCGGCAATCCACCGTTTCAATCCAAAAATAAAATGCAGCAGGAATTTGGAGCCAAATATGTCAATCAAATTCGAGAAAAATACCCCGAAATTCCAGGGCGAGCCGATTATTGTGTTTATTGGTTTTATAAAGCCCATCAACAGTTACCAGACAATGGCTGTGCGGGTTTAGTGGGAACCAATACCATTCGCCAAAATTATTCCCGTGAAGGGGGTTTGGACTATATTGTTAAGCATAATGGCACAATTACGGAAGCCGTTTCCACTCAAGTTTGGTCTGGCGATGCAGTGGTTCATGTTTCTATTGTTAATTGGGTAAAAGCAGAAAAAATAGGCAAAAAGAAATTATCAATGCAATTAGGAGACTATAAGGATAGTCCCTGGCAAGTGTGGGAATTAGATGATATCAATTCTTCTTTGTCACCAACCATTGATATTTCTCAAGCCAGAAAAATTTTAACCAATGCCCAATCAGGAGCTTGCTGTCAGGGGCAAACTCATGGAAATGAAGGATTTCTATTAACTCCGTTTCAAGTAGAAACATTGTTTAATGACTTAATATCAAGAACAATTATTTACCCCTATTTAACAGCCGATGAATTATTCAAAAATCTAGACGGTTTACCTTCTCGATATGTCATTGATCTTAATCATTGTAACGATTTAAATGCAGCGAAATCCTATGAAAAAGCTTTTAAACATCTTAAAGAATTTGTTTTTCCTACTATAAAAGCTAATGCAGATGAAGAACAATCAAAAACGAATAAAACAACTGGGCCACGTCAGACTCATTTTCGACGTTGGTGGAAATATTGGCGTGATCGCCCTGAACTTATTCAAAGAATTAATAATATTTCTCGGTATATTGTTTGCGGACAAGTGACTAAACGCCCAATTTTTGAGTTTATTAGTTCAGCTATTAGACCCAATGCTGCTTTGATTGTTTTTCCTCTAGCTGATGATTATTCCTTCGGTATTTTACAATCCAATTTACATTGGTTATGGTTTACAAATCGCTGTTCAACGTTAAAAAAGGATTTTCGTTATACTTCAGAAAGTGTTTTTGATACCTTTCCCTTTCCCCAATTTCCAACCCTCGAACAAGTTCAACAGGTTGCAGAAAGTTCTGTTAATTTACGACAAACGCGACGAGAAATAATGACTAAAAATCAATGGAGCCTACGAGAACTGTACCGAAATTTAACCAATGATCCTCAAAATTCTGATATTCAACGGGTACAACTAGCTCAAGAGCAATTAGATCAAGCTGTTGCGATCGCCTATGGAATGGATGGTCAAGCTGATCCCTTAGCATTTTTACTGAATCTTAATTTAGAAGTGGTGGACAAGGAAGCAAAAGGTGATAAAGTTACGGCTCCTGGTTTGCCTGATTTTATTCACAATCCAAAGGATTTTATTAGTCAAGACTGTGTTTGTATTTAATGGTAAATTTAATGATAAACTAACAGTAACTAGCAATGCTGAACTGAATAAATAGTGATGACTAGATCTAGATATAGATTTGAGATAAAATTAATATAAAAGCGATCGCCTGATCACGTTAAGCAGGTTATCCTCTCTCAAAAGTGTGGTAAAGTAATGCGACAATAATAGAATTTCTTAAAAAAGGGGCTTCAAACCTAATTTTTAGGATTCAACCTTTTATAGACAATTCCCTATCGTTCTAATATGACTGAAGCTACAAGTAATCCTTTTTTGTCTCTGACCTATGAACCAGCCCTAGAAAACTTAGGGGATGACTACTACGATCGCGTCGAGGCGGCCTCTTTTCCTGAACACCATTTGCGGTGGCGTAATGATGCACTTTTACCAGTTTTAGGGATTGAGCCTCAACAGACCCAGGATTGGCATTTTCTTGAAGCCTTCGGTTTATTTCAGGGCGTTCGTCCTTTTTTAGCCCTACGTTATCATGGCTATCAATTTGGAGAATATAACCCTTTTTTAGGCGATGGCCGCGGTTTTCTCTATGGACAAGTACGGGGGATTGATGGGCAACTTTATGATTTTGGTACGAAGGGATCGGGAAGAACACCCTATTCTCGCAATGGTGATGGTTGTTTGACCCTCAAAGGAGGCGTGAGAGAAGTTCTAGCCGCAGAAGCTCTGCACAGTTTAGGTGTTCATACCTCCAGATGTTTGAGTTTGGTGGAAACGGGAGAATCTCTATGGCGAGGGGATGAACCTTCTCCGACTCGTGCTTCGGTAATGATTCGCTTTAGTCGTTCCCATATTCGTTTTGGGACTTTTGAGCGTTTGCATTATCTAAAACGCCCCGATTTAATTACCAAGTTATTGGATCACGTCATTGCGATTTATTATCCAGAGGTTCCTTTTACAGGGGATCGTTATGCCCAATTTTATGCAGATTTAGTGAAACGAGTGGCTAAGTTGGCTGCTCAATGGATGGCGGCAGGTTTTTGTCATGGTGTTTTGAATACCGATAATATGTCGATTACGGGGGAAAGTTTTGACTATGGCCCCTACGGTTTTATTAATAATTATAATCCTCATTTTATTGCCGCCTATTTTGACTATGGTGGTCGTTATAGTTTTGGCAATCAGCCCTTAATTTGTCAACTTAATTTAGAGTTATTACAGGCTCCTTTAAGTTTGGTGATGTCTCCTTCTGATCTGGCATCTGGTTTAGGCACTTTTGCCGATCACTATCTCCATTTTTATCGCGCTCTGATGTTACAAAAATTAGGGTTAGATCCTCACGCTCCTCTAGGACAGTTGGGCCAAACTTTAATCAATCAAACTCTCCATTCTTTGCAGACGACTGAGATGGGTTATCATCAATTTTTTACGGAGTTAACGCAAAGTTTTAATGTTGGTTGGCGTGAGGATGAGTCGCTGATTTTAGAAAATGTTGATTTAGGAAAAACGGATTGGTCAAATTGGCGATCGCTTTATCATCAAGCTTTAAAGTCGTTATCGGATGAGGAGTTTCTCACTATCGGCGATCGCTTACGGTCGGCGAATCCCAAAACGGCTTTATTACGTCCTTTGATTGAAGAGGTGTGGGAAGCGATCGCCCAGGAGAATAATTGGCAACCTTTTCAGGAGTTGGTACGAACATTGCAGACAAAAGAATAAAATGCTCTACCAATCGTTGATCAGCGATCGCGGCTAAATTCTGGCTCAGGAATCCCATGCTCCTATTTTGGTGCAAGAATTATTGCAACGGGCTAAGACGGAAATTGCCGATGCCTAAGTAACACGCGATATTATAGATTTATTGGAGACGGTTTTAGTCTCTAAATTTGCCCAATTAAGTCGTCAGGAGATTCAAGCGATGTTTTTACTCACTGATATTAAACAAACAAGAGTTTATCAAGAGGCACGTCAGGAGGGTCGTCAGGAGGGTCGTCAGGAAGGTCGTCAGGAGGGTCGTCAAGAGGGTCGTCAAGAGGGTCGTCAGGTTGAGGCGAGTTTAATGTTAAAACGTCTATTGGCTAAACGATTTGGTAAGTTGAATGATCGCCGTTTGGAAGCGATTAATAATCTTTCGTTGGAGCAGTTGGAGGATTTGGGGGAGGCTCTACTCGATTTTACGGATATTGCGGAATTAGATACTTGGTTAATCACCAAAGGAATTGCTTTGTAAAGTATTTTAGTCGGTATGCAAAGACGATCGCCCAGATGAGAAACAGAATAGAGAGGGAAAAGTGATCGCCATTATCGTTTAAGATAGTGAGATTCTCACCCTAAAATTTTATGCACACTGATACTATTTTCTATCAGTTATTTCTGACCTTTCACTCCTTATTGTTTGAACTTCTTGGCCAGCCCTTGGCAGAGGCAGATTATTATCAATTTATCTCAGAAGAAATCAAGGAAAAAGCTTTTCGTTTTGATGGCATTTTTATCCCCAATCGTGAAGATAAATTAATCTATTTTGTTGAGGTACAATGTCAACCTAAACCAGATTTTTATTGGGAATTGCTGGCTGAAATTAACATTTATCTTAATCAATTTAAACCAGTCCAGGATTGGAAAGCGGTAGCTTTATTTGCAGACCGTCGTTTTGAGGTTAAAAACTTAACGCCCTACCAACAAGAACTGGTCAATAGCGATCGCATTATTCGTATTTATCTTGACGAATTGCCGACGGGTTCCATTGGAGTGGGGTTAATTCAGTTAATTGTAGCTCAGGAATCCCAGGCTCCTGTTTTGGTGCAAGAATTATTACAACGGGCAAAGACGGAAATTGCCGATGCTTGGGTAACACGCGATATTATAGATTTATTGGAGACGGTCTTGGTCTCTAAATTTGCCCAATTAAGTCGTCAGGAGATTCAAGCGATGTTTTTACTCACTGATATTAAACAAACAAGAGTTTATCAAGAGGCGCGTCAGGAAGGTCGTCAGGTTGAGGCGAGTTTGATGTTAAAACGTCTATTGTCTAAGCGATTTGGTAAGTTGAATGATCGCCGTTTGGAAGCGATTGATAGTCTTTCGTTGGAACAGTTGGAGGATTTGGGAGAGGCTCTATTAGATTTTACGGATATTGCGGAATTAGATAGTTGGTTAATCAGTTGCTCGCTGTAAAGTTGGTTAAAATGATTGATCAAGATTAGAGAGGTAAACAATGGCAAGCGACGAAGTTTTAAGACGGATTGAAGAAGCGGCTAGGAGCAATAGCAAAGAACTCAATTTGGCTGCTCAAGGATTAACTGAGATTCCGAGGGAAGTTTTTCAATTACAAAATCTGACAACGCTTTCTCTTTATAATAACCAAATAGTAGAAATACCCGATGCAATTACTCAATTACAAAATCTGATAAGGCTTAATTTTAGCAATAATCAAATAGTGGAAATATCTGATGCGATCGCTCAATTACAACGTCTAAAAGTGCTTTATCTTCACAATAATCAAATAGTAAAAATACCCGATGTTATCTTTCAACTACAACGTCTAAAAGTGCTTTATCTTCACAATAATCAAATAGTGGAAATACCTAATGTTATCTTTCAATTACAATGTCTAAAAGTGCTTTATCTTTCTCGTAACCAAATAGTGGAAATCCCCGATGCGATCGCTCAATTACAAAATCTGACATCGCTTTATCTTTTTCGTAACCAAATAGTAGAAATACCCGACGCAATCGCTCAATTGCAAAATCTGACAATACTTAATCTTCATAATAACCAAATAGTAGAAATACCCGATGCGATCGCTCAATTACAAAATCTGACAAGGCTTGATCTTTCTCGTAACCAAATAGTGGAAATCCCCGATGAAATACAAAAATTAACCAAGCTTAAAAAACTTGATCTACGAAGAAATTACCTATCTATTCCCCCTGAAATTTTAGGGCCACTTAGACTTGATAAAGACCCTGCTCCTGTTGCTGAAATTCTTAACTATTTGCGTCAACTGCGTCAAAATACAGTTCGTCCTCTCCATGAAGCTAAAGTATTATTAGTCGGTCAAGGTTCCGTCGGTAAAACTTCCCTCAAAAAACAATTAATTCATAACCAATTTGATCAAAATGAATCTAAAACAGATGGACTCGAAGTTGAATATTGGCCGATTAAAATTAACGAAAATAAAATACGCTTAAATGTTTGGGACTTTGGTGGTCAGGAAATTTATCATGCTACCCACCAATTTTTTCTGACTAAACGGAGCCTTTATCTTTTAGTCTGTAATTGTCGCATCAGTGAAGAAGAAAATCGCCTCGAATATTGGCTAAAACTGATAGAAACCTTTGGTGATCAATCTCCCGTTATTATTGTCGGCAATAAAAAAGATGAACAACCCTTTGATATTAACCGTAAAGCCTTATTAGAAAAATATCCCAATATTAAAGCCATCCTCGAAACCTCTTGTTTATCAGGCCAGGGTATTGCCAAACTTCGCAATGCAATTACGCAAGAAATTGAGCAACTTAAAGATGTCTATAATCCTCTTCCGTTGCCCTGGTTTGAAGTCAAAGAACAGTTAGAAACGATGACCGAAGACTTTATTAGTGATCGCAAATATATCCGCATTTGCATTGAAAACAATATTACTGAAGACGAAAATCAAGAACAATTAATTGACCTGCTTCATCGTCTCGGTTTAGTTCTCTGTTTCCGCAATCATGCCCTCCTGCAATCAACCAATGTTCTTAAACCCGACTGGGTAACGACAGGAATTTATGCCCTGCTCAGTGATGAAATCCTGAAAACCCAAAAGAAAGGTATTTTCGGCGCGTCGGAACTCATCCGCATTCTCGACAATCAACGCTATCCCGAAAAACGTCATCATTATCTAATCGAATTGATGAAAGAATTTCAACTCTGTTTTAAACTCAATGAAAGCGAACAATATCTAATCCCTGGACTCCTCCCCAAAGAAGAACCTGAAAATACCGATCTGGGTCAAGATTGCCTCGAATTTCAATATCATTACCGCGTTTTACCAGAGAGTATTATTTCTCGTTTTATTGTTCTCAACCATGAAAAAATCTATGAGCGAACCTACTGGCGCAGTGGGGTTATTTTGTTTCATCAAGAAGCCTCAGAAATTTGTAATTTAGCTTGCATTAAAGCAGACTTTGAAGACAAAAAAATCTTTATTAGCATTAATGGACGTGAACAAACTCGCCGCCTATTTCTAGCTTTGATTCGTGACACTTTTCAGAAAATTCATCATACCTTTACTAATTTTGAAGTAAGCGAATGGGTTCCCGTACCAGATTATTCTGAAATAGTGTTAGACTACCAAAATTTACTTGCTCTTGAGGCAAGGGAAAAAAAAGAATATTCAATTGGTCGCCCACCAATTGACCTTAATATTTCTCAACTGTTGAATGGTTATGAAACCCTTGAAAGTAGGAAAATTCAAGTTGGTTATATTGTCAATCAAACGATTTATAATCAATACGGTCAAGGAGATAATATGAGTGGAGATAAAGTTGGTCAAGATAAAATTGGCCGCGACAAAATACGGTAGAGTCTAATACTAATTCTCAACACGAGAAAGTAATCCCAAGCAATCAAACAAGAGCGATCGCGCTATAATAAGAAATAAGAACTGAAGGCGATCGCCATTTCACTGCTATGTTCTAAGGAATCCTCCCCCTCTCGATTGCCTCTTACCTTTAAAAACCGTTTACATTGACTTATTTTTGGCTTTTAACCACAAAAACGCTATGAATCAGCGCATCCTCTACGTTCGTCTCCCGTGCAATCCCATTTTCCCCATCGGAGTCGTTTATCTCGCTGATCATGTCCATAAACTTTTTCCTGAAGTAGAACAAAGAATCTTTGATCTCGGTACAGTACCTCCTTTGGACTTTGCCCAGTCCCTCGATCAGTGTATTGATGATTTTCAACCCAATTTTTTAGTTTTTTCCTGGCGGGATATCCAAATTTATGCACCCGTTGGCGGTCGTGGGGGCAATCCTCTGCAAAATGCCTTTGAATTTTACTACGCAAAAAATCCATTGATTAAACTGCGGGGGGCCATGGGTGGCCTCAAGGTGACAACTGCCTACTACAGTGAATTGTGGCGCAATTTAGGCTTGATCCGTCGGGGCTTACAGCGATCGCGGCGTTACCATCCCCAAAGTCGAGTGGTCGTCGGTGGCGGTGCCGTCAGTGTCTTTTATGAACAACTTAAACAAAAACTGCCCCAAGGAACCATTGTCTCTGTCGGTGAGGGAGAAACTCTACTAGAAAAGTTACTTCAAGGCAAAGACATTCAGGCTGAACGCTGTTATATCGTCGGAGAAAATGCTCCCCGTCCTCGTCTAATTCACGAAGAACCGACACCATTAGTCAAAACAGCTTGTAATTATGATTATACCCAGCAAATTTGGCCCGAATTTAGTTATTACCTGCAAGAAAGTGACTTTTATTTAGGTGTTCAAACTAAACGGGGTTGCCCCCATAATTGTTGTTATTGCGTTTATACCGTGGTAGAAGGGAAACAGGTTCGCATTAATCCAGCCGAGGAAGTCGTTAAGGAAATGCGGCAATTATACGATCGCGGTATTCGCAATTTTTGGTTCACCGATGCTCAATTTATTCCTGCTAAAAAATTCATTAATGATGCCATTGAGTTACTCGAAAAAATTCTGGAATCTGGCATGGAAGATATTCACTGGGCTGCCTATATTCGGGCTGATAATTTAACGCCGCGACTCTGCGAGCTAATGGTCAAAACCGGCATGAATTATTTTGAAATTGGCATTACCAGTGGTTCCCAGGAATTAGTGCGAAAAATGCGAATGGGCTATAATCTGCGCAACGTTCTCCAAAACTGTCGAGATCTTAAAGCAGCAGGGTTTAATGATTTAGTCTCAGTCAATTATTCCTTTAATGTGATTGATGAGAGTCGGGAAACAATTCGCCAAACGATCGCCTACCATCGAGAATTAGAAGCTATTTTTGGAGTTGAAAAAGTCGAACCAGCTATTTTCTTTATCGGACTTCAACCCCATACCCACCTAGAAGAATATGCCTTTGAACATAATATCCTTAAGCCTGGCTACGATCCCATGAGTATTATGCCTTGGACAGCTAAAAAATTGCTCTGGAATCCTGAACCTTTAGGCTCCTATTTTGGAGAAATTTGCCTTCAGGCTTGGCGCAGTAATCCCAACGATTTTGGACGAGAGGTCCTGAATATTCTGGAAGCCCAGTTAGGTCGTGCCCCCCTAGAAACCGCTTTAACCGCAGTGATGCCAGAATTGCGTCCAACCCCCGTCGCGATCTAAATTTTCTAGGCAAAGTCCAACCAAGTAGCTGGTTGTCATTAAATAGAAAATAGACTTTGCACTTGATCCCCCCTGCCCCCCTTGATAAGGCTACTGTGTACACACATCTACCCGTGAACCTCATTTTGCCCCCCCAGCCCCCCAACATTGGCTACTGTGTACACACATCTTGTCCTAAAACTTATTTTGCCCCCCCGCCCCCCAAGTTTGGTAGGGCTGTTTCATTCTAACAAATCACAAAGCCTGAACCACCTGTTGTCAAGCCATCTTTGCCCCTTTGTAATGGATAAAAAGCCTAATCCTCTGAAAAGATTAAGAGCTATAGTTTGGAGAATTGACAAATTACTAATAGCTTGAAAGTCAGTTAAAGGAAGATACTCTTCCTTAAAGATTACGTCTTTTACCCAGTGTAACTGATTTTCTATTTTCCAATGACCTCTGATCTTTTGAGCAAAAGTTTGAGCATTTTCTACCAAACTACTAATGTAATAGGCAGAATTGTAATATTCTTTCCCATCTATTTCACCATACCTTTCAACCTTAATATAACTTTTTATATGTTACGCCTGATGTGAGTTGGAGCATGGAATGGCGTAAACTCGTTTAATTGATGCTTTCTCTAATTAAAGGGGGGGCTAAAACCCTTGCTGACTACTAGGTTATTTTAACTCACATCAGACGTATGTTCCCAAATAGTATTAAAAGGATTAGACTGGCTGGACAAGGCCAAAAGACGTTGGTTAAGTTCCTCAATCGATAAGGTCTGACAATTGGACTCAGAAATATCCAGAGTTTTTAGAAGGTGCTGACAGGCGGCTGGATAGAGTCCCAGAGCCATTAAGGCTTTTCCTTGATTAATTTGACTACGAAGTCTGAGGGTTTGATCGGCGGTGGCTCGCTGACTAGCTTCCTGCCAACTGGCTAAAGCCGCTTGAGCATTACCCTGAGCCAATTGTAAGGTTCCGGCGGTATTAAGTACCTCTGCCCAGATGGTTTGATCAGGGGTTTGATTTTCGACTAAGGCCATAGCTTGAGCGATCGCGTCCTGAGCAAGACTACCTTTGCCAAGCTGTTGATAGGCTAAGGCCAAATAGCTATAAATGCGACCGGCTTCTAGGGGACGCTCTGCTTTTTGATAGATCGCGGCCAAATTTTTCCAGAGCGCGATCGCGGTGGTTAACTGCCCCTCTTGATAGGCCTTTTTGGCGGTGATTTCTAGTGGGCCAACACTTTTAACACTGGATTCAAGACTCGCTTCAGTCAAAGCTTCTAGCTTAGGAACTTGGGCTAATCCAGACGGAAAACTGAGAAAGGCCCAACCCCAACAAAAAGCGATCGTCAAAAGCGTCAGACAACCGTAGGAGAAAAAACGACGGAAACGCATTTCTAATCGGCCACTAGGGGGCCTCGCTCCTTCTTATGGTACGATGAATTTTAGGATAACGAAGAGCATTTGACTGCTGCTGTTGAACAAAACTTTTACACTCGCGCCGCAATACCTCTTTTCTATCCTACTTTTTTTGATACAAACCAGTCATGAAACACACGCTTTCTGTTTTAGTTGAAGATGAAGCAGGCGTTCTAACACGCATCGCCGGGTTATTTGCCCGACGTGGATACAATATCGAGAGTTTAGCCGTTGGCCCAGCCGAACAAATTGGCGTTTCCCGAATTACAATGGTTGTCCCTGGTGATGACAGTACCATTGAGCAGTTAACGAAACAACTCTACAAACTTATTAATGTTCTGAAAGTTCAAGACATTACCCAAACCCCTTGTGTAGAACGAGAGCTAATGTTGGTGAAAGTCAATGCGATCGCCGACAGTCGTGCCGAGGTAATTGAGTTAGCCCAGATTTTCCGCGCCCGAATTGTCGATATTTCAGAAGAAACGGTGACAGTAGAGGTGGTTGGAGATCCTGGAAAAATGGTGGCCATTCTCCAAATGCTCACTAAATTTGGGATTAAAGAAGTGGCTCGTACTGGCAAGATTTCCCTGGTACGAGAGTCGGGCGTTAACACCGAATCTTTAAAACTCAAAAACCTGGACATCAAATTGTGACATACTCCCCCGCGTGAACGACGAGGGATTCTTCTTCATGGTTCACGGAAGTCCACTTGCTATTGTTGGTTTCCCGCCCATAGTAGAGGCAGTCTTCTCCCCATGCTTTCCCTCTTCCGAGGCAGATTCCCAATGCCCTTGGGTACTGTTTTGCCATGCCATTCCCAAGATACCCATTCCCTTTTTTAGGATGTTAATTGCCGCATTTGTATCACGACAAATCTCCATTCCACAATTGGGACAAAAATGAGTTCTGGTACTTAATGACTTTTTCGCCCGATGCCCACAATGAGAACAATCTTGAGAAGTATAGTTTGGCGAAACCGCCACCACTGCCTTGTCCCAGATTTTCCCGTAGTAGTCTAACCATTGAGTGAATTGATACCAACTAGCATCAGAAATTGACTTAGCCAAAGAATGATTCTTGACCATATTCGACACATTCAAATCTTCATACACCACGACATCGTTAGATGCCACTACATTTCGGGCTTGCTTAATTGCCCAATCTTTCCGTTGGCGTTGAATTTTAAGATGGATTTTTCCTAGTCTTTTTCGCGCTTTATGGTAGTTGTTGGATTGGGGTTTAACCCCCTTTACAAATTTTTTACTTAAGCGTTTTTGAGCCTTTTTTAATTTGCTCTCGGACTTTCTTAAGAACTGGGGATAGATTACAGCATTGTCGTTTTGGTCTTTGGTGAAATATTTTAATCCCAAATCCAAACCAACTACATTCCCTGTATATTCCCCTTGTTCCTTGCGGTCAACATCAAAGCAGAATTGAGCATAATAACCATCTGCTCTTCTGACTACCCGAACCCGATTGATCTTTAATCGAAATAGGTCTTCCCTCGTTTCTTTGTTGCAATAAAGAGAAAAAGAACCAGCATTAAAGCCATCGGTGAAAACAATTTTCAGGCAATCATCAGACAGTTTCCATCCTGAAACTTTATACTCTACAGAGCGACAATGTTTTTTGAATTTGGGGTAACCTTTTTGCTTCTCCCCTCTCCTACAACGGCTGTAGAAACTGGAGATAGAAGCCCAAGCCCGTTCTGCGCTGGCCTGTCTAGCCGCCGAATTTAACTTCTTCGCAAAAGGAAATTCTTTGGCTAACTCTTTGCACAGCACATACAAATCGGCTTTACCTACCCCTTGATTATCCATCCAATATCTGACCGCTTTGTTTCTGATAAATTGCGCGGTACGGATAGCTTCATCAAGAGACTGGTATTGCTCCTTTGTTCCATGGAGTAGCTTGGCTTCTCTGACTATCATGCTTTTATTTTATCATAGAAATTTACAGATAAAACACTGAATTATAGAAAGTCGCCCTAGAAGGACGAGGCTTTTACCCATTTTTCTGGTAAATTGATAAATAACCTGAAAAATCCCCCCAAAGCCTTCCCTGAGCAAGGTTGAAAAGTTGGGGGGCAAAAAAGACGGATTGAGATAAATTAATACGAATTAATAATCGTTTTTCTCGATCTGTAGGCGAATATCATTGAGATCGATATAGCGATCTGTCGCATTTCGTAATTCCCTAGCAATCATTCCTTCGGTAGAAACTACCGTAATATGAGTATTTTTAGAACGCAGTAATTCAATTGCCCGTTCAAAATCGCCATCCCCACTAAATAAAATTACCCGATCATATTGATCAACGGTGTTAAACATATCGACAACAATTTCAATATCAAGATTCGCTTTTTGGGAATAACGGCCTGAATTATCATCATAATATTCCTTTAAAATTTTAGTTCTAACCGTATAACCTAAACTAATGAGAGCATCCCGAAAACCCCTTTGATCCTGAGAATCCTTTAAGCCTGTGTACCAAAAAGCATTGATTAAATTAACCCCTGGATCATTGGTAAAATGTTCTAGAACCCTTCTAGGGTCAAAAAACCAACCATTTTTTTGTTGTGCATAAAACATATTATTCCCATCCACAAAAATGGAAAGACGTTCCTTAAGATAAGGAAAACCGTTACTATTCGTCATAGAAAGTTAGACCTAAATTTTTAGATAAAATAAGAAGTAATTTTGAAATTAGAAGTTAAGTTAGAGAATTATGACTAGATTATAAGTTGAGCGTCAGCTATTTAATAAGGGATAAGTCTTTAATAGATAGTATAAAGATTATAATCCAAGCAGTTCGGAAACTAACCTTTCCAAATTGTACAAGAGGAAGGGGATTCTTGACCAAATCCCCTAGACCATCCTCCGTTATTAGGATTTAATCAGATAGGAACACCAATCACTCCAGCCGCCAGGGTACAGTTTTGCCATCGGTAAACCGGCGATCGCCCGTGAAAAAAGATTGACACAGGCTGTTACTCCAGAACCACAGTAAACAATAATCTCTTCGGCCTTTTCCTGCTCTTGCCAGCGTTGACGTAGGATTGCCGGCGATTGACAATAACCGTCGGGAGTGGTAACTTCTTGCCAGGGTAAACAAATAGCTCCTTCAATATGGCCCGCGATTGGATCAATGGGTTCTCGTTTTCCCTCGTAGCGATCGCGTTCCCTGGAATCCACCAAAACCGTGCCAGGGGAATTCAGTTTAGTTTGCATGGTTTCCCAATCCACCAGCCAATCGCTTTGCACAGTGGGGACAAAATCATTGACAATGGGAATCGAGCTTACTTCCCCTAAGCCAGAGGCGATCGCCAAACCAGCAGCCTGCCAAGCCTGCCAACCACCATCCAACAGCGAAACCCTTTCATGGCCGAGATAGCGGAGTAACCACCAAAGCCGAGACGCAAAAGCAAAGCGACTGTCATCATAGGCAACCACCCAGGTTTCCCCCAAGGTAATTCCCATTTTGGCTAAGGTTTTGACCAACTGTGATGGCTCAGGAAGAGGATGCCGACCGCCATGACGACCAATAGGAGAGGAAAGATCCCGATCCAAATGTAGATAAACGGCTCCTGGAATATGCCCCTGTAAATACTGTTCATAGCCCCAAGCCGGATCACTCAGTTGAAAACGACAATCAACCACTTGCAAAGGATTATGCTCCAATGCCTGGGCTAATTGAGAGGGGGAAATAAGCTCTGATTGCGGATAAACAGACATCATATTAATAATAGTTAAGAATAAATGTTGTCAGATGCTTGCCAAAGAAAGACAAAAAATTATTGAATAATGGATAATATACAATAGATAACTCATTCAGCCAGTCTTCTGGCATAAAGATAACTTCAATTCAGAGACAAGTTTCTGAAGCATCCCAATGAATTTGGTTTCCCCTGTTCGATCATTCTCTACGGGATTCAGGGTTTGTTCGTTGCTGACCAGATTAAGGGGGAGAGTCATTATCTTAACTTTCACGCTTTAACTCCCCTAACTAGTAAAAAGGTCCTGAGTAACCCGCAAGACCTCTCTAGGGATAGTAGCCAATACTGATCTTTAAAGTCATACTTTTTGACAGACTCAATGATTGAGCTGAGAGGAAAGCACATTTTATTTATTTTTAACCAGATATGGTACAAATCTTGATTGTTGATGATGACTTCGCTATCCAACGTTTACTGCAACGGATATTGACAGGAAGCGGTTATTCTGTCAGTGTTGCCAGCAATGGAGAAGAAGGGTTAGCCAAGGCCAAGGAAATTTGTCCGGCTCTGATTATCTGTGATTGGTTAATGCCAAACCTGTCTGGATTAGAGGTTTGTTCCCAGATCAAAAAGTTACCTCAATTATCAACAACTTTTTTCATTCTCTTGACCTCCCTCGCTTCGATTGAAGATCGGGTAGCCGGTTTAGATGCGGGAGCCGATGATTTCCTCTTTAAGCCAGTACAAGTTGCTGAGTTACTGGCACGGGTCAGGGCTGGTTTAAGACTTCATGATTTAAGTCAAGCGTTAAAAGAAAAAACTGAACTATTAGAGGCAGAACTTCGAGAAGCCGCAGAATATATACGCTCTATTTTACCTCAATCTCTAGTCCACAAAGCTCTGAGTATCGATGTTCGATTTATACCTTCTCGACAATTGGGGGGAGATGGTTTTGACTATTTTTGGTTAGATGAAGAAAATATCGCTTTTTATCTTTTGGATGTGGCCGGACACGGATTTAAAGCGGCTGTGCCGTCTATTTATGTCATCGATTCCCTGCGAAAAAGACAAGGCGATCAAGTCAATTACTACAGTCCCCAGGCCGTTCTTCATGAATTGAATCAGAATCAGGTTTTCCAGATGACCGCCAGAAATAATTCCTATTTTACTATCTGGTACGGTGTCTATAATTGTCGCACTCGAAAACTAACCTATAGTAGTGCGGGACATCCCCCAGGGATTTTACTCAGGACAATTGAGGATGGTCAGATCGAAGAAATGCGTCTTAAAACAAATGGTTTTCCCATTGGTATGTTTTTAGATTCAGAATACTATGAAGAAATCATTCCCATTTCTACCCCAGCGAGTCTCTATATCTTTAGTGATGGGATCTACGAAGTGGAAAAGGATAGTCATAACTTCTTTTGCCTAGAGGACTTTCTCGCTGTACTTAAAAAATATCATTTGATGCCTGCAGAGAATCTCGATAAATTATTATTACTGTTAAACCAATTTTATCAAAAAGCAATTTTTGAGGATGATTTATCTATTATTGAGATCAATTTTCACTAACAGGGTACTGATCCAAAAATAAATTGTAAGGAATTAGGTTGCTTTCCCCAAAATTCAACATCGTGAAATAATCCTCGTTTTTGGGATATCTCTTTAGTCGCTGTTGGGAGAAAAAGGATCGATTTTTTGCTCTAACTCTTCCCGTCCAGAAAAAATCTCAAAAACCTGATCCATTCCCGTAAGTTCAAACAACATTTTTAATTGATCATTAAATGAGCATAGAAGTAGCTTAACGCCAGTAGCTCGTGTAATTTTCAAGGACTGGACAAGGGCACCTAACCCAGAACTATCCATAAAAGTAACATCCTTAAAATCGACCACAATAGTCACAACTTTATTGTTGAGTAATTGTTCAATATCATGACAAAACTTAGGAGCCTGAGTACTATCAAAAAGTCCAGATGGTTCAATTACTCTAATACTGCTATTCATAGGATATTTTAATGAGATGGGATAAGATAACGTTGGTGGAAATCAGAAAAGAAAGTATAAAATGGTCTATTTACTATTATATAATGAGTGCATCTATCTATCTATACAACCTTATCTCTTGAAAGTGAAAAGTATTGAATGGAAATCTATGATGTTGTTGTGATTGGAGCGGGACATAATGGCTTGGTTTGCGCGGCTTATCTACTGAAAGCTGGCTATCGGGTGTTGTTATTAGAGAAACGTTCTATTCCTGGAGGAGCAGCCACAACGGAAGAATTGATGCCAAAGGAGGCTCCTCATTTCCAGTTTAATCGCTGTGCGATCGATCATGAATTTATTTTTTTAGGCCCTGTTCTGCAAGAATTAGGCCTAGCTCAATACGGTCTGGAATATTTGTTTTGTGATCCGACGGTATTTTGTCCCCATCCCAATGGGCAGTATTTTCTGGCTCATCGTTCCCTGGCTCAAACCTGTGCAGAGATTGCCCGTTATAGCCCCCGTGATGCGGAAAAGTATGGGGAGTTTATTCGCTATTGGTCAGTTTTAATGGAGGCGATTCAACCCCTTTTTAATGTTCCCCCCCAGGCGATTTTGGAAATTCTCGGTTCTTACGATCGCCGCCGTTTGCAGCAGATCTGGGCGATCGCCGGTTCTAAGAATAAGGCTTTGGATTTTATTCGGACGATGATCAGTTCTCCAGAAGACTTATTGAATGAATGGTTTGATAGCGAGATTGTCAAAGCACCGTTAGCTAGATTAGCAGCAGAGATTGGTGCTCCCCCCTCTCAAAAAGGGATTACGGCGGGCATGATGATGATGGCCATGCGTCATGATCCTGGTATGGCTCGACCTAAGGGGGGAACGGGAGCTTTAATCAATGCCTTGGTGAAATTAGTCCAAGCCAAAGGGGGAACGATTCTGACCGAGCAGACCGTTAAGCGGGTTTTGGTGGACAAGGGAACGGCGATCGCCGTTGAAGTGGCCGATGGCAAAATTTTTAAGGCAGCAAAAGGAATTATTTCTAATCTGGATGCCCGACGGTTATTTCTACAATTAGTGGAACCAGGGGCGATCGCAGAGGCCGATCCTCACTTACGAGAACGGGTTGAAAGACGCTTAATTAACAATAACGAAACTATTTTAAAAATTGACTGCGCTTTGGCCGAACTGCCTCGTTTTGAACGCTTTACCCAGAATGAAAGTCATCTGATGGGAACGATTTTGATCGCCGATTCCATGTTACACGTGGAACAGTCCCATGCCCTGACCATTCTGGGACAAATTCCCGATAGTAATCCCTCGCTCTATTTAGATATTCCCACCCTGCTCGATCCATCGATGGCTCCTCCAGGCAAACATACCCTCTGGATTGAATTTTTCGCGCCCTATCAAATTGCCGGAGCGGAAGGAACGGGTTTAAATGGGACAGGTTGGACAGAGGAGCTAAAAAACAAAGTCGCAGATCGGGTCATTGATAAACTGGCGGACTATGCCCCCAATCTCAAAGCAGCCATTCTGGCCCGCCATGTGGAAAGCCCTGCCGAATTAGCTGAACGTTTGGGCAGTTATAAGGGGAACTACTATCATTTAGATATGACCCTAGATCAAATGATGTTTTTGCGTCCTCTACCTGAAATCGCGAATTACCAAACCCCGATCAAAAATCTCTATCTGACGGGGGCTGGAACCCATCCAGGCGGTTCCATTTCAGGAATGCCAGGACGTAACTGTGCTAGGGTTTTCTTGAAGCAACAACGCTCCTGGCTTCGTCCATTTCGAGCTTTGGGGTAAAGCCATGAAAAAACGAGTTACTCTCTCCTTTCCTCGACGCACGATCCAAATGCCCATCACCTATCGATTGGCAAAGGACTTTAATGTGGCGGCCAATATTATCCGTGCCCAGGTTGCGCCTAATCAGGTCGGCAAATTGGTTTTAGAATTATCCGGCGATATTGATCAACTGGAAGCGGCGATCGAGTGGATGCGTTCTCAAGAAATCCAGGTTTCCCTCGCCAGTCGAGAAATTAGTATTAATGAAGATAGTTGTGTGGACTGTGGACTTTGTACTGGAATATGTCCCACCGAAGCCCTCATTCTTGATCCCGAAACCTTTAAACTGACTTTTCGGCGATCGCGTTGTGTCGTTTGTGAACAATGTATTCCGGCCTGTCCCGTACAGGCAATTTCCACCAACTTTTAAAGATCTCAAAAACTGCCAGTGGCCAGTCCCCCTAGCAAGGGGGATAAACTCCAAAATTTCCTACTACCACTCAGAAGCCCGATCAAGCTTGAATCAAACTTAATAATGATTTAAATTAATCCCTGCTTCCCTAGCCATCACCTGTAAACCTTTAAGTTCTATGGTTTTAATGGCTTTGGTCGAAAGACGTAATTTTACCCAACGATTACCCTCTGGCCACCAGACTCGTTTCCAATGAAGATTCACCTGCTGGAGCTTCTTAGTACGACGATGGGAGTGGGAAACAGCATAGCCATTATTCGCTTTTTTCCCAGTTAACTGACACTGACGAGACATAGTAAACCTCATTAACTGAATATAAGTCCAGCCTCCCATCATACCAGGCTTAAAACTTTTTATGTTAAAAAATTACGGTGAAGTTCCTCGAAAATTACTGAACTGTCCACCAACCAAAAGCGGGCCCAATAAAACGGACAGTGGCCCAGAGCGCAATCATTACCCCAATGCCAATCCATGCACCACGAGTTGTCCATTGATAAAAAGCCGAAGCTTGACCTTTGGTGACAGGCAGCCAGGAGACAAAACGTTCTTCCTGACCATATTTTTCTCCTAAAGCCATTTTACGACGTTTTGATTCACCCATAGTACTAACTATTAAAGATTTGAAAGATAATTACCAACTTTTATATCCTATCGGATTCACTGCAATTTATGGCACAATTGGGGAAACACACACCCCATCATCAAATCGGGCCGCAGATGTTTGCCAAAATTTTAGTCGCATTGGATATCTCTGACCATTCAAAGGAAGTCTTTAATAAAGCACTATCCTTAGCACAGAAATACGAAGCGGAATTACATCTCATTCATGTCCTCTCGGCGGAAGAAGAAACCAGTCCCATTCCTATCCCCGTCAACTTAGATGAAGTCTATCCCGCGATGGGGAATGAATTGACGATTGAACTCTGGCAAGAGCAATGGGATAAATTTGAAAAACGAGGTCTAGATCTTTTGCAAGCACGGAATGAAGAAGCAAGGGAAGCTGGCGTTCAATCAAGTTTTGAGCAAGTTTTAGGAAGTCCGGGAAAAACTATTTGCAAAACCGCGAAAGAGCAAGGTACAGATGTCATTGTTGTTGGCCATCGGGGACGTTGGGGACTGAGTGAAATTCTTCTGGGAAGTGTTAGTAACTATGTCTTTCATCATTCTCCTTGCTCAGTTTTGGTTGTTCCGACTCCAGACCTATAAAGGTTAGTGTTTTAAGAACGGATATTAGATAATGAATCAGATACTCCCTGGGATAAACGCTTCTACCCCTCGATGAACCAGTCAATCAAACCCGGTAAACTCATCAATGATCGCTATCTGATTCAACTTACTTTAGGACAGGGACGCTTTAGCCGTACTCACTTAGCTGATGATACTCATCGTTTCCATGAACCTTGCATTATCAAGGAATTTTCTCCTCAGATTCAAGATCCGGTTGTTCGTCAAACCACGGCCCAACTATTTCAACGTCAGGCTGAAATCCTCTACCGGATTTATCATTCCCAAATTGCTAACTTTCGGGAGTTTTTTCGGGTTCAACAAGGAGACCAGATACGGCTTTTTTTAGTACAAGACTATATTGAAGGCGAAACCTATCAGAACTTACTAAGTTTACGGCGGAGTCAGGGGCGTACCTTTTCTGAAGCGGAAGTCCTAGAACTGTTGCAAAATCTATTGCCGATTGTCGAGTATCTCCACCAGGAGGGAATTGTCCATCGGGATATTTGCCCAGAGAATATTATCTGCCGTGAATTGGATCACTTACCGGTTCTCATCGACTTTGGTAGTGTTAAGCCGATTGTTGCTAAACCAGAGATTAAAGCCGCTTCTGGACAACCTAGTACTTCCTGGGTATTAAGCCAGTTCGGTAAAATGAACTATTCTACTCAGGAGCAACCGGAAGAAATTGTCACACCAGAGCGAGACTTTTACAGTTTGGCAATCACTATCTTGGTACTTCTGACTGGCAAGGATTTTACCGCTAACCGTGACCAGGCAAATGATTGGGAAAAAATTCTCTCCGAACTTTCCCTCCGTCCAAGGTTTCATCAAACCCTTGCAAGGATGTTGGCTATGCCCCCGATATTGTCCCCTTTGTCGGCCAAAGAGCTAATTTCCTTACTTCAAACAACGCCTATATCTCTTTCAAATGGGGTCGATAGTACAGCTAAAGCGAATTCGTCTGTTTCAGAGAGTCTCTCGCCGACGATTTCCCCGGAATCTACTATGCCACCGACGGCATCAATCTCCGGCCGTTTACCGATCAAGGAACCAGAGACCAATACATCGCCATCCTCCCGTTCCCGGCTTACTCAACCGATCTCGACCGAATTATCTGCGCTTGAAAAGTCTCCTGTTTTAGGTTGTTTTGGGAAAATAGTATTATTGCTGGTGCTGATTGTGGCTTCTGGTGGCATTGGCTGGTTTGCGGGCAAATTATGGCTTTCCCAGGTATTTCAGTCCCTAACAAACCCAACTGTTCAACCGTCCTTAGATGTACCCTTATCTCCTGCTACGCCCGTTGAGCCGAGTCCATCGAGTTCATCCAGTGCGATCGCTTCTGGTGTCAATAGTGATTTGAATAGTGATTTAGAAATTAAAAATACGATTCGGAGTCGTCGTCTCAAGTTAGGGATTGATCGTCAGTTTTTCCAATCACTGGTGGATGAACGGTTACAAGAAACAAATCCTAATCTGTCTATTAATGATAACCAGGAAAAAATGGCTTGGAATCAGATGGCCCAGCAACTTTTGGATCAGCTAGAAAAGCTCGATCCCACTGCCCTATCTTCCTTGGGGAAATATACCCCTGAACAAAGGGAAACTTGGAAACCCAGGGTTAATCAGTTGCACCTGAGCAGTCGCACCCTGATGGATTTGGTGAATGTTCAATTTTTGGCGGCTTTTCCCGATCAGGAAAATCAAGATGTGTTGAATAAACCCCTGGGTCAGGTTTGGAGTGCGATCGCCGTCAATCAGCTTAAAAGTCTAGAATCAGGACAAAATTACGAATTATTAACCCTAAATACCAATGAAACACCACTTCAGGTGAGTGGTCATCTAGAGGTAGGGGGCGGAAAAGCCTATGCTCTCCCGATTCCAGAGGGGAAATTTATGGAAGTTAAATTAGATGCTCCCAATGATGCCTTGATCTCGGTTTACTCCCCCACCGGCAAAGAGGTGATTTTAGAAAATTCTCGCCTTCATCAATGGTCTGGACTGCTTTCCGAGTCTGGCCACTATGAATTTGTGGTGATGTCAAAAGGGAAACAGCCCCTGGACTATCAGTTAAATATTCGGGTTTGGTAAAGCGGTTTCTCGTCAACACACCTCCACAAAGCCCTATAATGTATCGAAATATCGTCGCAATGAGCATTTCGCTCTGACGGTTGGTGAGATTCTGAAGACTGACAGAAACTATGGCAGAAACCCTCTTATTTAGCGCGTTACGACAGGCGATCGACGAAGAAATGGGACGGGACGAAACCGTTCTTGTTTTGGGCGAAGATGTCGGTCACTACGGTGGTTCCTATAAAGTAACCAAAGATCTCTTTCAGAAATATGGAGAATGGCGAGTTCTAGATACGCCGATCGCCGAGAAC
Organism: Woronichinia naegeliana WA131; assembly: GCA_025370055.1. NCBI lineage: Bacteria > Bacillati > Cyanobacteriota > Cyanophyceae > Synechococcales > Coelosphaeriaceae > Woronichinia > Woronichinia naegeliana. Next base: position 5,957,195 of record CP073041.1, on the reverse strand, counting down.
AGCTTTACAGGGATGGCTGTTGGGGCTGCCATGACAGGATTACGTCCCATCATCGAAGGCATGAATATGGGCTTTTTGCTGTTAGCCTTTAACCAAATTGCCAACAATGCAGGAATGTTACGCTATACCTCTGGTGGTAACTTTAAAATTCCGATGGTGATTCGGGGGCCCGGTGGCGTTGGTCGTCAGTTAGGCGCAGAACATTCCCAACGACTTGAGGCCTATTTCCACGCAGTTCCGGGTCTGAAAATTGTCGCCTGTTCCACTCCCTACAATGCCAAGGGCTTATTAAAAGCAGCTATTCGGGATGATAACCCTGTCCTGTTTTTTGAGCATGTTCTGCTCTATAACTTAAAAGAAAATCTACCCGATCACGAATATATTGTGCCTCTAGATAAGGCTGAAATTGTTCGCCCTGGTAAAGATGTCACCATTCTGACCTATTCACGGATGCGTCACCATTGTTTACAGGCATTAAAACAACTGGAAAAAGACGGTTATGATCCTGAAATCATTGATTTAATTTCCCTCAAACCCTTTGATTTAGAAGCGATCGGTAATTCTATTCGCAAAACCCATCGGGTAATTATTGTCGAAGAATGTATGAAAACGGGAGGCATTGCAGCGGAATTAATTGCCGTTATTAACGATCAATTTTTTGATGAATTGGATGGCCCTGTCATTCGTCTTTCTTCCCAGGACATTCCCACTCCCTATAATGGGATGTTGGAACGCTTAACCATTGTACAGCCTCCTCAAATTGTAGAGGCAGTCAAGCAAATTGTTGGTTTCGGGACATGTGTCAATGGGTGATGATTGAATAGTTTGGGAAGCGGTAATCAGGGTAAGATTATTTAACGGTACGTAGGTTATGGATAGATTAGTTAATGGTTAAAACTAGCGTTTTTTAAGCTCATGCTATCCTAACAAATACGGTTAGTCGAAGGAGTCTAGCAATGATCACCACCCTACCTTTAGTTATTTCAGACATTGACTACCCTGATAGTGACGGTTTGCCGATGGCGGAAAGTGATTTGGCTCGTAATTATTTGGTCTATGGGGTGGAGGCTCTGAATTTTTATTTTCGGGATCAACCCCATATTTATGTTTCGGGCAATTTGTTGATTTATTACGAAAAAGGCAACCCTAAAGCGGTCATTGCTCCTGATGTTTTTGTCATTTTTGGGGTTACAAAAAAGGCAAGAGGCTCTTATAAGGTCTGGGAAGAGGATAATCAAGTTCCTGCTTTTGTGTTAGAAATTACTTCTAAAAGTACCGTGAGTGAAGATCAGGGAACAAAGTGAGGACTCTATGCCTATCTGGGGGTAAGGGAATATTTTCAGTATGATCCTACATCAGATTATCTCAAACCGGCTCTTCAGGGTTATCGTTTAGTCGGTAAGAATTATGAAGCAATTTCTGTTCGTAATACGTCACAAAAAGCTATTTTGTTTTCAGAGGTATTGGGGTTAGAATTGCATCTGGAAAATGGAGAAATGCGTTTTTATAATCCTCGTTCTGGGGAAACTTTATTAACGCCTCTAGAATTAGCCGATCGCGATCGCCTTTCTCAGCAAGCTTTAGAGGAATCAGAAAAGACTATACTTCAAACGTTCATAATCTGAGATTTATCAAAGCGTTGAAATCGTAAGGTGAGCAAAGAATCAAGCTCCTCCTTATATTTTACGTTAGCATCCTCAAGACATCCTGAAATTGCTGCAGAAAACTGCGTAAAATCTTCATAATATTTTGCGTATAAACACTTCTTCTTCACAAACTTCCACAGTCTTTCAATTAAATTCAAGTTAGGAGAATAAGGAGGTAAGTACAGTAACTCTATTCCTAATGACTCTGCCAACTCCTGCACAATTCGGCATTTTTGATAACGAGCATTGTCTAATACTAACGTAATCGGTATTAATAGTCCTAATTCTGCTATCTTTTCTAGGAGTTCACAAACCTGAGTTCCCGTAATATAAGAATCGTTCGTTACCATAACCACTTCATGGGTAATTGCATTTAATGCTCCTAACACATTAAAACGTTTTCTACCTGATGGTGACTTAATAAAAATCCTTTTGAAGCACCATATAAAATTTACAAATGCTCCCATTACAAAGTGAGAGGCATCTACAAAGAAAACTGCCCTTTTTCCTGCTTTTGCCTCTTCTAGCCTTGGTTCTAGCTCTTTTTCTCTATAGCTATCCTGAGCTTCTACATCTGCTTTTGATGCAATTGTTCCCACCTTTAGACACCTCATTCCTATTGACTTTAAAAATTTTCTGACTTGCGTTGGACTTCTTTTTATTCCCGTTAATTCTTCTATTCTTTTTACTGCTTCATTTATTGTTGCTGGTGGATTTGACTCAAAATATGCCTCAATTGTCCCTTGATGCTCTGTTAACTCGCTTTTCGGGCGATTAAATTTTATTTCTTTTAGTTTTTCTATCCCGCCCTCTTGATAATCATGGATATAGCTTGTCACCGTGTTTACTGAAACTCCTGCGAATTGAGCAATTTTTTGATGAGATAATCCCTGACTTTTTAACCATAAAACTTCCATCTTTAGCTGTACTCTAGGATGCGGGTGATTAAACCGACCGTAAGACAACAGTCTTTTGTCTTCTTCCGTAAATTCTAACTTAATCATTTCTCAGCCTCTTGACTACTTTTTCTATTTTTACTATATTATCTCTTATTTTTAAAATTCGCAACTTGTGACCGTGTTCAGTATAGATTAGCAACGGAAGAGGCTCTTTCTATTTCTGAACAACGTAATCGCCGACTCAGGGAAAAGTTAATGGCATTGGGAATTGATCCAGACTCCGTTTAAGGTTCTACTTTCGATAATTTTGCCATTTTCGAGGAAATAAATAGGATTTTGGGGTGATCGCACTACCCTAAACAGGTAGCGTGGTGAGGAATCCTAGCCCTTTTAGGGCGGGGAAGATGTCAACAAATCTCTAATAACCCACATTCCGTACTTGGTAACAAGAATTTTAATTAATACGAACAAGTCTAGATTAGCAGAAGTGCTTCCCCACAAAGGTTTCAGGAATCACAATCTGCTGATCAACAAAAGTACGCCTCTTTATGCAGCACAAAAGCACTGATAAACGCACTACTATAGTCTTTCCTTCTCCGTCTATATCTAGTGTTGTGATGGCTAATGATGCCTGCATATAGCGTGTAAATTTTAAATTATTTATTTTCTTCTAATTGGTACGGAATATGGGTTACATTAGTAGTTTGGTAGAAAATGCTCAAACTTTTGCTCAAAAGATCAGAGGTCATTGGAAAATAGAAAATCAGTTACACTGGGTAAAAGACGTAATCTTTAAGGAAGATACTCTTCCTTTAACTGACTTTCAAGCTATTAGTAATTTGTCAATTCTCCAAACTATAGCTCTTAATCTTTTCAGAGGATTAGGCTTTTTATCCATTACAAAGGGGCAAAGATGGCTTGACAACAGGTGGTTCAGGCTTTGTGATTTGTTAGAATGAAACAGCCCTACCCAAAATTGGGGGGCTGGGGGGGCAAAATGAGGTTTGCGAATAGATGTGTGTACACAGTAGGTTCTTGGGAGAGAGTGAGAGCTACTGGCAGATGGCCTTACAGATTAAGGAATTCATCAATGCTAACTTGGCATTGTTTGAGAATATTATGAAGAGTCCCTTCTCGGATTTCTTTATGATGAGGGATAGTGGTTTTTAAGCGCGTTTGAGGATTAAACCAAATTTCATGATCGCCTTTACCTGTTCGATAAAACTCAAAGCCTATTTTCTTCAGTTTGCGGATTACTTCTCGGTAAGTAAAACCAGATAGTTTGCCCATTTCTACGATGCCATCAGGGGAATTTGAAAGTGACTTGCGGTCGTCAAGGTGATACAGGGATGTTCAGCTTTTGTTTGATCAAGTTCCAACAGAATAGGAATCAAATCTTTAGCGATTTCGATCACCGCGTCTATGGTATCGGCTTCGGCAACGAGTCCTTGAATGTCGGGACTGGTCGCTACAAAGTAATTTTGATTGTTTGCTTGGCAATATTCGATATTGAGGATAATTTGGTTTTGCATATTGATCAATATTTAAAAATGGATAGGAAAGGTAAATTTTTTTGATGCTAACTATTGTCCCCTAAGTTTTCCTGAATTTTTACTAGGAGTTCTTCGCAGTCTTTAACTAAAGGGATGCCAAGTTCTTGGGAGAGAGTGATCGCGTTTTGGCAATGGGTGAGGGTGAGTTGGGGTTGATTGGTTTGATGGGCGATCGCAGCGAGAACAATTTAGACTGAGACTAATTCAGGTTCACTGATCAGCCGTAGAAGTTTTGAGCGATCGACGGTTTCCATTGCAAAAGTTTGACCGTTTTGATCGGGTGCGACCTCTAGTTGATATTAAATAAGGTTTTTAAAAAGTTTACTGGACATCGATTTTTCAATCAATCGTAACATACGATGTTCTGAAGTATCTACCGGCAAAAGGACTCATTAAACAAGGATTTATCAATTAGAGGTCACACCCTTTTGATCAGTAAAGTCAATCAGAAACGCTTGTTGATCAAAGGACATTAAAACAGTTCCCATTTGTCCACGACGGAGGAGGATGGGTTGATGGGTGGTTTTGTGAGTTGCTGTGATATCTTCGGTTAGGGCAACGAGGTCGTATTCTTGAATGATGTTCATCATAAAACAGTTAATCGATAGAGGAAAAACCTAGCCAGTAATGTAAGGAAACGTCTAAATTCTCAATATCTACGGGGGCTAAGATACCAATTTTTTTGATAATTAGAGATTTTTCTAGGGTATAAATGCCTCTTTTGACTGCGGTTAAAACATTGAGTTTAGCTTGTTGCCATTCTTGAAGAATAAATTCTCCTGGGAGTAGGTTTTGGGTTCGACTGGTCAAGGGAGTAATGAAAATGTCTTGAGAGGGATGAGGAATACTAATAATAATAGCGGGACGGATTTTTGCGTTGGAGAGGTCAGAAAAGGGATAACGGACTAGAATTACATCATTCTTGGAGTAGCTGGGCATAAATGTCATCCTCGGTGTTATCCCAGATTTTTGCTAGGGAATTATGACTGGTATTTTGCCAGAAGTTAGCATCAGGTTCATCAATAATTACTGTTATTTGAGTTCCTTCAGGGAGTTGTTCTTGTGGAGGTAATTCGATTTTGCCATTCTTGACAGTTGCAATGATAGTTTTCATAAACAGTAGGGAGCGATTGAAAAGGGTTTTTAGTTTAAATTAAGGTAGGGGCTTAGTTCCTAAGTCCAATATTTCAGACGATCGCGTTATTCAGTCACTGGTTAATATTTTAGGGTAAGGGAGAGGGCGGCTTGGCAATTATAGTAAGTCTTGTTCGGATAGATTGGCAATTTTCATCAATGATTTGAGAGTACCAAGTTTTAAGTCTTGGTTACGATGGACTGGGATAGATAAAATTTGCTAACTGTCTGGTTTTTGATAAATGTGGTGACTGCCCGATACCCGTTTTAAAAGCCATCCTTGTTGCTCAACAATTTTACAGAGTTTTTTCCCTGAAATGGATTTCATAGGGCAATTTCCACTAGCTGATCGTTGATACTGGGTTGACTGGATTCGTTGGCGACAGCTAACCATCCTTCAATGGCATCTTTTAAATTTTCAGTGACTTCTTCAAGGTTGTCGCCTTCGGTGATGCAACCAGGGAGAGCAGGAACTTCTGCCCAGTAGCCGCCTTCTTCTGCGGGATGGATAATGGCTTTAATTCTCATGGTGTTGTTCACTCAGATTGAGTTGATAGTTTATTGATTATGCCCTAAGTTTTCCTGAATTTTTGCGAGGAGTTCTTCGCCGTCTTTGACGAAAGAAATGCCAAGTTCTTGGGAGAGGGCGATCGCGTATTTAGCTAGTGATATTCTCGATTATTTTGGGGTGATCGCGGTCTTGAGAATTGTCCATCATATTTGAACGTTAAGCTACAGCAAAGCCTGTATAGGGTCTAATTTCAGGGGATTTAAATGCTAAAATGATCTGGTTTTGAGGGATTCCTGCGGCAACCAATTCATCGGCGATACCATCCTCGGTTCCGTCGTGTTGAATCCAAATTTTTTGATCAATAATATCAATATGTAATAGGGTTCCGTAGATTCGATAACCATTTTGCCAACCTGTTTCAACCAATAAATAGCGATCGCGTTTTTGATCTAAGACTAATTCGATTTGAATTTGGCGATCGGTGTCGAGGAAGTCGGCATAATCTTGGAGTATTTTTTCAATAATTTGCCGATATTGAGCAATTAAGGAAGCCATCGTACAATTACCTCCTGGCTAGGATCAAAACTAAATACTGAAAAATATCTTTAGTAGGCATTGGTTTTTTGATGGTTTGGCGATCGCGTTTTTCAGCCAATGATGTTCTCGATGAAGTTGGGACAAAAATAAAAGCGTGTTTTACTCAGTTAAGTTTTTAAACTTTGCTAAAACCTCATTAAGAGTTAAGTCTTCAAAAAATTTTTCTCGTTCTTCTGTATAATTGCCATAGCCCGTCGAAAACTGATTTAAAAAACGGATTGTATTGGCAATACCAACCTCTTTAAAGAGAACTTCTATGGATTGTTGAGTAATTTCGCTGAGGTTTTTAGTTTGGGTAATCATTGGGATAGCTCCGTAATCAGTTCTAGGGGAGAAACAACTTTAGTTTGTTTAGTATCTATTGTTTTAGCGCGTCTCAAAAATCTGTCATCACAGGTGCAGAAATAGTCAGATTTTGCTTCAATTGAGAAGGCTAAATGTAGTGCGTCTAATGTTTTAATACCTACCGTAGAAAACATCTCTGCCCATTGTTCGACCTGAATACTTGTTGACACAAATGGATTTGCTTTCGATAGGATTTCTGCAATATAGTTTTTTCGTAATCGTTCAGGGGGATAGCGCATTTGCCAAAATGATCAAAACCTTTGTATAGCAAGGGATAGATGAGATCAATGCAATGGGATGAGCGCGCCCAAGAAGTCTAAAAGGCGATTCGCAACTTGATATAGGACTTTGGCTACTCAGAATTATTGGCAATGAAATCAATTACAACTGCTTGTTCATAGTGATTCCATCCAATTCCATGTAGCTCATTTTCTTGATTACCCCCTGAACGGTTACCCAATGGAAGCTGTAAACTACACATATCAAGATAAATTCTCATAGGAAAAGCTTATCATATTCTCAAAAGTTTTAGGGTAGGGGCTTAGTTTCTAAGTCCAATATTTATGAACTTGGAAATTAAACTTTAATCATTGTCCCCTAAGTTTTCCTGAATTTTTGCGAGGAGTTCTTCGCAGTCTTGAAGGAGGGGAATTTCCAGTTGTTGAGTGAGAATGAGAGTTACTGACAGATAGCCTTACAGATTAAGGAATTCATCAATGCTAACTTGGCATTGTTTGAGAATATTATGAAGAGTCCCTTCTCGGATTTCTTTATGATGAAGGATAGTTGTTTTTAAGCGAGTTTGAGGATTAAACCAAATTTCATGATCGCCTTTACCTGTTCGATAAAATTCAAAGCCTATTTTTCTCAGTTTGCGGATAACTTCTCGGTAAGTAAAGCCAGATAGTTTGCCCATTTCTACGATGCCATAAGGGGAATTTGAAAGTGACTTGCGGGAGTCAAGGTGATACAGGGATGTTCAGCTTTCGTTTGATCAAGTTCCAACAGAATAGGAATCAAATCTTTAGCGATTTCGATCACAGCGTCTATGGTATCGGCTTCGGCAACGAGTCCTTGGATGTCGGGACTGGTCGCTACAAAGTAATTTTGATTGTTTTCTTGGCAATATTCGATATTGAGGATAATTTGGTTTTGCATATTGATCAATATTTAAAAATGGATAGGAAAGGTGAATTTTTTTGATACTAACTATTGTCCCCTAAGTTTTCCTGAATTTTTACTAGGAGTTCTTCGCAGTCTTTAACTAAAGGAATGCCAATTTGATCAACCGCTCTCCTATATTGTTCAACGAGATTATCTCTATTGGGACTACCATAACAGTTTGTTAGTATAGTTTTTAAATAGTGAATCTTTGGTTATTATGATCATATTTTCTACTAAGCTTTGAGCAATAATAAGACGATCAAAGGGATCTTTATGATGAAATGTTAGTGTCTTTAGTTTTTCGAGATGTTCGGGATAAATGGCTAGGATGTCAAAGTTGTTACCATAAATATGATTTTGAACTAATTCGGGAAAAGTGGTTTTTAATTCTAGTCTTTTAAGGCTGGCTTTGATAGATATTTCCCAAAGACTAGCAATGCTTAATTGTTTTTTATGTTGATTGTCTTCAATAATAGAGCGAGCAGTATGACTAAGATTTTCGTCTCCTTCGATAAACCATAAAAACGCATGGGTATCCATCAGGAATTTCATGGCATATAGTCCTCAAAGTTTTCAATCGGATCGTCAAAGTTGTCAAGCATTTTAACGATACCTTTTGCGCTTCCATAGTGAGAATGTTGGGAAGGAAAAGGAAGGGAAATGATCTGAAAGTTTTTACCGTCGTGGTTTTGGATGATGACTTGTTGACCTTCGGCGGCGGCTTTTAGGATTTCAGGAAGTTGGTTTTGGGCTTCGTTTAGGGTTAGTTGTAGCATGGCTTTGTTTATTCAGATTGAATTGATGGTTTATTGATTTTCTCCTAAGTTTTCCTGAATTTTTGCTAGGAGTTCTTCGCAGTCTTTGACTAAAGGAATGCCAAGTTCTTGGGAGAGAGTGAGGGCGTTTTGGCAATGGCTGAGGGCGAGTTCGGGTTGATTGGTTTGATGGGCAATTTGAGCAAGGGCTTTGAAACTATGGGCGGTTAACTGTTTAAAGTTAATCTCTTGGGACATAACTAAGGATTCTTGAATTTTGGGTTCTGCTTCACTGTATTGGTCTAGTTTAATCAACGCCACCCCTATATTATGTAGAGAATGTGCCACCCCTTGCCGATCGCTGATTTCTTCACTCATGTCATGATGTTGCTGGTGATAGGCGATCGCTTTTTCATACTGCCCCAAGCAATAATAACAATTGCCTAAATTCCCTAGAGACCTTGCCACCCCTTGCCGATAGCCCATTTCTTCACTGATGTCGTGATTTTGCTGGTCGTGGGCGATCGCTTTTTTATACTGCCCCAAATAATAATAACAATTGCCTAAATTCCCTAGAGAAATTGCCACCCCTTGCCGATAGCCCATTTCTTCACTGATGTCGTGATTTTGCTGGTAGTGGGCGATCGCTTTTTTATACTGCCCCAAATAATAATAACAATTGCCTAAATTGCCTAGAGAATTTGCCACCCCTTGCCGATTACCGATTTCTTCACTGATGTCGTGATTTTGCTGGAGAAGGGCAATCGCTTCTTCATACTGCCCCAAGGAAACATAACAATTGCCTAAATTGCCTAGAGACTTTGCCACCCCTTGCTGATCGCCGATTTCTTCACTGATGTCGTGATATTGCTGGTAGAGGACGATCGCTTTTTCATACTGCCCCAAAGAAAAATAACAGATACCCAGACGGTTTAACGAGTTGCGATGACAATCTTGTTCCTGTTGACTCCCTGCGTTTGCCGTAGGCGCGCTTCCAGCGACCACCTGCTCATATAACTGTGCTTGCTGACGATAAAAACCTTGTAAATCCAAAAACTCATCAACGGATTTATTTTTCCCTTCTCCCCCCCGCTCCTCATCCAAAATATCATAGGCTAACTGCCATTCTCCCAATTCCCCCGCATGGTAAAACGCCTCTAAATAGGCCGTCAAATCTTCCAACGATTCCCAAGGTGGCGCAGGTAAATGGGCCAAAAAATAATCTAATGCAGCCTGATGCGCCGATCGCAACACCTCAGAACCCGCTTGCTGTTGCACCAACATCTGAATTAAAGGCAAAAACTGAAACCGTCGCCGTTTTCCCTCTTTGGGTTCGGGGGGAAACTCCTGCAACAACGACAAACGGGCTAAATACCGTAACTCTGCATCCGTTACCTCTGCTGTTAACCCCTGAGCTAACCCCAGATCAAAAATCCCTCGCAATACCGATAACCGCTTTAAACTATCCCCTAACCTTGCCGATAATCGCGCCAAACTCGCCGCTACCACTTCTCTGACACAGGTTTCCGTATCACGGTGATAACCCTCCACCGTAAACAAATCTAAGCCCAAATTTTCCGCCTCTGTCACACAAACCCCTTCCCCCAACTCCTCCCGCATCCAACTCGATACCAGTTGCATCAAGAGGGGATGCCGTCCCATCTGATTGACAAAATGGGCTAATTCTTTCTCCGTTCCCGTTAAACCATAGTCTTCCGTCACCAAACGAATCGCATCGGCTTCTGCTAACCCTTTTAAGGGCAACCAATAACAACGCGGTTGCAAATTGCGGGCCAACGTTGGCTGTTCCCGACTGGTGAGCAATAGCTTACTGTTACTCCCATTCCCTAACCATTGACTCAAAAATTGACCATAAACCGACTTCCCTTCTGCTGGTATTACCGTTTCCATATTGTCCAACACCAACAAATAAGGCTCGGCGATCAACCCTGCGATGATCTGCCCAATTAACGTCTCATCGTCCCATTTTTCATCATAATCTCGTCCTAACTGCTCCAATAACCATCGCCCAAATTGCGCCAAGGGATAAGGCTGGATAAAACTCACCCACAACACCCGCCAATTAGGGGTTAACTGCTGTGTGAACTTTACCGCTAAAGCTGATTTACCATAGCCTCCTGCGGCGGTCATCCCGATTAAGCGTACTTTCTCATTGCTGAGGGCGGTTTGTAGTTCCTTGATTTCATCCTGTCGTCCCTGCCATTTATCCACAGGCGTGGGTGTCGTAATCATGGTTGCTGATTGCGTTGGGGCTAACTTTGTCTGTTCCTCACCAGACGAATACAGTCAAAAAGTTCCACCAATGATTGTATTGCCTTGAAAAACATTCTTGATTTCATCGGCTAACTTCTGAGAATTAATAACGGTTGTCTGTTGCGTCTGAGATTTAATTGAATTCACAAGTTCTTTTAGCAAAGGTTCCGTTTCTACCATTGCGACTAATTCCTGCATCCTTTGAGCTACTTCAGGATTGGCCTTTGCTGCGGCTTCAGTTTCTAATACCGCTTTTCCATAATCCAAGGGCTGTTCAGGAGCTTTTTCAATCGCTGTGACCGTATCGGGTGATTCGTTTCTCAAGGAATTCAAAAAATTACCTGTTTGTTGCCAAAGGGTTTCAGCTACTTTTTCACCCGTTTTTTCCAGGGCTTTAGTTGCTACTACTGAACCAATGGCGATCGCGGCGGTTGTGAAAGGTTCCATCGTCTTAATCAGGGGATTTTATAAGATTTTCTAATTCTAATACATCCATGTCGAAATAACCAGCGATCGCCGTTTTCAATGGATAATGGACAATTGACAATGGATAATTATCAACTATTCATTATCAACTATCAATTAATCGGCGATCACTAAATTTTTATATTTCTGTTGTTGATTAGGCAAAACCCACTGGCTGAAACAGATCATCATTAGCAATTTTAACCGTTTCTCCCGATTGCTTAATCACAAATAATCCCTGCCGATAGGCATAGGCATCTATCCCCTGGTCAATTTCAATTCCTGCCACCGCACCATAAACCTGAAACTCTCGAAATTGGGGAAAGGCAACTTTAAATCGCTGTAATCGGGTTAAAAAGTCATTGACATCATCTTTTGATAGTCGGGATTTACATTCCACTGCTACCAACTCGCTCCCATTCACCGCCACAATATCAATTTCCATAGCCGCCCCAGGAAGCTGACTTTTCAGGCGACTCATCGTTTGGGTTACATCAATCCCCCGTTCCAGAAATAACCTTACTACCGCAGGCTCCACCATTTCTTCTATAAAATGACACAAAGGAGTTGTAAGGTTATTAACTGCTTTCGTGGTTTCTTGTACCTGTTTCTTTAATTCTTCCATAGTGCGATTCGCTTCCTCGCGACGTTCAGCTTCGGCACTACGGCGATCGGCTTCAGCATTGCGACGTTCAGCTTCTTTTTGAGACTCGGCAAATTGAGCTTCAGTTTTCTCAAATAGCTTATAAATATCGGCGATCAATACGGTGTCTGACATAAAGAGATTTTTAAAATTTGGGAAAGTCTAGTCCCATTCTAGCGACTTGGCTGAACAGAAAGCCTCTACCCTCCCATCAGCACGGCTCTCCCACAAAAAATAAAGAGGCGATCGCATTTTATGGGAATGAAATTGGAAGTGGCGATCGCATTTTAGATCTCTTGTTAAAAAGAGGGCGATCGCTTTTTCATACTGCCCCAAGTTTCTATAACAAATGCCTAAATTCCCTAGAGAACTTGCTACCCCTTGTCGATTGCCGATTTCCTCACTGATGTCGTGATGTTGCTGGTGATAGGCGATCGCTTTTTCATACTGCCCCAAGGATTTATAACAAAGTGCCACAAGGTTTAACGAGTCGCGCCGATCGCAACACCTCAGAATCCGCTTGCTGTTGCACAAACATCTGAATTAAGGGCAAAAACTGAAACCGTCGCCGTTTTCCCTCTTTGGGTTCGGGCGGAAACTCCTGCAACAACGACAAACGGGCTAAATACCGTAAATCTGCCTCTGTTACCTCTGCTGTTAACCCCTGAGCTAACCCTAGATCAAAAATCCCTCGCAATACCGATAAACGCTTTAAAATATCCCCTAACCGTGCCGATAATCGCGCCAAACTGGCCGTCACCACTTCTTTGACACAGGTTTCCGTATCATGGTGATAACCCTCCACCGTAAACAAATCTAAGCCCAAATTTTCCGCCTCTGTCACGCAAACCCCTTCCCCCAACTCCTCCCGCATCCAACTCGATACCAGTTGCATTAAGAGGGGATGCCGTCCCATCTGGTTGACAAAATGGGCTAATTCTTCCTTTTTTCCCGTTAATCCATAGTCTTCCGTCACCAAACGAATTGCATCGGCTTCTGCTAACCCTTTTAAGGGCAACCAATAACAACGCGATCGCCTATACACCGATTCTGATCCCTTAATAAAGCTCTTTAAATCAGAAAAAGCAAGAGAAAAAATGCTTATTTTGTGTCGGTATTTCCAAATTTGCGTTTTGCCCAAACACCACATCCAAAGAGAAGAGTACTTCCAACAATAGGTAGAGCATCGGTTTCCCAAGGAACAGCTTGAGCAAAGGTAAAATCATCAGCGACCCAGTTTCCTGACGATGAACCAATCTCAATGCGGTTAATTCGATAGCCCGTAATTCCAGACAAAGCCAAAAAGTTGCTAGTATCCATTCGCACCATAGGATCAGGTAGTCCATTACCAATGGATTGATTTGGAGAAGGTAGATTCCCTGTATAAGGAAAGGTATCTGGTAACGAGATCGCAACCGAGCCAAGATCTCCGTTTACCCCAAAAGCTGTAACAGTAACATCACTGGCCCCACCACCATAGCCGTAATATTCATTTCGACCAAACCACGCTTCTGTTAACACCAGAGAAGTCGTCAGAACTACGCCATCGTTAGGTGTATTGGCATTATTTAGAAAAAAGTGGCCAGAATGTGGCAAACCAAAAGCAGGATTCGGAGCGGCTCCCCCAACTCGATAGTCATCGCCAGTTACTCTAAACTGATTTGCATTGAACGTAACGCCTTGAAACGTATTACTTCCACCATTAGAGTCTTCAAAAGACAGACTTTGATTCGTTGCCCCTTGCGTGGGTAGATTATCAAAATCAAGGGTAATACCAACTACCTTAGATGTAGATAAACTGATGCCAGTTATCACGGTAAGAATATAGAGTAATTGTTTATTCATGATATTTTTCTAAAGTCTAAATCTAGTTACTAAAGCCAGCCTAGCACATCTTTTCTGGATTCTTAAAACTGACGGATAGGAAGCTCCATAGATAGTAGGCAAAAACAATAGTACGGAATTCCCTGTTGACGATAGCTTTAGCTTTTACTCAGATTCTATGCTTACTTCCAATCATCCCAGGTGTTATTAAAAATAGAAGTATCAGGAAAAGCGATGGGATTGTCATTATCGTTTAATAATAATTGTAATTCTTGTAATTTTTTCTGCTGTACCAAGGGTTCCTGCACTAATTGAAAGGGCATAATTTTTTGATCCAAGGCAAAGGCCGCTACTGTTCCCGCCGCCGCTCCCGATGACCACTCGTAGGAATGCACCCGATAGGCCGCTGAAGCAATATGACTGACAGCGATCGCCTTTCCGGCCACGAGCAAATTATCAATTCTCTGAGGAATCATAGCCCGCAAAGGAATTTGGAAGGGGTAAGCCTGGGCCGCACCTTGACGCTCTCCTTCTTTTTCCGTATTACCGGGAGCTTCAGGAGGAGAAAGGGTCATACAGGGATGAAAGTCGATCGCATAATGACCAATCCCAACCGAATCAGCATAGATAGTCGAACGTTTACGGCGTTCCACCGCATCGGGAGAAAGTTTACCGCTTAACACATCTAAGCCTTCCAAACCGGACAAGGTTGCTTGCAATTGGCGATAGGTATCAGGCGACAAATTTTGACGATAATAATCCTCTTGATAATTGCGACGGGAAATATCAATTTCTGATACCGTAAAACCATCGGGATAGTAAAAAGAAGGACGGCCAATAATGCGACGCGCTTCACGAATATAGGGATATTTAGATAGCCCATGCTCGGTTCCCATCGGAGAATCTAAGCCGGTTAAAAAACGATTATTGGGATCGGGTTTTTTAACCCCATCTCCTAACTGTGAATCCGTTGTACCAGCCACAAACCAATAATAAAAACCGAGGGAATGTTCTTCTCCCTTTTTCAGGGCATCAGTGCGTAAGCCACCTAACCAACCATTAGGAGCCAATTGTCCTGTGGCGGCTAATTGATCACGGGTGTAGATAAAATTATCTTTTTCTGTCCCTGGACGATAATCATTGCCCCAAGTCCAATTTTGCATAGAAATATTGCCTGGGCTGGGCTGATGATAACTAATGCCATTGTATTTTAGGACTTCTCCCTGCTCTGGACTCCAAATTTGACGATAGGTAAAAAGCAAATCGGGATTGGTAAAACGGGGCTTTTCGTAACTATAGTAGGGGGCATATTGAGGATAGAAAGACGGCATGGTTTGGGGTTGAGGATCAACCGTTTTTTCCATGGCAAAGGGATAGGTAAAACCTTGGGTACAGTAGGGATCGGCCTTTGGGCTTGAAGCAGAAGGTTCTAAATAGGATTGGGGGTCAATGCCTAATCGGTACGGCACATCAGCTAAAGCGATCAATTCCCCGGTTTCTGTGGCTTCAATTACATACCAAGGAGCCGGTTCACCTTTCAAGGCTGATTTAGGCACCAAACGAATCAGGGTCTTGCTAAACTGGGCAGAATCTTCGTAACGATAACTGTCTTCAATGGTCTGGGAAAGCGGGGCTGTATTAAGCGGTGCTGCGCCCTGGGCTGGTTGATGTTGAATGGCGATCGCGCTTTTAATTTGTTCACCTGAACCGACAGGTTGAATATCTAGAGATTTAATAACGGTATTGGGAAACCAACGAAGTTTACCTTGTCCTCGTTTTTCCGCTTTTTTCAGTTCTGCCATCAGCACATCGTGGCCGTCCTTCGGTAAAAAACAAGATTCGCTGACCCAACAATCTCCAGGGTTACGGGTATCATAAACCTGCTGAATCCGCTTCCGAAATTCTAAATAACCTCTAGGGTAAAAGAGTTTTTGAGCTTGAGTTGGCCGTTCATCCAGGGCGGAAGTTCCCTGGGAAGAAATTTGTCCACCGACCCAATCGGTAATATCTGTTAAACAAACACTTTTTCCGGCCAGTAATCCCTCATAGGCCGCTGCCGATCCAGCCAATCCAGCCCCAACAATTAAAATCCCACATTCTACCGTTTTATCAATGGGACGAGGGGGAGCCGCGAGCAGAGGAGCAGAAGGAAAGAGGAGACTGGGAGGGAAGAGGAGACTGAGAGAAATGGCTCTTAGCACTGCCCAGGTTTTCTTTGTTAAGGTTTGGCCCATAGCCTCATCTCCAAATGAACTAATATATTACTGTTTGTTTGACACTGATCTGAAATTTAGTAGAAATAAATAGCCCCAGTTTTCTGGAGATTAATGGTGCGATGACCCATAAAACCCTTTTCTGCTCTTTTTACCGTTACTGTCACTAGATTGTCAGCTTCATTAACTGATACTGTAAATTGCAGGGCAAAGGGATTATCCGGATCAATAGTCTCGGCGGGATAAACCATAATGTAAGCGGAGAGTCCGATATCTTTTAAGACAATATCCTGGCCGCTCTCTAGATCTCTCGGCGTATCAGTATCTAAACTAGTCAGATCATAGTTCAGTTTGATACCGCTTTCGTTAACCATTTTCAGACTAACGTTTTCCTTGGGGTTAAAGCGAGCGACGGGTTGCCAAAAGCCAGGTTGATAGGTTTGGGCGGGTGGAGTCTCTGCCAAGACAGGCGGAATGACGCTAATCCCGATGGTTCCAGTGAGCAAGATAGAGGTAAGGATTCTGAAATTCATAATTGCTGTTAGTTTGGGCAATACTCCCATAGACCAATTAAATAGACTTATTTTAAAACCGAATGTTCACGACCGGCGATCGCGGATAAAAACGACAAAGAGGCTCTACCTCACAAATTTGATAGAACCTCCGATGAATTATCCTTAAAAAATCAGGAAAAAATTAAGCATCATTTAAAGCCGCAATCCCTGGTAAGACTTTACCTTCGAGCAACTCTAGACTAGCTCCGCCTCCTGTGGAAATATGGCTCATTTTTTCAGCCACACCCACTTTCTCTACTGCCGCAACGGAATCACCCCCACCAATAATAGTCGTTGCACCTTTATCCGTTAAAGCCGCTAAACTATGGGCGATCGCTTCCGTACCCGCCGCAAACTGATCAAACTCAAAAACCCCCATTGGGCCATTCCAGATCACTGTTTGGCAATCCGCCAAGGCCGCTTGGAACCACTTGATGGAATCAGGGCCAATATCTAAGCCCATCCAACCATTGGGAATAGCATAAATGCTAACCGTTTTGGCATTAGCATCAGGAGCAAAATTATCCGCTACCACCACATCAGTCGGTAACTGGAACTCTACCCCTTTTGCTTGAGCTTTGGCCATGAGAGATTTAGCCAAATCCAATTTGTCTTCCTCCACTAGGGACTTACCGACACTTAACCCTTGAGCTTTATAGAAAGTGAAGATCATACCGCCACCAAGGATCAGCTTGTCGCACTTTTTTAGCAGGGCTTCAATCACCCCAATTTTGCTCGAAACCTTAGAACCACCCACGATCGCTACCAAGGGACGTTTAGGTTCTTTGATCGCACCCTGTAAAAATTGCAATTCTTTTTCGATCAGATAACCAGCAACCGAGGGGTTAAGAAAATGAGTCACACCTTCGGTAGAAGCATGGGCGCGGTGGGCTGTGCCAAAAGCATCGTTCACATATAAATCCGCATTGGCCGCTAACTGTTTGGCAAATTCGGGATCATTGGCTTCTTCACCTGGATGAAAACGGACATTTTCTAACAACAGCACATCTCCCTTTTTAAGACTGGCTACCGTTGCCGCCACTTTAGCCCCAATGCAATCATCGGGTTTGGTCACTGACTTACCTAACAGTTCTGATAATCGAGTCGCGACAGGGGTTAAGCGTAATTTATCCTTAACTCGATCTGCAAAAGTTTCTCCTTTGGGACGGCCAAAATGGCTGGCTAAAATAACCTTCGCACCTTTGGAAATTAAATCTTGAATGGTGGGTAAAGCGGCTCGAATCCGAGTATCGTCGGTAATGCTACCACTGTCATCCAAAGGCACATTAAAATCCACTCGTACAAATACACGTTTTCCTTCAATATCGGCGGCAGTTAAATTCGCGATCGATTTTTTGGCCACGGTCATATCCTCCTATGCTGGTTTTTCTGAAGTCTTAAGTAAAGATTAAATCAGCCAATGCCCATTCCGACAATGAGTAACTTAACGAAAACCATAATGCGATCGCCCTTTCTCAACCAGGAAAAACGCGATCGCCTATTTAACGACATTTAGCTAATAAAAATATCTTCAAAGGTGAGGCCTAACTTCGGACTGAGAGTGGCAAATTGAATAGCTGAAGTAGCACCATTACCATCCACATCAAAGAATAAGGCTCCATTCGTCGCGTTGTAAATGAAACGTTGACTCGCATTAGTAGCGGCTGTACCGATAATAAACTGAGCAGAGGTAATCGTATCTCCCGAAACCAAACCACCTCCAAAAGCAGAACCTTTGATTAACAAATAATCACTGCCGACAGAGAAGTCGGTAATCGTATCAATGCCCTCATTGGTGGCATTAAAGAGAAAAGAATCACCGCCATCACTCCCTGTCAGAGTATCGTTGCCCAGTCCGCCCGATAAAATGTCGCCGAGGTTAGTGCCTAAAATGACATCTTTGCCATTGGTTCCTTTTTGGCGACGGGTTCCGTCATCGTTGATAATGGTGGCGATTTGGGCAGCACTAGTACCGACTGTGTAACCTGTTCCTGTGGCTAGTTGTAGGCTAATGGTTTCGTCGGTTTCAACGCTGGTATCCCCTATCGAGTCCAGGGCAAGGGTGGCCGTAGCGGCTCCTGCGCTGAAGATGATGGTTTTGCCTGTGCCAGGAGTTGCACCTGTATAGTCGGTCGCATCGGCGGTTCCTGTAATCCCATAATTAACGGTAAGGGCGTTGGTCGTTGAGCCAGTACGGGTAAAGGTATAGATGAAGTTACTGGGGCTGTTTTCGCTGATACCGCCATAGTTTAATGCCAAGCTAATGCTGGGGGTGTCATCATCGGTAATGGTTCCGGTGACAGCCGTAGTGGTTCCAATGGTGTAGCCTGTGCCGGTTGCTAAGGTCAGGGCAACGGTGTCATTAGCTTCAATGGTGGTATCGGCAGTGGGATCGATGGTGAGAGTGGCTGTGGCTGAGTTGGCTGCAAAGGCGATGGTTTTGCCTGTCCCAGGGGTCGCGCCAGTATAGTCGGTCGCATCGGCTGTGCCTGTAATTCCGTAATTAACGGTTAGGGTAGAAGTGGTGGGGCCAGTACGGGTGAAGGTATAGACCAGATTGGTTGTGCCATCTTCAGTAACACTAGTTGGGGCAACGGCTAGGGTAATAGAGGGTAGATCATCGTTGGTAATAGTTCCGGTGACTGCCGCAGTGGTTCCAATAACATAACCCGTACCAGTGGCTAGAGT
The DNA here is from genome assembly GCA_025370055.1 of Woronichinia naegeliana WA131. NCBI lineage: Bacteria > Bacillati > Cyanobacteriota > Cyanophyceae > Synechococcales > Coelosphaeriaceae > Woronichinia > Woronichinia naegeliana. The sequence goes on along the minus strand of CP073041.1, from coordinate 5,937,930 downwards.
TAAAGCGACGGTTTCGTTACTTTCAATGGTGGTATCGGCTGTGGGATCAATGGTGAGAGTGGCTGTGGCTGAGTTAGCTGCAAAGGTGATGGTTTTTCCAGTACCAGGAGTCGCGCCAGTGTAGTCGGTCGCATCGGCTGTGCCTGTAATTCCGTAATTAACGGTTAGGGTAGAAGTGGTGGAGCCAGTACGGGTGAAGGTATAGACCAGATTGGTTGTGCCATCTTCGGTAACGCTACTTGGGGCTACAGCAAGGGTAATAGAGGGTAAATCATCATTAGTAATGGTTCCTGTTACTGCTGTTGCTGTGCCTACCGTATAACCTGTGCCGGTTGCGAGGGTTAAAGCAACCGTTTCATCGCTTTCGATGGTGGTATCGGTAGTGGGGTCAACGGTTAAAGTGGCTGTGCTTGAACCTGCTGCAAAGGTTATTGTTTTTCCTGTGCCAGGAGTAGCTCCTGTGTAGTCGGTAGCGTCGGCGGTTCCTGTAATGCTGTAGTTAACAGTTAAGGCGTTGGTTGTTGGCCCTGTACGGGTAAAGGTATAGACCAGATTGACAGTTCCGTCTTCTAATACACTGGCTGGTGCTACGGCTAGGGTAATAGAGGGTAGGTCATCATTAGTAATGGTTCCGGTTACTGCTGTTGCTGTGCCTACCGTATAACCTGTACCGGTTGCGAGGGTTAATGCGACCGTTTCATCCGCTTCTATCGTAGTGTCAGCAGTGGGGTCTATGGTTAGGGTGGCTGTGGCTGAACCTGCTGCAAAGGTTATTGTTTTTCCTGTGCCAGGAGTAGCTCCTGTGTAGTCGGTAGCATCGGCGGTTCCTGCAATGCTGTAGTTGACAGTTAAGGCGTTGGTTGTTGGCCCTGTACGGGTAAAGGTATAGACCAGATTTGCTGTTCCGTCTTCAGTAACACTAGCAGGAGCAACGGCTAGGGTAATAGAGGGTAAATCATCATTAGTAATGGTTCCTGTTACTGCTGTTGCTGTGCCTACCGTATAACCTGTGCCGGTTGCGAGGGTTAAAGCAACCGTTTCATCGCTTTCGATGGTGGTATCGGTAGTGGGGTCAACGGTTAAAGTTGCTGTGCTTGAACCTGCTGCAAAGGTTATTGTTTTTCCTGTGCCAGGAGTTGCACCTGTGTAGTCGGTAGCGTCGGCGGTTCCTGCAATGCTGTAGTTGACAGTTAAGGCGTTGGTTGTTGGCCCTGTACGGGTAAAGGTATAGACCAGATTTGCTGTTCCGTCTTCAGTAACACTAGCAGGAGCAACGGCTAGGGTAATAGAGGGTAAATCATCATTAGTAATGGTTCCTGTTACTGCTGTTGCTGTGCCTACCGTATAACCTGTGCCGGTTGCGAGGGTTAAAGCAACCGTTTCATCGCTTTCGATGGTGGTATCGGTAGTGGGGTCAACGGTTAAAGTGGCTGTGCTTGAACCTGCTGCAAAGGTTATTGTTTTTCCTGTGCCAGGAGTAGCTCCTGTGTAGTCGGTAGCGTCGGCGGTTCCTGTAATGCTGTAGTTAACAGTTAAGGCGTTGGTTGTTGGCCCTGTACGGGTAAAGGTATAGACCAGATTGACAGTTCCGTCTTCTAATACACTGGCTGGTGCTACGGCTAGGGTAATAGAGGGTAGGTCATCATTAGTAATGGTTCCGGTTACTGCTGTTGCTGTGCCTACCGTATAACCTGTACCGGTTGCGAGGGTTAATGCGACCGTTTCATCCGCTTCTATCGTAGTGTCAGCAGTGGGGTCTATGGTTAGGGTGGCTGTGGCTGAACCTGCTGCAAAGGTTATTGTTTTTCCTGTGCCAGGAGTAGCTCCTGTGTAGTCGGTAGCATCGGCGGTTCCTGCAATGCTGTAGTTGACAGTTAAGGCGTTGGTTGTTGGCCCTGTACGGGTAAAGGTATAGACCAGATTTGCTGTTCCGTCTTCAGTAACACTAGCAGGAGCAACGGCTAGGGTAATAGAGGGTAAATCATCATTAGTAATGGTTCCTGTTACTGCTGTTGCTGTGCCTACCGTATAACCTGTGCCGGTTGCGAGGGTTAAAGCAACCGTTTCATCGCTTTCGATGGTGGTATCGGTAGTGGGGTCAACGGTTAAAGTTGCTGTGCTTGAACCTGCTGCAAAGGTTATTGTTTTTCCTGTGCCAGGAGTAGCTCCTGTGTAGTCGGTAGCATCGGCGGTTCCTGCAATGCTGTAGTTGACAGTTAAGGCGTTGGTTATTGGCCCTGTACGGGTAAAGGTATAGACCAGATTTGCTGTTCCGTCTTCAGTAACACTAGCAGGAGCAACGGCTAGGGTAATAGAGGGTAGGTCATCATTAGTAATGGTTCCGGTTACTGCTGTTGCTGTGCCGATGGTGTAGTCTGTTCCTGTTGCGAGGGTTAGGGCTACAGTTTCATCGGTTTCTATAACAGTATCGGCTGTGGGGTCAATGGTTAAAGTGGCTGTGCTTGAACCTGCTAAGAAAGTAATGGTTTTTCCTGTGCCAGGAGTAGCGCCTGTGTAGTCGGTAGCATCGGCTGTGCCGGCAATGCTGTAATTAACAGTTAGAGCGTTGGTTGTGGCTCCGGTACGGGTGAAGGTATAGACCAGATTGGTTGTGCCATCTTCAGCTACGCTGCTAGGAGATACAGCCAGAGTAATACTGGGCAAGTCGTCGTTAGTAATAGTTCCTATAATGGGGCTGGTTGTGCCTATGTCATATCCTGTTCCCAAAGCCAACGTAAAGGATATGGTTTCATCGTCTTCGGCAACATTATCAGCAATCGGATCTATCGTTAGGATAGCAGTACTTGACCCTGCCGAAAACGTTATACTGCTGGCAATAGTAGTGTAATCGTTACCATTTGTGGCTGTTCCTTCTATCGCGTAGTTGACGGTGAGGGCATTGGTTGTTCCCCCTGTACGAGTAAAGGTATAGACTAGATTGGTGGTTCCGTCTTCTAAAACGCTAGTGGGCGTTACGGTCAGAGTGATTAATGATGCCGTACCATTAACCACAGAGAATTGATATTTTCCAGGCTGACCAATATTACTAGCTGATTCAAGATCAGCCATTATCTCTGTGCCTGATTGTTCTAACTCAAAATAGTTGCTTCCATTTCCGGCTGAATATCCTGCTCTCGCAAGAACATCACTAGATGCCTGTCCAACTAGCCACTGAATATCTTCATAACGAAATTCAATGCTAAAATCGCCGTTGCCCGTGTCCTTCAAGACAAGTTGAAAGGCATTGGGCGTAGTTCCACTGGGATACTGGCCGACATCATCCCATGTAATAATTACTTGATTATTAATCGGATCGAGATCCCAATAAACCAAGTTAGAACCAGTAGAAGTTCCCCCTGAAGAAGGTGTTAGTGTTCCTGCACGAGTATCTACATCGGAAAAAAAAGGGGCAATAATAGGTTGACCAGTATTACCTGTTATTGCATAGGGTGTATAGGTACTCTGAGGAGAATTAAAGGTAATATTGCCGTTGTTGTTGATGTAAAAACCGTTATAAGTTGTGCCCCAAAAGTTTAATCCGGTCTCAAACACAGAGGTGACATCAATAAAACTTGTGGAACCATCATCATTACGATCTAAGATACTTTCCCCAAATCCAACTGTTCCTCCCAATCCATTGATTAAGGGGGAATTAGGGGTATTTTGCTCGACTAAAATATTTTCTCCCGCGATTGTGATGATTGCGGAATCATCCTCGGCTTTTAATGCCTGTAAAGTTGCCGCATCTAAACTTTGGCCTTGTACCAAAGCCGAAAACAATTCTCCTTCATCTCCTGCTGTATCCGTTCCATTCACCTGAGCATCCACAAAATGCCCAAACTCTTCTAAGATAACTGCTTCCAAAGACTGCTGACTCGCCGTTTCCACAAACGTATCCGACAAAAAAATGGTATTGCTACTGCTGGCATAGGCTCCCCGCGCATTGCCCAAAATTTGATCATCAATCACCTCAATGGTCGGCAACTGACTAAAATTCCCGCTTTGCCACTGAGCACGAAACGACTGAGCCACAGCCAAATTATATTCCGTCCCAAAAACGGTATCAAAACTTGTCCAAAAACTCTCCAGCCCCGCGAAAGCGGTCAACTGCTGATAAACCGTCGTCAAACCTGCCGATAATACAGAACTAACCATAACTAACAACTCTACTCAAAATTTTCAGTCGTACTTTAACCGCAATTCCAAATTCAAACAGTAACATAAGATACAGACTCTATCTCGCTTTTATGCAATCAAGAGAGATTTTGCTGATTTCTAACGTTTTTCGTACTTCCTCCTCGAATCTTAGTCTCTTGGAGAGTCAGCAACCGGCAAACAAACTTGATCAATCACTAAATAGAGCATTACGCTGATTCCACATATTGATACAAAACCCCTTGACCGTGAGCACTTCAAGACTTTTGTCTCTTGGACTACATTCTGAACTTGGAATTGCTGATACTTTAAAGAAGGCAATAATTTATTGAAGGAGATATTGTCCTTCCGTTTCCGGGCTTTCTATTTTAGGAAGTCCCATACTGTAGTTTAAAACTCGACTACCAAGGTTATAGCTAATCACTCCCTGTTGGAGCAAGGCACGAATAAAATGCTCTAAATCTGAGCCAATGCGACGCAAATTATATTCACTTAATTCTTCATCACTGTAGGATTCCACTAACTCATCAAATTGGCGATAAACCCGTTGCAGAGCGTCGTCACTCCAGTTAAATTCATTGTCGGGGTCAATATCAAGAGTTAGTACTTTTTCGCTGGGAGTCAATTCATTGCCGTTGACTTCGGCAGAAAATATATGGACGTGACGAGTAGTTGACTTAACAAGCATAGGGATTTTCTGGGTAAAAGGGCGATGGAACGTTAGTTTAGATAGGCTGACCTAAATCGAAGCGTTAATGCAAACTTTATTGTAAAGAACTGGCTGAAATTTGGGGAGGACGGCCAGAAAACAGACCCTACTCCCGTCCACCAGCCGCCTATTTTTGACCCGCTTTAATACATTCTTCCACCAAAGGCAGAACTGCATCCACATCTTTCCAGCCTAGGATTTCGGTGACTTTCTTCTCCAGATTTTTGTAGGTGCGGAAAAACTCAGCAATTTCATCTAAGCGATGACTGGCAATATCTTTAAGGCACTTCACCTGGGCATAGCGCGGATCTTTGTCCGGTACACAGAGAATTTTCTCATCGCGATCGCCACCATCAATCATCTCCAACATCCCAATGGGACGAGCCGCAATCACACAACCCGGAAAGGTAGGCTGATCCATAATCACCATGCCATCCAGGGGATCGCCATCATCCGCTAAGGTATTGGGAATAAAACCGTAGTCGTAAGGATAGTGGACAGAGGCATAAAGAACGCGATCAAGAGCAAAGGCGTTAAGATCTTTATCAAACTCGTATTTATTTTTGCTACCGGCCGGAATTTCAATAAGAACGTTAATCAGACCGGGTTTAGGTTGGGCTGGAATGCGCGATAAATCCACGAAATCTCTCCGAAATATTACAGCATGAGTGATGAAACGGGCAGATATACTCCTCACGGTCATAATTTACGATTTTTAGTTTAGCCCCCTCAGCCCCCCAACTTTTGGGGGAACCATTCTCTATTTATGGGTTTCAAAGTCCCCCAGAATTGGGGGATTTAGGGGGCAAAAATCACAATTTATAACCGTGCTAAGTATAGTGGGGGCGGTTAACTGACCCTAGAGCATTCTACAAGCAAAGATGAACTTCCGCGATCGCTTTACCAGATTTTTGCCATTTGCAATACAAACCCTGGTAATTCAAGATCACCCTTAACCATTTCAGGATTATCTAAAATTTCTATATTTTGATGAGGACGTGGACTCCGAGCATTCCTGCTGCGGTTTTGGGTTTAACATATTTTGCGATAATAAATCCCTCAATTCGACGCTCCCATTCTAGCGCATTCTAGCGCATTCTGTCGGTATTCGTGGATTAAATTTTGCTCTTTAACTGTAAATCTAACTGTTGCTATTCTTTAACAAAATGCGATATCAGATACCCTAATCTGCACAACGAAAACCCACAAAAATTTCCCTGACCCAGGGATGATACCAATTGCGAAAAGTTTTTCTCAATGCCCAGGGTCGCGTTACCCAACTTCCCCCCCGCAAAACGCGATGTTGCTGGTCAAAATAAACTTGGGAATAACCGGAATAAGGATAAGGTTCAAAATTAGGATAGGGAGCAAACCAGGAATCTGTCCATTCCCAAACCGATCGCTGAGGATATTGCGGGTAAAAATCTTGATGATAACTGGCTTTTTCCCATTCCGCTTCCGTTGGTAAACGTTTGCCGACAAAATTGGCATAGGCTTGGGCTTCATACCAACTTACCCCATACACAGGAGCATTCTCTTGTCCTTCTAGCCAATATAAAGGTTCCTCAATCCCTTGCGTTTGTCGCCATTGCCATCCCTCTTCCGTCCAGAATTTAGCCTGTTGATAGCCATCCTTTGCTATGAATTCTTGATACTGTCCCTGGGTCGCTGGAGAGGAGTCAATCCAATAGCTTTCTAGATTAACGAGATGCCGAGGCCGTTCATTATCCTGGGCAAAAAGGCGATCACTGCCCATCCAAAAGCTGCCGGCAGGAATATTGAGGACTGTTTGAGTCGTAACATTACTTAAATTCTCTGGAGGGGTTGAGAATGCCCCCGTTTTATTGGTAATAGGGTTCTTAACATGATGTAAATGCAGTAAAAAGGCGATCGTCTCACCATGTTGACTTTCATGTTGCAATAACCACCACCAGAGTCTTTCCGTTTCAAGTAACGAAGTTTCTTCTAAATAATCCCAAACCTGAAGTCGAACAATCTCTAAATAATTTTTAATAATCTCTAAACTGGGTAAATTCTGCCGTTCGCACTTGGGCAAACCATCGGCAGCAAATAATTTTCGATATTCGGGAAATAGAGGTTTTAAACCCTGACATTTTTCTAATAGCCAATAGGCTTCAGTAAAGGCAATATGTCCGAGATGCCAACCAATGGGACTAAATTCAGGATGGATTTGCTGACAAAATAAATCGGCCTCTACTGTTTCAAACAGGGCGAGAGTGCCTTGGCGACAATCTTCTAGATTTTTTCTCAGCCCTGCTTTTTGAATGTCCATGCCCAATCGCTCAGAATAGAAAAATTTGACTTAAGCTAATTAGCGCGGCGCAAACGTTTACGGAAAATCCAGAGAATCAAGAAAATCACTAAACTGACCAAGACAATTTTGGACACTGGATCAAGATATTTCTCCACTAATTCGTAATGATCACCTAATTTATAACCAGCGATCGCCAATAAACCCACCCATAACGTTGTCCCGATAGTGCTATAGAGAGTAAACGGTAGTAAAGGCATTCCGTTAATCCCCGCCGGTAGAGAAATCAAGGTTCTAACCCCAGGAACCAAACGACAGAAAAAGACCGCTTTCCCACCATGACGAGTAAACCAACGATTGGCTTTGCGGATATCCTGGGAACTGAGGCCAATCCACTTACCATAATTGTCAGCTAAATATTCCAAGCGTTCTTCACTCATTACTCTACCCAGGTAATACCAGGGAAATGCACCCAATATAGTGCCAACAACCCCAGCGAGAATAGCTGGAATCAATTCCATTTTTCCCTGAGCAGCCGTAAACCCAGCCAGAGGCATAATCAATTCCGAGGGGATCGGGGGAAATAGATTTTCTAAAAACATTAATAGAGCGATTCCCAGATAACCTAACTGGTTCATGAGTGCGGGAATCCATTCAGCAAGCCATTGAGACATAAAATTTTAGGGTTCAGAATTGAGAATGAAAAGTTTAGGAAGGCTTGCCATAACGACGGATTAATTTACGGCCAATCCAAACCAGGAGAGCAACGGCCAGAATAATAACAATAACTTTAGAAAAGGGAGCTAGATAATTAGCAACCTCTTCGTAATGGTGGCCTAATTTATAGCCAGCAGCCATTAAGGCCCCTACCCAAATAACGGTTCCCACAATGCTATAGAGGGTAAAAGCTATGAGGGGCATTTCGTTAATACCAGCAGGAATAGAGATTAGGGTTCTCAGTACCGGAATCATCCGACAAATAAAAACCGCTTGTCCGCCATGTTTATCAAACCAATGGTTGGCTCGATGAATATCTTTGGCACTAATACCGACCCATTTGCCATAACGATCAGCAATATGCTCTAAGCGTTCTTCATTCACCCACTTACCGACGTAGTACCAAGGATAGGCTCCCAAAATTGTCCCAATCACTCCGGCAAAGACGGCTGGGAAAAAAGCAATTTGTCCCTGGGAAACGGTAAAACCGACCAAAGGCATAAACACTTCCGAGGGAATAATGGGAAAAACGTTTTCGATAAACATTAGAAAGGCGATGCCTAGGTAACTCCACTGTTGCATTACCTGGGGAATCCAATGTTCAAACCAATGTGTCATAGCTGCGATCGCCTGGAATAATGAAGCGTCTTAGTCTGTAGAAAAACTTACCCCCTTATTAGAAAAAACTTGCCCCCCTTATTAAGGGGGGAGGGGGGGATCAATACTAAGTTCCTGAAGTCCAGGAATTAATGTATTCGATCTGCTCAGGGGTGAGTGCATCAATGGCAATACCCATTGCTTGTAATTTCAAACGAGCAATTTCTTGATCAATGTCCTTGGGAATGGAGTGAAGTCCGGGTTCTAATTTACCTTGATTTTTGACCAGATATTCACAGGCCAGGGCTTGATTGGCAAAGCTCATATCCATTACCGCGCTAGGATGACCTTCGGCTGCTGCTAGGTTAACCAAACGACCTTCCCCAATGACGATGACAGACTTGCCATTTTTTAAACTGTACTGCTCAGTAAAGTTACGAACAACCTTCACTTCAGTGGCCTTATCTCGTAAAGACTTGAGATCGATTTCAATATCAAAGTGACCAGAATTACAAACGATCGCACCGTCTTTCATTACATCAAAGTGTTCAGAGCGAATAACGTGTTTGTTGCCTGTCACAGTGACAAAAATATCGCCTTCTTTAGCGGCTTCAGACATCGGCATAACGCGGAAGCCATCCATAGCAGCTTCGATCGCGGGTACGGGGTTAATTTCCGTCACAATGACATTCGCGCCTAAACCTTTCGCTCGCATGGCCACACCCTTGCCACACCAGCCATAACCGGCAACAACAATCGTTTTACCCGCTAAGAGAATATTGGTGGCCCGAATTACGCCATCAAGGGTGGATTGACCCGTCCCATAACGGTTGTCAAAGAAGTGTTTGGTATCAGCATCATTGACATTGACAGCCGGGAAAGTTAGAACGCCATCCTTGAACATGGCTTGTAAACGCACAATGCCCGTAGTGGTTTCTTCCGTTGTTCCGATAATATCTGCGATTTGGTGCTGACGCTCTTGGATCATGGTTGCCACCACATCAGAACCATCATCAATAATGATTTGAGGTTTATGATCTAAAGCCGTTTGGACGTGACGGTGATAGGTATCATTATCTTCTCCCTTAATGGCATAGACAGGGATACCGTAATCCGCAACCAGACAAGCTGCTACGTCATCCTGGGTCGAAAGGGGATTACTGGCAATCAACAGTGCGTCTGCACCACCTGCCTTGAGGGCGATCGCTAAGTTAGCGGTTTCGGTAGTAACGTGACAACAAGCCACTAAACGTAGGCCAGCAAAGGGTTTTTCCTTGGCAAAGCGATCGCGAATCTGTTTAAGAACAGGCATTTCTCGACCGGCCCATTCGATCCGTTGACGACCTAGGGGGGCTAGACCAATATCCTTGATATCGTACTTTTGTTGAACTTGAACGGGTGCTGCAACCATCTATCGCAATTCCTCTGGAAGCTTTTCAGTAGGTAGTTTAACTTAAGTTAACATTAATTGGGTAATCAATAAGGTAGGGGGAACGCACTGAAGACTTAGAACCCTTAGCTAGACAGGAAAAGAGGACTGGCATCAGAATTTCATCCGACAACCAATCCCCTTTTTTCAATAACGAATCTTAAATTTTCATCCTAGGGATGGAAAAGCAGATCAGGATAAAAACGGTTTGCTTCGATCAAAATCCCTGCGGTAAAAGTTAGCAGAGCCATGATTAAAACAGGAGCAGTTGATAAAAATTTAGTCAAACCTTCCATGAAAGAGTCTCCAAGGGTAAAAGCAGTAAAACAGGATTAAAATACAGTCTCCTAGCGAGGAGAAACCGGGATTTCAGAATCCTTGACAATCAGTTTGCCAGAGGTATATTCCCCTAAAGCGGCTAGAGGCCACAGGAAGCCGGTTAACATTTTGCTGATGGCTAAAGGCACATTGATCACAATTTCTTGCATTTCAGCATCTTTACTGCCTCGAATGGCGATCAAATAAGACCGTCCAACCCAGCCAATCCAGCCGGCGATATAGAGGAAAAGAATGCTAGGAATGAGAAAATCACCAGCATGGCTTAAGCGGCCATCTACAATCAGGTGAGGATAGCCTTCCGGGCCACAGAGAGCCGCCGCATAGCGTTCTGCCCGGATTTGACCTGACTGGGGATCAGCAGTGGTATTCAGGAAGTTTTTGGCTTTTTGCTGATAAGCAGGAGATTCGCTACAGGGAGTTAGGTTCGCGAAGTCAGCCGCCGAAGCAGAAGGTGCAAAATTAAACCAGAGGGTTAGGGCGAGCAGGAAAGCTAACAATTGTTTCATAAGAATTGTTTCCTTTTATGGCCAAAGGCTAAGTTTTTTGTACAAAGGATGACAGATCGATTGTACGCGGAAGTGATCTTACTCTGACGGGTTGGTAGAGTAAAGATTAAGCAATCAAAAGTAGTCTTTCGTATCAAACTAGCAGACAATGGCAACCATTTTAGCAATCGAAACAAGTTGTGATGAAACTGCGGTAGCAATTGTAAAGAATCGTAACGTTTTAAGCAGTGTGGTCTCTTCACAAATCGCTGTGCATCAACAGTATGGTGGGGTTGTCCCAGAGGTGGCTTCGCGTCAACATCTTACGCTTATTAATCCTTGTATTACTCAGGCGTTGTCAGAGTCCGGTCTCACCTGGACAGAGATTGAGGCGATCGCCGCTACCGTTGCCCCTGGATTAGTGGGAGCGTTGATGGTGGGAGTAACAGCGGCCAAAACCTTAGCATTAGTTCATCAAAAGCCATTTTTAGGGGTTCATCATCTGGAAGGCCATATTTATGCCAGTTACCTTAGCCAACCGACCTTAGAACCGCCTTTTCTCTGTCTTTTGGTATCGGGAGGCCATACCAGTCTCATTCAGGTCAAATCCTGCGGTGATTACCAAATATTGGGTACGACGAGAGATGATGCGGCAGGCGAAGCGTTTGATAAAGTTGCCCGTTTATTAGATCTCGGTTATCCAGGCGGCCCTGCTATCGACAAAGCGGCTCAAAGGGGCAATCCCCAAGCCTTTGTTCTGCCCGAAGGTCGTATTTCTCTTCCCCAGGGGGGTTATCATCCCTATGATTCTAGTTTTAGTGGCTTAAAAACGGCGGTGTTACGACTGGTTACAACGTTAAAGGAATCGGGTCAACCCTTACCGATTGAGGATCTGGCGGCTAGTTTCCAAGCGACCGTGGCGCGATCGCTGACCCATAAAACGATTAACTGTGCCCTAGATCAAGGCCTGCAAACCATTACGGTGGGGGGGGGGGTGGCAGCCAATCGCGAATTGCGTCAATCTCTGCAACGGGCAGCCCAGGAAAAAAATCTCACCGTTTATTTTCCACCGCTCCATCTCTGTACCGACAATGCTGCTATGATTGCCTGTGCTGCTGCTGAACATTTTGAAAAAGGCGAGCGATCGCCATTAACATTAGGGGTACAATCTCGTCTAGCCATTACCGAGGTGAATAAACTCTATCCAAAACAAAGCCTATGAAAACGCCGGTTGTCCTCATTATTTTTCGCCGTCCTGAAAAGACCCAAAAACTCCTCAATATCATTCGAGAAATTCAACCCAAACAGTTATTTGTAATTGCTGATGCACCGCGATCGCATAAATTAGGAGAAGCAGAAAAATGTGAGAAAACTCGCGCCATCATTGAGACTATTGATTGGGATTGTCAAGTTTATAAAAATTATTCTGAACAGAATCTAGGTTCATCTAAACGTATTCCCACCGGCTTAAATTGGGTTTTTAGTCAGGTGGAAGAAGCTATTATCCTAGAGGATGATTGCTTGCCAGAAAAAACTTTTTTTCCTTTTTGCGAAGAATTGCTAGAGCATTATCGTCATGATCAAAGAGTGATGACAATTTCAGGTAATAATTTCCAATTTGGTCATCAAACAACCTCAGACAGTTACTATTTTTCTCGCTACAGTCATTCCTGGGGATGGGCAACCTGGAGAAGGGCTTGGCAATACTTTGATATGAATATGACCCATTGGCCCAGGGTAAAAGAACAGCAACTTTTGAATTTTATCCTAGAAGATAGGAGAACTCGTCAATATTGGGAGAATATTTTTCAAGGTGTATTTGATAATCAAATTGTGGCTTGGGACTATCGATGGACATTCGCCTGTTGGCTGCAAAATGCTCTCACCATCTTGCCATCCAGAAATCTAGTTAGTAATATTGGCTTTGATGAGGATGCCAGCCATACAACCAGTAAAAACCATCCTTTTGCCTATTTGCCCACCTATCCTATGACTTTTCCAATTCAACATCCTGCTTATCTGATTCGGGATGGAGCAGCGGATCAGTTTTCTCAAAATACTATCTTTGATCCCACGTTAACCTATCGTTTAAAACGAAAATTAAGCAAATTTTTCTCTAAAGTTTCTCTCTAAACTCTTCTTCTAAAATTTTTATTATCTTGACTAATATCTATGGCTAAACTCTCTCCTCTTCAACGGATCAAAAGCTTACTACAAAATTTAGGAATTGATGTGCATCGCTATCCTCCTAATTTACCACCAGATTTTGACAAGGAAGTGGTTCAAACCATTAATCGCGTGCAGGCCTTTACGATGACTTCGCCTGAACGAATTTCAGCCCTTTGTGAAGCAGTTAAATATGTGGTCAAGAACCAGATTCCAGGTGATATTGTGGAATGTGGGGTCTGGAAAGGGGGAAGCATGATGGCGATCGCCGATACCCTTAAAAAATTAGGTCAAGAAGAGCGGGAACTATTTTTGTTTGATACTTTTAGTGGAATGTCAGAGCCGACGCAGGAAGATGTCGATTTAAGCGGTATTGAAGCTAAAAAACTTTTACAAGAGGAGGACAAAAATGTTAGTAATTCGGTTTGGTGTTATGCCTCTCTAGAAGAGGTCAAAAAGTCCGTTGGATCGATTAATTATCCTGCTGACAAAATTCACTTTATTAAAGGCAAAGTAGAAGAGACTATTCCTGAACAAGCTCCTGAAAAGATTGCCCTTTTACGTCTAGATACTGACTGGTACGAATCCACAAAACATGAGCTAATTTACCTTTTTCCTCGCCTTGCGGTAGGAGGGGTGATTATTATTGATGACTATGGCCATTGGCAGGGAGCCAGAAAAGCTGTTGATGAATATTTAGCAGAACACCAAATTGCTTTAATGCTTCATCGCGTCGATGTTACGGCCAGAATTGGCATTTTTTATCCCCTATCATCCCATTCCTAATTATTGGCATGAAACGTCTTAATATTGGTTGTGGCGTAGTTTATCATCCTGATTGGATTAATTTAGATAAAATCCCCCAATCTCCTACCATCCAACCCTACGATATTTGTAATCCTTTGCCCTTTGCGGAAGATTCTATTGATGTTTGCTATAGCTCTCATGTTTTGGAACATTTAACCCAGGAACAGGCTCAAGCTTTTATCGCTGACTGTTGGCGGATTCTAAAACCCAATGGTATTATTCGGATTGTTGTTCCAGACTTAGAAGCCATTGTTAAAACTTATTTAAGTTGTCTAGAATCAGTGGCTATGGCCAAACAACCCGATCCCATCGCGCTTGCCAATTACCATTGGTTGATGTTAGAGTTATTAGACCAAATTAATCGACGCTTTCCAGGGGGAGAAATGGCTAATTTTCTGGGCAATCCCCAACTTCTTAACCGTGATTTTATTCGCGATCGCATTGGTCAAGAAGCAGAAGGTTTTTGGACAGCACCTAAGACTAATTTTTCTTTACAAACCCGACTTAAACATAAAAATTGGGGCTGGTTTTTGGCAAAAAGCCGTTATCTTGTAGCAGCATGGATGGTAAGACTGATTGCGGGCAAATCTGGCCAAAGGGCTTTCTGCGAGGGAGTATTCCGTCAATCGGGAGAAATTCATCAATGGATGTATGATCGGGTCTCTTTAGCTGCTCTTTTGTCCAAAAATAGATTTCAAGATATTCAGGTTTGTCAGGCAATGGATAGTCAAATCAGAGGATTTAATGATTACCAATTAGATATCATTGATGGCAAAGTTCGCAAACCTGATTCTCTGTTTATGGAAGCCAGAAAGGGAGAATTTTAAGGTAATTATGAATCATTGATAACCCTCTCTAACTCGAAACCCATAGTTTTTTAATCGCCCAATTTGATCTCCCTAAATCCCCCTTAAAATGAGGACTTGTCTCAAATTTGATCCCCCTAAATCCCCCTTAAAAATGGGGACTTGTTTCAAAATGGACTTGGCTTAAAATTCTCGAATACAAATACAATATAAATGTAGTTTTTACTATAATCGTTGATAGCGCATCCCAGGAATTTGGCTAACCAAACCCATTAATTCTAATTGCAGTAATCCTGCCGATACTTCTCCGGTGCTTAAACCCGTATTCTGGATAATGGTATCAAAAGGAGTGGGCGATCGCGGTACGGCTTGTAAAATTTTCAAAGGAATGGGATCTAGATCTGGCAAAGATTCAACCGATTGCAAAGATTCTAACAAAGATAAAACGGGGGCAATATCCAGTTTGGGAATGGCTCCCAGGGTTTCTAATAATGTTTCTTCCGAGAGAATCACTTCGGCTCCGTTATGAATTAAAGTGAGACAACCTTTCGCTTCAGCTACATCAGGAGAATTGGGTAAAGTATAGACATCTCGACAAAATTCATTGGCATAACGGGCTGTTATTAATGAACCTGATTTTTCGGGGGCTTCCATCACTAAAATAGCGCGACTTAGCCCGGCAATAATCCGATTACGAGCCGGAAAATTACCGCGATCAGGTTTAGTTCCCACAGGATATTCACTTAAAATTAAACCCTTTTCAGCAATTTCTTCAAAGAGTTGTCGATTTTGAGGCGGATAAACCAGGTCTAAACCCGTTCCTAAAACGGCGATCGTTCTACCACCCGCTTCTAAACAACTACGATGGGCCTGTCCATCAATACCAGCAGCTAACCCAGAAATCACCGTAAAATCACTTTTTGCTAATCCCATGCTAATTTTCTTTGTCCAGCGTTTGCCATGTTCAGTAGGAAAACGAGTGCCAACAATCGCAATGCCTGGAATTTGTCCTTGATTTTCGGACATTTTAACCTGACCTCGATAGTAAAGTACCGGCGGTGGACTAGGAATTTCCCACAATAAACGGGGATAATCAGCATCGGCTGGTGTCCAAAAGTGGGGATTTTGACGGCTATGCTCTTCTAGTAATAGTTGGGGATTGAGTTGCGATCGCTGGGTGAGAATATTGGTAATTAGTTTTGAGCCTAAGCCATTGACCTGTAATAAGGCTCTTTCTGATGCTTTCCAGGCATTCTCTAATGTCTCAAAATGTTGTTGGATTCGCTTTAATAAAACGGGGCCGACTCCATTTATTTGCGACCAGGCTAACCAATAATAGCGATCCTCGTTCACCCTTGACTCCTTGAACTTCTAGAATTAGCAAGATTTTAACCGAATATCAGGTTTCATTGGCAAAAATTGAAACAATCAAATTATGAGATCTAGTCATTTGCAGATCATACGATATAACCTCGTTTTCACCGCAAGTTGAGGTTTATAACAAGAAAATAAATACCGTTGAATTTTTCTACGGTGTTAACACGACTAATACCAAAAGACTGCTATTGTCTCTTTTTCGTTAAGTACCCCAAAAAATTATAATTATTTTAATCCATATTGTATTTTAGTCATAATTAGTTTATATTTTCTATAATCACCTTAAGAGAACAACATTTTCCGTTCAATTTTATAGGCTAAGTATAGGGCATCTTCTATGTGCGGAATTACGGCAGCGATTGGTGCGATTTCCCCAATGATCATCAAGGCAACAGAGCAAATAAATGATGCCCAGTTTCATCGTGGGCCAGATGGTGGGGGTTTTTGGTCTTCTGTCGATGAGAATGAGCAAGGTGTGGCCTTAGCCCATAGACGACTAGCAATCATGGATTTAAGTGCCAATGGTGCCCAACCGATGATCGATCAAGTAACGGGAAATGTCATTACCTACAATGGCGAGGTCTATAATTACCAAGAACTACGACGAGACCTAGAAAAACAAGGTGTGAAATTTCGTTCTGAATGTGACACAGAAGTCCTTTTAGCAGGTTATCGAGTTTGGGGAGAAGGGGTTCTGGATTATTTGCGCGGAATGTTTGCATTTGTGATCTGGAACCCCCAACAAAATAAAGCTTTTTGTGCTCGAGATCGCCTGGGAATTAAGCCACTCTATTATGCTTCTGTCCAGAATAATGGTGGTAATACTTTATTAATCGCGTCAGAACTGAGAGCCTTATTAGCCAGTGGTTTAATTGAGCGAAAATTAGATCAAAAAAGTCTAGAGAATTATCTCTGGAATGGCTTTGTAATTAGTCCGAATACCATTATTGAGGCCATTTCTCTACTGCCTGCGGGTTATAAAATGACGATTAATATGGAGGGAGAGATTGAAAATTATGAATCCTTCTGGACAATTCCCAAATATCATTCTAATAATAGCTCTCTTGAATCCCTGGAACAGGAACTTAGAGATGCGGTAAAAATGCGTTTAGTGAGTGATGTTCCGGTGGGCGTTTTTCTCTCTGGTGGTATTGATTCTAGCGTAGTGGCTGCTTTAGCGGTTCAGGCAAATGCGGGTACAGTTAAGACTTTTAATTTATCCTTTGAAGAAGTAGAGTACGATGAATCCGTTTATGCTCATCAAGTGGCCCAGGCTTTAGGAACAGAACATCTTGAGGTACAACTATCCCAAGCTCAGTTTTTCGCACAATTGGAAAGTGCTCTAGGCAGTTTAGACCAACCCACTTTTGATGGTCTGAATACCTATTATATTAGCCGTGCAGTAAAGGAATCAGGCATTACGGTGGCCTTAGCCGGGACAGGAGGGGATGAACTCTTTGGCGGCTACCGCTCTTTTCGAGAAGTCAGTTTAGCGGTTAAAATTAACCAGTATTTGAATAAATTGCCCTATTCATTCCGTCAAAATTTATCAAAACAATTCATACATTGGAATGAGGGAGAATTAGGTAGCTTTCCGGCTCAAACCCGTTGGGGAAAAATCGAAGATCTTTTATCTACCAGTAATCTTACTAATATTTATCAGGTTTTTTACAGCTTATTTACTAAGGATTTTCAAAATCAATTATTAGGACAAAAAGAATATCCAAGTTCTTATTATGGTTTGACAGATTTTTATACCCAAAAATTCCAAGAAACCATCGCCCAAGAGCCAACTTTAAGTTCCATCAGCCAGCTTGAAATCGCTATTTTCCTAGGGGAGCGATTATTACGAGACACAGATGTTGCAAGTATGGCTAATTCTTTGGAAGTTAGACTACCTCTTATTGATCATAAGGTAGTTGGCTTAGTAATAGAACAAAAGCTCAAGAATCGTTTTTATCCCCTGGGGAAAAAGCGTTTTTTACAAAACTTAGTAGCAGAACAGCTTGATGCTCGATTATTTAATCGTCCTAAATCTGGATTTGTTTTACCGATTGAACAGTGGTGTCGTCAAAGTTTAAAGCGTGAAATTTCTGAGACTTTCAGCGATCGCGCTCATTTGGCTAGGATCGGACTGAATGCGGATGCGGTTAATGCCCTTTGGCAAGCTTTTTTAGCAGATTCTCCTGGACTATACTGGTCGCGTATCTGGTCAATTTATATTCTCTGTTGGTGGTGCGATCGCTATCAAGTTAGCCGTTAAAACCAGTCTAGCTCCGTCGCTTAATTTGTTTGAGAGCTAGTTTTGAGATTTAGTCACTTCCTCAAAAAGTGCCACTAATTTTCTCGCTTCGATTATGCTGCTATGATTTTCTTTGACTCTTTGATTCCCTACCATTGCCATTGCTTCGAGTTGATCGATATCTAAAAGTAACATTTTTTCAATCGCATTAGCTAACGCCTCAATATCGCCTGATGGAACCAGAAAACCCGATAGATTATTTTCCATTAATTCCACATTTCCCGCAATATAGGTCGCAATTACAGGACGACCTAATGCAAAACTTTCCATCATCACGACGGGTAATCCTTCGGCAAAACTGGGCAGGACTAATGCTCTAGATTCATGGAAAAATTGCTTAATTTCTTGACTAGTTGCCCAGCCTTTAATTTTCACAAAATCCTGAAGTTCAAGGGATACAATCAGTTCTTCAAGGGTAGGACGTAACGGCCCATCGCCAACCAATAATAGTTTAAAATTGAGCCCTTTTTCTTTAACTTTAGCTAACGCTTTGATCAATAAACCTTGCCCCTTTTGTTCTGTTAATCTGCCGATACATAGTAGTTGTGAAGTCGGGGGAATCGGCAAAATTGGTGTATCTAAAAAGTCTTCATCTAAACCGCAATGAACAACTTTAATTTTTGACCACTCAGCGTAAGGACACCAACGATATAATTGACCTCTAGCAAAAGAACTAATTGCCACCACAAAAGTAGCATATTTAATTTTAGTCGTGAGGGATAAATTTTGCGGTTTATCAAATTCTTCTGGGCCGTGAACGGTAAAACTATAGGTAAAATGACCTAAAATTGAAGTTAATAGGGTTGTTGTGGCAGAGTTAGTACCAAAATGAGCATGAATATGAGTCAGGTTGCTTTTTTTGAGTTGATTTGTTAATGCACAAGATTCCGCCAGATAAATGAGATGTCTGACTTGACCCACTTCGGAGCTTTTCCCCAATTCGATAGCCATGGACAAGGCTTTTAAAAAAAGAATGGGATGGCTCAAAAAGCAGACAATAAGGTTATAAAAGATGACAAAGGGGTGAAGATTTAAAATAGTAAAAGTCTTGGTAAATTCTTGTTTGTCGGCAATATCAATTAATTCATTTTCACAGGAACGCATTGAGACACGAAAAATATCCACTCCTAATTTTTCAAGGGCCAAAATTTCTCGACGAATAAAGCTATGACTGATTTTCGGATATTGATTAATGAGATAGGCGATCTTCATGCCAAAAATTAATATTTAGATTGCTTAATTGTAGCTTAAATAACAGGGAAGTAATAGCGGGCATGAGTATTGATTTGTGACACTAAGTTAGTCAGTGACAGAAAATATCAAATATACTATCAGAAAGTTAGCGATCGCTCTAATAATGATTTATTATTTGATTAGTTATTTAGGTAAAAACTCGTAGGCAATGATACCATCTGGGGTGACTTGGCATTAAATACATTAACTTTTCTATTATCTAAACTCATCAAGTTTATGGTCAGAAAACTGTCAAGCGAGATATTCCTAGACTGGATTACTGCCTGATAATGTTAAGCTAGTTTCAGCTTTTTGACAGTTGATCTCTGCGGCAACGCCCCACGCTGTCGAGGCAATATCCTTGTCCGCCAATTTGCCGATTTTAGTGATATGTCTGACCCCAACCGCCCCTATAAAAGTCATCTCTTCAACTTTGTTAATCGTCAATCCCTACGAATCCGCGATCGCCTGGGAGAAACCTTTAGACATTTGCGAGTAGCGGCGGAATGGAGTGTCCAGTTATTAGCCTTACCTTTTCATTGGCTGTTACGTCCCCAGCAATGGGCTGGCCCCAAATTAGGAAATGGTCGTAGTCAACCGGCCTTGTCCAGCCGTATGGAATACTTATCCGATCCGCCTGTCGATCAGCCCCTTGAAAGAGTTTTAAATAGCCTTAAACCCTGGTTTGAACTGCCTGAAGATTCGCCCATTCTCGACCCTTTAGACTATCAACCGCCACAAATCGTTCTTTCTCCCCAATATTTTGAACAGGTTCGCCAACAGTTAGCGATCGGCACTACCCCCGATCAACTTTTACCCCCCGCTTTCCTACCGTCTCAGCCGTCCGAAGTCAAAAATCTTCCCTCTCATGGCTTAGGACAATTAGTCATTAATATCAAAAATGCTCTTTCCTTTGCCAAACAAAAAGACTTAATTATTCAAGGGATTGCTTGCTTGCTGGAAAACCGCCAATTGGTGCTCACCACGGCCGATAATGACCTGTTAGATGTGCTCTCCGGTAGCCAACAACAACAACTGCAACAGCGTATGGGGCTGGAATTGGCCAACTATGGTTATGAACGTCGTCTTCAGTGGGCCCTCTCTCAACAACAGATTGGCTTTATTTCCCTGATTGATACGGAAACCCAAACGGCGATCGCGCCCTTAAACTTCCTCTGGCGTAAACTGCAATGGCTAGAACATTTCACCTTTAATCTCCAATGTGGCGCATCCATTAGCACGGCAATTGTGCCTATGCCCACTGTACCCTTACCCTCCTTACCCCTGCGCCAACCCTTAGCCCGTTTGGATCAAACCGTTGCCCAGATCGAAGCCAAAGAAATTCAATGGGGACAAAAAGTTTTTGAACAATTCAATCAAGGATTGGTCAGCCTACGAGAAACGCCTATCTTAGAAGCTTCTATTGAAAAAATTAGTCATCTTCAACCGCCCCTTGCCTTACCCCAAATACCCCAAACGTGGCAAGCTTTAAAGTCCGAAATTATTCAAAAATTACCCTCATCTCTAGCTCCTCAGCACTCTACTAACCTAGATCATCCCCAGGGTCAATTAGAAGCGACCGAACCCGATCCTTTTCAAATTCAAGCCCTCATTCAAGCGGCGATCGCCTACTTTTTTAGCTCAGAATCATCAGCCCGCCCTTTATCGGCTCAAACCTCAGAAAAACCCCTCGGCAAACAATCAGGGTTAGAAGAAACGTGGCTCTCCTGGGACGATCTTTTTTCCCATGCGGATGATAGTGTAGCGATCCCAGGCATCAAACCCTTTGCTGCCTTACCAGGCTCAGATGATATCTCTGCGGTCAGCCTGGAAACTCTTAATACTCAAATCCAACAAAAGCCTAAACTTACACCCACTCCATCTAAAGCATCTCAAGCGGTGACTTATCCCGTTCCCTCAGATCTGACTGTCTCGGCCAGTCCTAGCATCATTTCCGATCGCATAACCGATGAGCCACCAGACAGTACGATTACCCATTCCCCCGCCGCAGGCTTGAAAACGCCCGTCCCTAAATCGGTTCCGCTAAGTAAACCCTGGGAAGTAGAACTGGAAGCTGCCTTTGATTGGATTGAAACGGAAGCTAAACCCGTTGGCTATAGCAAACACTTGCTCGAATATATATTAGACTGGCTAGATGTAATTGTCGTTATTTTAGAAGAAAATCTTAAAAAAATTTGGCGGTGGTGTTATCAGCAATATCTTACCTTTAATAAAGCTAATTGAAAGAGGATGAGAGTAAAAGATGAATGTCATCCCCGAAATTTACTCTCAATCCCACCTGCAATTTTTTTGTAAAACGAGCGATCGCCCGCTTTTCATTGTATGCATTGATCTGAAAAAAAGCTTAGTTTGACCTTTATTTGGAGATAAAACTGATGACAGACGGGTGTGACCTTTATTTGATGAAGGGAAAGAAAAGTGTTAACATGAGATGAAAAGTGAAAAAGAGGAAAATTACCGCCATTTTTAGAAGAACAATGACTCTACAACTTCTTACTTTTTGTTTTCTTCTTTGTCTTCTGAAGTAGAGTAGAAAGATTCATTACCAAAAAGTTCATTGCAATCACAGTTTCAGAGGTCTCAGGTAGTTTTGCCATCACTCGACTAAGACTAAATCTTCGCTTTCCCTGTCCGAATTTACCCTCTATGGCATTACGCACTCTTTCATCTGAGACTGCCTCTTTCTTTTTTTCTTTACTCACCTCGTTCGGTGGTCTTCCTAATGGAGGGCCACTTATTCTTATTCCCCTTTCTTTACAATAAGCTCGATTCTCTTTGGTTCGATATATTTTATCCACGTGGACCGATTCTGGATAACATCCTCTCTCCCTTTTATACTCCTCTATTTGCTCTTTTAAATCTCCCGATTCGTTATAATTATCCCAACTTAATTTAGTTAAGTAAACATAGCCATTCACATTACTCGCTGATATTTTGGCTCCAAATTCTACTGCTTTTCCCGCTTTTCCACGCACTATTGGACGGATATGAGGTTGCGTTACACTCACAATTCTGTTTTCTACTGTATTCGTCTTATTCTCATACATTTCTAGTTGTTGTTCATACACTTTTTCTATGGTTATAATCATTTCCTTCTCCTTTTTTGTTAGTTTTTCCAATTTTGCTCCCTCATCTAACATTTTTTTTACATACAATAAGTTTCTTCTAATCCCTTTTCTTTTTTCTTTTTTTGACGGACGACGTTTTTTCGCTACCGTTAGGTAGTCTTTTCTCCCTTCTTCTCTATAGGTTCTCGGCTTTTCTTTCTTTTTTTCTTTTATTTCTTTATACAACTTATCTATTATTTTTTCTGTTTTTTCTCTGGCTTCATTTAATATTCCTATATCCGTTGGATATTTTATACCGGCTGGTGTACAAGTCGCATCTAACAATAACTTACCTTCATTTTCTTCCTTTTTTTTTCTACTCCCTCAACCTTCTTTACCATTTCTTTATTGATTTTATTTGTTAATTCCATCCCTATTCTTTTACGAAAATGAACCATCATTGATGCTTCAAACGGCTCCTCGCTACTGTAGCTCTCCATTCCGATAAAGTATTGTAAATACGGATTTTCTGGCGTTGCTGACTTGAGGTATGAATCTCTAAAGATGCAATTTTTAAAACATTGACTCACACTGGTTTCTAGATGTATGCAAAATTCTATTTCATACCCTGATTAAGCAACGCCGGAATTCTCTTATCGACAAGATTCTTTTTGCTCCGATTAACCCCGTTATACTTCGTTATTCCATGATCAGGTGTGTTGACACAACCCCGATCGCCAGCCAAAGTAAAAAACAAACACGGGTTAAGGCGATCGCCGCTTGAATCTTGTCCACTGTAATCGGAAAATCAGGCTCTCCCAATAACGGTTTTATACGTTTAACCCCTTGATAACTATTTTCACCGCCCAATTGCACCCCTAAAATCGCTGCATAAACCGCCTCACTCCAACCGGAATTAGGGCTAGGATCCTGGGGGCCATCCCGACGACAAATAGCCAAAACCATTATGGGTTTTCCTGATAACAAAGCCAATGTTAATACGGTTAAACGACAGGGCCACCAGGTCAAATAATCCTCGAATCGAGCACTAAACCAGCCTAAATCGCGATAGGGTTCCCGCAAATAACCAATCATAGAATCCAATGTACTGGCCGCTTTATAGCTGAGAACCAGAGGAGCCGGGCCCACCCAGGGAAGCCAGAGACCCAAAATGGCATAAAACAAAGGAGCCATCACCCCATCCACTGAGTTTTCTGCCCAACTTTCTAAGGTCGCTCGCAAAATTTCTGATTCATTTAACGTTTCCGTATCTCGTCCGACAAATTGACCGAGGGCGTTGCGGACTAATGTTATCTCCCCTTGTTGCAGAGCCTTTAACACTTTGTCGGTTGCTTGATATAAACTCCGACCCGCAAAACCACTGGCCAGCAAGATCACTTCTACGACCCAACGTGACCAAGAGTGCCATTGCTCTAATCCCCAAAGCAAAAACCAGCTTCCTAGTCCGGTTCCCAAAATAACGAGTAGCCCTAAACCGATACCGGCATAACGTCGTTGTCTGGGATTGGGTAGTGTTCTCAGAATTATCTGGGTTAGTCCCGCAATGATCCAGCCTATTACCTGCACCGGATGGAGCCATCTGTCAGGATCAGCAATAAGATAGTCCAACAAAGCTGCCAGAAGCAGAACGGTTCCAATCATAATCATTAAAATCATTAAGGGATAACGTTGATCAGGTTAAAGGCATGAAAGTCAGAGCAAGTGAAACAGTTGGATAATGCTCCTGCTCATACCTCTGAAGAAATAGAGATTCCGGATAATGTGATTGCATTTTATCAACCTTCTTATTGTCCTGAAGTGAATTCGATTGAGAGACTATGGCAGTATATTAAAAATTTCTTTGCCTGGCAAAATTTTCAAACCTTAGATGAATTAAGAAAGAAATTAGATACAAAATTGTATTCTTTTTCTCAAGACGAATTAGGTTGTTTAACGGGATAGTCTTGGATTTTGGTTCATCGGTAGTTACTATGCTAAGTCATTTTATCAAGTCCTAAAACTCTTGCCGTATAAGGCTTTTAGTTAAAACTGTCAGTTAATTTGGCATGAATTGAGTGTAAAGACAAGGAAACCCTTTCTTGGCATGGATTCTGGAGTAGATAACCTCATATTTGGCATAACAAATACCGAAGAATCCTAATTATTTACAGGTAGCACGAATTTGAGTCAGCACATCGGCCACATGATCCTTTACCTTAACCTTGGGCCATGCATAGACAATGATTCCCTGGGGATTAATCAGAAAAGTTGAGCGCAAGATTCCCATATATTCCTTACCCATAAATTTCTTTAACCCCCATACCCCGTAGGCTTCTGCCACTGCATGATCAGGATCACTGAGTAGTTGTAGATTTAACTGCTGCTTTTCAATGAATTTACCATGAGATTTTTCTGAGTCTGGACTAACCCCTAAGATTTTCACTCCTAACCCCTGAAAAACTGACTGTTGTTCACTGAAATTAATCGCCTCCGTTGTGCAGCCCGGCGTATTATCTTTGGGATAAAAATAGAGCACTAGCCAAGATCCTTGAAAATCCTCTAGCGTGACAATATTGCCAGTCTGATCTTTAGCTGAAAAATGCGGGGCTGCATCGTTAATTTTTGGTAATTGACCCATGTTAATAATGCAAAGGAATGAGGATCAGGGGAATAAAAACTAATAACCAGAATAGTCTCGTCCAACCCATTTCCGTCAGACGATTTTGAGTGCTGGGATCGATCAAACCATTAATACGAACGAGCAGGCGATTTTCTTGATAAAAGGTTGCACAAATGACTTCTAAATCTGTCAAAGGAGACGTTTGATGGGCCTGTTGAGCCACTAACATCAAAGATTCTGCTAAAACTAAGGCATCAACTTGAGTGACGGCTTTTTGATCAGCCCGCAGTTCCCGTAAAAATAGCAGTTCTTGCCAAAGAGATTCGCTGTTAGGTAGCCAGGCAGTAATCTGACGCAACCAGCCTAACCAGAAAAACCAGAAAGTATCTCGATAATTAGCATGGGCTTTTTCATGGGCCAGGACGGCCTCCAAGTGTTCACTGTCTAAAAGCTCGATTAAACCTTGGCTAATCACCAATTGCGATCGCCAAAAACCGATCTGGGCACTGTAGGGAAAACTGACATTTAAAATACGAGCAGATTGTCCGTGAATGCTTGTTTGGGGATAGGGTTGCAATTGTTGAAGGGAGATTCTCGCTTGATAGAACCTTAGAACCAGAACACCCAAACTCGAACTGACTAAGGCGATCGCCAAGCCAAAGGTTAACCAACCCGACTCCAGACCCAACATGGTTCCCTGATAGCCCATCGAAATGATCGCCAAGGCGGTGGTAATCAGTAATAAAGGCGGAAAAACGAACCGAAAAAGGGTTTTTGACCAGGAGAGGGGGGATTGATCCCGCCAAGTCCATAACCGTAATCCCCAGGCAAGGCAGCCAGCGATCAATAACATCAGGAAGTGCATCTTTATCCCTCCCGTTGACGACGAAGGTCTTTTAAGCGGGCAGCGATCGCATCCAATTGTTCAATACTGGCTGTATCCAGACTATCGGCGAAGGCCGCCACCACATCAGGATTACTAATCGCTAAAAATTGCTGAAGTTGTTCATAGGATTTAATTGCCTTGGCCTGGGGCTGGGAAATGGCCGCTTGCCAGGAGAAGGCTTTACCCTGCTTATGACAAACCAGCCAACCTTTTTTCGTGAGTCGATTTAAAACCGTCGTCACCGAAGAATAGGCCAGTTCGCGATCGGGATTGGCCAAAATACGCTCATGAATATCCTTGACCGTGGCAGTGCCTAACTCCCAGACAATCTGGAGAATTTCCTGCTCTAGGGGGCCAAGGGAAAGTTGTTGGGGACGGTAATGGGGCAGCCAAGTCATAGAATCAATGGGGCAGATTGTTACGAGGAAGACTTGCTAGTCAGGACTAAGTTAAATAATTAAATGCTCAATACTTAGACCTTAAGTGTAGCGAAAAGAGTGGCAAGCGAAGCAATTATTTCACGATACAGTACAAATTCTCATGGCAAAAGTCGAGAAGGTCTGCATAGACAAAGCTTCTCAATTTAGTTAAAATTAGAATACTTTCACTTACCATTTCTCTTGTTCTCTCAGGCTTATAGCCTTCTTAAATTTTTAGTTTTTCTACTGAGTTATTACTAACAATGTCCTTGCTTACCTTTGATACGGAAAACAATCAACGCAAAAGTTTTGAGTTACCGGGGGCAAAACCTCACTACAACCCTAATCGACCCGGACAAATTAATCATATTTGTTTAGATTTAAAACTAGATCTTAAAAAACAAGCATTTCAAGGAATTTGTCGCCTGACCTTAACCCCGATTCGCACTGATATTAACCAATTAATTTTAGATGCCATTGATTTACAAATTGATTTGGTATTCGTCAAAAATGTTAGCCAATCCTTCGATTATAATGGCGAAACGCTCACGATCAATTTGTCGCAACCCCTAGCAGATCAGCAGACGGATATTGAAATTCATTATCACGTTAATCATCCCCAACGTGGCCTATACTTTATCCAGCCGGATGATCATTATCCCCACAAACCTTGTCAAGTTTGGACTCAGGGAGAAGAGGAAGATTCACGTTTTTGGTTTCCTTGTTTTGATTATCCCGGACAATTAGCCACCTCAGAAATTAAAGTTCAAGTTCCGAAACCCTATGCGGCAATTTCCAATGGCATTTTACAGTCTGTTAAAGATTGTGGTCAAGAACAAATTTTTCATTGGTCACAACAGGAAATTCATCCTACCTATTTAATGACCTTAGCAGTGGGAGATTTTGCCGAACTCAAAGGCCAAGATCATCCCGTTCCCATTACCTATTACGTGGAAAAAGGTCGGGAAGCTGACGGTTGGCGGACAATGGGAAAAACGCCACAGATGATGAGTTTTTTTATTCAAGCATTTGGTTATCCCTATCCCTATCCTAAGTATGCCCAAATCTGTGTAGATGACTTTATTTTCGGCGGTATGGAGAATACTTCTACTACCCTTTTAACCGATCGCTGCCTATTAGATGAACGAGCCGCTTTAGACAATCGCAATTCAGAAAGTTTAGTGGCCCATGAGTTAGCCCATCAATGGTTTGGGGATTTGGTCGTCATTAAACATTGGTCACACGCCTGGGTCAAAGAAGGGATGGCTTCTTACTCAGAAGTGCTCTGGACAGAGCATGAATATGGCCCCGATGAAGCAGCCTATTATCTGCTAGGAGAAGCCCGTAGTTATTTAGAAGAAGATGCGTCCCGTTATCGTCGTCCGATGGTAACAAATGTTTATCGAGAAGCGATCGAACTCTATGATCGGCATTTGTATGAGAAAGGGGCCTGTGTTTATCACATGATACGGGCTATTTTAGGCGATCAATTATTTAGCCGAGCCATTCATACTTTTGTCCAAGATAATGCTCATAAAATCGTTGAAACGATTGATTTATTAAGGGCAATTGAAAAGGCAACCGGCTTTAACTTGCTCTGGCTATTTGATCAGTATGTTTTTCGAGGTGGTCATCCAGACTATAAAGTTACCTACCGTTGGGATCAGGACAATAATTTGGCACAGTTAACGGTTACTCAAACCCAGGCAAAACCGGAGAGTGATCATCATGAGCTTTTTGATCTAAAAATTCCCATTGCCTTTAATTTTATTCAGGGGGAAACCATTACTCAGAAAACCCTTTTACTCAGACTCCAGGAACGGGAGCAGCGTTTTTATTTCGCGCTAGATCGCAAGCCGGATTTTGTCAGTTTTGATCAGGGCAATGCTTTCCTGAAAACGGTTGAGTTGGATTATCCTTTGGCAGAACTCAAAGCCCAACTTTGTCATGATCCTGATCCCATTGCTCGTATCTATGCGGCGATCGCTTTAGGGAAAAAAGGCGGTTTAGAGGTCGTGGAATTATTGCAAAATCGTTTAACAGCCGATCCCTTTTGGGGAGTCCGAGCGGAAATTGCACAACAATTAGCCGAGATTAAGTTAGATCAGGCGGGGACGGCTCTGATTGCCGGTTTAAGTAACGAAAATCCCAAGGTCAGAAAAGCCATTTTTAATAGCTTAAGTCAAGTCAAAACCTTAACTGCCTATCAAACGCTCAAGGATTGTTTAGAAAAAGGCGAATCTAGTTACTATACGGAAGCGGCGGCAGCCACTGGGCTGGGCAAAATCAGCACCGGTAATCTTCAGGATAAGGTCACAGAGGTGATTGCCACCCTCAAACTGATTCTAGAAAGTCGTTCTGGTTGGAATGAAGTGGTACGCTGTGGCGCGATCGCCGGTTTAAGTCAGCTTAAATCTTCGGTCGAAGCGGTAGATCTGATTTTGGATTACACCGCTCTGGGCATTCCCCAACCCTTACGTTTAGCGGCTATTCGGGCTTTAGGAGCTATTTCGACAGGTCAAACGGCCGATAAATTAACGGAAATTTTAGATCGTTTAACCGCGATCGCCCAGGAATCCTTCTTTTTGACCCAGGTAGCAGTCTCCTCGGCCCTCGGACAAATGGAAACGCCTAAAGCTATTGGTATTTTACAAGCCTTAGCCCATCAAACCCCCGATGGTCGGGTTCGTCGTTTAGCAGAAGAGGCGATCGCCAAAGTTCAGGGCAAAATTGGCTCTGATCAAGGGTTAAAAGATTTACGTCAAGAACTTGACCAGATCAAACAGGAAAATCAGGAGCTAAAAAGTCGTCTCTCTAAACTAGAAACCCAAATCAGCAAACCAGAAACTTAAAATTCATCAGTTAATTATTTTCTCTTTTTCAAGGAGGGGAATAGGGGGGATGATATGCCGGAAAAAATTCTTTATCAGGGCAAAGCTTTTTATCCACAAAAGAGCATTTATGCTATTTTTATTTTCCCCCTCGTGCAGATCAAGAAGATTTTTCAAGCCCTGTATAATCTTCTGTTGAAACTAATGTGGATAGAATTGATCAAGGGAGAGATGAAACAAAATGATTTGGCAGGAATTTTATTATTTATTCTCTTTATTGCTTTATCCTGGCTAAGTTTTATTCTTAAAAATTATTTCCAGCTTATTCTCATTGTTTTCATTGTCATTTGGTATATCGACATTGGTATTGCCAAGCAAGCCTATCAACAGCAGAAATATGACCGTCCCCTACAACTTTTACAAAATGAAACGGGAGACCTGCTTTGGCTATTATCCTTGCCGGAAAATAAAATATTAGAAAACAGTTTTAATCGGGGTCAAGTTAGGGAAATGGCGATCGCCTCTCGTCCTATTTTTGGGGGAGCCTTTGAGGAAAAGCTAGATCAGGTTTGGCAAGTCAAATTATGGCTATACGATGGTTCGGACTGGGTGATTGAAGAAGATGCGAATTTACTCGTTGTCCTCAAGGTCGCTAAAAAATTGCAATCCTATGTTACAGTGCCGATCCAATTTGCGGAGAGTTACGGGCCAGGAGATTATGCAATCATTGACTTAGAAGAATCAAAAACGTTTATTGAAGCGGTTAAAAATTGGGGGATCAAATGTCACAAAACAGAACGAAAATGGCATCTTAGCTCGGTCTGGAAATTTCATCATTCCTGGCAATTTTTTAAGCAAGTTTTTAAGGAATCGGGATTTCTACTCTTTGTTTTGTTGATGTCGGCAATCATGTTGCAATTCGGTGGTTTGATCAATCTTTTTGTGCAGGGCTTTCGTAGTCAAGAACCTGTGATCATTGAATTTGCCCAGAATCCGGCTCAACTTTTAGACTTTTGGAACTGGCGTAGTTTTTTGGCCTTTGGCACAGCGATCGCTCTGATGATCTATAAGGGCTGGCAGTTAAGTCGTGTTAAACATAGTTTCATTGATCAATACTTTCTCAAAGTCAACCTAGATAATCA
The DNA here is from genome assembly GCA_025370055.1 of Woronichinia naegeliana WA131. NCBI lineage: Bacteria > Bacillati > Cyanobacteriota > Cyanophyceae > Synechococcales > Coelosphaeriaceae > Woronichinia > Woronichinia naegeliana. The sequence goes on along the minus strand of CP073041.1, from coordinate 5,907,570 downwards.
AGCCATTGGCAAGGTCAAAACCCCAGAAATTGAAGCCGTTTTACTGGTTCCCTATCCCGATCATCGAATTTTAATCATTTCCGCAGAATCAGTCGTGGTAATTCCTAAACTACCCAACTTAGCCGATAGTTTGCTCTATTTAACCTATCTTCAAGAAGCCGTTAATCACTTCCAACTAGAGCACACGTAATACGTCATACCCATAAAATTGGCGAGCGTAGGCACTTAGGGATTCCACATATCGCCGTTGACCTTTGGCAAAGATGGTGTCAAAGGCCAAGGAAGATTTTCCTGAACCCGAAACTCCTGTAAAAACAATCAGGCGATCGCGAGCTAAATCCAGATCAACATTTTTGAGATTATGTTGTCTCGCGCCTCGAATACGGATGGTGTTTTGGTCAGTCATGGGCGATCGGGCTTAACAATTTTTAATAATTGTACCGTAATGTAACAGGCATTGTCTTGTCAGCCACGATTCAACTTATAATTTACTCTCTTTTGATTTTCTAAAGAATTGCTAAGGGTTTAATTTGATTTAAAGTTTCTCCCAGTTTTCGTTTTGCTTCCATTAATTCATAGGCATTTTGCAATCGCAAAAAATAACCTTCTGATAGTCCAAAATAACGACATAAACGTAAATCAATATCAGCCGTAATATTGGACTTACCGCGAATAATAAATTCGATATTATCAAGAGATATACCAATGGCCAAGGATAGAGCTTGGGTGGTTATTTGAAGTTCATCTAAAAATTCTTGCTTAAGGATTTCTCCTGCATGGGGATTGGTTAGTAAGGTATCGTTCATCAGATTTTCTCCTAATGATAATCAAAAATTTCAACACAATAGGCACTATTATTCTGCCAGATAAAACAGAGCCGCCACTGTTTTGTAATACGAACACTATATTGTCCTTGTCTATCGCCAACAAGGGCTTCTAAACAGTTTCCTGGCGGATTACGGAGATCGTCTAAATTGTTGGATGCGTCTAACTGACGCAATTTACGCAAGGCTCTTTCCTGTATATCTGATGGTAACTTACGCGAGCGACAACCTTGCCATATTTTTTCAGTTTCTTTACAGGCAAAAGAGAGAATCATGTTTACTTCAGATAATAAGCAAATAATCGGGGTAAATCTAGATCAACGTTTTTGAGGTTATGTTGTCTCGCGCCTCGAATACGGATGGTGTTTTGGTCAGTCATGGGCGATCGGGCTTAATAATTTTTAATGATTGTACAATATTTTAAGATGATTGACTTTCATAGAGTAATTGTCTTACGATAGAACTAGTATTTCTCCCAAGAGAATTGACTGACTTCTTTTACACAATTAAGGTGATTATTATGCCTGAAAATCAATCAAAAGAATCTGAGCCACAAGGTACATCCTCCGATATGCAAGATGCCGCCGTATCCGTTGGTATTGGTGCGGCTGTTGGGGCAGGAACTTCTGCCTTATTGGGAGGAATGGGTTTAGCGGTTGGAGGTACAGCCGTTGGTATTGGTGCGGCTCCTGTTGCTGCGGCTGGTGCAGTAGTTGGTTCTGCTGCCTATGGGGTCAAAAAAGCGGTGGAAGAGCAAGATCCCAGTATTCTAGGGGCTGCTGCTGTCGGGGCTGGGGCTGGCGCAGGGGTTTCTGCTGTTTTGGGCGGAATGGGATTAGCTGTTGGTGGTACGGCGGTAGGAATTACGATGGCTCCTGTTGCTGCGGTTGGGGCAGTTGTGGGATTAGCTGGTTATGGGGTTCTAAAAAAAGTAAAGTATAAAAAATTAAAAAAATACCTACACAAAAAATATGGGTCAAAAAGCAAAACCTAACTTTTTACAAGTGCTTGCTCGAAAAGTAGTTCGGGAAGCCATTCAACAAATTAATGACCAGAAACCTGAAAAGATCATTAATAAACCTCTAGAGGGAACCGAGGCTTTTTATCGTGATCGGTTAGCACAAAAGCTAGGTGGTAAAACTGAAATCTCAACGCCTGTTGGTAGAATAGATATTTTAACTAAAACGGAAGTTATTGAGGTTAAGCGTTCAGCTAATTGGAAAAGTGCGATCGGTCAAGTTAAAAGTTATGGTCAATTTTATCCTAAGCATCATTTACGAATACATTTATTTGGTAAATTAACAAAAACTAAACTTGAAACCATTCAATCTGTGTGCAACTCTGAGCAAATTCACTTAACTTGGGAATAGGATTTTCTATAAAACAGCGATCGCCCTTTCCAAATTTCATAAAACAGTGATCGCCCTCTCTCATCTCCACAAAAAAACAGCGATCGCCAATCCTCGCTATTCGTCGGTAAGGGGACAGGCTTTTGACTAGAATGGTAGCCAGTAGTAATTTGCTGTTTATTTGATTTAGTTTATGACCTCTTCTTCTTTCCCAACTCGCATTGAAACCGATAGCATGGGGCCGATGGAAGTGCCTAGTCATCGCTATTGGGGGGCGCAAACTCAACGATCTTTAAAATATTTTGCGATCGGCTATGATGTCATGCCCGCAGAACTGATTCGGGCCTTTGGTATTCTCAAAAAGGCAGCCGCGATCGCGAATCGGGATTTAGGGAAGTTAAGTGAGGAAAAGGCACAGTTAATCTTTCAGGCAGCCGATGAAGTTATTGCCGGTCAATTAGATGAGCATTTTCCCCTCAGTGTCTGGCAAACGGGCAGTGGAACTCAAACCAATATGAACGCCAATGAGGTGATTGCTAATCGGGCGATCGCCCTTTTTGGAGGAGAACTGGGCAGTAAAACACCGATCCATCCCAATGACGATGTCAATATGTCGCAATCCTCGAACGATACCTTTCCGACGGCCATGCACATTGCGGCGGTGCAACAAATCAAGCAAACCCTAATTCCCCAAATACTAGCTTTACGTAACGCCCTGGCGCAAAAACAGACAGAATTTGATGACATTATCAAAATTGGTCGGACTCATCTCATGGATGCAGTTCCCCTAACCTTGGGCCAAGAATTTTCCGGCTATGTGGCCCAACTAGATCACAACTTGGAGCGATTAGAAAGTTGTTTGCCCCATCTCTACGAATTGGCGATCGGAGGAACGGCTGTCGGTACAGGTCTCAATACCCATCCTGAATTTGCCCAACGGGTTGCTCAAACCATCTCAGCGATGACCGGCTTACCCTTTGTTTCTGCGGCCAACAAGTTTGCTGCCTTAGCCAGTCATGAGGCGATCGTGATGGCCAGTGGGGCACTCAAAACCCTGGCCTGTTCCTTGATGAAAATTGCCAATGATCTGCGTTGGTTAGGCTCTGGCCCCCGTTGCGGTTTAGGGGAGTTAATTTTACCGGCCAATGAACCAGGGTCTTCAATTATGCCAGGTAAAGTCAATCCGACCCAATCAGAGGCCATGACCATGGTTTGTGTGCAGGTAATGGGGAATGATACGGCCATTACCTTAGCGGGGAGTCAAGGCAATTTTGAATTAAATGTTTTCAAACCAGTCATGATTTATAACCTCTTACATTCTATCCATCTCTTAGCAGATGCTAGTCGTTCTTTTCGAGAACATTTAGTGGTAGGCATTGAAGCTAATCGTCCCCAGATTCAACACTTTCTCACCAATTCTTTAATGTTAGTAACGGCTTTAAATTCCCATATTGGTTATGATCGGGCGGCTCAAGTGGCGAAGAGGGCCTATGAGCAAAATAAAACCTTAAAGGCGGTCTGTGTAGAATTAGGCTTTCTTACCGCAGCAGAGTTTGATCAATGGGTGCGACCAGAAGAAATGATTTATCCCTCTCCTCAATAATTGTCATTTGGTTCAGTAATACAAGGCGATCACTCCTTAGCAAAAAAAAAGCGATCGCCGAAAACTTCCCTGGACTCCATCAAGAAATTGAGTTTCCAAATGTCATCAACCGTTAACAAACTAGCTCTAGTTGTTAAAAAAATCTAAATTATTAAATCAAAAGCACTAAAGTTTGTTAAACCTTAGATTGGAGGTCTATATAAACCTTCTTGCTCTCTTTAAATTGGGATGAATGCTTGGTGATGCCAAGGTTAATCTTGGTGTTGCTATCCACTAATTGTCAATGTTTATCTATTTTTTCGATCCAAACTTAATCAATTGTTGGCAAATTTCTCCTCATTCTTTCTCATTGTCATTTTAGTTAACTCATTTGCTGACAAAAAGTTTGTTCGATGTTACTAGCTTATTAGGAAAATACCATGCGTGATGTTTATATTGTTGCTGCCCAAAGAACCCCCCTCGGTCGTTTTGGTGGAGCTTTAACCGAATTTTCCCCGTCGGATTTGGGAGCCAAGGCCATGAAAGCGGCCCTCACCCAATCGGGATTACCCCCAGAGGCTTTAGATCTTTACATTATGGGGAATGTATTACGGGCTGGTCATGGTCAATTGTTACCCCGTCAGGCTGCCTTGAAAGCGGGAATTCCCGAAAGTGTGGATGGCTATGCAGTCGATATGGTTTGTTCCTCGGCAATGGTCAGTTTAATTAATGGCATGATGGCTATTCGGGGAGGCGAAGCGGAGGTTGTCCTAGCGGGAGGGATGGAAGTAATGTCTCAAACGGGCTTTTTCCTGTCCCATCGGGCCCGTTGGGGTTATAAGTTTCTGCTGGGTGCGCCGGAACAACTGACAGATTTACTACTCCACGATGGTTTGATGGACGCGACCACTGGCGAAGGGATGGGGGATCAAACAGAACGATTAGCGGCGGAACATGGTTTTACCCGTCAAGCCTTGGATGAAGTAGCCTACTATTCCCAAAAACGAGCAGCCGAGGCCACTAGTGCGGGGCTATTTAAGACAGAAATTACTCCCATTGAGGTGAAAACTCGCAAAGGAGTACAAATCATTGAGACGGATGAAGGCATTCGGGGAGAAACAACCCTAGAGAGTTTAGGCAAACTGCGGCCAGCGTTTAATCCGCAAGGGGTTTTGACGGCGGGTAATAGTAGCCAAATTTCCGATGGGGCAGCGGCCTTAATTTTAGCCAGTGCAGAAGCGGTAGAACGCTATGGCTTAACGCCCTTGGGTAAAATTTTGGGTGGTTCCTGGGCCGGCGGGCCGTCCTGGCGTTTCCCTGAAGTTCCCATTTTTGCGGCTCAGAAATTACTGGCTAAGTTAAAAATGGACATTTCTGACTTTCATTTATTTGAAAATAATGAAGCTTTTGCCGTTAGTAGTTTGCTTTTTAACAAGCTTTTAGGCGTTGATCCTGAAAAACTCAATGTCAATGGTGGGGCGATCGCTTTGGGTCATCCGATTGGGGCTTCGGGGGCGCGGATTGTGGTGACATTGCTCTATGCTCTGCAACAACGGGATCAAAGCTTGGGATTGGCAGCCCTTTGTCATGGTACAGGTGGCGGAACCGCGATCGCCATTGAACGAGTTTAGATCTCGCTAACTATTCACTCTCAACTATTCACTATTCACTCTCAGGAGTCATTATGCTATCTCTCGGCTTAGAAGATAAAGTTATTTTGGTTACGGGCGGTAATCGTGGCATTGGCGCGGCGATCGTGGAACTGCTTCAGGAATTAGGAGCTAAAGTGGCCTTTACGGATCTCAGTATTGATGAAGGCAAAAGTTCCGCTCTGGGTGTGGTGGCCGATGTAACAAATCTAGACTCCATGACGGCAGCAGCCCAGGAAATTGAGGAAAAACTGGGCCCTGTTTACGGCATTGTGGCCAACGCAGGTATTACCAAAGATAACTTTTTTCCGAAATTAACTCCTAGTGATTGGGATGCCGTTCTTAATGTCAATCTCAAAGGCGTGGCCTATAGTATCAAGCCCTTTATTAGTGGAATGTATGAGCGCAAAGCGGGTTCTATTGTGGCCATTAGCTCTATTTCAGGAGAACGGGGCAACATCGGTCAAACTAACTATTCTGCTACCAAAGCGGGGGTGATTGGCATGATGAAATCTTTGGCACGGGAAGGCGCACGATTTGGAGTACGGGCCAATGCGGTTTCTCCAGGTTTTATTGATACGGAAATGACCCTGGCTATTCGAGAAGATATTCGTCAGAAAATTACGGCGGAAATTCCCTTTGGTCGTTTTGGTAAGCCAGTGGAAATTGCCTGGGCAGTGGCTTTTCTTCTCTCTCCAGTGGCAAGTAGTTATGTAACGGGTGATGTTTTGCGTGTCAATGGGGCCCACCACACCTAAAAACAGTTCCACCTAAATAATAAGAATTGATCGCTTTTTATCTTTATCGGTAAGGGGCGATCGCTTTTTTAATTGAGGGGCGATCGCTAGATTTCAGCTAACAAGGCTCATTTTGACTCGTTGATTGAGTGCGGTGGCAATTTTTTGCAGCATTATTAGGGGATTGTCCTGATAGTCAGCGTCCTCTAAGTCTTCAATAACGGATTGTTCAACATAGATTAGGTCAGCTAGTTGTTGTTGAGTTAACACAGCATTTGTTCGAGAATCATAAATCAGTTGTGCAATTTCTGCGTTGAGGGATTCTAGGGCGATTTGTTCTTTGATTGTGGGATCGTCTGCGATCATTTGGTGAATGATTTTTACGGCATCTGTGGTTTTAGGCATTGTTTATTTGGGATTAATTTCTTTTTTAAAGATGTCCTCAATTTCTTGGTAATTCATTTGGGTGGGTGGGGGATATTTAAAGAGATTTTTTTTGCGATCGAGGAGGATTTCTAGGGCTTGGCTGAAGGCTTGTTCGTCGTGACGATTTTGAGAGAGGTATTGACGAAGTTCGGTGTTGTTCATGTCAGAGAGTGGTTTGTTCATGATTCAAAATCCCAATTTCCTTGTTGATTAATGGTGATTTCTATTCCATCGTTTATTCCAGCTAAAATATAGATGCTTTGGAGTCTTTGGTCGTAACGAAAGAGGTTGATGGGTTGATAGAGGTTTGAGAGTAGCTGGCAAATAAAGATTGCGGTGTCTTTTTGTTGCTCGGTAGGCAAGGGATTATCGGCTCCTTGTGTAGATTTTATTATATTCTGTTTACTATGTAAGTTAGAGTTCCTCTCGTCAACCCCAAAATAGGTTATGCAACAGAGCGAGGCGGTGTTGGGTTTTGTGTCTCAACTGCGTCCGCAAATTGGATGCTATGTTTACGAAGGTTGGAACGTGCTTTGTTGTGATCCCATTCATATTCGTATTGCATGGTGTTTGATCAATAATGCTTTTTTGATGTGCGATTATATCGGATCGCTGGATAGCTCATAACCTCGTAGTCAACGACAATTGTATCGCTTTTTTAATTGAGGGGCGATCGCCGGATTTCAGCTAACAAGGCTCATTTTGACTCGTTGATTGAGTGCGGTAGCAATTTTTTGGAGCATCATTAGGGGATTGTCCTGATAGTCAGCATCCTCTAGGTCTTCAATAACGGATTGTTCAACATAGATTAGGTCAGCTTGTTGTTGTTGAGTTAACCCAGCATTTGTTCGAGAATCATAAATCAGTTGTGCAATTTCTGCGTTGAGGGATTCTAGGGCGATTTGTTCTTTGATTGTGGGATCGTCTGCGATCATTTGGTGAATGATTTTTACGGCATCTGTGGTTTTAGGCATTGTCTATTTCTCCTTGATAAGTGTGAAGTTCTGGATTTTGTTTAAATTGTGCTTTTCTATGGATAATTCTCTCAATGTCTTGTGAAGAAACAGCGATCGCATTAGTAAATATTCCAAAAATCAGATAATTACAAATTCATCATGATTAAAAGAAAAAAGGCGCGTTGAGTAACGTACCCTACAAGATCAGCGATAGCGATCACACTTCAAACTGACGTTTGGATATGTGCAAAATTCAGCATTCATACCTTGTTTCTTCTTACCAAGCTACAGAATAAATCCGCATCGAATAGGGGTAGTATCGGAGTTCACTAGCGTCGCCAATTAAAATTAAGCAACGCTCATCTGAACTGTACAGCTTAATATTAAAAGCAGAATAGTCTGAGAGTAAACCTATCGTTATCTATTTACAATCTCCTTCCCAAGAATCAATTATGATATGGCAACCACGAGGATAAAATGTGTATGGGTCAATAAGAGGAACAGTATTTTCAGCCATTATACCATTTGAAACCAGGAAAGGCGTAGCTAATAAAGCAAGAAAATGACAAAAGTGTTTTTTGAACATATCTAACTCCATAAAGTATTTAGAATAGAAAGTCTAGTGGTTAAATTCTCTACAGATTAGGGAGATAAAATATCATCTCCCTAAAAAGTTTTACCCGTGATTACAACGTAATTTTCACTTCGGTTTTTTCCATCAAGTGAAAGGCAAGATTATACGCATAATACGCGGCTTCATTGACAAGGTAGGGATACAACTCTTGCGTTCCCGTGTAATTAATTACCTCACCATCAAAGCTAATGAATAAAGGATCTCCAGTTTTAATTGGCACGAAATTTTGAATTTTGGGATGGATGAAAGCTGTTAATTCATTGGAAGAATTTATTGGAAAATTGACTGTTATCAGCTTTTGATAGACTTTTACAGACTCTGATTGACTCGTTATTCCTAAATTCCAGCGATCAATGTAACTCAAAATTTCATTAATTAACTGTTCGGTTTTTTCAAACAATGAAAAATTCAAAACACCTTGGGCAATTGCCCCCACCTCGATCGCAAAACCTAAGGGAGAAAGAGAATTTAAGAACGAAGTAGGCTGATCCTTTTCAAAGAAGCTACAAATACGAACTTCAGGCTTTGTTTGGCTAATAAAAGCGGCTAAACCGAGATTAAAAGGATGGTCGTTTATTAAAATGAAAGATAAACCAACGTCCGATGTCGTGGAATGGATATCAAGTATAAAATCAACGTTATTTGAAGTGATTATATCCTTGATTTCTTTTGCGCGTTGCTGTTCATAGATAGTTTCATCAACAGACTCTAAGCTCTCAATATCAAAGCATCGATTTAAGTCTTTGTCAATGAATCGAGTGCAGGCTTCTATCGCCTTGGGGTTACCAGTGATTGCAAGAGCCGTAAATGTATTGCGATCAAGTAAATGTGGCTGTTTCAGAAATTTTTTAATCAGATAGAGACCCGTTAGTTCATTTCCATGAATACCACCGAATAGGGCTGGTTGTTTGATTTGTTTGGGAATTTGAGTCATTGCGTGTTACCTTTAGAACGTTAACTACCATCAATGTAAGGTAAGCTATCATTAAAGAACAGAGCAAAGTTAACACGAACTGATGTAATACAAAGTACCATGAAAATCGAACATCTTGAAAATCTGATAATTTTATCCGAAGAACTTAATTTTAGAAAAGCGGCTGATCGAATTAGTCTTAGTCGTCAAGGTTCTTCAATTGATCAACCTCAATTAAGCAGACAGGTTAGAGCGATTGAAAAAGAGTTGGGTCAGAAAATTGGTTGTGATGTTGTACCTTTATTTGAAGTAACACCAAGAAACGTACAACTAACAGAAAGAGGCAAAATATTTTTAGAGGCAGTCCGTTTTGCAATTAACTCTATTAATGAAGGAATTTATGGGATACAACAAGTTACTGAAGGTGAAAGGGGAAAACTGAAATTAGGAGTAATTGGTGTGATTACTCATAATTTTTTACCTGAAATTTTACAGATTTTTAAACAAAGATATCCAAAAGTACAAATAGTGTTAGAAGAAATGGCCCATCCTCAAACTCAGGGATTACTAGACTATCAGGTTGATATTGGGTTTACCTATGCTCCTTCAAATTTTCTGTGGGATAAAGATTTGAGTTCTAAAACTATTCTGAAAGAGTCCTTGTTGCTAGTTTTGCCGAAAAAGCATCGTCTTGCTAATGTACCTGAAATTCAGTTAACAGATATTGCTGAAGAAGATTTTATTCTACCTGTTTCTTCGACAACTCTTGGACTTACAGAGCAAATTAATATTCTTTGTCAACAATCAGGATTTACACCTAAATGTGTACAAACTGCTACTTTTGCATCAACAATTATAAGTTTAGTATCAGGTGAAGCTGGTATCAGTTTATTACCAGAAAACACTCGATATATTCAAAGAGACGGTGTTGTTTTTCAAGAGATAAAAGAGCTATCTAAACAATTAAATGTGGTGATGTTATGGCGCAGACGTGACAAATCTCCAGTTCTAAAGAATTTTCTTGATATTATGACAGAAATCGTTAATTCAAGAGGCATTTGAATTTTTCTCTAAAAATTGATCTTTAAGCATTTATACTGCAAATCAAGAAGTCGCTTTCTTTAAGCTGGGACGGTTTCGCCACCAAGCGAGTGAGATCGCCGATCTGTAGGTTAGGTTCAGGAACGCAACCCAACTAGGGAAATGATAACCTCATTGTGGATTACTGCGTGCCGACTCAAGCTTCGATTACCGATCTTGTTAGGAGAATTATAACTCTATTTCTGGCTAATTCGTTGAGTTACTGCGATCATTTTGTAAGTGGCGATCGCTTTTGGTGAGGTAAAGGGGAAAGTGGCGATTTTTGTAAGGTGAAGGAGAAAGTGGCGATCTCCCTTTAGTATTTAGGGCTTGCTGAAAAAGTCAAAAAACGAAAGAAATGTGGGTTAGGGAAGTATGGACTGAAAAAGCATAGATAACTTATCCTTATGGAAACAAATCAAAATACAGATTTTGTTTAATCTATTGTTCCTTTCTGTCTAAAAAGGTCAACACAAATCACTCCTCACAAAAGAGAGGAAAATTAACACCATTTTTCACAAGAAAAACGACTCTACAACTTTTTACTTTTTGTCTTCTGAAGTAGAGTAGAAAGATTCATTACCAAAAAGTTCATCGCAATTACCGTTTCCGAGGTCTCAGGTAGTTTGGCCATCACTCGACCAAGACTAAATTTCCTCTTTCCCTGTCCGAATTTACCCTCAATGGCATTACGCACTCTTTCATCTGAGCGTGCCTCTTTCTTTTTTTCTTTGCTCACCTCTTTCGGCGGTCTTCCCAATCGGGGACCACTCATTCTTATATCCCTTTCTTTACAATAAGCTCGATTCGCTTTTGTTCGATAGATTTTATCCACATGAACCGATTCCGGATAACATCCTGTTTCCCTTTTATATTCTTCTATTCGCGCTTGTAAATCTCCCGATTCGTTGTAATTATCCCAACTTAATTTGTCTAAGAAGACAAAGCCATTCACATTACTTGCCGATATTTTAGCTCCAAACTCTACTGCTTTTCCCGCTTTTCCACGCACTATTGGACGCACGTGAGGTTGGCTTACACTCACGATTCTGTTTTCTACTTTATTTGTCTTTTTTTCATACATTTCTAACTGTTGCTCATACACTTTTCCTATCGTTACAAGCTCTTCTTGCTCTTTTTTCGTTAGTTTTTCTAACTTTGCTCCCTCTTCTATCATTTTTTCTATATCAGACAAGTTTCTTTTTATATATCCTAGTTGTTTTTTTGTTCCTTTTCTTCTTTCTTTTTTTGACACACGACGTTTTTTTGCTATGGCTAAGTACTCTTTTCTTGCCACTTCCCTATAAGTCCTCGGCTTTTCTTTCCTTTTCTCTTTTATTTCTTCATACAGCTTATCTATTATTTTTTCTGTTTTTTCTCTGGCATCATTCAATATTCCTATATCCGTTGGATATTTTATATCTGCTGGTGTACAAGTCGCATCTAACAATAACTTTCCTTCATTTTCTTTTTTTTCTGACGCTACACCCGTCGCTTTTTTTTCTATTTCTTTATTAATTTTATTTATTAATTCCATTCCTATTTTTTTACGAAAATGAACCATCATTGACGCATTAAATGCTTCTTTGCTACTATAGCTTTCCATTCCTATAAAGTACTGTAAATAAGGGTTCTCTTTTATTTGTTCTACTGTTTCTCTGTCACTTTTTCCTGAAATTTCTTTGATAATTAATGCTCCTAATGCCATTCTAAATGATTTGGCTGGGGCTCCTTTTTTTTCTATGAAGTTTTTTGCATATTCTTCCTCATATTCTTCCCAGGGAATCATTTTTGACATTTCTATCCAACGATTTTCTTCGTCTAACTGCCCGCCGAACAGATTTTTCAAGTTTTCTGGTGTTTCAATTGAGTACTGTTGCTTTCGGTACATCTGCTTTCTCTCTTCTTAATGCAATGGTTTTGAGGCATTCTACCCTATTTTCGTGCATTCTAGCGGTTCTTAATTCGCCTACTATTTTTCTCCGTAAAGGTTTCAGCTTTTTTCAGCAAGCCCTATTTAGATGTAAACTTAGATGTACAGATAGAGTTTAAAATGATGCTGTCCAATATTCCGATTACAGAAGCAAGACACGAGTTAACCTCATTGCCTGAAAAGCTTACCCAGCAAGGCGGTGCACTTGCTATTACCCGTAGAGGCAAGCCAGTCCTAGCCGTGATGACCTGGCAACATTACGAAGCAATACTCGAAACCATAGAAATACTTGGTGATGCGAACCTCATGGCTAACCTGCGTCAAGGTATTACCGAGGCAAAATCAGTACAAGAAATGGATTGGGAATCAGCTAAACGAGAATTAGACCTGTAATGTATCGCATTGTCATTCAACCTACGGCTTTCAAACTATTAAAAGAAATCAGCGATCGCTGTATCCGTCAAAAAATCAGCGATCGCATTGATAAGCTCCGAGAATCTCCTGAAATGCAGGGAAAACCATTACTCGGTGAACTGGATGGTTATTACAGTGTGCGTGCAGTTGGACAAAGATATCGCATCATTTACGCGATCGGGCAAGCTCAAGTCACTGTAATGATTGTTGCTTTGGGAATTCGGAAGGATGGCAGTAAACAGGACGTATATGCTCTTGCCAAAAAGTTATTGAGATTGGGGCTATTAGACGAATCTGGCGAGGATCAGGATGATGATTAAAATCCAGAATTAGAGCATAGAAATTTGGGTATTTGGAAGTGCTAGAAAAGGCGATCGCTATTCCTGTGATTCGTGATTTTTAGGCGATCGCTGGTTGTGAAGATTAAAGGGTGATCGCTTTTTGTGGGGATGAGATTGGATGACGCGATCGTTTTTTGTGAGGATGAGACTGGATGACGCGATCGCTGTTCCTGTGAGTCGTGATTTTTAGGCGATCGTTTTGGGGGGGATTGAAGGGGGCGATCGCGGTTTTGTAGATGATAGAGAGTGATCGCGTTTGATTGTTGGAAAAGCACACAAAACATTACTTGATTAGCGATGAAATTTCATCAAAGTCTTATTTCAATCACTTCAACTACTTCACCCCCAGCAATTCGCTCTAATGCCTTACGAACATTCTTAAGCAAAGGCAAAAGTTCAGAAAGACGATTACTTGGTGCTACCATCACAATCACGACAATTCCAACCTGTAGGAGGTTTTGCTGATGCTGCAAATTCTGATCTGTCGTTAACAGCACATTAAAATTTTCCCGTTTCATAAGTCGGAGCAACTCACCATTTTTTTTTCCAGACCACCCCATTTCAACCACAGTACGAATCGGATAATCGAGCAATTCACGTTTCAAAGGCTTCGGGACACATTCATCAAGCAGGATTCGCATAGGTTGTTAGCATTTCTTTGGCTAATTCTAAAGCGGCGATCGCTTGTTCACAACTCACGCTAGGAAAATGATCTAAAAAAATATCGAGAGAATCCCCCGCTTCAAGATAATCAAGCAAAGTTCTGATGGGAACACGGGTTCCAACAAAAACAGGAATCCCACCCATTATATCGGGATCACAATGAATAACATTTGATAATAATTTCATAAAATTTTTCAGGATTATAATAACTAAATTTTATCCCAAAAAGGAATTTTTGGAAGGCGATCGCGTCTAGTGGTCTGTCAAGCTTGAAATGAGGGGCTACAAGAACCCGTAAGTCTATTTTGGCAAGGCTTTGAGAATCTAGCAACCCATCAAAATAAAGTTGACGTGCCACTAGTGATGGAGTGCGATCATTTTCCCTGGTGAATCACAATCTCCTCAATTATCTATCTGTTAAAGGATTTGCGGTATGGCGATCGCTATTCCTGTGATTCGTGATTTTTAGGCGATCGCTGGTTGTGAAGATTAAAGGGTGATCGCTTTTTGTGGGGATGAGATTGGATGACGCGATCGTTTTTTGTGAGGATGAGACTGGATAAGGCGATCGCTGTTCCTGTGAGTCGTGATTTTTAGGCGATCGCTTTTTGTGGGGATGAGATTGGAGGAGGCGATCGCTATTCCTGTTAGCCGTGATTTTTAGGTGATCGCTCTTTTCTTCGTATGTATTGTATATTAATTATTAGTGACTAGATCAAATACCTAGACTTCTAAATTTCATGTAAATACTAAAAAGATTTAACTGTGATTACAAATGCTAGTAGCCTTACCCTTAGCACTCTCCGTCAAAACTTTGGCTTGAGACTTGACTCTAGCGATCGCTTTTTTGACGAATGGCTAAATAATGCACCGACTCTAACCGAAGCGGAACTACAAGGACTAGATCGCCTTGCTCGCAACTATACCTATCTCAGTCAAGAGGAACCGCCCCTCGAAGAAATTGTTAAGCTTGTCGTGGTGTCACCATTGCTAGATTTGGCTGGATTCTATCAATTTCCTTTTTTGGTAAAAGCAGAAGTAAGTACCAATATCGAAGTCGCTGACGAAGCTAATACTAGGTTGGTTCAAGGCAGAATTGATATTTTGGTAATCCAAGATAGTTTTTGGATTTTGGTGATCGAATCAAAACCTGCAAGACTAGACGTTACCGCAGGAATTCCCCAAGCACTCACCTACTTGTTGAGCGCGCCTAATTTGCAGTCAAGTTGCTATGGAATGGTTACAAACGGAAGGGAAGTATTATTTTTGAAATGCGATCGCAACAAAAGTGTCCCTCAATATACGAAATCGCATACTTATCGGTTCCTTGAAAATACAGCAGAACGTATTCAAGTTTTGCAGGGACTTAAACAAATTGGCACTTGTATTGACAATTTCAGGAGTTAGACAATTTGTATTATTGCTACTCATCTTTTCTAGAGGATCATATTAACAATTTATCTCCTGAAGGCGATCGCTATTCCTGTGAGTCAAGAAGTTGATAGGCGATCACGTTTTTTAGGAATGAGATTGGAGGAGGCGATCGCTTTTTATGGGTAAAGGGCGATCGCTTGTTATTGAGAATGATAAATTAAGAATTGATCGCTTTTTTAATCAAGAGGCGATCAGCGAACTGTCGGTTGTGTTGCGTTCCTTAATTACAACATCCTCGATTGATATCAAGACTATTTCTGGATAGTATAACTATCTGGCCTATTATCCCGAAAGTTTCTTGAGATTCTTCTCTACAGGGGGATTATGCAGAGAATTTCTCTTTTTTGCTAGGGCGAACGCATCTAAAAATGATACAGATACAAGAACATTATAGAGGGATGGATAAGGGAAAATAAGGGAAAGTGCATAGAAAACAAAAGCGATGAAACTCCGACCCAAATATAGACTGGTAGAACACTTTGCCGAAATAGATGACCCTCGCATCGAACGAACAAAACGGCATAAACTCATTGATATTCTAACGATTGCCATCTTAGCTGTAATTTGTGGAGCGGACAGTTGGGTAGGAATGGAAAGCTTCGGCGCGGTTGGAATCTCCAACGTTCCGAGATTCGGGATGTCTGCGCTCTGTCACGCCTCTGTTTTATCATGGCTGTGGCTACACTTTTTGCCACCTCTCAAGGTCTTGCTGTCGTTGATGGAGGGCATCGTCGCTGGGTCGATACTCATTGGTTTCGCGGCAACAGTTATTTTCGGATTGGCTGTGACTGGACTAAGGCGGCTGTTCTCAATTCATGGAATCTCATTCATCAAGTCCGTTTCTCTTCTAATTTTGACTCCGAACCCTCTATGGCTTCGCGCCCACAACATCGTCAGCGACTGCATCGTCTCGAATTCACTATCCACTCTTATCAGTACTTTTCTGCATAACTTTTGTCAGTCAATCAGGGCATTTACACACTTGTGTCCGTCCGTTAGGAAAAAGGGTCAACCAACTTGGTCAACCCTAAAGCTTGGGAACGCGCTGAGAATCCTGTTACTGAACTACCAACTTAACGTTAGCGTTTTGCAGACCGCGTTGTTTTACTTCCGAAAGCGTTTTGTTAACGGCGTATTTTTGATTGATGGAGTTAATCAATTCGGTTTGATTATGTTTTTTCGCGACACCCCAAAGATCAGCAATAAGATCAAAAGAGCCATCATTATTGCGAGTCCAACCGAGGTCATACTCACCATCTAGAACGGCAACGATGTCAGCCCGAACGCGCTGGCCATTGTAGCCACGCACATCTGCTTCGTTTTTAACATCAATACCGATGTCACGTAGAGATGCTTTGAGAATTTCGGCATCGGTGATTTTGGTACGAAGAGTGCTAAAGTGAGACATGGTAGATTTCCTCCAGGAAACAAAAATCAACAACAACAGATTGAGAGTTGGGAAGTACGCCGCCTCATTGAAAGAAAAACGGCTTTTTTGAGAGAGAAGCTAGCCTGAATCAATTAGGACTAGCCTTTCGTCCTGTTGGGAGCAGGAGAAAGTCTGTTAGAACTCCAATCGCTGATATTCAGCAACGGAGGCAGAAGCAGGTCGGGCACGTTGTCGAGCCCAATCACGTAGCGCAGTGACCTGTTCCATCATTGTCCGAGACAGAGGTAATGTCGATTTAATGGCTGCAATAATGTCAAGTTGGGTAAATTCCCGATCTTGAG
The DNA here is from genome assembly GCA_025370055.1 of Woronichinia naegeliana WA131. Classification (NCBI taxonomy): domain Bacteria; kingdom Bacillati; phylum Cyanobacteriota; class Cyanophyceae; order Synechococcales; family Coelosphaeriaceae; genus Woronichinia; species Woronichinia naegeliana. Next base: position 5,890,904 of record CP073041.1, on the reverse strand, counting down.
CAAAGGCTTCATACATTGCCGCAATAATCGCCTGTTCAATCTCTGCCCCAGAAAAACCATCAGATACCTTAGCGAGTTGGCCTAGTTCAAAACGATCCGCGTCAGGGCGACGCTTATTAAGGTGAATTTTAAAAATATCTTGACGTTCTTCGGGATTAGGCAAATCCACAAAGAAGATTTCATCGAACCGTCCCTTGCGAAGGAACTCTCCGGGTAGGCGTTCCACCCGATTTGCCGTTGCCATCACAAAGACAGGAGAAGTTTTTTCCTGCATCCAGGTCAGAAAACTACCAAAGATACGGCTAGAGGTACCGCCATCAGAGTCTCCCGAACCAGCTCCCCCCGCAAAAGCTTTATCTAGTTCATCGATAAAGAGAATGGCGGGAGAAATGGATTCTGCGGTTTTGAGGGCATTTCTAAGGTTAGCTTCCGATCGCCCCACCATAGAGCCATCATAGACGCGACCCATATCCAAACGGAGTAGGGGTAATCCCCATAGTCTAGCAGTGGTTTTGGCAATGAGGGATTTTCCACAGCCTGGAACCCCTAAGATCAGCATCCCCTTGGGTTGAGGTAAACCGTATTCCCTAGCTCTCTCGGTAAAGGCATCAGAACGCTGAGTCAGCCAGTGTTTGAGTTCTTCTAAACCACCAACGGATTGCAGGGTTTCGTCTTCCTCAATGTATTCGAGAATGCCATTACGACGAATCAGTTGCTTCTTCTCAGAGAGAATGACATCAACCTCTTCTTCCGTCAGTTTGCCTGCTTTGACAAAGGCCTTGCGATAAACTTTTTCAGCCTCATCTTTAGTTAAGCCTAGGGCCGCTTTGAGCAGTTTTTCCCGAACTTCAATTGAGGTTCTACGGGTACGAGTTTGCTCTAATTGCTGGGCGAGAACTTCTCCCAATTCTGTCAAATCGGGCAGGGGAAAATCAAGAACGATAACATCCTTTTCCAGTTCGAGGGGAATGTCTAGATAGGGCGACATTAACAAAATGAGTTTGTCTGTGCCTTTGAAACTAGCGATCGCGTCCCGTAACCAACGAGTAACCGCCGGAGAGGAAATAAAAGGATGAAGATCCTTGAAAATGAAGATACCCGACTCTTTCTGCCGCATCACCCACTCAATCGCCGCTTCAGGAGAGATAGTGTTGTGATGGTTGGCTGCTTGAGATTGACCGTACTCGATAAACCCTCTAGTTACCGTCCAGACAAAAACCCGATGATGCTGGGTTTGCTGGTGGGCAATTTTGGCGATCGCCTGTTCGGCCCGTTCTTCTTCGGACGTAACCAGATAGATTAGGGGATATTGAGCCTGAACGAGAACACTGAGCTCTTCTTTCATGGGATCGACCTGAGTTAAAGGGCGGGACGGTCAAATTATCAGCTTGTCAAAGTTAGCAAGGAACTAGCATTTCGGCGGCAGATTCATTTGTAACTGGGACTTTTTCGATAACTTCCAAGGAGAAATCGTCATTCATCACACTGGGCTGATTCTTAAGAGAAACCATTTGCCCTTCTCGCATGACCATTGCGGCATCACATTCGGGACAAATATGAACCTGGTGTGTTTTACCGTAGGCGGCGGCTTCCTCTTCTTCAACTTTTTCTGGGTACTTCAGATAGAAGTTAATTGCCTTTTCCACAATGGCTGACATCGATTCGGTATCAATGGCAGAGCGGATTCGGAGTTGTCGATGAATGCCAGGCGGTAAATAGAGTGTGACCTTTTGCTTGTCTTGCATATCACTTAAATGAGATTACCCAACGGGTATTGAAAACTAATGTAATAACTAAATCTCATTCTGTCAAGATGGTAAGCCTCTATGACGGCAATATTGTAACATTTCTTAACAAATAGGAATTATGAAAGAATTATGAAAAAGTCAAGGGTGGGATGCTAAATTAGATTATGAAAGAATTATGAGAAGTGTTGGCAATGTCTGTTTCTCCCCAGGTGGCTAGTTTATCGGAAGTTCATCGCACTGTGGTTATTCCTTCAGGGAAGGGACTTTGGCGCAAGCTTTTGGCCTATGCGGGGCCGGGTTATTTGGTCGCGGTGGGCTATATGGATCCAGGCAACTGGGCCACGGATTTGGCGGGGGGATCTCAGTTTGGCTATACCTTGCTGAGTGTTATTTTATTGTCTAACCTGATGGCGGTATTGTTACAATCGCTCTGTGTGCGGTTAGGAGTGGCAACGGGAAAGGACTTAGCTCAAGCCTGTCGAGCCTACTATTCACCACCAGTTAGTTTTTTACTCTGGATTTTGGCGGAAATTGCGATCGCGGCCTGTGATTTAGCCGAGGTGCTGGGCAGTGCGATCGGTTTAAAGTTGCTCTTTGGGATTCCGTTACTTATTGGTGTGAGTTTGACGGCTGCCGATGTCATTTTATTGCTGTCACTGCAAAGTAGAGGTTTTCGCTACCTGGAAGCCCTGGTGATTACCCTTATTGCTTTGATTGGCGGCTGTTTTTTAGCGGAATTATTTTTGGCCCAACCCCAATGGTCGGGAATATTAGCCGGTTTTGTTCCCCAATCAGCCGTTATTCATAATCCTGAAATGCTCTATCTGGCGATCGGGATTTTAGGCGCGACGGTGATGCCCCATAATCTCTATCTCCATTCCGCCATTATCCAAACCCGTGCCTGGGAATTGACGACACCGAAAAAATGGGAAGCGATTCGTTTTGGTAGTTTAGATTCCACCATTGCCCTCTGTTTTGCCCTGTTTATTAATGCGGCGATCTTAATTTTGGCGGCGGCCACTTTCCATGAGTCAGGTCATCATCATATTGCTTCGATTGAAGATGCCTATCAAATGCTCACCCCGCTATTAGGAACGGGTTTAGCCAGCACTTTATTTGCGATCGCCTTGTTAGCCTCAGGCCAAAACGCCACCTTAACGGGGACATTGGCTGGCCAGATTGTCATGGAAGGGTTTATCAAATTGCGAATGCGTCCCTGGTTGCGTCGTTTATTGACCCGTAGCCTAGCCATTATTCCTGCTCTATTAACCATTTTGCTTTTGGGGGAAGGTAGCACAACAGATTTATTAGTATTAAGTCAGGTGATTCTCAGTTTACAACTCTCCTTTGCCGTCATTCCCCTAGTGAGCTTTACCAGTAACCCTCGCATTATGAAGGAATTTGTGAATCCAACCTGGCTTAAACTGTTGGCAGGGGCAGTCGCGACTTTAATCGTCGGTTTAAATAGCTGGCTACTTTTGCAGATGTTTTGGGGATGGTTACATTAAGTGATAGAGCAAGATCAACAAACCGTTTTTAATCCTTGGCAATATAAACCCTGATGGTGTCAGCCATGGACAATTATCCTGACTGGTATAGGCGCGACCTTTAGTTGATAAAAGCTGGTGTAATAAGGGTTCTACAGGGAACCCATATTGATCAAGTTTTGCCCAAAATTGACTCCATCGTTCCTTGGTCGAAAAAGTTCATGCCTGCTTAGAAGCTATACTTAGCACGGTTATGAATTGTGATTTTTGCCCCCTAAATCCCCCAATTCTGGGGGACTTTGAAACCCATAAATAGAGAATGTTTCCCCCCAAAGTTGGGGGGCTAGGGGGGCCAAACTAAAAATCGTAAATTATGACCGTGAGGAGTATGCCAGTACCTACGGCCATTCAGTAGCAACTTATTTACACGGTTTAGGTCACATTGTCAGTATTGTTAATCCTGCCCAAATTAAGGGATTTGCTCAAAGTCGCCCCTCGTCATCACAAAAAATGATCGCCATTCCCGAAAAATTGACTCTCCCAAAATGATCGCACTTTCAAAAACCAAAGTGATCACATTTTCAAAAGCCAAATCGCACTCTCCCAAAATGATCGCACTTTTAGCCGTCAAAGTAATCGCACTTTCAAAGGCCAAAAGGATCGCACTTTCAATAACCAAAACGATCGCACTTCACATCCCAAACAGCGATCGCCCTTCGTCATCACAAAAAATGATCGCCATTCCCGAAAAATTGACTCTCCCAAAATGATCGCACTTTCAAAAACCAAAGTGATCACATTTTCAAAAGCCAAATCGCACTCTCCCAAAATGATCGCACTTTCAGCAGTCAAAGTAATCGCACTTTCAAAAGCAAAAATTGCACTTTCAAAAAGCAAAGCGATCGCACTTTTAAAAGCCAAAATCGCATTTTCAAAAACTAAAAAGATCGCGGTTTTAAAATTTACTCAAAAAGAAGACTACAATTGTAGTTCAATCCCATTGACCCAAATTTCATACTCGCTTATATCAATTTCATCATTCCAAATGATTCCACTACCTGATGGATCTAGTTGAAAATTTTTAAAGAAAGCATAGTTTTTAAGCGGGGAAAACATTGTTTTTTCCAGTAGCTTTTCACAGTTATATTTTCTAGCTTGATGATTAGAAAAATGCACCAATAAAGTGTAATTTTCAATGATTTTGGCTGATATTATTTTGGGGCAAAGCATTATTTTATTTCAAAGGTGGTAATTTATTAAATTCTTGAGTATTCCACATTTTCAATAATTCTGGTTGATAGATTGTTGCCCATTCTACAACCATTTTTGTGGCTCTATTGGGTAAGTCGCCTTCGATGATTTCTAAGGTTTCTAGGTTAAATAGGGCGTTATAGTCTCCATAAATCGCATGAAAATGGGGAGGTAGATGATCGGCAAAAAAGAGTTTAATGATAATTCCGTAAAATCGAGTAATTTCTGGCATAAATCTATTTTTAGAGGTCTTTCTTTATGACAAGAATATTGTAACAAAGATTATTGGGTTTCGTTGCTTAATCTAAATCTACAGATCGGCGATCGCACTTTCAATGGCCACAGTGATCGCACTTTCAATAGCCAAAATCGCACTTTTAAAATCCAACATAATCGCAGTTTTAAAGTTTGATCAACAAGATCGGCGATCGCACTTATTAACCTCGCCCTGGCTTACAGTCGGCAAAACTTAATGCCTCTGTGTCTAGAAAATTGGCGATCGCCATCTCAAGGATTGCTTCGACGGGATAATCAATTTCAGTGGCACGAGCAATTAGAGCATTCTGAATCCAGTCTGGTAAGCACTTTAAAATATTTTCCGCATCCGCAGACGAGATTTGCTCCGAAAGTTTCACTTGCATGGGTTAGGACTCCATAGGAATTTGAACATTATACGGTGGCTCAGTTGCCCTTAAAATTATCGCCTCTAGTTCTAATAGTAGCGCAGGGTTTTTCGAGTAAGGTATTGTCTGCACCGCAATTCGTACATCTTCACTTGTATATTGATCGAGCCAAGCCCACAAAAAAGCTTTGTGTCCACCTTTAAAACGACCTCGTAAGCTTTTGGTTTTACCAATGTAAAGTAATCCCTGATATCTATGTCTGACTGCGTAAATACCAGGACGATCGGGAATTTCGCTAAAATCACGGCTCAAGGGTTGGCATTGCTCAAAGGGAGTAAACGCAATTGCATCTAAGATGTTTCTTGCTTGCTCCTGTATTTCAGAGTTGTTCGTTGGCACGGAAGGCAGATTATGGATTACCGAACTCATCATGCCACAGAAAAAGGCACATTACACTTTTGTTAATGTACCCCAGAGAATCAGCGATCGCCCCTCGTCATCCGCAAAAAGCGATCACCCTTTGCGTTCCTATCCCAAGTGATCGCACTTTTAAAGTTTAATCAACAAGATGACAGCGATCGCACTTTCAAAAGCAGAAAGAATCGCATTTTTAAACCTTAATCAAGAGGAAGATGATCGCGCTTTCAGCAATCAAATTAATCGCACTTTCAAAAACTAAAATAATCGCAGTTTAAAAGTTTAATCCGCAAGGTGACGGCGATCGCACCGATAAAATAAGACATTAAGAATCTAATGGAGGCATAAGCAAAGGAATTAGACGATCGCGATTCTTTCTGTAAACGAGAAAATCGCTATCGAGAGTAAAAATCAGACTATTAGGATATAGCTCCGACATTCGTACTAACTCCGCATCTGCTAAAGAAACTGGTACTGATTGATAGCGACTTAATAATGCCATTATTGTCACCAACTCCGCATCCAAATTAAACCGAATAATGATCTGTTTCTGGGCTAACAATTGCAGCAAAACTTCTCGCCCTCTCTTTACCCGTTGCAACAAAAACCAACTTTCTGAAATCACCGCTTCACAAGTCAGTAATGGGGGAGCAATCTCTTTTAATCGTTCTGTCACCCAAGTATGGTGGCTATCATTGCGGTCAATCAAAGCTAGTAAAATCCCTGTGTCAACAATTACCTCGTAGTGCATCACTGACCATAGCCCTGCATATAATCAGGATTAGTGGAAAGATCGCCTGGCCCTTCCCCTACTCCAATCGAAGCTTGAGCCACCTCAAAAAACGAGGGAGAATTTGTTTCTAGAGACGTAGTAATTGCTTCCTGACGTTTTTTCCAAAGAGATTCCACAAAACTCAACACCTGATACTGATCTTCAGTCGGTAATACTTCTACCGTTTGTAAAATTTGCCTAGATAAGGAAGACATATTAATTGTTCCTACAAAGGACACGACCTTATCATTATGGCAAATATAACATCACCTTTTCTATAATGAGGAGCGATCGCGTTTTAAATTTTGAGTTTATTTAAGGAGATCGCACTTTCAACAGACAAATTAATCCCACTTTCAAAAATCAAAGGATCGCACTCTCCCAAAGTGATCGCACTTCACATCCCAAACAGAGATCGCCGCTCATCATCACAAAAAACGATCACCATTCCCAAAAGATTGACTCTCCCAAAACGATCGCGTTTTTAAACATGAATCAACAACGTGAAAGTGATCGCACTCTCCCAAAACGATCGCACTACAAGATCGGCGATCGCACTACTTGCTTTAAAGGCGAGATTCACAGAATTTTAAAAATACTAATCCAATGCTTGCAGTTAGACTACCAGCAATCCCAGCTTTCGCACCCCAACCAATTGGACCGGCAAGATTTAGCAGTTCATCTGTTGCCACATGCCCAACTTTTGTGGCGACAAGACCCAGACCCCCGCCAGCTCCAATAGCTATCCCAGCTTCTTGAAACATTGGTTTAAGATCTTCTTTTGTGATTTGCTCACCAAAATAAATTTTTGCAATTGCCAGGCACATTCCAATTTCGACAGAAGTCATTGCTACATGTTTATGAGTCTCAAAACCTGGCACTGGGACGCTGGCTTGGAGAGAATTTCCAGCGGTTGCCCCGATAATTACCCACATTGCGTCTTTTTTCTTTGACATAGTCTTTGGTCGTCAAATATAGTGTTATGGTGCTTATCATTCTTTAGTGCGATCGCCGATCTTTTGGGTTGGGTTAAGGAACGCAAAACAACTACGAGAAATAGTAACCTAATTATCGAGTTACTGCAATCATTCTCTCTGACAAAGTGTGATCGCCGATTTTATTGGCGAGAAAAAAGGTAGTATTGCATTTTATCACTTCAATCCAAGCTACAGATCGGCGATCAAGAAATATTCTGGATAGAGCTATTTCAATAACTCAATTTCCCCTGGTCGCCAAGTCTTGTCAAACCAAGGCTCAAGCGGGCCATAAAGCCGAAGAATCGTGTTCCAACCCGTGCCCGGATTTGTCTGCACCCAGTTATTCTCCTTGCCAGCAGGCGGTTTCGGCCCGAAATAGATATCCACAGAACCATCAGCATTAACCAAAAGCCCCTTAGTCTGACTACCGACACTAGGAAACTGTTGATCCGTCTGAATCTGCGATCGCGTTTGGTTGCTGTAAAGAATAACTGACCAGAAATCTTTCACGGGAATATTGGGCGGTAAATGGAGGCGATAACTCTTGCCACCATCGAGGAGATTACCCTTAGCATCACGGGCCGTCCAAGCATATTGAGAACCCAGTCCGACCATTTTTTCTTCCATCGCAGGAGTAACACCCGTCGCCATGAAATAGTAATAGATATAAGCATCCATGTTCAGAACATCAGGCTGGGTCTGGAACTTATAGCCACCGATAAAAGGTAACTGCCAAGCACTGTTCTCATAGTAATAAGCCTCCTTCTGTCGATTATGAAAGGCGATCGCCCGTGCCGTTGCATCCCCCACTGCCGCCGCTTTCGTCAGGATTTTTTTCATGCGTTCATCGGGTTTGAAAGGTTTGCCTTTTTGAATACCAATAGAGGCGTAGTAACCCAGACGAATTTGGTCGAGGGATTCACTCGGTTCTTCCTGTACCACTTGATTGAGCAGTTCCCAGAACCGATAATCGGCGGGTGCAACAGTATTAAACGGCTTACCCGACATATTGACAAAATTTAAGGCGGGGGGATTGTTGGCACTGTTTAGGGGATAAATTTTCGTGTTCTTTGTCACTAACTCAACCCCAGGTTTCGGGTCGCCCTTGACCAAAAAACTGCGCCAGGGAATCCAAATATTAAAGGTCGGCGATTTCACCACATTGTAACCCGATGGAATTTCCCCTTTGTAGCCTGGGGGTAAAAAGAGGTACTTTCCGCCTTCGCCTTTATCGGGGCCAGTAATGCCCACATCAATCACCCAGCGAAACCAAATATCATTCACCGTTCCTAACACTTTCGGAGGGACTTCTAACACTAACGGCCCCTTCGTGAGATCGAGCCACGTCCAACTGTAAACGGTGTTATCATTAGCGGTCAGAAAAATTGATCGCGAATCTAAAAGTTGCTCGAAAATCGGCACAACCGTATTCACGGGCCCCAAGGTACGGATCGCGTTACGATTGGCCGCTTGGTTAACGGCGGGGATTCCCAATAGATAAGCTTGAACAGCCCGTTGGAAGTCGAGATTATCATAAAGCTTTTCGGCAGTTGCCTGGTCGGGAAAACCGTCGAAGAAATTGAGCGTTCCCAGACGAGTTTCCACTCTGGCAGGTGAAGCGATTCCTGGGGGTAGGGGAGTTGAGAATTTTACTTTAGGGTTGGCGGGAGAACCCGTCAGAGATTGGCCGTTACTGGGAGAGGACATAATAACTAAACTGGTAGTGATGACAATGAGAGCTAAGGCGGTTATTGATAATCTTTTGGCTTTCGTTGCCAATGGGAATGCCTTGGGCGAGAGACGATTTAGGGACGATAGAAAATGATTCAACATAGAGAGAGTTTCAAATAAACCAACAAATTATCGCACTACGAAGACAGTAAAAAACGATCGCGGTTTTAAGATTTAATCAACAATAGAACAGCGATCGCACTATGAATATTTTTTTAGATGTATGCTATTTAATTTTAGATAATTCAGGAATAATCTTACTAACAAAAATATTAATGATACCTGTAACCATAAATTGAACCCCGATCGCGGCGACAAACAGTCCCATAATTCGTTGAGTAATATTTAGTCCAATGTTACCTATCATTTTTTGTAAGAATTTACCCGCCGCAAGAATAGCAAATACTAAAAAACTAACCAAAACTATCATCAAAATTAGTTCAATGGCGAGGCCAGTACCGATTTTTGAAGATGCTTCGCTGGAATAAAGAATAACATTAGCAATTACCCCAGGCCCGACTAATAAAGGCATGGCCATTGGAATGACAATTTGACTATAAATTGACTTAGCTTGAGTTAAATAATTACTCGCGGCTGTGGTAACAATTTCTTCTTTGTTATCCGATGATTTCCCGTTAACAATACCAATCCCAATAATCAATAGTAATATTCCCCCAGCAATCCGAAAGGAATTTAAGCTAACACCAAAAAACTGAAGAATGGGCGCACCAATCAGCAGAAAAACCAATAGCAAAGCCATTACCGTAAGAGAAACAAAAAGAGCTACTAGACGTTGTACTTCCTTTCGTTCATTGGCTGTATAACTAATAAAAACAGGTAACATTCCTATCGGATTTAGGAGCGCAAAAAGCGTAATGGCAAAGTTACTTAAAAATGAAAATTCCATACCTTTCAAGTTAATGATTCAAGCGATCGCATTAATAAAAATCCCAAAAATCAGATGATTACGGTGAATAACAATCAATTTGGTGGATTAACGAAGCACCCTACACTCATCAGCGATCGCACTTGCTAAAGGAAAAAAGCTCCTAAGCTACGCTAAAATGCTCGCGTAACTTCGCTTCCTGTTCATTGGAAAGATTGGAGCGGATCAGTTCGGCAGTTTCTCCTTTTAGCGAGTCTTCCACCTTATCGAGGGTAACTTTCCCCGTGAGTAAAAATAGGGCGGAGGAGCCTTCCGTTACCTTGTCGCGAACTTCTTTGATGAAATCATCATCAATGCCGTAGTCTTTGAAGTGTCCCGATACTGCTCCAGCGATCGCCCCGACGGCTGCCCCAAAAATGGGGACAAAGAAAATGAGACCAAACAGCATCCCCCAAAAAGCTCCATCTAAGGCTCCCAAGCCAACTAAAGGAACTGATTGCTCAGTCTTGGGTTTCTTTTTCCCTTCAGGCCAAGTCACGATCGCTGCATCTTGAATTTCAATCAAGTGCTGTTTTTGGAGGTCTGCGAGTTTGTTAAGGACGTTACGCGCCTCATCCGAGGAATTAAATTTCCATACTGTTAGGTCGGCCATGATTTTTCTCCTTTTTGTGTGTATTCCGAGACTGAATACTTACTATTCGGTTAATAAAGATTGTTGTGCATTAATGATTCGAGAAGCTATTTCCTCGGTTGATTCTTCAAATAGAGGAAATCCACTTTCGATGATAACTTTAGCTGTCCCATCAGGAAGCAATTCTAGATAGGTTTTGACGTAACCTTCAGTTGTTTCTTGTAGGAGGGTTGATTGGAGGGTTGACTCGTTGGAAACTTCAGGGCTGACAACCATACCTATTTGCGCTAAGATTTCTTGAAATTTTCCTTGCATTTAAATTTGCTCCTTGAATCTCAGTTGACAACTATACCATAACAATGAGAGCTAAGGCCGTCATTGATAATCTTTAAATGGTTCACTCGGCTTCCGCATCTATCCGAGCCGCTACTGCTTCTAGGATGGCTACCTCTGCTTCCTCAACAGCAGCTAAGGCAATAATGATCGCAGTCGCCGCAAAATCTTCCGCACGGTCAGCATGGGCGACTAGTTTTTCATGTTCTCGCTTAGCTTTCCATTCCTCAATCTCTGTTTTCTTAGCTTCGACGCGCTCTGCCAACTTAGCTTTAGCATTAATAATTTCTTGCTTTTTAGATTCTAGTTTAGTTTTAGCTTCATCCAGTTTAGTATGAATGGAACTCTCGACCTCCTTAGAAGAAGTTTCTAAGTGGGTTTTGACTGTGTTTAAGTGACTAGAAATTGCATTCAATTTGGTCTGGAGTTTAGTGCGAAGATTGTCAATTGTTTGACTCATGATGTTGTTCCTTATTTTAAGTTTTTGACATACGTTGACATACAGTTAGGTAGTCTAGAACAGAACATCTTACTTTGTCAACCAGTAGCGACCGCTGATCTCATAGTGCGATCTAACTTTATTTTATTTAGGGAAAAGTAACTGAAACTGCCCTCGCAAAGTCCAATCAGGCCCAGCGTCGGGTTTGACCACATTCCAAAACGCCTGTAGCTGTGCATTAACCTTTTGTTCACCAATCGCAAAGACGCGACCAAAGCCACCTCCCAAGGGGACAGTCCACTGATTCCCCCCCGAAGCCTCCCAATTCGCCGTTAAAATGGGCGCACTGACCAAATACCAACCGTCTTTCATGTTGTAATTAATAAAAGGCTGAAAGGTTAATTGGCTAACATCAGGGCGATCGCTATCTCCTGCAACAGACCAGATATTGTTGGCAACTGCCCCGAAAACAAATTGTTTAGTCGTGACCACAATGACAGCAGCAGGGCCAATTCCCCATTTTCCCTGCCCTAAAACTTGACTGGTTGCTGTGGGCAGAAGAAAAGTTGGCCCCACCCCCCAGGTAATGTTACTGGATGTTTTAGGACTGAAATAGAATTGGGGATTCATGTCTCCCAAACCAAAAGTTCCTCCTCCCCCAGTCGGTGGTTCGGGCTGGTAAATAATTGGCACGATGGTACGGGTAATCAGCAGTAAATCATCGCTGAGAGAAACGGGAATAACGGGTTGGATATTCAAGACATTCTGGGTTCTGTCTAGCGGCCCAACGCCAAAATTCGTATTGTTTTGAAAGGGTACACTGATCAAGTTAGCGATCGGGTTTTGTGCCTTCCTAGCTAATTCTTCTACCGATTCAGCCGCCTTAGTAGAGTCCTTCTGGGGTGGCTCCTCTGGGGATTCTGTTGATTCAGCAGGATTGCTTTGCTCAGGAGTTGTTGAGTCCTCTGGAAGAGTTTCTGTCTGAGCAGTGATGAACTCCCTTGTTTGAATTTCATCAGGAAATGAGTCCTTGGCATAGGTGCTAATTCCAGATTGAAAACTCGAACTTTCAATAGGAATAGACGGTAAAACAATTCCTGACAGGATAGCGAGATCTCTTTGGGGGTTTGTGTCAATTTCAGTTATTGATGAAATAAATATTTCTGGACTTGTCTCAATAACAGTCGAATCAATGGGTAAATAAATCGTTGGCGGGGGATCGACGACATCAGTATTCGGAGGAGAGGTTGCGGAAACGGATTGGGCGATCGCGCCGAAACAGAATCCGACAAATATTAACCGAGGGTAGAGTTTAATTAGTGGGCTTAATTGCTTCATCAAGTTGTTCCTGAGTTAAGGATTTAATTAAATGCAATGGAAGAGGTTCTTTTCCCATTTTTTGGATCACCGCATCGGTTAAATAGGGCTGGAATTCTGGTTGTTGATTTAAATAAAGATTAAAGAAAGCTAAACCAATACTTTTGAGATAATCATAGGCTAATTTTTGTCCTGGCCCTACAATAAAATCAGGTAACTTATCGGTTCCTTGAGTGAATGATAAATGAGTTGAATTTTTCACTAAAAGTAAATATTTATCCTGTTTATTCAGAGCGGCAAAAGGCGCAATTTGTTCAGGTAAAGGAGGCGCGAAAATATCGGAACTTCCTGCAATAAACATCATTGGCACAGACAGTTGATTAACTCCCTGCTTTCCAAAGGCGGGATTGGTGACAGGATTAATGGCAATCACGGCCTTAATTCTAGGATCTTGAAGATCTCCCATCGGAGGCGCACCGTCGATTCCTTGACATTGCCAGAGTAAGGCGGGATTTAGGTTAATTTGATTGGGATCATCCAAAGTGGCACATTTTTTTACAATATCTGACCATTGAACCCTAGCCCCACCGATCGCCGTTGCCGTGTATCCCCCCAAGGAGTGACCCAGAATTCCCACATTTTTAAGGTCTAATTTGCTCCGCCAATTGGGATCGGATTCCATTTTTTGTTCTAAAGTATTTAACACCAAACTTACATCTTTAGGTTGATCCATCCAGGCATTAGGATTGGGAAAAGTATCCAAACCTTGTAGGGCATCCAGCATTCTTTGATTGTCACTTTCAGGAAAGTCAATGCCGACGGTAGCAAAGCCATGAGAAGCTAAATGTTGGGCGACATAACTTAAGGCTTGAAAATCAGAATTTAACCCAGGCGCAATAACCACAATGGGAGCCAGTTTTGCTAACTTTTGAGGAAGATAAACAAAGGCAGTTATAGGATCTTTGTTCGGTCTAGGAATTGTCAAAGTTTCCGATGTCCAGGTATTTTTTCCCGCTTGGGATAAATCAGATAAATTAATAGAATTATTCGGTAATGTTTCAGTTGAAGCTTGACGATCTAACCACTCAAAAACTCGATTTCCTATTTGGTACAAATTATCCGCTTCATTGATTGTATTGCGAATCGTTTCTAGATCAAGAGCGAGGATTGGACTACCATAATTTTTAAGAACATCAATAATTTTAAACCCATTAGGATTGACGGCGGCGGAAATAATTGCACCCTGTAAAAAAGGTTGACTTTGATCGGCTGGACTATTAATCGCTAAACTTAATTGTTTAATAATTTCTTTGCCAAAACTAGTATTAAAAAATTGAAAAGCTTCTATGGAACTTAAGGGGAAAGATTTATTGAGTAAGTTACGAAATTTTGTTAATTCTTCGGGAGTAAGATGATTTGCATAAAAAGCAAGTTCGGGAGTAATTTTACCATCCTCGGCAAAAGTTTCTAAGCTCTTAACAGAAAGAGCAAAATCTCCCAGTGGAAAAATTGAAAATTTGATTTTTTCTGCGGCTGAAATAGGAAAAGAGGGAAAAAGAGCAAGTAATCCAAATCCTAATGTTAGTAATATTTTTTGGCTTAGATTGATCATAGGATTTGGTAACATTAAATCGAATTGAGTAATCGTGGTAAAGTGGCAGAGATAACCACTAAAGAAATTCAGAGAAAAACGTATGCGGTTTTTAATGTTCATTCAAGCTTAATTGTCCTAAATTGTGGGGACGATACCTTGTGGCTGTCCCCATGACTTAATCAGTCTATTTAATGGCAGGAGCCAGTAAAGCTTTGATTGTCATGCTTGATTTTAAAAATACGATAATTCTTTTCTAAAGTAAAACTGACGGGCGTACCTGCTTGTGTTTTACCAGTAAAAGTATAGTCTCCCTGATAGGTTGTGGTCGCCACTCCAACGGGTTGCATTTCTGGAGGCATAGCCGCACCAAATGCGTCAATTGTCACAGTTTGCTGTTTCTTATTAATAACCATTACTTCCCCTTCGATAACATCAATCATGGATTCATTAATGGTGACGGTCACCGGTTGTTTCTGTTTAACTGATGAATTGTCGATCAAAGAAGTATAGAGATAGATCTTGCCTCCTTTCTCCGATTTTCCCTTGGCAACACACATAATTCCGTCATTAATGCTGGGAAGCTCAGACAAAGCAGGATGAACTCCAAACAAGGGAACAGCGATCGCAGTGGCAACAGAGATTAGGGCAGTTTTCTGAAAAATGTTAAGCATCATTATTGGTAGATTGTTTGGATTTCGTACAACTGAATAAAACTTAGAAAATGTTAGCACAATTTATGACACTCATAAAGCTTATTTATTCAATTGATTGCGGTGGTTTAAAGAAAAATTTACTGAGATTACCTTTGCCTAAATAGTAGTCAAGTTCATGGAAAATATTATGGATTAAAAATACCGTTGGAACACAGAGAAGAATGGCTAAGAAACGATCAAAACTGCGTGTTTCTAAGAATAAAGTCAGGGCAGGAGCTAAGGCTTTCGCTTCGTGATAAGCATGGAAAAGATTTTCAATCAAGCTCAACACAAAAACCGCCATGGCAAACGCATCTAAATTCTAGACTCCTTATCTGGTAAAACTTTCAGCGTTTCATAAAAAATCAATCATGATCTCGGAAACCCTTATCCAGCCTACCTTTCAAAAATAAGATGCGTTCGCCCTGCAAAAACCGCAAAGGCATAAATCACAACCTTGGCAAAAATACTGACATCAACCGAAAACTCCTTCAGAAAAAGCTTCATCAGAATGAGAATATACCCATAGCCAATAAAGAAAAAAAGACTAAGAGAGCCAATTTTCTTGAGTTCGTGTTTTAGAGCTTCCATAATGATTAATTAACGGTATAACCGCGTCCCTGCATACAAGCTGTCCATGCACTATAGTAGGTTTGCAATTGTTGTTGTTCTGCTTTAGTTGTCTGGGCTTGAACTTGAGCCTGTTGCTGTTGTTCTTCCCGCTTCCGAAATAATCCAGCTAAAGCTCCCACGCCTGCACCGATCGCTGCGCCTTCTCCCACATTTCCGCCGATCGCCCCACCAACGACACCGAGGAGAGAACCTTTTGCGGCTCCTTGTACCACTTGACCTTGTTGGGAAGATTGAGTAGTGGTAGCAGTGGACAATTGGGAAGGATCAACCCCTGTTTGTTGTTTTGCCCAACTATAGCAAGCAAAATGATCCTGTTGTTGTTGTTCTGGGGTTTGCCCTTTGGTCGGGTAGGCAAAAGGTTCAGGGAATTGCTGTTGAGCTAACACTAAATTCGTCGGTAATAAAATAGAACTTAAAAGCCCTAGGCTAATTCTTTGGATTTTGGGAGCCATAAATTGAGATTAGATAAAATAGTTGACAAGTCACCAAGGTTAATATTGAGGACTGTTTAAGGCACACTCAGATAATTTATTCAACATCAGTGAAGAAGTTTGACGAAAAATTTCTGGAGAGGATGGAACATCTTGCAGTAATCGTTGAAAAATACTGACGAATTGAGTTGCGATTTGTTCCTTGAAAGCATTTTGGCTCTTCCCCCAACTGTGTGGAAAGTGTATAATAGTAATATCACAGTAGGAGGTGGAGTATGTGGATAAACTTGGATGAGCTACTAGGTTTGCCAAAGGTAACAGTCGTAAACTATCGAGAAATAGATGGTGCTTTGTTCTTAAAATTAAAAATGAAAAACGAAGTAATGGAATGTCCAAATTGTCATAAAGAATTGGAAGATATAAATCAAATAGAATATAATTTGGTTCGGGATTTATCCCTATTGGGAAAGAAAGTATATCTGGAAGTGCCCCGCCGCCAGTTCCATTGTGAAAAATGTCAGAAATACATAACAGAAAGACTGGACTTTATGCGGCTAAGAAAACATTATACAATTCGTTATGAAGAAAAGATTTATGAGCAAGTAAAAAAGAAAAATGTAGAAGAGGTAAGGCAAGAAGAAGAAATAAGTTGGGGAACATTGGAATCAATATTTGAAGAGTATGCAAAGCAGGCAGAAAAGAAGGAATGGGAATTACCAGAAAAGATAAGTTTAGACGAATTTAGTAATAGAAAAGGAAAAAAAGACTTTATTACAACAGTGATAGATATAAATAAAAAGGAATTGTTAGAAGTAATAAAAGGACACAAAAAAGAAGAGATAATAGAAGCCCTAAAAGTGCAGCCAGCAAGGGTTAGAGAGAATGTAAAGGAAGTAAGTGTGGATATGTGGGAGGGATTTACGTCAGCAATAAAGGAGTTATTTGTAAATGCTAAAATCGTCTATGATAGATTTCATGTAATGAAAAATATAAATGAAGAATTGAATAAATTGAGAAAGAAAATGAATATCCATAAAAAGGGTTTAACATACCTATTATGGAAAAATAAAGAAGAGTTAAAAGAAGAAAAAAGAGAAGAGTTAGAAGAGATATTGAAAATGTATCCTTGTTTAGGAATAGCGTATGAAATGAAGGAAGAGATTAGAGATATTTATGAGCATTCAAGAACGACAAATGGTGCAAGGAGAAAATTTGAAAAATGGATGAGAACAGCGAGCCTACTCTATAAAAAAAGTGTGGGTATGCTGAAAACTCATTTGACAGGTATATGCAATTATTTTGAAAACCATACAACTAATGGATTAACGGAAGGGATGAATACAAAAATTAAATTAATAAAAAGGAAAAGTTATGGATTTGCTAATTTTGAGCATCTACGGCTTAAATTGTTAGCTTGCTTTAACTCGTAACATAACATTACACACAGACAAGGGGAGAGCCGCATTTTGAGATTCTGTTATAGCATTTTTCATTAAAATGAGGTGTAAAAGAAATGAAATTAATAATTTAGCTAAAACTTGAAAATGAGAGCCTATTCCCTCGACTTTAGACACAAGATAGTTCAAACCTATGAGAATGAGAACATTTCTCAGGAAAAACTCGCTAAATGCTTTAATGTGGCTAAAAGCTTTGTCCAAAAACTATTGAAGCAATGGCGTGAAACAGGAGACTTATACTCTGAACGGGTTGGAGCTTAACTTTTTGAAAATGCCTAAAATCTTTATCAGATGATGGTTTTAGCCCTTTTTCCAAGAAGTCAATTTCTTAGCCGTTTAGAGTATAAATCCCAAGCCCCAAGGAGGACACAAAAAATTAAAGGTTTCTCCCTCTCAATTAATCATCATCGGCAACTGGATTGAAGATAAGAATGATTTAGCTCTCCAATCTATTCAACAACGTCTAGAAAGTCAAGAAAATAGGAATGTCTAGAAAGTCAAGAAAATAGGACCTGTAAATAATTCGTTGATAGATTATCCTGTGAAACGGTACGATAGGGCTTTCGAGCTCGCGTCAGATGTAATCAACGAAAATTTTACAGCAAGAATTATTTTGAGCCTACGAGCTTTGGTATTGACGAAGGAAAGATGGAGTCAATTTTGGGCAAAACTTGATCAGTATGGATTCCCTGTAGAACCCAACCCTGATTACACCGTCCTTTATTAATTAGAGGTCGCACACATTACAATTAACCTTAGAAAGTCGTGATTGGCTTAATCACCCTAAGTTATGCTCTCTTGTTCGTAAATATTGGCATCGTGGTCATACAAGGGTTAACAATCAAATTATCCTCAGAGCCTTTGATACACAGACTGACAAGAATGGAGTCGTTTGGCTTCGTTTTGGTGGACTCGAAAAAGGAAAAACCATAAAAGTTCTGACCACCTTACCTCACGAAGTTACCTGTCAGTTGCGCTTGATTAAACGTGCTGATAGATGGGAAATCCATTACACAACTGATATTCAAAAAGCAGAACCTAAAATAGACGGTTTAACCATTGGTTGTGATAGAGGCTACACAGAAGTTTATGCCACATCTTCTAATGACGGTGCTAGATTTATTGGTAATGATTTTGGTTCTTTACAAACAAAAGAAACCGACTATCGTACAGCTAAACAGGTTAAGTGGAACAAGCTAAAATCTGTCGCTAATAAAGCTATCCAAAAAGGTGATACTGCCAAAGCAGATAGAATTAATCGCAATAACTTGGGTAAACAGAAATGGGATAAACGAGAATCCCGTTTCAAGGGACAAATTAAAACCCTTGTGTTTACCGCTACCCATCAACTTATGCAAAATGCGATTAAGGTAGCTTTTGAAGATTTAACAGGGGTGCATCCCACTTAAGATAATACATTGACACTCAAAAGAGGAGAGTGATTGAGATAAGCACATCGTAGCCGAAGAATACGAGAAACATTATGAAGATGCCAACGTGCTCCCGACAATTTAACCCTAGCTCCCACCTGTTTAATCTTAGACTCCACATCACCAGAACCAATCACAATACCAAGCTGTTGATAGTATTGGTAATCAGGGATACGCTGATAATGCTTCGTCAAATAGGCTTGAAAATTCTTTGCCCTCTTGCTTTTGACTCCATCAAACGCATCTATTGCCTTGTTCACAAAACCCCGCCACAGTAAATGCTCCACTGCTTCTAGCCGTTTGAGAGAGCCACCCACTTTGAACAGATTCTCCTTGAGATGATACCAATCCAACACCTCTCGTCGTATCAGCCACGATTGAGTGGCGAAACTCTCTACCGCATTCCAGATTGCGGGATGACCATCTCCCAAAAAGGTCACTATTGGGGACAAAGGTTGAACATTGCTCCAATTCTTTAAGCCCTCTGGGTCTTGGAAAAAGGCTTCACAGACATTGCCATGAAGACTCACCAGTTTATAATCTCGCCACTGTCCCCCTTCCTTCTCCTCGCCCCGCAGACAAATCTTTCCCCCATCTATACTGACCCCCGCACTCTCTGACTGAGCTTGAGCTAAGGGCAGTTCTGTCCGTTCTACCAAGCGATGTAAACTGCTATGTCCTACTTTTATCCCCATCAACTCCTCTATATCTTCTTCTGCTTGTTGGTAGGATGTTTTCGCACTGGCTCTTAGACAGCATTTCTCTAAACCTGGACTTAAGACGATTTTTGGCGACACCTTTAGTTTTCTGGCTTGTTTTTGGCTTATTTCCACTTCTCCGACTAGGGTTTTGATTTTTCGCTTGTTTCCAGACCGTTTTTTTCCCCCTTCTGAAAAAAAAACTCCCCCATTGTTGGCCCCACAATTTCTAACATCTGGGTTCTGACTTCTACTTCGATGCTTCCAAAGTCCTTCTGTTTCTCTGGTTCCGTATATTTGCGCAGGATACGGGCTGATTCGGTGAGATGCTGTTTTAACAGTGCTTTTTCTTCTGGGGGAATCGGTAACATACTTTTTTCGCTCATCAGTTTTTTTCCATTTTACCCCAGATTCTATGTACTACTTTATCCGGGATGTACCCATTTAACAGAGCAAATTCGCAACAAAAAACCAAGAACAAAACGCATAAAAAGAAACGTTTCTTCTTGGTGTAAAGACGTGGTCGCTGATGCTGACTTTTCCCGTTAAGTGCGGATTGCAAGCTGCCAGCCTTGGCAAAGGTCATGCAACTTCAACCAACCGCGCCAAAGGACTTGGATACCGAGAGGAGTTTTACGACGATGTTCAAGATAACCACCAAGAAAAGCAACAGACTCGACAGCCCAAGCAACAGTCAAAATAGGGGGAAGTTTTTGAGAGGCGGCTGCTTTTAACACCTGAAGTTGAAGAGGATTAAGAATTTCAATCGCGAGAGCATCGGGCTGGGTACGATGAAGATAAGTAACGTGTAAAAGTTCAACAGCAATGACACTTAAAAAACCCAAAAGAGTTTTCATTCCATCAGAGGCAAGTCGATAACGCTCACTCTGACAACCAGACTTAAGGACTTTATGAAATTCTTCAACCCGCCATCGGTAGGTGTACCAACGAAGAATAGTGACAGCCATCTCAATAGTCTCAACAACTTCTGTAGTCAGAAGCATCCAAGATAAAGGAGTTTCGCCTTCGGGACAATCGATTTCTGTCGCATAAACAGCATAGACATTCAACGGGTCACGATTATCAAAACGATAGGGAGTTCGTAGATTAACTGAGCAAAATCGGACGGCAAGCTTAACCTTCCGTGCTTTTCTTTTTCCTGTACTCGGAATCTCGATTTCTTGATGAAAACGAATCGGTTCTGATTCCAAATGTTGCCAAAGTCGTTCACTATTTTTGTCTAAACTACGATTATGAGACGCTCTGACCAGCACTCCTGTATGCTTGAGTTGACGCACTGAGTCAAAGACTTCTGAAACATCTCCTTCTCTGTCAAATACATGAATTACCCTCGTTGAACTTTCTACCTGTTTCTCACAGGTGTTTAGAGCCTCTACCCATTTGTAGGATTCTTTTTCCTCAAATGGTCTTTGACGAGCTGCTTTTCTTTGTTCTTTCTGTCTTTCTTTTTTCTGCTTCGCCGTTTCATCTGTTGGGGGCTTTTCTTTTACCTCCCTATTCCACAGTTTTTGCCATAATAAACCTAATACTTGTCCTTTTTCTGGCTCAATTGCTAAAGCACTATGCAGTATTAATCCATTCCCTCCTTTTCCAGTCGGCCCATACCCTTCCCTTTTTTCCTTGATATTGCGATAATCTAAGAAGGTCGTATCTCCGACTGATAGCATTATCTTATATTCTTCTACGGCGGCAGTTGTCATTTCACAGTGCGGCTCTATTATCTTGACAAAGTCTGTTTTCGGATTCCCAAAAATTCATAGGCCCTCTTTAACTCGTTTCCTCCCTTAAACACTTCTGATAAGGCTTTTCCAAACCCCTCACTTAACTTTTTCCCAATCGAGAAGGCACGATTGTTTAGCCTCTCGTCTCCCAATTCACAACTGGCAAAGTTTTTTGTCCACCATTCCAACATTTTTTGACCTGCCCTTTAAGATTTTCTCCATTTTACAGTCTCATACTCCCTTCATCCTTTGTTTTTGAAATTTGAACGATAAGCGGGATGATGGCTTCAGAATATTTTTTTCCTGTCAAGAGAATCATTACTCAAACCCTTGCCAGATAAAGCCTCTAGAAGTTTGCATTGCTGGATTTTGGACTTAACGGGAAAAGTCAGGTCGCTGATGCTCTTAATCAGGTTTCAACTCGCGTAGGTTGCGCGATTGTTGCTGTTAACAGTGCCTATACGTCACAACTCGATTCTCGGTTCGGGACTCTCACAGGGACTCGTTCGGGGGAGCGGTTTATCGGACATGATGGGGTCGTATTACACTCTGACATCAACGCTGCTGACAACATTCTAGCAAGACTGGGGGATGTTGAAATCCCTCGTTTCCTTGACCATAAGCGGGTTAAAGAAATATTGTTAGAACGGACTCGGAAGTTTCTGAATAGCTTGGCTCCCTTGCAGAGTCAATTATTCGAGGCGAAAACGGACAAAGGCAAGTCCCAGACCCTAGAACTAAGGAAGCGTAAGCAGCAATTCCAAATTCAAAACTTGATGGCTCTGAAAACCTTACACCAAGAGGACTTTACAATTCTTGACAATTTGGTGAATCGCTGAAACGACGCAAAATCGTTCTGAATTTATTTTTGCTGAAGCGTAAGCCTCCATTGGTCAATCAGAGAGCGAATAAAAGCAGTTGACGCTGTTTAACTTCGGTTAACCCCGTTTTCTGTGTGCCTCGTTAACCGATTCAGACTACTTAACAAAATTTCATATAGATTAGGGGGCAATGCTCTTGTCCTCAAGCCCAATTCAGACTAAATTGCAAAGATTAGAGAAAATTTTTTTACCCTATCGTTATATCCCGACGATAAGAATCCTTTAGGAGAACCCATGAATATTGCCGTTGTGGGACTGAGCCATAAAACAGCCCCCGTAGAAATTCGTGAAAAGCTCAGTATTCAAGAAGCCAAACTCCAAGAAGCCCTCACCCATCTGCGCGGCTATCCCCACATTCAAGAGGTTGCCATTATTAGCACCTGTAACCGTCTAGAAATTTATGCAGTAGTGACGGAAACAGAAAAAGGGGTGATTGAGATTACTCAATTCTTGTCAGAGATTGGCCATATTCCCCTGACCCAACTGCGTCGTTATTTATTTACCCTCTTGCATCAGGATGCAGTTCGCCATCTGCTCAGAGTTTCGGCAGGATTGGAAAGTTTAGTGCTGGGAGAAGGACAGATCTTGGCCCAGGTTCGCAATACCCATAAACTTGGCCAGAAATATCAGGCCGTCGGTCGTCTTTTAGATCGGCTCTTTAAACAGGCCATTACCGCCGGACGACGAGTTCGCACAGAAACTAGCATTGGCACAGGAGCCGTTTCCATCAGTTCTGCCGCCGTTGAGTTAGTGCATACCAAAGTCGATTTAACGGCTCAAAGAGTTGCCATTATTGGTGCGGGGAAAATGTCCTGTCTGTTGGTAAAACACCTCTTGGCGAAAGGAGCAACAGATATCACCATTGTTAATCGTTCTAATCGTCGTTCTGAAGAGTTGGCAGCCCAATTTCCTCAGGCCAATCTCAAATTATTGGCCCTGACGGAGATGTTAAACGTGGTCGGATGCTCTGACATTGTTTTTACCAGCACAGGAGCCACCGAGCCGATCCTCAATAGAACTAACTTAGTTACTTGTGTTAGTCAATCGGTCATGTTAGTGGATATTTCAGTTCCCCGTAATGTGGATTCTGATGTTCACGGCCTGGAAAATATTGTGGCCTACAATGTGGATGACCTGAAAGCAGTGGTGGCGCAAAATCAGGCCAGCCGTCGCAAAATGGCCCAGGAAGCAGAGGGATTATTAGAAGAAGAAGTAGAAGCCTTTGAACTCTGGTGGCGATCGCTGGATACCGTTCCAACCATTAGTTCTTTGCGGAATAAGGTAGAGGACATTCGGGAACAGGAACTCGAAAAAGCCCTTTCGCGCCTCGGCACAGAATTTGCAGAAAAACACCAAGAAGTGATTGAGGCATTGACCAGGGGCATTGTTAACAAAATCCTCCATGAGCCGATGGTACAACTTCGCGCCCAACAGGACATTGAAGCTCGCAAGCAATGTTTGCAATCATTAAAGATGTTATTTGATTTGGAAGTCGAAGAACAATTCGGTTAAGGACAGATCCAACGCTTTAAAAGTTGTCTTCAGGGGGAATGATCCTCCTGATTTTTTTGTTTAGCAAGATATAGTCAAAATAAGTCAAAACCAAGTCATTTTAGAGACGAGGCAGCCATTTTGCTTCTTCAATCACTGATTGTAAAGAAAGCCAGTTTTTTTCATTAAACCAATACTGAAAAGCCTGATTTATTTTCCCTGCTTGTAAGGATTTAAAACCATCACTGACGGAAACTGCAATATGTTGCATCACACTGGAATCGCGGTAACAATCCATCATACAAGCTGTACAATTATCCCGCACCCGTTGGGAACCGTCAAATTCACTTACATGGCACAAAGGTTTTGCCCAATTGTGACAGCGAAATAAATTTAATTCCCAATCCAAATAGAAAAATTTCCAGCCCCCTAAACAGCCAAATTTCTCTGGTTCACCCTTTAAATGACGCTGCATATCTTCAATGGAGGATGTCGGATTGACCACATGAAAATCTTTTTTCAATGTCTTGACTGCTTCAAAACGTTGGTCTAATTCTTCAGGGGTATAATTCACTAAATTTGATTCGGCATAACCCAAATAGGAAGAAGCCAAGGTGGTTAAAGGATAGGAAAAAGTAACGCTATCAAAGCCTAAAGACTTTAAGAAATCAGGTAAGGCCTGATAATCATCCACTAAGCGACTCATGGTAACGGAAGCCGTTGTACCAATATTATATTTTTTGAATTCTTGATTGGCCTGACGAATGCGATCACAGACTCCTTTCAAACCGCGATTATCTTCATGTTTTCCCACTTCTGCCGCATCAATGGAAATAATTACACTGACCACCCCCGCTTTGGCCAATTTTCTGACGCGATCGACAGTTAATAAACCCGCATTAGTAACAATCATCGGAGCCATACCAATACTCGCGGAATGACGAATCATTTCATCAATTTGGGGATGCAATAACGGTTCTCCCCCGACATAAATCATAAAATAAATGCCATTTTTATAAAGAATTTCGGCAGCTTCTTTTGCTTGCTCTAAGGTGACAAAACGCTGTTGTTCCTTGGGCATTTTATCCACTGCAAAATTACAGAAACCACAACGGGCATTACAAGCACTGGTGACAGCAAATTGACACATGGAAGGGCCGCCAGTTTGTAAACTTTCCCAGGCTAGTTGCCAAATTGAGCGTCGTTGGGTTGAAGTGGTGGTTGCCATAGAGGTGCTTATGCAATCAGAGAGCTTAAAGGATGACCGCTCAAACTATAACATTAAATCTAAAATCATTAAAGGCGCAAAAAAGACAATCTTTTACTGCTTGTCTTAGTTTCAAAGATTTTAATTTATACCTTGCACGGTGATAATTTTCGTTTTTTAGTTTAGCCCCCCTAGCCCCCCAACTTTGGCTACTGTGTACACATAAGTTTTTGATTTTCGTTTTAACCTTATGTAGCCCCCTTGTATCTTAAAGGAAGAGTGGTAGACCGATTCCCCCTTGGTTATAAAAGCCGAGATTTAGTCTAGGTCGCCACTCATCAATCCTTCAAAAACTCGAAAAATCGAGAGGGTCTCGAACCCGTAGTGAACAAGGTCGAGTGATGAAGATAAAAACTCAAAGTAAAGGGGTAAAAGCATGGAAACTCAAGTAGCAAGCCAATGGGTTGGCATAGACGTCAGCAAAGCCAAGTTGGACATAGCTTTACGTCCAGCGAATAAGGTTTTGCAAGTAACCAATCAAGAGTCAGGCTGGCAGGAATTACAGCAATTCCAAATTCAAACGGCAACATAGAATACAGACACGATCTTGTTTTTATGGATATTAAGAGATATTAACCTAATCTCTGAGTTTTTTTGCATTCCCTCCTCGAATCTCGGTCTCTTAGAGAGTCAGCAACCTGCAAACAAACTTGATCAATCACCAAATAGAGCATTACGCTGATTCCACATATTGATACAAAACCCCTTGACCGTAAGCACTTCAAGACTTTTGTATCTTGGACTACGTTCTGAATTTGGAATTGCTGTTAATGTATGGAGGATTCGCTTACAATTCACAGTTAAGCGTTTAAGTCCGTACAAATGCCTTACTTTTTGCGAATGTCGACTACGAGGTTATGCTTATGAAAAAGCAGTTAGGTTTCTTAATTGTGTTAACGTCCGCTTTTTTAAGTGGCGTACCATTACCTGCCAATGCAGGTAATGTCTACGATATTGCCACTACATGTACATGGAGGTTCGGGCGCACCGACGGCTCAGTCATTGCGAACGCTATAAAACTAACTCCAACTGGTCGAGTAACGGGCTACTCTAATCCAAACGAATTTTCTTGGGCAATTGAAGATGGCAATCTTATTTTTCGTGCTCAAGATGGTCAAGTGAGTACCAGATTTACATCTGTTAGTTTGGATCCTACTACAGGTCAAATTATTCTGCGGGGAGCTTTTCTCTTAAATCCATCGTCGAATATAACCCATACTTTGAACTGTCGTAATTAATTGACATTGAATCGAAACGGGTGCGACCTCTGATTGATAAACTATTGCTGCGTAAGGATTCTGGTTGTTGCTAATTCACAACATGATTTTTGAGTGGATTCGATGAAAGCTTTGCTAGGCAAGAATTTTCCAGAGTCGAGAAGGTATCATATGAAGGTCGCACCCATCGAAACTCGCCTAACTCAACGCTCCAGTTGACCGCGTCTATACTTCAAACGTTCATAATCTGAGATTTATCAAAGCGTTGAAATCGTAAGGTGAGCAGAGAATCAAGCTCCTCCTTATATTTTACGTTAGCATCCTCAAGACATCCTGAAATTGCTGCAGAAAACTGCGTAAAATCTTCATAATATTTTGCGTATAAACACTTCTTCTTCACAAACTTCCACAGTCTTTCAATTAAATTCAAGT
This sequence comes from Woronichinia naegeliana WA131, assembly GCA_025370055.1. Taxonomy (NCBI): domain Bacteria; kingdom Bacillati; phylum Cyanobacteriota; class Cyanophyceae; order Synechococcales; family Coelosphaeriaceae; genus Woronichinia; species Woronichinia naegeliana. The sequence continues at coordinate 5,864,327 of CP073041.1, read as the reverse complement.
TAGGAGAATAAGGAGGTAAGTACAGTAACTCTATTCCTAATGATTCTGCCAACTCCTGCACAATTCGGCATTTTTGATAACGAGCATTGTCTAATACCAACGTAATCGGTATTAATAGTCCTAATTCTGCTATCTTTTCTAGGAGTTCACAAACCTGAGTTCCCGTAATATAAGAACTGTTCGTTACCATAATTACTTCATGGGTAATTGCATTTAATGCTCCTAACACATTAAAACGTTTTCTCCCTGATGGTGACTTAATAAAAATCCTCTTGAAGCACCATATAAAATTTACAAATGCTCCCATTACAAAATGAGAGGCATCTACAAAGAAAACTGCCCTTTTTCCTGCTTTTGCCTCTTCTAGCCTTGGTTCTAGCTCTTTTTCTCTATAGCTATCCTGAGCTTCTACATCTGCTTTTGATGGAATTGTTCCCACCTTTAGACACCTCATTCCTATTGACTTTAAAAATTTTCTGACTTGCGTCGGACTTCTTTTTATTCCTGTTAATTCTTCTATTCTTTTTACTGCTTCATTTATTGTTGCTGGTGGATTTGACTCAAAATATGCCTCAATTGTCCCTTGATGCTCTGTTAACTCGCTTTTCGGGCGATTAAATTTTATTTCTTTTAGTTTTTCTATCCCGCCCTCTTGATAATCACGGATATAGCTTGTCACCGTATTTACTGAAACTCCTGCGAATTGAGCAATTTTTTGATGAGACAATCCCTGACTTTTTAGCCATAAAACTTCCATCTTTAGCTGCACTCTAGGATGCGGGTGATTAAACCGACCGTAAGACAACAGTCTTTTGTCTTCTTCTGTAAATTCTAACTTAATCATTTCTCAGCCTCTTGACTAATTTTTCTATTTTTATTATATTATCTCTTATTTTTAGAATTCGCAACCTGTGACCGTGTTTAGTATATCTCGGCGGCAACTTAGTGTGATCACTGATCGCTTAGGTTGGGTTGGGTTTAAGATGCGAAACCCAACCTGACACTGGCGATGAAGATCCTGAAGAAGATCAATCTCACTAACCTGCAAGGTATGATAGAGAGGTCTAAAGAAGCCGAATTGCGATCGCAATAGATAGTGTTTAAATATTCAAATTCCTAGCCTTCCCTCCAAAATTCCCATTACCGATAAATCTTCATCTAATTCTTCCCAGTGCAGTCCTGTTCCATTACAAATTAGTTCAACATTCGCTAATTGTTCAGGCGTTGCTTTGGCTAATCGTCTATTTTTAGCGGCAGGAAAACGAATTTCTCTATCATCATCCAAACGAATACAAATCCATTCATTTTCAACCCAAGCTTTTTGGGCTTTGATTGTCTTTTCATGTACTAAATACATTATTCCATTTCCTCCGTATTGTTTCTAGATTTTCTGTGATGAGAATTTCAGCCCGAACAATTTCTTTGGTTTTTAGACCTTTGGCGTAATCTAATTCTAGCGGTTCTATCCAAAATTTAGCATATCCCCCACCTCGTCGAACGTGAACGTGCATGGGTTCGTTGCCTTCATTGGCGTAGAAGAAGAAAACATATCCTTCAAGTCTAAAAATTTCTGGCATGATTATGAAACTTTTATTTTCCTGAATTTCTGCGATCGCAACGAAAACCTGCTCTAAGTTTATCCAGTTTCGTAAAACTATTTTTCCAAAAACGCGATCGCATTCTGACTACACTTCCCCAAAACGCGATCGCACTTCAATTCTCAAAATAATTACACCACAAGACTTTTTTAGATCGCTGGTCGCGTAGATTGAATTGAGACACGAAACCCAAAGGATTTAGCCAACACTAAACGATTATACCGAAACCGATAAGCCCATTAAGGTTGACTATTTATAGCTGTAGCGTGCGTTACGGCACTGGTATCGTCTAGCTAGAAGCTATAAACGTTGCAATACAAGAGGTTCAACAAATCAGGCGAATTTGGAGTAAGTCCTCCCAAGTTAACCCTTTTTCAATTATACCGAGAGCTACAGCAGGAACTTCTCTAGTAGTAAAATGGCTGCGAACAAAGTTATGAACCATCCAGAAAATATCTAGCACTCGCTGTAATCCCACAACAGATTTAGCATAAGTATTTGTTCGACGACGAAAGGCGGCTAAATAGCGTCGTAGAGAACTATTAAATGCCTCAACGTGGTTGGCATGAACATCCTTGTCTTCTGGTTTTTCTGTTGTCTCTGGATGTTCTGGTTTCGGAGTTTCTACTTTCTCTAGTTTACCCTCAGAATCTCGACGTTTACTACTCTTATTTTTTAATCTTATCACCATACCCTTCGGTAATACTTTGGTGGGACGACCTCGCTTTCCAGTCCTTAATACTTCGTGACAAATATTAAATAGCAGTTGACTATATCGCTTTTCTCCATCTGTAAATAACTGGAGAGATTCTGCACTCCTTTCAAATAATTCCGCTACCGTCATCATTGCTTCTAGAAATAATTTCTGCTCTTTTCGACCACATTTTAAATGCCAAATAAAGCGGCTAGCCCTGTCCATGAGCACGATTGTCCACCCCTCAGAGGCACTTGCTTCTTTATTTTTTCCAACTTTTGTGTATAGTTCATCCCCTTCTATTACTAATTTAACAAATTCATTCACTAAGGCGTATAAAAATAATGTCTCTTGTAATCCTGATAATTTCTTTTCCCAATTCAATATTGTTGTTTTCGCGTAGCCGAATACTCGGGCTGCTGCATTTAATCCTATTCCTTCCATTCTGGCTTTTAATACTTTTACAATTTCACTTAATGGGGTTTCTAAGCCAGCGATTACGCTACCATAAGTCTCAGCAAAACAAGAACCACATTCTTGACAGATGAACATTTTACGTTCCCCGTTACCTTTCGTTTGGTAATGAGAATGTATTTTTACTTTTTCACTATAGCAATGAGGGCAGTTTTTCTGAAATAAGGCTTCCTCTTTCTCTTGGGGTAAGCCAATATCACTTAGGAGGTCAATTGAGCTTTTATTCAATGTTGACATTGCTTCCTGTTTTCCCTTTCTTTAATATAATGACAATAATAATAGTATAACAAAAACGGGAATATGTCCAGTCGTAAGTTATTTTCTATTTTCTCAAACTCTTACACCATAACTTTTTCTAGCTTTGATCACACGATACCAGTACCCACTTTTCATCTCATGTTAACACTTTTCTTTTCCTTCATCAACTAAAGGTCACACCCCTTGTGACTTGTGATTAGATGCAAGGCGTTCTGGCGAAAACTTTTGAGCACTGGTTTGCAAGCGAAATAAGCATCCAAAATTATATAGCTCCCTGCCTCCGCGTAGGTAACGCAAAGGTCCGCCATTTTGGTGACCAGAGTAGTCTTCTCTTTTTTTGTGCCTTTTTTCCCTTCCTTTGGGGTGGGTTTGGACTTAATGCCATCGTCTAGCCAGGGTAATCGCATCTTATTTGTTACAAAAAATACAGACAAAAAGAGAGAAATATAGTGTAAAAAAGAAGCAGTCATCTAACTGGACAGTGGGAAGTTCTCGAGCAGGGTAAGTGAGAAAAGAAAATCGGACATGCGATACCCAAGAGTGCCGTTATGTCCGAAACTGGCTGATATAGAAAATCGATAGCCAGTGCTATCTATCAATTATGCAACTATGTCAGCGACTAGAGCAAATCCTAGAGAATCTCCGTCCCGCCTTTAGCCGAGAAGCAACGTACCAATGGTTTATCCTATTAGCCTGGGGAGTAGTGCTGGGTGCGACCTTTAGTTGATAAAAGCTGTTGTAATCAGGGTTCTACAGGGAACCCATATTGATCAAGTTTTGCCCAAAATTGACTCCATCGTTCCTTGGTCAATACCAAAGCTCGTAGGCTCAAAATAATTCCTGCTCCTTTTTCCTTCCATCGCATCCCTGAACAACATAATCGTTGTTTGACCAACGTCTTACAAGCTGCTTCCGTAACACCTGAACCAATCGGATACTTTTTCTCTATGTATTCAGCATAATCCATTTGATGCTGATGATTCTCGTAATAAGTAATCGCCGCTTGTAGTTTCTCGGTAAGATTCTTAGAATGACTTTTTTCTTCTTTGACTTCTTTCATCAGATTTAGCAGTTCTCCTGCTTTTCCTTTTTCATGCTTGAGTTCTCGACAATTTTCAGTCAACCATTCTTTTTGTTTTGACACGGTATTCGGATGCAACGCTTCTGCCAAGGCACCTAAGTAACCAGAGGCATGATAGAAATCTAATATCTGTTCTTCCGTTTGCTTTTCTAAAAACTTCCAATTTGATTCTGCCCCGTCTGCTATCCCGACCAATGTTGCCTCTGGATAACGGTTTTTCGCTCGCTCAATTTCTCTTTCTAATCTTTCTAGAAAACTCTTTTTTCCATACTCTGGTGCCGCACCTAGATAGATTGTAGGTTGACGTTCGCCTTCACTATCGTATAGGGAAACGGTTCCCACCATTGCTTCACGGTAGCCATCCTCACACATCAGCATACAGGTTCCATCTAATCCTATTCCCACTGTTGCAATTTGGCTATCCTCCTTGGGCGGGGCATAACTCCACGCTTCTTCTTTTGCCTGTACCACACTTCCTACTGCTTCACTCAATCTTTGGATATAGGATAGCGCTACTTTTCTACCATGATTTTCTAATAAATCATTTTTCACCTCTTTGCCTGCCATCCCTGACATTTTTGAGGATACCTGTTTTGCCAATAATGGCGTTGATGTTATGATTATCCTTGCTTCTCTTTCTAAGGGGCAATACGTTTTTCCTCAAAGGTGAACGCTGATATACATGACGATTCACTATAACCTCACCATAAGGTGTTTGATATTCTTTCGGTTGCTCTCCCTTACTCTTCCAGATTTCTTCACCGATTTTTAAGGGTGAACCATCTGTATCTAAATATTTCAAGGCTTCTTTGCTGGCGATGCAACCTACTTCGTTTAAGCCTTTTTGAATATTTATTTCTGTATCCAACATTGAACGACTGAGTTCTAATGTTAGTTCTATTTTTATCTTTGAACCCTCTACATTAATTAGTTTTGCTGTCATCATTGTTTCCTCTTTGTCACTTTTCATCCCATGTTAACACTTTTCTTTTCCTTCATCAACTAAAGGTCACACCCGTAGTGCTCAACAGCCAACCGAGCGCAATAACAAGCTATGTCAATGCCTTAGGGTTAACAGAGAGCTACTACCATCAGGCACTACATTGGTTTGAATCCAAGGCATTTAACGTCAAAGGACTGACCTTGGGATGGTCGAAGTGGGTAAGTCAGCATGAAAATCTATATCGAATCAAGGAAAAACGAGTGTATGTGGGGGATGGAATCAAAGTGGGGAAAGAAGGGCGCAAGATGCCAGGGGTAAAACGACTACACCAAGAATCCGGAAATGTGGCGAAGCCAGAATGGATAAGGGGGCATTACTTCAATGCCTTGAGTGTTTTGGTGGGAGCAGGAAAAGCCTGCTTTGCCTTGCCCTTAGTGTTGCGGCTAGACGATGGCATCAAGTCCAAAGCAACGGCAAAGGAAGGGAAAAAAGGCAGCAAAAAAGAGAAGACTACTCTAGTCACGAAAATGGGGGAGCTTTGCACTACCTACGCAGAGGCGGGAAGCTATGTGATTTTGGATGCTTACTTCGGGCTTGCTGAAAAAAGCTGAAACCTTTACGGAGAAAAATAGTAGGCGAATTAAGAACCGCTAGAATGCACGAAAATAGGGTAGAATGCCTCAAAACCATTGCATTAAGAAGAGAGAAAGCAGATGTACCGAAAGCAACAGTACTCAATTGAAACACCAGAAAACTTGAAAAATCTGTTCGGCGGGCAGTTAGACGAAGAAAATCGTTGGATAGAAATGTCAAAAATGATTCCCTGGGAAGAATATGAGGAAGAATATGCAAAAAACTTCACAGAAAAAAAAAGGAGCCCCAGCCAAGTCATTTAGAATGGCATTAGGAGCATTAATTATCAAAGAAATTTCAGGAAAAAGTGACAGAGAAACAGTAGAACAAATAAAAGAGAACCCTTATTTACAGTACTTTATAGGAATGGAAAGCTATAGTAGCAAAGAAGCATTTAATGCGTCAATGATGGTTCATTTTCGTAAAAAAATAGGAATGGAATTAATAAATAAAATTAATAAAGAAATAGAAAAAAAAGCGACGGGTGTAGCGTCAGAAAAAAAAGAAAATGAAGGAAAGTTATTGTTAGATGCGACTTGTACACCAGCAGATATAAAATATCCAACGGATATAGGAATATTGAATGATGCCAGAGAAAAAACAGAAAAAATAATAGATAAGCTGTATGAAGAAATAAAAGAGAAAAGGAAAGAAAAGCCGAGGACTTATAGGGAAGTGGCAAGAAAAGAGTACTTAGCCATAGCAAAAAAACGTCGTGTGTCAAAAAAAGAAAGAAGAAAAGGAACTGGACAGTGGGAAGTTTATGGATGCCAGATAAGGTAATGACTATGCGACGAAAGTAAGCATATCAGGGCTTGAGGAAGAGGCAAGTTTAGCGGTAAGGAATTTAGGCAAAAGCAGACTGGGTGGACTTTGAGGAAAAATCATTTGGGCTTGATGTTGAAGGGCTAGTTGAGCAATCCGTTCACTAGGGTAGCCATGGGATGGTAATGTCCGAAACCATCGAGGAAAATTAGCCCAAATCCCCTGGGGTAACTCTAAGGCGAGAATTTGAAGTAGCCCTAAAGCAATGGCATTAAGGTTAACAAAACGCTCAAAGGCTTCTACCTTGTTTAAAATCTGAGTCTGAACAGCTTGTGGATAGTCACTGAGGATAAGATTGCTGGGCCAGGTAGGTAAAGTAGGAAGACTCTTAAGCCAAAAACGATAGGCAAAGCTGCCCAAAAGATGGACTAATTGACGAAAAGTGACTTCAATCTTCAATCGGAGACCGTAAGCGGCAATAATCTCAGGTCCAGTCAAACAGAGATCAGTAGAAAGCAGAATCAGTCGTCGTCCGTTAGGCAATTGGGTCAGAACAAACTTGACGAGCTGATGGGGACTATCCCAGTGGAACTCAAAGCACTGATAAGAAACCGTGACTTGTTGACCATAGAGCCAGACTTTAGCTGTCGGAAAGTCCGCCGCCAGAGCGAACAGCTTTTCTAGTTTTATCGAACTCCCCCAAATCCGTGGTCGTCCTCTCCCCGTCAGCGTCGGCACGGAACAAAAGGGGGCATAGGCGACGGTGGAGCAACGCACTCTTGTGATTAGATGCAAGGCGTTCTGGCGAAAACTTTTGAGCACTGGTTCGCAAGCAAAATAAGCATCCAAAATTACATAACTCCCTGCCTCTGCGTAAGTAACACAAAGGTCAGCCATTTTTGTCACCAGGCTCGTCTTCACCTTTTTTTTGCCTTTTCCCTCCCCCTTCTCGGTTGCTTTGGACTTGATGCCATCGTCTAGCCGCAACACTAAGGGCAAGGCAAAGCAGGCTTTCCCTACTCCCACCAAAATACTCAAGGCATTGAAGTAATGACCCCTTATCCACTCTGGCTTGGACACATCTTCCGATTCTTGGTGTAGTCGTTTTACACCTGGCATCTTGCGTCCTTCTTTCCCCACTTTGATGCCATCACCCACATACACCCGTTTCCCTTTAATTCTGTATAGACTTTCATGCTGACTTAGCCACTTTGACCATTGTAAAGTTAGTCCTTCGACGCTAAACGCCTTGGAATCAAACCAATGTAGAGCCTGATTGTAGTAGCTCTCTGTTCAGCCAATGGCATTGACATAGCTAGTTATTGCGCTGGGTTGGCTGTTGAGCACTACTCCCCAGACTAACAGGATAAACCATTGGAACGTTGCTTCTCGGCTAAAGGCTGGACGGAGATTATTGAGGATTTGCTCTAGTCGCTGACATAGTTGCATAATTGATAGATAGCACTGGCTATCGATTTTCTTATATCAGCCAGTTTCGGACATAACGGCACTCTTTTGTATCGGATGTCCGATTTTCTTTTCTCCACTTACACGCCTCGAGAACTTCCCACTGTCCAGAAAAGGAACAAAAAAACAACTAGGATATATAAAAAGAAACTTGTCTCATATAGAAAAAATGATAGAAGAGGGAGCAAAGTTAGAAAAACTAACGAAAAAAGAGCAAGAAGAGCTTGTAACGACAGGAAAAGTGTATGAGCAACAGTTAGAAATGTATGAAAAAAAGACAAATAAAGTAGAAAACAGAATTGTGAGTGTAAGCCAACCTCACGTGCGTCCAATAGTGCGTGGAAAAGCGGGAAAAGCAGTAGAGTTTGGAGCTAAAATATCGGCAAGTAATGTGAATGGCTTTGTCTTCTTAGACAAATTAAGTTGGGATAATTACAACGAATCGGGAGATTTACAAGCGCGAATAGAAGAATATAAAAGGGAAACAGGATGTTATCCGGAATCGGTTCATGTGGATAAAATCTATCGAACAAAAGCGAATCGAGCTTATTGTAAAGAAAGGGATATAAGAATGAGTGGTCCCCGATTGGGAAGACCGCCGAAAGAGGTGAGCAAAGAAAAAAAGAAAGAGGCACGCTCAGATGAAAGAGTGCGTAATGCCATTGAGGGTAAATTCGGACAGGGAAAGAGGAAATTTAGTCTTGGTCGAGTGATGGCCAAACTACCTGAGACCTCGGAAACGGTAATTGCGATGAACTTTTTGGTAATGCATCTTTCTACTCTACTTCAGAAGACAAAAAGTAAAAAGTTGTAGAGTCGTTTTTCTTGTGAAAAATGGTGTTAATTTTCCTCTCTTTTGTGAGGAGTGATTTGTGTTGACCTTTTTAGACAGAAAGGAACAATAGATTAAACAAAATCTGTATTTTGATTTGTTTCCATAAGGATAAGTTATCTATGCTTTTTCAGTCCATACTTCCCTAACCCACATTTCTTTCGTTTTTGACTTTTTCAGCAAGCCCTATTTCGTTGCATTACTAACCGAACGGGGGTCATCTATCTTCCCAATGACCTCGTTTAAACAGTGAACGATTCCGTCAAAACTTAGGTCGTTTACTTCCATCTTTCTCTCTGCAAAATCAGTAGACACTTTTCTCTTTATTCATAACTTCCTATAGGTCAAAGTTTTTCTGTCTCTATTTATACCATTTGAATTTGGAATTGCTGTTTTATACTTCAAACGTTCATAATCTGAGATTTATCAAAGCGTTGAAATCGTAAGGTGAGCAAAGAATCAAGCTCCTCCTTATATTTTACGTTAGCATCCTCAAGACATCCTGAAATTGCTGCAGAAAACTGCGTAAAATCTTCATAATATTTTGCGTATAAACACTTCTTCTTCACAAACTTCCACAGTCTTTCAATTAAATTCAAGTTAGGAGAATAAGGAGGTAAGTACAGTAACTCTATTCCTAATGATTCTGCCAACTCCTGCACAATTCGGCATTTTTGATAACGAGCATTGTCTAATACCAACGTAATCGGTATTAATAGTCCTAATTCTGCTATCTTTTCTAGGAGTTCACAAACCTGAGTTCCCGTAATATAAGAACTGTTCGTTACCATAATTACTTCATGGGTAATTGCATTTAATGCTCCTAACACATTAAAACGTTTTCTCCCTGATGGTGACTTAATAAAAATCCTCTTGAAGCACCATATAAAATTTACAAATGCTCCCATTACAAAATGAGAGGCATCTACAAAGAAAACTGCCCTTTTTCCTGCTTTTGCCTCTTCTAGCCTTGGTTCTAGCTCTTTTTCTCTATAGCTATCCTGAGCTTCTACATCTGCTTTTGATGCAATTGTTCCCACCTTTAGACACCTCATTCCTATTGACTTTAAAAATTTTCTGACTTGCGTTGGACTTCTTTTTATTCCCGTTAATTCTTCTATTCTTTTTACTGCTTCATTTATTTTTGCTGGTGGATTTGACTCAAAATATGCCTCAATTTTCCCTTGATGCTCTGTTAACTCGCTTTTCGGGCGATTAAATTTTATTTCTTTTAGTTTTTCTATCCCGCCCTCTTGATAATCACAGATATAGCTTGTCACCGTATTTACTGAAACTCCTGCGAATTGAGCAATTTTTTGATGAGATAATCCCTGACTTTTTAACCATAAAACTTCCATCTTTAGCTGTACTCTAGGATGCGGGTGATTAAACCGACCGTAAGACAACAGTCTTTTGTCTTCTTCCGTAAATTCTAACTTAATCATTTCTCAGCCTCTTGACTACTTTTTCTATTTTTACTATATTATCTCTTATTTTTTAAATTCGCAACTTGTGACCGTGTTCAGTATATGCTTGAGCCATTTGACTCTCTGCCCGCCACTAATTCCTCCTGATTTTTCAAATTTAGAATTGCTGAATTGATGACCAGCAATTCCAAATTCAAACGGTAACATAGGATACAGACACGATCTTGTTTTTATGGATGTAAGAGATATTAACCTAATCTCTGAGTTTTTTTGCATTCCCTCCTCGAATCTCGGTCTCTTAGAGAGTCAGTAACCTGCAAACAAACTTGATCAATCACTAAATAGAGCATTACATTGATTCTAAATATTGGCATTAAACCCCTTGACCGTAAGCACTTCAGGGATTTTGTATCTTTAGCTACATTCTGAATTTGGAATTGCTGATTGATGACACGCCCTAGCATGTGCATTTTTTAGTGCAATCGGTGCCGACGTATAGTGTGACGAAGTTGGTCAAGATGATCAAGAGTTTGACAGCCAAGGAAGTGTTTCGACGCTGTCCTCAGGTAAAACAAAAACTATGGGGCGGAGAGTTTTGGAGCTGATTGACTGACAAAAGTTTGCCTTGATGCCACTCAAAGCCCCTTCTAGCAAGGGTTTTAGGTGATCAAGATCGTTTTATGGCTTTGTCTCGCCTGTAATCCTTGTCAGCTAAGGGTTTCAGGGGTTAGTAATCCATGTTTTGTCAGTCAACCAGGTTTTGGAGTGATGGTTATTTTGCGAGTACAGTAGGCAAACACGGGGATGAAGGGATGATTGCAAAATACGTGAAAAATCAGGGTAAAGAATATCTCAAGCTCCATCGAAATGAACAGCTTACTCTTTTTTGATTCTGATACCCCGTCTGCTTGCAGCGGGGTAGTTCATTTGAAACTAGCCACTTACAAAATGCAAAATGATTAACCAAAACCCTTTTTTGGACGACTTTGTTGAGCCAAACGCTTGGCCTTTCCCTTTTTCCCATCCTCTAGAGCCAAAAGCATTGCCCGTTTTTTTTGATAAACCTGAATCTCATCTGCTAAAGGATGATTATTCGCAATTTTTAAATGAGTTAAAGAAGCACAAACAAGACTTTTGGCAGTAGGAGCAAGCTTAAGCACACAGGAAATTCCTCCTTCATCTCCCGCATAGAGAATCTTCTCAATCAGAAACTCATGATCAGGTTTATATTTATCACCTTGATTTGCCAAAGTCTTTAACAATTCAGGAGTCCCTCGAACGGGAATGGGCAAAATTGCTTCCATTTTTTTAATTAAAGACTTGACTTCTTGGGGATTATCAATCGTCATACTTGAAACTCCTTAGTTGTTGAAAAAAAACGTTATTCCTGCAAAACGAGAAAAATTTTCTAGCTAGGATGATTATAATCAAAAAAGTTAAAAAAGTTTCATCTTCAGGATTTATCGGTGGCTGATTCTAACTCATCCTCTCAGAACACTCAGATTTTAAGCGCGTTTGCCAGTATTCTAGGCGTATTGGGGATTTTTCTCTATTTCATCGGTTGGATTTACCGTTGGGCCTACTTTGGCTGGTTTCATCTCGAACTCAATCGTCTAGACTTACCCCTACGCTCCTTTCTCTTTGTCCCCATTCAAGTCTTCTGTGGCAGCCTTTCCGCCTTTGTACGAACCCTGATCGCCATTGTTCTTGGGGCAATTTGCATCAAGTTTACCCTTTGGTTAGTGCAACCCTCACCATCCGTGTCAACTTAAAGGAATGGGTTCCCAAATTTGTTGATTGAGAGCGGCCTTTTCTCGATGTCGCTTTCTCTCAGCTTTGACCAAACCAAATAACTTAGCACGTTCAGCCAGATAGGTTACTGTATCAGGCTTTTCTCCTCTAGCAATAGCCTTCGCTACATAGTATAGACTCCGAAACACCATCTCTACTGAGATTTTTTCTTTCGGTTGATTTAGAGCAATCGCCACTTCCCCTACCAATTGATTTAAGACCGTATAGAAAATCAAAGTGCAAATAATCTGGATTTGGACACCATTCTTATTCCCTACCCATAAATAGGCTAGTCCTAAAAGTCTTTTCGTTAATAAAAAGGCTTCTTCGATTGTCCATCGTCTTCGATATAAATCACAGACCTCTTCGGCGGACAGTTGTTCGGGAGACAACACATTTGTTAAATACTGATACCAGATTGTTCCCCATAATACTGAGACTAATCTCACCGGATGCTTGCAAGGATTAGAACGGTAATTTCCCATAATGATAATCTCATCTCTGTAATGACTACCTTGAGACAATACTTGTTTGGTTTTGTAAGATGTACCCGCTCTAAATCTGGTTAGAAAAAACTTTTTAGCTTCTGTTAACAAATCAAACCACACAAAGCTAAAAAATCCCATATCTACGAGAATTAAACCATTTTCTGGTAATTTAGCTGCCAATTCTTCACACCATATTTTATCATTTGATTTATCATTTTCTGTGTACCATAAAGTAACGGGTCTTTGGGTAAAGGCTTCCACTACCATCATTATTTTACCCCCCAATTTACTCTTTTCTTCTTTACTTATTTTCATATTTTTCCTTATCTGCTCTAGCGTTTAGCCATCTGCTATCCACACTGCACTAAACTTTTCTCTTATTTTTTCCCATTTTTCTCCTACTTGGAGCTTCTTCCCTTTTTCGGCTGCTTTTTCTAACACTTCTTTTAGTAATATTGCAAATATTTCGGCTGGCACATTCATCATTCTTTTTGATACTGCCTGTTTGCTTACTTTTAATGATGCTACCCATAGCAATCCCTCTTCCTCTAACAGTCTTACCGCTTCACTTATACCCGCTATTTGACGATACACTATACTTAACACTAATGCCACCATTACTGGTAAATTTAACACCCTATCTCTCATCATCTTCTCATGAGTTCCCTGTAAATATTTTAATGGTGTAAACATTGTGGGTTCTAGTAATTCAAACAACTCTTTTGTTATTTCAGGGATTTCTACCCCTGGCTGATTTGTCTTACGACGTAAGTCTGGGTTTCCTTTTCTCCGAGGATGTTGTCTTGCCATTTGTTTTTTGCTCACTTTTTTATATACTAACCTTTTTTTCAGCCTACTCTTACTTCCGCCTGCTTTTAGGCTAATCTTTTGTGAGTAGGCATTTTGGCTTAAGTTGACACCAATGAACCCTCACCCACTAAACCAACCCTTTGGTCAGTACAAGGTATTGCCGAAAAAAAACATTCCTTCCGCTCCAATTTTCATCAATTATTAGCCATTCCTCGCTTTTTTACTGACATCATTCCCCCATCCCTGCGTAAAGACCTAACGGTGGTTATCTGGCTGCTACTTATTCTCTTTTGGTTAGCAAGAATTCAAGGAACCACTGATGCCCGTAGAGATGCTGTTAATGAAACTTCTACTTTGCCCGTGATTACCCTTGTTTTACCCGAAAAACAAATCGCGTTAGGACAGAATCTTGATCGTGATAATCCTTTCAATCCCTCTCTGAAAGGCTATCGTATTATTGGCGATCAAGGTTTATTCTATTATTTGCGAGGAAAAGAAAACAATGATAGTGGAACCAAGCCTCCCAGGGTTTGGCGATTATTGCTAGAAAATAATAAATGGACTTATGTATTCCCCACTTTGTCCGCTAAACCTGAAAATAGTAAATGGACTTATGTATTTTCTGCTTTATTCGCTACGTCTAAAGACGATGAACGTCCACCCGTATTAGCTATTAACCAAGATAAAGAAGGGCAACTAATGATCCTCGCTCCCGACTATACCCGATCTAAATAATTTATTATTAAAGAACTTGAAAAGATTTTAAGGTAGGCTAGAGAGCAGAAAAGTAGCAAAGTTAACTAACAACCAGAGAACAATCATTCCGGCCCATGAATATAGAAGCTTTTAGCCCCACTCCCCCCGATTGGATCAATACGGCTACCCACGCTCGTCATTTTTGCTGCCCCCATTGTCGAGAAACGCCCTGAAAAGCCCAAAAAGTTTGGATTAATCGCCGATCGCCGGTGATCAGTGAAGATTATCGACGCAAATGGCAAGAGTTTTATCAGTGTGAATGTGGGCAAGGTTGGTGGGGATGGAGCCGCGATCGCTTTCGTCCCGCCAGCAATTCCTACAATTGTCGCTATAGCTGCCAACGTCGTCTCTTTGTACCGTCTTTCCACTGATTGATAATTTCCTGAGATACCAAGAATAGCCAACAACGCTAAAGCCCAGTAATTTTTTTTACTGAGCCTAATATACCAAACGATGGTGTTTTATGGAGCCGAGCAGAGTCGAACTGCTGTCCAAATTGGGTATTTACTTTCCGTTCATTCACAGGTTTAGCCCCTCTAATCCTCAGGGCGAGAACCATCTCTTATCCCAGATGGTGGGATGCTTTGGTTAGGTCTTTACTGAATAGCCAACCAGAGAAAAGCCATCAAGTGCATCCGTTGGGGTTTACCTCTAATCCTTAACGGAGTCAAATTAGAAGTAAGCGGTCTCTGACGAGAATTAGGCAGCTACTGCCACGCGCTTGAAGCTAACGATGTTATTCGCAGTTACATTTTGTTTGAGTCTTGGATTCACGAGAGGAGACTCACTCTCGACCTGTATCACAGAGAAGCGTTCGCCAACCTGTCGAAACCGTTGCGGCCCCTTGTCTAGCCCTATGGTAGCCTGTCTATTGAAGAATTGGCAAGGGGGGAAAGGAAAAAATGTGATATAATCTCGTGTAACTGGACAGTGCGAAGTTCTAGGAAAATCAACGAGTTTACTAGGATTTCAGCCCCCAACGCCCTTCAACCCTCTTCCAGATTCACAATCGCTGAAACCCTTTCAATGCAAGGCTTTTAGGCATTTTATCAAAATGTCTGACAGAGAACTTCGCACTCTCCAGTCGTGTAATTGCTTTAAATTATCTCTATAAGTAGTCATGCAAAATAAATTACCCTTTAGATAAAGCTAAAAACCTTGGTGTACAAGGATCGCTATGTGTAAATAATTTTGTCTAAGCACTTAAAAACCAGTTTTATGAAACTTATATCTGCCAGAATTAGAAATTTTAAGAGTTTGGAAGATGTAACACTAAACTTTCGAGATTTAACAATTATTGTCGGGGCTAATGCGACAGGAAAATCTAATTGCCTAGAAGCTCTTCGCAGATTTGGCCAGATTGTCAAAGCAGGTTCTCCACCACCTTCTGAATGGCTCCAAGGAATAGTTAGAAATAGTTCTAGTCAAGCATTAACTTTAGAAATTATTACAAAGGCAGATAATCAAGATATAAATTATCAAGTTTCTATTTCAACAAATGATGAAAAAGTGATTTTTTCTAGAGAATTATTACAAATAGGAGAAATAACTGTAATCAATGTTCATGAAAATCAGGGTAAAGTCTATGATGAAGATGATGAAGATGGGAAAAATCCTCAAGATTATAAGTCTAAACAAGGTAATTTAGCATTGAAAACGGCAGGTGACTATGGCAGTAAACCTCTAACATCTCAATTGTCTGAATTCATGAGAACATGGCAGTTTTATGATTTTGAGCCGCGAGTAATGAGAGGAAAAAGAAGATCTTTTTCGCTAATATTAAAAGAAACACAAGAAGAAATTCCCTCCTTGGATATTGATGGTGAATATCTAGAACAGGTTTTATTATATTGGAAATTAAAGCATTCAGATAAATTTCAAGAAATTAACCAAGAACTATACAGGTGCTTAGGAATATCTTTAGAAGTATCTGGAAATGAAGAACTTCGAGTGAAAGAAGTGGATGGACAAAAAATTAAATTATCTGGCTTATCTGATGGGACACTTAGAATTATTGGTTATTATGTGTTACTACACCAAGATGATCTACCACCATTGATAGGAATTGAGGAGCCTGAACGCAATTTACATCCAGCTATTCTAAGTAGCGTTGCCTCTATTTTGCAAAAACTTTCACAGAGAACTCAAATTATTATTACAACTCACAGTTCACAGCTACTAGATTGTTTTAGTTCTGATGAAATTAATTCGGATATTTCTGTTCTTTTATTAAGTAAAAAAGATGCTTCTGGAACTCAAGTTTTTAGATTAGATGAATTGAGTAAAAAAAGAGAAGATCTCGCAGAATGGATGAGAGATTTCGGTGTTGGCAGTGCCGTCTATCACAGTAATTTATTACAGGAGTTATTAGAACCTCAATATGCATAGTATTCGTATTTGGACTCCTGAATCAGATTATGATAGTAAAGCGGTTCGCTGTATCGCCGAAAAAATTATTGCATTTTATGGCAGTGATATTGAAATAAAAGAAGCATCGAAAGAAGCTTATAACAAAGCTGTACAAAAAAAAATGCTAGATAAAGCAGTTAATATCTATTTACAAACCAGTGATCTAGTTATTTTCTTGATTGATTACGATGGCATTCAATCTAATTTTAAGCGTCGTGGGGAGCCAAATTCTTTGGCTAACAGAATCACAAAAGTTGTTAATTCTATTGATAACGCGATCCTAATTTATATCAGGCAAGAGCTTGAAGCATGGTTATTAGTAGATTGCTTAGGAATTTGCTGTTATTTTAACAACAAAAAAGATGAAAATACTAGATATAAACAAGATTGGATAAATTTTGCAAACAAAAATCAACATGGAAGCACAGACTTAATTGTTGAAGCTGTATCAGGAGGAAAAGGAGCCGGCGAATATTTAGAAAAAATACTTTCTGACAAAATTAATTGCAAAATCAATCCTGACTTAAAACAAAAAAGAAAAAACTTAAAAAATGAACGCTACAATAAAAGTAATTCACCTGAAGTTGCTAAATATATTGAAATTAACCAGCGAACTCTCGCAAGAAATGAATCTCTTAAAGTTTTTTCAGAATATTTGTTGATGGCTGGAATTCGGTTAATTTTGTTGACATTATTAAATGGTGAAGTTTTTAATAATCACTCCAAAATTCAGTTGCAAAGCATCCTTACCATATCAGAAAAACTTTTGCTAGGAATCAATCTCTAAGAGGAGATTTGCAAAATAAAAAAAGGGTAAATAACAATTTTAAAATATCATGTTTATTAATTATACATTTTCTTCTCGCTTCACAGCTTTATTAATTTTTATTTTATCTCTCGTAATTTCTTCCCCCTCCCAGGCAGAAAATCGCTTATATAATCCCATCCCTTTAAGTCTCAATACTGACATTAGCGATCGCTTAACCGATCAAGATATTCCGACGGGAGAGGGCGGTTTTGCGAGGGATTATCAAGTTGAGCTAGAAAAAGGCGATCAGGTGGCAATTGATCTAACGTCCGATGAATTTGATACTGTTGTTGTGCTGATTGCTAGTGATGGTTCAACGGTAGGTTCCAATGACGATGGGCCAGAGGGGGGGACAAACTCCCTGCTCTTTGCACGGATGAAAGAAACAGGCAATTATATTGTGCGGGTCAGAACCTTTGGGGTGACGGGAGGCGGTGAATTTACGCTCAAGGTTGATCGCTTGCGACCTGTTAATTAAATTACTTAATGAAAACCCCAGGTGAGCAGACAAAGAATCAAGGCTTCACTCCATTCCACGATCGCGCCGTAACTGTCTCCTGTATGACCTCCCAACTGACGGGCAAACCACCAACCACTTAAAAGAGCGATCGCCGCCGCACCACAAGTCATTCCCAGAATTACTAGACTTTGTTGAGGATGTTGATAGCTAAAAAATCCTGAATAAGCAAGAAGAATACTGACTCCCAACAGCAAATCCTGGGGAAACTGAAAATTTTGGCGATGTCTCGCTCCCTTGCCAGTGGGTTTCAGATAAGGATAAAACGCGATCGCGGCCACTTGTCCCCAACGACTCCAACCCGCCGCCAAGATTAAACAAAACCAACGATAATCTCTTAATTCTGCCAAGGCCAACGTTTTCAGCAACAGAATTACGGCGATCGCCATTGCGCCAAATGCGCCGGTAGTACTATCCTGCATGACAGTTAAACGACGTTCGGGATCAGTAACGGCCAAGCCATCGGCAGTATCACTGGCCCCATCTAGATGAAGACCCCCAGTCAGAGCCACCCAATTAGATATCACTAAGGCACTACGGACTAACGGGGGAAATCCGAGCCAGCCCAAGATCCAATCAAGACAACCCAACATTAGACCCAGCAACATTCCCACGAGGGGAACCCAGCGAGCAATGTGTTCTAGTTGAACGGTTAAAAAAGGGGGCAAGGGGATAATAGTATAGAACAAAATGGCCCCCAAGAATGAAGCCAGCCAGGATTGACTACGTTTAAGCAGATTAAAGCGCACGGGTGAACCTAATACTTCCGATCGGGCAAAATGATTCAGCATTACTCTTAGTTAAGTTAGAGCGATCGCCAAAATAATTGAACGTTAGTGTCTTTATTTATTCGCGCAGGTAAACAAGGGGATGAAAAGGTGTAAAACAAGAGAATAAAAAAGATTAGAAAGGATTCTAGCGATGAGTATAGCTGATCGAGAAGAACAAATCCTGCGTGCGAGACAGCAAGATTTTTATCCTCAATTAAAGACTAGACATCACTCTCTTCTTATTATACTATTATTATTGTCATAATATCAAAGATAAGGGAAAGAAAGCAATGTCAACATTGAACAAACGCTCGATGGAAGTCCTGAATGAGGTAGGCTTATGCCAAGAGAAAAAGGAAGCCTTATTCCAGAAAAACAGAATCTCTCTAGTTATTTACAGATGGAGAAAAACGATATAGTCAACTGCTATTTAATATTTGTCACGAAGTATTAAGGACTGGAAAGCGAGGTCGTCCCACCAAGGTATTACCGAAGGATCTTGTGGTAAGACTAAAAAATAAGAGTAGTAAACGTCGAGATGCTGAAGGTAAACGAAAGAAAGTAGAAACTCCCAAACCAGAACATCCAGAGACAACAGAAAAACCAGAAGAAAAGGATATCCATGCCAACCACGTTGAGGCATTTAATAGTGCTATCCGACGCTATTTAGCTGCCTTCCGTCGTCGTACAAATACTTATGTTTATTAGTTTGTGTCATCAATTGTTTGCGAAAGCTGCAACCTAGCCCAATCTGTTAAGGGATGGTTTATTGACTACTGTTGAGAAGTAATTTTGGTTTGCGGCGATCGCATAATGGAAATATCCCCTCTTAATTTTAATGCTGATTGCCATCATGCCTGAAGTGTCTTTTACGACTACCACTACGATCACCGATGTACAAGCCATTTTTGATCGCATTGCCCCTGTTTATGACTCCATGAATCACTGGCTCAGTTTGGGGCAACATCATATCTGGAAAGCGATGACGGTTAAATGGAGTGGTTGTCAAGCGGGGGATCAAGCTTTGGATGTCTGTTGTGGTAGCGGCGATTTGACCCAACAGTTAGGGAAACGGGTCGGCCCCCAAGGGCAAGTTTTTGGCTTAGATTTTTCGACTCAACAATTGGCGATCGCTGCCCAACGCAATCAAGCTCTCAGCCGCCCTTTATCGATCCAATGGCTACAGGGCAATGCTTTAGACTTACCCTTCCCAGATCAGACATTTGACTGTGTTACGATGGGCTATGGGCTGCGAAATGTTCCTGATATTCCAGCGGCCTTGACAGAATTGCAACGGGTGCTAAAAGTTGGCAAAAAAGTTGCTATTCTTGATTTTAATCATCCGAGTAGTACTTGTTTAAAGGGATTCCAATCCTGGTATTTAGATAATATTGTGGTGGCAACGGCTCGTTATTTCCAAGTAACCGAAGAGTATGCTTATATTTATCCCAGTCTAGAACGCTTTCCGTCTGGCTCTCAACAAGTCCAATTAGCCTATCAAGCCGGTTTCTCCCAAGCTGTTCATTATGCGATCGCCGGTGGATTAATGGGGGTTTTAGTGGCCCAAAAGTAAAATTTACTAATTCAGCAAAACAGAGAGAAATTCCCCTAAAAATGCCAAGCCAATACCAAATCAACACCTTTGATCTGAGCCGCCAAGCATGATCGAATTATCAAATTTATTGACCTTCGTTCTCCCTCCGATCGCCGGAGCCGTGATTGGCTATTTTACCAATGATATTGCCATTCAAATGCTCTTTCGTCCCTACAAAGCTCGTTTTATTGGCCCGTACCAGATTCCCTTTACCCCAGGTCTCATTCCCCGCAATCAAGAGCGTCTGGCTAAACGGGTTTCTGATACCATTATGGGATCTTTATTAACGCCAGAGGAATTACAAAAACTAGCCCAAAAATTACTAGAAACAGAACGGGTTGAAGCGGCTCTACGTTGGTTATTAACGGCGGCTTTGAAACAGGTTCGCAGTGACAAGGATCAAAAAACCTCTAAGATTTTAGCCAATATTCTACGAGATCTCTTTAGTGAATCTTTGCCTCGTTTACTGAAGGCCCTTTCACGGCGAGAGGATTTTTTAGAGGAGCAAATTAATAGAATTTTTGATCAAATTCTTTTAGAGTTTCAACTTACTGAACTACAAGCTCGTCAATTTGCGGATTGGTTATTGGAAACTGTTTTACCACCCGATACTCTCCGATTAGCTCTGATTGATTTTCTCAGCGATCGCAATATTCAAGTTATTGATGAAGGCTTTCGAGAAAAAACCATTGGCACTTATTGGGTTGTGGCTAATTTATTTGGAGTAAAAAATGCGCTGACTCACTTACGGGAGTTTTGTGTACAAGAAAAAGAAGTTGCGAATACTCGTCTCCGGGAATTATTCCTTTCCTTAGAAGTTCGCGGCCGACTACGAGATTGGCTGCATCGGTTGTCCTTACAGAATTTACCCCTTTCTACCGTGCGACAACTCCGCAAAACCACAGGCGATGTGGTGCGAATGTATATTCGAGAAAGTGGCACTCAATTTTTACAGGATTTTGGACAATCAATCGATTGGGATAATTTAGCGATTGTCATCGTTAATCGGTTACAAAATTCAACTGCTTTTACGGATTCTTTGACGGTGGTTAGTCAGGAACTGGCTCTTATTCTAGAACGCTATGTTGAGGAAGACTTGGAAAAACTTGTCCAAAAAATTATTCCGATTCTATCCCTGGATCAGGTCATTATTGCCCGCATTAGCAGTACTTCTCCCGCAGATTTAGAGGCTGGAGTCAATGGTATCGTTAAGAGCGAGCTACAGGCGATCGTCAATCTAGGTGGTGTTTTAGGATTTATGGTGGGATTAATACAAACTCTCTTTCTCTGGTTTTCTAATCTGAATTAGGCAAACGGCGATCGCCTGTCGATTATCCTATTTTTGGAGTGTTCCGACATAGCCTTCATCGACGAGTAAATTTTTGCTATTGGCCGCCGCCACAGCCAGGCGATCGCAGCGTTCATTTTCTCGATTACCAGAATGACCTCGTACCCAAACAAACTTGACTTCGTGTTTTCGACAAAGGGATAGTATTTTTTCCCAGAGATCGGGATTTTTGGCCATTTCCTTCGCATTGCGTCGCCAATTATTAGCCTGCCAACGTTTGGCCCATCCTTTGGTCACTGCATCCACTAAATATTGAGAGTCACTATACAAAGTCACTAAGCTACTGCTTTCAAGAGCTTCTAATCCCACGATCGCCGCCATCATTTCCATACGATTATTGGTGGTGAGACGATACCCCCCAGAGAGTTCCAGACGCTGCTGCTGATTGAGTAACACTACACCATAGCCCCCTGGGCCAGGATTGCCTAAACAAGCACCATCTGTATAGATAGTGACAGCGTTGGGGGAATCAGTCATACAAAATCACTCCTCTAAATTTTTCCAAGGAATTACCTATTATTATTTTAAAATTCGCAAAAATTCTAAAGGCAACCCATCTGTATCTGCTAAAAACATTACCTCATAAACGCGATCGCCGATCATTTGTTGACAGGGTTCTAAGAGAATTTTGAGGGGGGGATGTTGGTCAGATTGGCCAGGGTGATCCTGACTCACTTGTTCTAGCATTGTCTGGAGAGATTGCAACCAACTGGATAAACTTGGCGCGATCGCGGTCAAATCAAAGGAGAGATGATAATAACCGACATAATGTTCATCGGCAAAGGCATCGGGAGCCGGTTTGGGTTCAGGAATTTGGATCAACTCGATTCTGCCGCCTAATCCTTCTAACCAACAGGCCAGGGTATATCCGGTCGTAAAACGTTCCTGTACTGTAAAGCCTAGCATTTCATAAAAGGCGATCGCACGATGAATATTAGCAGTACGGATAGAGGCATGGTGCATAGGAAAGGAAAATTTTTGGCGAAAATTATTCAAATAAGCGAAAGTAGGGATAACGTTTTGGCACACCCGCTTCCTTTTCCAGATCAAAATTAATCACTTCCCAGCGATCTTCCTGGGTTTCCGCACTGAATTCGACCGGTAAACCATAGAGATGAGGAGTACTACTTTCTCCATTACCTCGCCAGGAAGTATTGCGTTCTAAATAAGCACTGACTAAACTTTGATAGCGATTAGCAATAATGACTTTGGTAGCCCGATAGCCTTGGGTATAGAGTCGATCTAGGGCTTCATGAATTTCAAAGCGGATACCATCGGGGTGAGTATGTTGCCGATACCATTCTCCTTTCCAAAAACGCCAATGTCGTCCTGATTGCAGATGCACTAAATCCTTGGTTTCAGGATTGACCTCAAACGCACCATGTCGATTACAGAGATAGGTATCGGTCAGCGTTAAGGCAGGAATCGTCTGCTGGCAATGGGGACAATGAATTTCGGGGCCAAAAATAGGATACTGTAAACTGGAATTCAGCATGGAGGCTTCGTTTACGTTGAAGATCGGGCGGACATTGTGGCTATATTATATCGGTTAAATTTAAAGCAGTCAGACTAGATTGGAATTTTTGAGCAATTTTGAGAAACAAAACTGAGACTGGCAAGGGAGATTAGGATGCCAATAGAGGGATAGCTTGAAAGCTGATATCCTGGGTAACCAATAAAATACTCAATGGGGTTAATCTTGACTGCCAATACTTAATGGCAACTTCGAGAATTTCTTGAGCCGTTTTCCAAGTTTTAGGATCATGATTGGCTAAGTTTTCAGGGTTAGTATAAATTACCAGTCGTGGTTTGCGATCGCACCATCCCAAGTCTAATAAACAATCTTCAAAGGCATCCCAGTTATAACCAAAGTAATGAGGAAAATCTAGGCCGTCCGCCCAAGCTTTGAGAAAATTTTCTTTATTGTCTGCATTTTTGCCATCAACAACAAAGCCCTGCCATCTCATTTGTTCACAAAGGGTTAAGCTTTCTTCAAGGGCGATCGCGATATCAATCCGATAAAGTCTAGGCGGACATTGGCGTTGCAAGAGTGCCAGTAGAGAGTTTGTCGTCATGGTTTTACGCGATAGAAACTGCGGTAATGATCTTGAGTGTAATAAATTTCTCGTTTTTCTCCCGTAATAATTCGCCTAGCACCGCGATCGCGCGCACCTGAGGTCGGTAGAGTGCAAAAAGGGGAGTCATAAAAAAGTTAATTTAGGGGCTAGATTTGACAAATATTTATATTAGTTGATATTCTACATGAGCTTTGCTCTATATGCTCTTTAGACCACCACTACCATCGAATCACTACCGTCGTGGTCTTCTAGAGGGACTGGAATCGTCCCTCAATGAAGGATTCTCTCTCTTACTCGGACTCATGGAAAGTTTCATTGGTTTTGCGATCGCTCGTTCCTGTCTAGATTTTGCCCTAGCCCGTCAATGGCTCGATCCCTTTGGCTCCGAAAGGTAACTGGGTAATTCAAAAACGTAACCTTTACTGCGAATGGTTTTAATACAATCTCCTTCAGGATCCCCAATTTTGCGGCGAATCTGACCAATGTGAACATCCACTTTCCGCTCGGCTTTCACATCATCAGTAGTTCCCCAAACGGCCGAAATTAGCTCGGCTCGGCCCCACACTTTTTCAGGATGCGTTGCTAAAAAATACAACAATTCAAATTCCAATAGAGTCAGAGGAATTAATTGTCCAGCCACTGTCACCTCACAGCGTTCATTATCAATGACCATCCGTCCAAAGGTTAGCCCTTTTTGAAGCGTTGACGGCGGGTTTTCTAGGGGAACTTGACGTTTAAATAATGCACCAATTTTAGCTTTGAGAATTTCTAAATTAAAGGGCTTGGTTAGGTATTCATCAGCCCCCTGCTCAAATCCCTCCAGAACATAATCAGTACCAGAAAGACAAGTCAGCATTAAAATTATAGTCTGAGGTTTCCGCATCTCCCGACAAAGATTAAAGCCGCTATCATCAGGTAGATTAACATCTAAAATTACTAGGTCTGGCTGAAAACGTTCAAATAGAACTCTTGCTGTCTTCGCATCCTCTGCAACTTCAACCTTATATTGATTAAAACTTAAAAAACGTGATACCAGGTGACGAATGGCTGGGTCATCGTCCACGACAAGAATTTTTTGTTGAGAGGGATTGAAGACCATGAGGATTCATTAAACGGTGATGTCCCTATAAATTTGCCCTGAAATCATCAGTAAGACTTAAGCTTCGATTCTAGCGGTTAATGTTACCTAGAAATCAAATATCGTGCTACCCAAGACAAAATGTATCAACAACAGCAAATTCCTATTCTTCAAGTTCTGAAACAATTAGTCAGCCAACCGGATGCGGCTTTTTACGCACCTGGTCATAAACGAGGTCAAGGGATCTCTAGGATATTAGCAGATTTTTTAGGAAACCGTACTTTTCAAGCAGATCTGCCGGAATTGCCGGAATTGGATAATCTGTTTGCACCGAGGGGCGTGATCCAAACGGCTCAATCTTTAGCGGCTGAGGCCTGGGGAGCGGATCAAACCTGGTTTTTAGTGAATGGTTCCACTTGCGGATTAATTGCCGCTATTTTAGCGACCTGTGGAGAAGGGGATAAGTTATTGTTGCCTCGAAATTGCCACCAATCGGCGATCGCGGGAGTAATTCATGCCGGAGTGATTCCCATTTTTATAGAGCCAGCCTACGATCCAGTTTGGGATTTGGCCTATAGCATTACCCCAGAGACATTAACTTGTAGCTTACAACGTCATCCTGATGCTAAAGCAGTGCTTTTACTGTATCCCACCTATCACGGGGTGGGGGGGAATTTAGCCCAGTTAATTAAGATTGCCCAGGCTCATCATCTGCCCGTCATTGTAGATGAAGCCCACGCTGCCCATTTTCATTTTCATCCCGATTTACCCCCTTCGGCCTTGAGTTTGGGAGCCGATCTGACTATTCAATCAACCCATAAATTGTTAGGGGCTTTGAGTCAAGCTTCAATGCTCCATTGTCAAGGTTCAAGAGTTAAACCGGAACGCATCAGCCAAGCATTGCAATTAGTGCAATCCACTAGCCCAAACTATTTACTATTAGCTTCTTTGGATGTGGCCCGTTATCAAATGGTGACGGAAGGGAATATTTTGTTAAGCCAAACCCTCGAATTATCCTACACCGTTCGAGACAAGTTGAGCAAAATTTCTGGTCTAAGGTTATTAACTCATCCTGTTCAAGCTTTGCCTGGTTTTCAGTATTTAGATCCGACTCGTTTAACCGTCGATGTGAGTCAATGGGGGCTAACGGGTTTTGAAGTAGATGAGATCCTACGTCAAGAATTTCAGGTGACAGCAGAGTTACCCACCCTTAGACAGTTAACTTTTATCATTACTTTTGGTAATACAGTTCAGGATCTAGAGGCTTTATGGCAAGCCTTTACCATTTTAGGTGATCGCTATTCTCTCCTCTCCAATCCTTTGTTAACGTTGCCACCCTTACCCCATTCGCCTAGTTTGTTATCTCCCCGTGCTGCCTTTTTTGCTGAGACAGAAACCGTGAGTCAAAAAGCGGCGATCGCTCGCATCAGTGCCGAGTTAATTTGTCCCTATCCGCCAGGGATTCCAGTCTTAATTCCAGGGGAAGTGATTACAGAAGAGGCTATTAATTATTTACAGCAGGTGATGAAACTGGGGGGCATGATTAGTGGTTGTCAGGATGATAGTTTGGAACAATTTCAGGTGATTGTTGAGTAGTCATTTTAATTGCTCGTAAAGTTGCTACAACCTGACCTAGAGCTAATCCACCGTCGTTAGGAGGCACATTTTGCGGCCAGTAAGGAAAAAATTTTTCTGCTTTTAGTTTAGAAACGGTGGCTTCAAGGAGATAGGCATTTTGAAAACAACCACCCGTTAAGACAACTTGCTGGATTCCGACTTGATGAGCGATCGCGATCGCAATTTCGACTAGAGTATGGTGAAATTTAGTGGCAATTTGAGAAATGGGCAGAGCTTCTTTTAGGTCTTGTAAAACGGAGATTAATAGGGGCTGCCACTGAATGATGATGGGTTCTGATTTGCTATTGGGTTTTAGGGTGAAAGGATAGCTTAATAAATCATTGGATTCTCCTAAGTTTCCCTTGGAGTTTAATTTCCCTAAATCCTCCCTGGAAAGGCGTTGTTGTTGAATCATGGCTTGGTTTTCTAACGCGATCGCGGCTTGGCCTTCAAAGGTAACAGTAGGGTAAAGATTTAACAGGGCCACAATGCCATCAAAAAGACGACCCACACTAGAGGTCAGGGGACAGTTTAAACGACGGTTTAACATTTGAGTGAATAGCTTTAATTCATCTTCAGAAAAGGCTTGTTTTAAAGATTGAGGTAGCTCTAAATTTGCTGTTGTTAATAGGGATAGGGCAATACGACGGGGTTCCTTGACCGCCATTTCTCCACCAATCAGAGGAAAGGTTTCAAAGTGGGCAATTCTCCGCCAATGATTATCATGAATTTGGATAAATTCTCCACCCCATAGTGTGTTATCTAAACCATAACCAGTGCCATCCCAGGCAATACCTAAAATGGGTGATTTTAAGCGGTGTTCTGCAACAACAGACAAAATATGAGCATAGTGATGTTGAACGCGATAACAGGGTAAAGGTTGAGATTGGGCATATTGGCTAGAACGATATTCTGGGTGAGCATCCTGAGCAATCATTTCTGGCTGAAAATCGTATAAATTGGTCAGGCTCTCAATCGTCTTTAAAAAAGATTGATAAGTTAAAGCATTGGATAAGTCGCCAATATGTTGACTCAGATAAACTTGATTTTGACGGGTGATCGCAATCGTATTTTTTAAATGTCCTCCAACAGCTAAGATCGGTTGAGAAATAGCATCACGATCATCTAATTTCACTGGATAGGGAGCATAACCCCTCGCACGACGAATCACCATTGTTTGATCAGCAATAACACGTACAATCGAATCATCAATAGGACGAAAAATCGGGCGATTATGAACCAGAAAATTATCTGCAATCCTGTTGAGTTTACTTAAAGCTGTCTGCTCATCAGTACAGAGTGATTCATCGGATAAATTAGCACTTGTAGCCACAATCGGAAAATCTAATACTTTTAACAATAAATGATGCAAAGGGGTATAGGGTAACATCACGCCTAAATAACTATTATCAACCGCAATATTCTCCGCCAAACTCTTATTCTTCCCCCTTTTTAAGGGGGATTGAGGGGGCTCTAACCTTTCTAAGGAGGAATGAGGGGGCTTTAAGCTTTTTAAGGGGCATTGAGAGGAATTTAAACTTTCCGAGGAGGATTGAGAAGGATCAAATTTTCTTTTCAACAAAACAATGGGAGATGCTGCCGACAATAACAATTTCTCTTCTTGATCATTGACCCAACAATCCTGCTTAATTTGCTCTAGATTAGGATACATCAAGGCTAACGGTTTATGGGGTCTTTGTTTGCGACCGCGTAATTTTTGTACCGCCTCAAAATTGCTCGCATCAACCACTAAATGAAAGCCACCTAAACCCTTAATTGCTAAAATTTTTCCTGTTTTAATCGCTTTAACTGTTGCTAATAAAGCCGCTTCTCCGATGCTATAAATCTTTCCCTTTTGATCCCAATATTCTAATTGAGGGCCACAGTGAGGACAAGCATTGGGTTGAGCATGAAAACGGCGATCGCGGGGATTATCATATTCAGCCAAGCACACTGCACACATCTGAAATCCTTTCATCGTGGTCAAGGGGCGATCGTAGGGTAAAGCTTCAATAATGCTATACCTTGGCCCACAGTTTGTACAATTGGTAAAAGGATAATGATAACGACGATTTTGAGGATCAAAAATTTCTGCTAAACAATCATTACAGGTGGATAAATCTGGCAAAACTGTCACCGTTTTTTCACCGCCACTACTAGCTCGAATTTCAAAGCTTTGATAACCAATTAATTCTAATTCTGTAACTATTATTTGATCAATCTGCGATCGCGGTGGTTTATCTTGTTCTAAAGCGATGAGAAATAACTGTAAAATGTCTGACTCACCTTCAATTTCAATGGTGACTCCCTGGGAAGAATTATTCACCCAACCTTTTAATTGCCAAGATTCTGCCAATCGAAAAACAAAGGGACGAAAACCTACGCCCTGCACCGCACCTTGCACCAGAATTGATAATCTTTTCATCAAATTAAGTGTCAAACAAAGTAAAAGGCCATTAAGATGAAGCTAAAAATCATTGCGCCACCACTGTAACCTAAACCCGCCGTGTCTGCTGTCCAATCCCCAAGAGCAGGAGAAATGTAAAGAATTTCAAAAGATTTTAAGGTAGGCTAGAGAGCAGAAAAGCAGCAACGTTAATTACCAACTAGAGAATGATTCTTCCTGCCCATGAATATAGAAGCTTTTAGCCCCACTCCCCCCGATTGGATCAATTCGGCTACCCACGCTCGTCATTTTTGCTGTCCCCATTGCCGCGAAACGCCTCGAAAAGCCCAAAAAGTTTGGATTAATCGTCGATCGCCGGTGATCAGTGAAGA
Source organism: Woronichinia naegeliana WA131 (assembly GCA_025370055.1). Lineage (NCBI taxonomy): Bacteria > Bacillati > Cyanobacteriota > Cyanophyceae > Synechococcales > Coelosphaeriaceae > Woronichinia > Woronichinia naegeliana. The sequence goes on along the minus strand of CP073041.1, from coordinate 5,835,313 downwards.
TTATCGGCGTAAATGGCAAGAGTTTTATCAGTGTGAATGTGGGCAAAGTTGGTGGGGATGGAGCAGCGATCGCCCGCCTTCTGACCTAAGATCACCTAAAGACAATGAAAGCTAATTAATTATGACTTCCAGCAATCGTGAAATTGATATTGCCACCTACATTGATCATGCCCTGCTTGATCCCACCGCCACGCCGGAACAGTTAGAGCAATGCTGTAGCCAAGCCGAACAGTATGGTTTTGCCAGTGCCTGCATCTATCCTTCTGCCGTGCGCCAAGCTGCCGAACTCCTACGGGGTAAACGGATTCCAATTTGTACTGTCATTGGTTTTCCAGCCGGAGCCACCACTTCTGCGGTTAAACTCTACGAAGCCCAGGAAGCGGTTGAATGGGGAGCAACAGAATTAGATGTGATGATTAATTTAGGTTGGGTGAAAGCCGGACAAACAGACGCAATCTATCGAGAAGTAGCCCAAATCTGTGAAGAAACCGGTCAAACGGTTAAAACGATTCTCGAAATCTCGCGCTTAAGCGATGCCGAAACCCGTTTAGCTGCCGAAATTTGTATGGATGCCGGAGCCAGTTATCTGAAGACTAGTACTGGATGGTTTGGGGGAGCCGCGATCGCCGATGTGAGTTTCCTGCAAAAAATTACTAAGGGACGAGTTGGTATTAAAGCCAGTGGAGGCATTCGGACAATTGAACAGGCATTAGCCTTAATCGAGGCGGGTGCAACTCGTTTGGGAACATCACGAGGAGTTGATTTAGTGAAACAACAAAATGAATCGGTGTAACTTTACCCTGCTTGTCAAGGTTAGTTTCAATACGGTCTCGATGTTAGCTTTCCAGGGGCGATCGTCACTCTAAATTAAATTAATGCCAGCACAAAGGGCTTTTATCGGTAAACTGATACCAATCGTTTCTAGGAAAATGTCATCATCCAGATCATCAAAAATTTGGGTCTGAAACCCCATGGCAAACGCATCTAAATTCTAGACTCCTTATCTGATAAAACTTTCAGCGTTTCATAAAAAATCAATCATGATCTCGGAAACCCTTATTGAGATGTTCTTCTACCTGCTTACTAGCTCTCCCCTGAAGTTGTACCGCTAAATCATTGACGGCCTGATTGCCGGTTAGAAACCAGAGAAAACCCACCAGGGAAACCGCTCCCACCAATTGAACGGTGAAGGGAACGAGAAGTACATTGCGTAAACGAGTCTGGCGTTGAAACCAGGACGTTAAATAATTAAAGAAGGCGGCTCTCACCATGGCTGCTTTTCCCTGTCGTGTTCTAAACCTGTGGAAAAGAGTAATAATAAATAGGGCTTGCTGAAAAAAGCTGAAACCTTTACGGAGAAAAATAGTAGGCGAATTAAGAACCGCTAGAATGCACGAAAATAGGGTAGAATGCCTCAAAACCATTGCATTAAGAAGAGAGAAAGCAGATGTACCGAAAGCAACAGTACTCAATTGAAACACCAGAAAACTTGAAAAATCTGTTCGGCGGGCAGTTAGACGAAGAAAATCGTTGGATAGAAATGTCAAAAATGATTCTTTGGGAAGAATATGAGGAAGAATATGCAAAAAACTTCACAGAAAAAAAAGGAGCCCCAGCCAAATCATTTAGAATGGCATTAGGAGCATTAATTATCAAAGAAATTTCAGGAAAAAGTGACAGAGAAACAGTAGAACAAATAAAAGAGAACCCTTATTTACAGTACTTTATAGGAATGGAAAGCTATAGTAGCAAAGAAGCATTTAATGCGTCAATGATGGTTCATTTTCGTAAAAAAATAGGAATGGAATTAATAAATAAAATTAATAAAGAAATAGAAAAAAAAGCGACGGGTGTAGCGTCAGAAAAAAAAGAAAATGAAGGAAAGTTATTGTTAGATGCGACTTGTACACCAGCAGATATAAAATATCCAACGGATATAGGAATATTGAATGATGCCAGAGAAAAAACAGAAAAAATAATAGATAAGCTGTATGAAGAAATAAAAGAGAAAAGGAAAGAAAAGCCGAGGACTTATAGGGAAGTGGCAAGAAAAGAGTACTTAGCCATAGTAAAAAAACGTCGTGTGTCAAAAAAAGAAAGAAGAAAAGGAACAAAAAAACAACTAGGATATATAAAAAGAAACTTGTCTGATATAGAAAAAATGATAGAAGAGGGAGCAAAGTTAGAAAAACTAACGAAAAAAGAGCAAGAAGAGCTTGTAACGATAGGAAAAGTGTATGAGCAACAGTTAGAAATGTATGAAAAAAAGACAAATAAAGTAGAAAACAGAATTGTGAGTGTAAGCCAACCTCACGTGCGTCCAATAGTGCGTGGAAAAGCGGGAAAAGCAGTAGAGTTTGGAGCTAAAATATCGGCAAGTAATGTGAATGGCTTTGTCTTCTTAGACAAATTAAGTTGGGATAATTAGGGCTTGCTGAAAAAGTCAAAAAACGAAAGAAATGTGGGTTAGGGAAGTATGGACTGAAAAAGCATAGATAACTTATCCTTATGGAAACAAATCAAAATACAGATTTTGTTTAATCTATTGTTCCTTTCTGTCTAAAAAGGTCAACACAAATCACTCCTCACAAAAGAGAGGAAAATTAACACCATTTTTCACAAGAAAAACGACTCTACAACTTTTTACTTTTTGTCTTCTGAAGTAGAGTAGAAAGATTCATTACCAAAAAGTTCATCGCAATTACCGTTTCCGAGGTCTCAGGTAGTTTGGCCATCACTCGACCAAGACTAAATTTCCTCTTTCCCTGTCCGAATTTACCCTCAATGGCATTACGCACTCTTTCATCTGAGCGTGCCTCTTTCTTTTTTTCTTTGCTCACCTCTTTCGGCGGTCTTCCCAATCGGGGACCACTCATTCTTATATCCCTTTCTTTACAATAAGCTCGATTCGCTTTTGTTCGATAGATTTTATCCACATGAACCGATTCCGGATAACATCCTGTTTCCCTTTTATATTCTTCTATTCGCGCTTGTAAATCTCCCGATTCGTTGTAATTATCCCAACTTAATTTGTCTAAGAAGACAAAGCCATTCACATTACTTGCCGATATTTTAGCTCCAAACTCTACTGCTTTTCCCGCTTTTCCACGCACTATTGGACGCACGTGAGGTTGGCTTACACTCACAATTCTGTTTTCTACTTTATTTGTCTTTTTTTCATACATTTCTAACTGTTGCTCATACACTTTTCCTATCGTTACAAGCTCTTCTTGCTCTTTTTTCGTTAGTTTTTCTAACTTTGCTCCCTCTTCTATCATTTTTTCTATATCAGACAAGTTTCTTTTTATATATCCTAGTTGTTTTTTTGTTCCTTTTCTTCTTTCTTTTTTTGACACACGACGTTTTTTTGCTATGGCTAAGTACTCTTTTCTTGCCACTTCCCTATAAGTCCTCGGCTTTTCTTTCCTTTTCTCTTTTATTTCTTCATACAGCTTATCTATTATTTTTTCTGTTTTTTCTCTGGCATCATTCAATATTCCTATATCCGTTGGATATTTTATATCTGCTGGTGTACAAGTCGCATCTAACAATAACTTTCCTTCATTTTCTTTTTTTTCTGACGCTACACCCGTCGCTTTTTTTCTATTTCTTTATTAATTTTATTTATTAATTCCATTCCTATTTTTTTACGAAAATGAACCATCATTGACGCATTAAATGCTTCTTTGCTACTATAGCTTTCCATTCCTATAAAGTACTGTAAATAAGGGTTCTCTTTTATTTGTTCTACTGTTTCTCTGTCACTTTTTCCTGAAATTTCTTTGATAATTAATGCTCCTAATGCCATTCTAAATGATTTGGCTGGGGCTCCTTTTTTTTCTGTGAAGTTTTTTGCATATTCTTCCTCATATTCTTCCCAAAGAATCATTTTTGACATTTCTATCCAACGATTTTCTTCGTCTAACTGCCCGCCGAACAGATTTTTCAAGTTTTCTGGTGTTTCAATTGAGTACTGTTGCTTTCGGTACATCTGCTTTCTCTCTTCTTAATGCAATGGTTTTGAGGCATTCTACCCTATTTTCGTGCATTCTAGCGGTTCTTAATTCGCCTACTATTTTTCTCCGTAAAGGTTTCAGCTTTTTTCAGCAAGCCCTAATTACAACGAATCGGGAGATTTACAAGCGCGAATAGAAGAATATAAAAGGGAAACAGGATGTTATCCGGAATCGGTTCATGTGGATAAAATCTATCGAACAAAAGCGAATCGAGCTTATTGTAAAGAAAGGGATATAAGAATGAGTGGTCCCCGATTGGGAAGACCGCCGAAAGAGGTGAGCAAAGAAAAAAAGAAAGAGGCACGCTCAGATGAAAGAGTGCGTAATGCCATTGAGGGTAAATTCGGACAGGGAAAGAGGAAATTTAGTCTTGGTCGAGTGATGGCCAAACTACCTGAGACCTCGGAAACGGTAATTGCGATGAACTTTTTGGTAATGAATCTTTCTACTCTACTTCAGAAGACAAAAAAGAAAACAAAAAGTAAAAAGTTGTAGAGTCGTTTTTCTTGTGAAAAATGGTGTTAATTTTCCTCTCTTTTGTGAGGAGTGATTTGTGTTGACCTTTTTAGACAGAAAGGAACAATAGATTAAACAAAATCTGTATTTTGATTTGTTTCCATAAGGATAAGTTATCTATGCTTTTTCAGTCCATACTTCCCTAACCCACATTTCTTTCGTTTTTTGACTTTTTCAGCAAGCCCTAAATAAATGTAAATCTTAAAATTGGTGTGCCATGCTATTCAAAGCAATTGTTTGCCCAAGTTGTCAAAGTACGGATATTGTGAAACACGGCCCCTCTGGGGAGGGGAAAGAGCGTTACAGATGTCGTAATACAGAATGTAAGCGTTGCACATTTATCTTAAACTATACTTATAAAGGTTATTTGCCAGAAGTAAAGGAAAAGATTGCCGAAATGGCAATGAATGGTAGTGGCATAAGGGATACAGCCCGTGTGCTGAGGATTAGTCCACCAACAGTGATTAGTGAACTAAAAAAAAAGAGTCTAGTTTAGTATTCGTCAACGAAAAAAAACTAGCAGAACTGGAACCCAGTCAGAGTATTGTAACGCTCTGCCAATGGAATGACGTGGAAGCAGAACTCGACGAAATGTGGGGTTTTGTGAAGAGCAAAAAAGAGCAAAGATGGTTATGGCACGCTATTGCTCATAAGACAGGTGAGATATTAGCTTATGTTTTGTCTGGTCACAAAGACGAAGCATTTCTAAGGCTAAAAGAGTTGTTAGAACCTTTTGGTATTACTCAATATTATACAGATGGATGGGGGGCTTACGAACGACATATTGAGCCAGCATTGCATGAGGTGGGTAAGTATAATACTCAAAAAATCGAACGAAAGCACTTGACATTGAGAACTCGAATAAAGAGATTAGCGAGAAAAACGATTTGTTTCTCCAAATCTATTGTGATGCACGATATTGTCCTTGGATTATTTATCAATCGCTTTGAATTTGGATGTCTTATTTAGATGTGCTTCCACAGATTCAGAACACTACCGCTTTTCCCTATCCTTGGTGTAATCTAATAAGACAAGATTGAAAATTTTAGGAATTTTAAATACGATAGAGATTCAACAAGAACTTGCTCATGCAATAGGAAGGATCAAGCACTCAAGATAAAATAACTGTAGCATTGATATTTTGCAGGCTATATACTACTTGAATCGAGGGGGTTGCCGTGTCGGTTAAGCAGTCAGATTATGAATCCTTATTGGCGGAATATTGTGGACGAGAAGGGGCGATCGCACTATTGCGTCAACATCTACCTTATCTCGAAAAATTACCCAGTCTGCGCCATCCTGAACAAAGCATTATTCCTATCCCCTTCCCCATTGTCCGTATTCGTTCTTCTAAAAGTTCAGAAGATAATTTTGGCCCTTCTAATGCTGACTCAGAGTCCCAATCTCTCCCCTGTGATCTGGCAATTTTGATGTGTGATCCAGAATGGCAAATTAAGCTCGGAGCCGAGATTTTAGTTTTTATTCACCGGCCGGATGAAACCCTTTCCGATCTATTAATCCGTTGGCGCAAAAGCCAGATTTACTTGGGTAAAGACTACGAATGGTTAATGCCTCCCCAGGAACAGCATATGTTTAGTGAGGGAGCCGAGGAAATTTGTCCCCTCTTTGTTTTATTTGAACATAGTCCTCAGCATATTCACAAAGGTCTCGCTGGTGCTGGTCTCAGGGTAATCGCATCTTATTTGTTACAAAAAATACAGACAAAAAGAGAGAAATATAGTGTAAAAAAGAAGCAGTCATCTAAGAGAAGAAAAGGGGCTCTACCGAACTTATGAGGTAAAACTAGATTATAAAACTTCAATAAAGTTCATGGGAAGTTTATGCTATAATTGCTGTAATCCTTTCTCAGAAATGGTTTTAAAGCATAATATAAAGTTTTGGATTTTCTCCAAAAGCATTTTATTGCCTTTCAGTTATCATTGTATTTTAATAAAGTTAACCTATGCCTTCTAATAGTGAATTAAGCCTTTTAACTAAATGTTTAGACTTAGATGATGTAAAAGTCATCAATTTTGGATTCATACCTGAGTTCGGTCTAGTCATTTCAGTGGAGAATAAATGTCCAATAGTAGAATGCCCTAAATGTCAAAGCAAAACGGGTAGAGTAAATAGAAATGATAGCCAGTTGATTAGAGATTTACCGATGATGGGTAAAATGGTTCATTTAAATATTAATCGTCGTCAAATGAGATGTCAAAAGTGCGGTCATAAATTTGTCGAAGAATTAAGCTATGTGAAGAAAAACAGAAAATTTACCAATAGAATGGTAGAGAAGATTATCAAAGAAGTCATCAATAGTGACATAAAAAATACAGCGCTCAATAATGAAGTGAGTGAGCAAGAAATTCAAACAATGCTAAAAGACAAAGGAGAAGAACTAAAAAAGGGGAAGCCAGTAGGGCTGAAAAAGTTAGGGATAGATGAAATAGCGTTAGAAAAAGGTAAGCAGAATTATTGTGCAGTATTAGTAAATATAGAAACGGGGGAGCTGTTAGGGATATTAGAAAAGCGAAACAAGGAAGAATTGATAAAATACATGAAAGAATGGGGGGAAGAAGTGCTTTTAGGTATTGAGGAGGTAAGCATAGATATGTGGAGACCCTATCAAAAAGTGGCGGAAGAAATGATGCCAGAAGCGGAGGTAGTGGTGGATAGATTTCATGTAATGAAGCAGATTAATGAGGAGTTAGATAAAGCGAGAAGAAGTGCGAAAAGAGAAATGGAATTAAGGATCAAAAAAGCAAAAAACAAAAAGAAGAAACAGGAATTAAAAAGCCAGTTAGAAATACTTAAAAATAGCAAATATGTCTTACTGAAAAATCGGGAAGACTTGGAAGAAGAAGAGGTGAAAAAAATGGATGATATCCTCAAAAATTATGAGGAGCTGGGGAGTACGTATCGCCTAAAAGAAAAGCTAAGACAGATATTTAACACCTGTGAAAACTGGGCGGATGGTTTATTAAGAATAACCAACTGGATGCGAAAAGCGATATACTATTTAGGGCTTGCTGAAAAAAGCTGAAACCTTTACGGAGAAAAATAGTAGGCGAATTAAGAACCGCTAGAATGCACGAAAATAGGGTAGAATGCCTCAAAACCATTGCATTAAGAAGAGAGAAAGCAGATGTACCGAAAGCAACAGTACTCAATTGAAACACCAGAAAACTTGAAAAATCTGTTCGGCGGGCAGTTAGACGAAGAAAATCGTTGGATAGAAATGTCAAAAATGATTCTTTGGGAAGAATATGAGGAAGAATATGCAAAAAACTTCACAGAAAAAAAAGGAGCCCCAGCCAAATCATTTAGAATGGCATTAGGAGCATTAATTATCAAAGAAATTTCAGGAAAAAGTGACAGAGAAACAGTAGAACAAATAAAAGAGAACCCTTATTTACAGTACTTTATAGGAATGGAAAGCTATAGTAGCAAAGAAGCATTTAATGCGTCAATGATGGTTCATTTTCGTAAAAAAATAGGAATGGAATTAATAAATAAAATTAATAAAGAAATAGAAAAAAAAGCGACGGGTGTAGCGTCAGAAAAAAAAGAAAATGAAGGAAAGTTATTGTTAGATGCGACTTGTACACCAGCAGATATAAAATATCCAACGGATATAGGAATATTGAATGATGCCAGAGAAAAAACAGAAAAAATAATAGATAAGCTGTATGAAGAAATAAAAGAGAAAAGGAAAGAAAAGCCGAGGACTTATAGGGAAGTGGCAAGAAAAGAGTACTTAGCCATAGCAAAAAAACGTCGTGTGTCAAAAAAAGAAAGAAGAAAAGGAACAAAAAAACAACTAGGATATATAAAAAGAAACTTGTCTGATATAGAAAAAATGATAGAAGAGGGAGCAAAGTTAGAAAAACTAACGAAAAAAGAGCAAGAAGAGCTTGTAACGATAGGAAAAGTGTATGAGCAACAGTTAGAAATGTATGAAAAAAAGACAAATAAAGTAGAAAACAGAATTGTGAGTGTAAGCCAACCTCACGTGCGTCCAATAGTGCGTGGAAAAGCGGGAAAAGCAGTAGAGTTTGGAGCTAAAATATCGGCAAGTAATGTGAATGGCTTTGTCTTCTTAGACAAATTAAGTTGGGATAATTACAACGAATCGGGAGATTTACAAGCGCGAATAGAAGAATATAAAAGGGAAACAGGATGTTATCCGGAATCGGTTCATGTGGATAAAATCTATCGAACAAAAGCGAATCGAGCTTATTGTAAAGAAAGGGATATAAGAATGAGTGGTCCCCGATTGGGAAGACCGCCGAAAGAGGTGAGCAAAGAAAAAAAGAAAGAGGCACGCTCAGATGAAAGAGTGCGTAATGCCATTGAGGGTAAATTCGGACAGGGAAAGAGGAAATTTAGTCTTGGTCGAGTGATGGCCAAACTACCTGAGACCTCGGAAACGGTAATTGCGATGAACTTTTTGGTAATGAATCTTTCTACTCTACTTCAGAAGACAAAAAGTAAAAAGTTGTAGAGTCGTTTTTCTTGTGAAAAATGGTGTTAATTTTCCTCTCTTTTGTGAGGAGTGATTTGTGTTGACCTTTTTAGACAGAAAGGAACAATAGATTAAACAAAATCTGTATTTTGATTTGTTTCCATAAGGATAAGTTATCTATGCTTTTTCAGTCCATACTTCCCTAACCCACATTTCTTTCGTTTTTTGACTTTTTCAGCAAGCCCTATTTACCGAAGAGTTGTGGGGTAATAAGAAGATGGTTAGGGGAGATAGTGGCTTATTTTGATAATAGAACAACTCAAGGGGTTGTAGAAGGAATAAATAATAAGCTAAAGGTAATTAAGAGACGCAGTTATGGGTTTAGAAACTTCGACAACTTTGTGCTACGATGTGAGCTAAGTTTTGCTTCTGTTTATTAATTTTACCTAGCAACTCTGGTAGAACCAGAAAAGGCTATTATTTAAAAAAAGTAAGTGAGTGAGGTCAAAGATGGCAAAAGGCTTCGGCGCAAGAGTTCTAACCCCACAACAAGAAAAAGAAGTCAAAATTATCAAAAGAAGCATACTGAAACATTTTCAGTGCCTAAAAGAACCGAGAACAGGGAGAAGGCAAGACCATAACTTAACAGCAATTGTCACCATAGGAATATTGGCAGTATTGTCAGGGGCAGATGGCTTCGTAGCAATTGAAGCCTATGGCAAAGCCAAACGAGAATGGCTAGAAATGTTTCTAGACTTACATCTTGCACCAAAACTCATGTTCTAAGTTGTGACAGCAACTAACTGAAGTTGGAGTCCAAAAGATTGCAAAAGTGGACGTAATCGCTCGACTTGAGAAAAAAGGGAACAAAGAGCAACATCAGGAAAAAGTGTCTGAAGAGCAGAAGCAGAAGCTTGACCCCAATCAGGTGGTTTAGAGGAGTCAGTAGAAAGATAAACCCAATGGGCAAGAAGAAAACTAATCATCGAAAGAAGCAACCAGCGATAAACCCCCAGAAGAGTTTGTTGACCAAAACGATGTAAACCAAAACGATGTTTTACGGTCTTGAAAAAGCCCTCAATACTCCATCTTCGCCGTCCCCACCAGATAATGGTACTGGACTTAAGAGGACGAGTCGATAAGACGAAGCGTTTTTCGAGTTTGCCGTTACGTTTGAGGTAGAACCAAGAGATAGTAACAGGGAAAGATAATCCATCAAGAGTGACCTGTTGTCCTTTTTTGAGCAAATCACGAAGCTGACGACCATCAGCTAATTTACGGTCACAACGCACACCGACGATAACCGCAAGACGGCGTTTTTTCATCGCTTGAAGGAATTGCACACTACTAAAGGCGGTATCGGCTAAAATGACAACCCGAAAAGCACTCAGGAGTTCTTTAGGTAGGCTATCCACTAATCGCACCGCGAGTTGAGCGGGACTTCTTGTTTCTTTACCTCTCCAAACTCGAAATCCCCAGGGGACTCGAAATTCTCCTATCACCAGATAAATCACCAAAAGATGTAAACCCCTCTTCCCGTGAAGAACATGAATTAAATGCTCAAAAGCCTTAAATTTTCCGCATTTCTCCAGTGTCGTTAAGTCCACAATCACCTGCAACCAAGGTCGTCTTCCTCTTGGAGCATAGGTAAGTAGTTCTTTGAGAATTGCTTTTCGCACTGCTCGGATAATTTGGCGAGTACCCCAATCATACTGATTCAAAAATCGGCTTAAGGCCGAGGGTGATTTTGTTTGACTATGTTGGGGTAGAGGATGACCTTGAGCTTCTAGGAATAGCCCCAACATTGCCTGCAAACTATCGCGTTGATAGGAGGTCGGCATCAAACCTAGCAATGTATAAACTAGGGTCTGGGCTTGTATAAGAATGGTTTCCATTGTTTTGCTGTTTTTTCACTTCTACTCCTTTTTCCACTTTCTTGACCCTTTCCGCCAGTCGTTCTTTTGTTCTGCTGCAAGATGTAAGTAGAGTTACCAAAGGGAATTCCCTCTCACGATACCTTTGGAAGAGTATTTGGAATGTTGGAAACAGAAGAACTAGAAAAAAGTTTTCTGAGCTGGATAAGCAGTCTAACGGAGAAAATGGACATAGAGCTGATACAGATAGATGGAAAAACGAAAAGAGGTTCTTATGATAGGGAAAAAGGACTAAATGCGGGGAGCATCCCAGATTTGCAATGAGTAAAAGTACTCAGGCAATAGCTTCATTGAGATAAGCACAGCGTAATCTCAATATTTGAGGAACGTTTTCTGACTTCCAACAAGCCCCTGCTATTTGTATTCTCTTGCCAATTTGTTTGATTTTTGACTCTACACTTCCTGAGCCAATGCAGATACCTAAGTCTTGATAGAGTCCATAATCTGGCATTCTGCTTTCATGTTTCTTCATATAATTGATGAAGTTAATTGCTTCCTTTTGTTTTGAACCGTTCAATTCTTTAATTGCTGAATCTTGCTCCCCTTGCCATAAGTACGTCTCTATTTGCCTCTTTACCTTTTTTGAAACTTTCACTTTATGGATATTTTCCACCAAGTGATACCAATCCAATACTTCCCTTCTTTCGTCTTTATCCCTTATCTTTTCTATCAGATTCCAAATCCCATCATGTCCATCTCCTAAGCAAGTTACTACTCTCGCTAATGGTTGATTATTTGTCCAAGCGATTAATTCTTCCTGCGCTTGAAAAAATGCCGCACATACCTGACCATGTAAGCTTACTGCTTTATAATTTTTCCAGATACTTTCTTCGCCTACGCTCGTTCGTATTCTTACTGTTCCGCCATCTATGCTTAGGGCTTGCTGAAAAAGTCAAAAAACGAAAGAAATGTGGGTTAGGGAAGTATGGACTGAAAAAGCATAGATAACTTATCCTTATGGAAACAAATCAAAATACAGATTTTGTTTAATCTATTGTTCCTTTCTGTCTAAAAAGGTCAACACAAATCACTCCTCACAAAAGAGAGGAAAATTAACACCATTTTTCACAAGAAAAACGACTCTACAACTTTTTACTTTTTGTCTTCTGAAGTAGAGTAGAAAGATTCATTACCAAAAAGTTCATCGCAATTACCGTTTCCGAGGTCTCAGGTAGTTTGGCCATCACTCGACCAAGACTAAATTTCCTCTTTCCCTGTCCGAATTTACCCTCAATGGCATTACGCACTCTTTCATCTGAGCGTGCCTCTTTCTTTTTTTCTTTGCTCACCTCTTTCGGCGGTCTTCCCAATCGGGGACCACTCATTCTTATATCCCTTTCTTTACAATAAGCTCGATTCGCTTTTGTTCGATAGATTTTATCCACATGAACCGATTCCGGATAACATCCTGTTTCCCTTTTATATTCTTCTATTCGCGCTTGTAAATCTCCCGATTCGTTGTAATTATCCCAACTTAATTTGTCTAAGAAGACAAAGCCATTCACATTACTTGCCGATATTTTAGCTCCAAACTCTACTGCTTTTCCCGCTTTTCCACGCACTATTGGACGCACGTGAGGTTGGCTTACACTCACAATTCTGTTTTCTACTTTATTTGTCTTTTTTTCATACATTTCTAACTGTTGCTCATACACTTTTCCTATCGTTACAAGCTCTTCTTGCTCTTTTTTCGTTAGTTTTTCTAACTTTGCTCCCTCTTCTATCATTTTTTCTATATCAGACAAGTTTCTTTTTATATATCCTAGTTGTTTTTTTGTTCCTTTTCTTCTTTCTTTTTTTGACACACGACGTTTTTTTGCTATGGCTAAGTACTCTTTTCTTGCCACTTCCCTATAAGTCCTCGGCTTTTCTTTCCTTTTCTCTTTTATTTCTTCATACAGCTTATCTATTATTTTTTCTGTTTTTTCTCTGGCATCATTCAATATTCCTATATCCGTTGGATATTTTATATCTGCTGGTGTACAAGTCGCATCTAACAATAACTTTCCTTCATTTTCTTTTTTTTCTGACGCTACACCCGTCGCTTTTTTTCTATTTCTTTATTAATTTTATTTATTAATTCCATTCCTATTTTTTTACGAAAATGAACCATCATTGACGCATTAAATGCTTCTTTGCTACTATAGCTTTCCATTCCTATAAAGTACTGTAAATAAGGGTTCTCTTTTATTTGTTCTACTGTTTCTCTGTCACTTTTTCCTGAAATTTCTTTGATAATTAATGCTCCTAATGCCATTCTAAATGATTTGGCTGGGGCTCCTTTTTTTTCTGTGAAGTTTTTTGCATATTCTTCCTCATATTCTTCCCAAAGAATCATTTTTGACATTTCTATCCAACGATTTTCTTCGTCTAACTGCCCGCCGAACAGATTTTTCAAGTTTTCTGGTGTTTCAATTGAGTACTGTTGCTTTCGGTACATCTGCTTTCTCTCTTCTTAATGCAATGGTTTTGAGGCATTCTACCCTATTTTCGTGCATTCTAGCGGTTCTTAATTCGCCTACTATTTTTCTCCGTAAAGGTTTCAGCTTTTTTCAGCAAGCCCTGCTTAGACTTTCTATTTTCCCTTTACCTTGAGCTTCTTGAAATTCATACCCTAATGCTAATCGGTGTTGACTGCTTTTTGAGATGGACATTCCCGTCGTCATCTTGATTGTTTTTTCTCCTCTCTCAAATGACTCACAGGCTACAATATTTAAGCAGCATTTTTCTAAATAAGGACTCACTTGTTTATTTTTTTCTAACCCTAGCTTTTTCGCCTGTTTTTCTGTAATTTTTACTTTTCCGATAATACTGTCCACTGTTCTTTCTCTTCCTGCTTTTGTTCCTGTTGCTGTTTCACAAAAAAAACGGCCAATAGCTGGACTTACGACCGTCAACATTTGCTCTCGTACCGCTAGTTCTATACTTTCAAAGCTTTTCAAGTCTTCTTTTTGCGTATTTCTGACCATGATTTCTGCGATAGCTTTGAGATGGTCGTCTAATTTTTGCTTATCTTCAACGTTCATTTTTTGTACTCCAATTTTTATAACTTTTTAGATTATCCCCTTTTCCCTTCTTTGTAACTAAGCATTTATACTTACTGCAAATTTGGGATGCTCCCGCAGGCTACTGATATAGTAGCGAGTCTCATACTCTGTTTTGTCTTTCAATCGTCTCTCCGCTTTAATCATACAGATGCTCGTCAACTTTGCCCATTTCTCCGCACCCAGCAAAAATTCTGTTTGTTCCATCGTCCAGCAACGGCGAATTTCAATCCGTCCATGTCCCTTGTCTATTGTTTGATGAAAATCATGCTTAATTCCCGCAAAATTAACCGATTGAGCATGAGCAAATAATTGTTCAACATCCTCACATAGATTACCTTGATTGCCTTTCAATGCCAAAACATAATCTCCCCCTCGCCCTACTATCTGTTGGGCAATCTTTGTCTGAGTTCCCATGGCATCCAGCAATTCTCAGTTTTAGACACAGCAAGCCTTTTAGGGATTTAAAGAACATTTCAAAGGGGGTTTTTGGGGCAATCCTGTATGTACTATTGCGCCTAAAAGCCTGAAGACTCGTAAAATGGGTGCGACCTTTAGTTGATGAAGGAAAAGAAAAGTGTTAACATGAGATGAAAAGTGACAAAGAGGAAACAATGATGACAGCAAAACTAATTAATGTAGAGGGTTCAAAGATAAAAATAGAACTAACATTAGAACTAAGTCGTTCAATGTTGGATACAGAAATAAATATTCAAAAAGGCTTAAACGAAGTAGGTTGCATCGCCAGCAAAGAAGCCTTGAAATATTTAGATACAGATGGTTCACCCTTAAAAATCGGTGAAGAAATCTGGAAGAGTAAGGGAGAGCAACCGAAAGAATATCAAACACCTTATGGTGAGGTTATAGTGAATCGTCATGTATATCAGCGTTCACCTTTGAGGAAAAACGTATTGCCCCTTAGAAAGAGAAGCAAGGATAATCATAACATCAACGCCATTATTGGCAAAACAGGTATCCTCAAAAATGTCAGGGATGGCAGGCAAAGAGGTGAAAAATGATTTATTAGAAAATCATGGTAGAAAAGTAGCGCTATCCTATATCCAAAGATTGAGTGAAGCAGTAGGAAGTGTGGTACAGGCAAAAGAAGAAGCGTGGAGTTATGCCCCGCCCAAGGAGGATAGCCAAATTGCAACAGTGGGAATAGGATTAGATGGAACCTGTATGCTGATGTGTGAGGATGGCTACCGTGAAGCAATGGTGGGAACCGTTTCCCTATACGATAGTGAAGGCGAACGTCAACATACAATCTATCTAGGTGCGGCACCAGAGTATGGAAAAAAGAGTTTTCTAGAAAGATTAGAAAGAGAAATTGAGCGAGCGAAAAACCGTTATCCAGAGGCAACATTGGTCGGGATAGCAGACGGGGCAGAATCAAATTGGAAGTTTTTAGAAAAGCAAACGGAAGAACAGATATTAGATTTCTATCATGCCTCTGGTTACTTAGGTGCCTTGGCAGAAGCGTTGCATCCGAATACCGTGTCAAAACAAAAAGAATGGTTGACTGAAAATTGTCGAGAACTCAAGCATGAAAAAGGAAAAGCAGGAGAACTGCTAAATCTGATGAAAGAAGTCAAAGAAGAAAAAAGTCATTCTAAGAATCTTACCGAGAAACTACAAGCGGCGATTACTTATTACGAGAATCATCAGCATCAAATGGATTATGCTGAATACATAGAGAAAAAGTATCCGATTGGTTCAGGTGTTACGGAAGCAGCTTGTAAGACGTTGGTCAAACAACGATTATGTTGTTCAGGGATGCGATGGAAGGAAAAAGGAGCAGGAATTATTTTGAGCCTACGAGCTTTGGTATTGACCAAGGAACGATGGAGTCAATTTTGGGCAAAACTTGATCAATATGGGTTCCCTGTAGAACCCTGATTACAACAGCTTTTATCAACTAAAGGTCGCACCCCGTAAAATGAACTTGTTAATCCCGTTGAATTTTACCCCGTATTACGCGAACTAAAACCTGAAACTCTTGCTACAGCGCAAATTTAGAATTGCTGCATGGCATCAATCGTTACGATACAACCTTTGACCTCTAGCATTTTCAGGAGTTTGGGTATCGCCGTGATTTCATTCGATTTGCTTTCCACCTTGCACTGTCCTAGTACTAGACGATTTGCTGTTGCCCATGCACTTACCATCTGAATTGCGCCCTTTCCGTTGGCATTATCATAGGAGTGGCGAAGGGTTTTGCCGTCAATCGCTATCACTTCCCCTTCACTTACCTCCGCTATACTTTTGACCCAATGCAGAAAACAGTCTTGAAATTGCTCTGGATTCAGACTAGTAGTCTAAGGCGTAAGTTAAGAGGTCGTGTTCTAAACCTGTGGAAAAGAGTAATAATAAATAAATGTAAATCTTAAAATTGGTGTGCCATGCTATTCAAAGCAATTGTTTGCCCAAGTTGTCAAAGTACGGATATTGTGAAACACGGCCCCTCTGGGGAGGGGAAAGAGCGTTACAGATGTCGTAATACAGAATGTAAGCGTTGCACATTTATCTTAAACTATACTTATAAAGGTTATTTGCCAGAAGTAAAGGAAAAGATTGCCGAAATGGCAATGAATGGTAGTGGCATAAGGGATACAGCCCGTGTGCTGAGGATTAGTCCATCAACAGTGATTAGTGAACTAAAAAAAAAGAGTCTAGTTTAGTATTCGTCAACGAAAAAAAACTAGCAGAACTGGAACCCAGTCAGAGTATTGTAACGCTCTGCCAATGGAATGACGTGGAAGCAGAACTCGACGAAATGTGGGGTTTTGTGAAGAGCAAAAAAGAGCAAAGATGGTTATGGCACGCTATTGATCATAAGACAGGTGAGATATTAGCTTATGTTTTGTCTGGTCACAAAGACGAAGCATTTCTAAGGCTAAAAGAGTTGTTAGAACCTTTTGGTATTACTCAATATTATACAGATGGATGGGGGGCTTACGAACGACATATTGAGCCAGCATTGCATGAGGTGGGTAAGTAGGGCTTGCCGAAAAAAAGCTGAAACTCTTACGGAGAAAAGATAGTAGCCGAATTAAGGACAGGCAGAATACAGGGAAATAGGTTAAAATGGCTTGAAAACCTTGCCGGAAAAGGAGGCAAAACATATGTACGGAAGACAACAGTACGAAACTAAGACACCAGAAAACTTCAAAAATCCGTTCGATGGGCAGTTAGACGCAGAAAATCGTTGGGTAAAAATGTCAAAAATGATTCCCTGGGAAGAATATGAGGAAGAATATGCAAAAAACTTCACAGAGGAAAAAGGAGCACCAGCGAAATCATTTAGAATGGCGTTGGGGGCATTAATCATCAAAGAAATGTTAGGAATAAGTGATAGAGAAACAGTGGAACAAATTAAAGAAAATCCTTATTTACAGTATTTTATAGGAATGGAAAGCTATAGTAGCGAAGAAGCATTTAATGCGTCAATGATGGTTCATTTTCGTAAAAGAATAGGAATGGAATTAATCAATAAAATTAATAAAGAAATGGTAAAGAAGTTCGAGGGAGTAGTGTCAGAAAAAAAAGAAAATGAAGGACAGCTATTGTTAGATGCAACTTGTACACCAGCAGATATAAAATATCCAACGGATATAGAAATATTGAATGAAGCAAGAGAAAAAACAGAAGAAACAATAGATGAGCTTTATAAACAAATACAAGGAAAAGAGAAAAAAAAGCCAAGAACGTATAGAGTAGCAGCAAGAAAAGACTACCTAGAGATAGTCAAAAAACGTCGTGTGTCAAAAAAAGAAAGAAGAAAAGGAATAAAAAAACAACTACAATATGTAAAAAGAAACTTGTCTCATATAGAAAAAATGATAGAAGAGGGAGCCAAGTTAGAAAAACTAACGAAAAAGGAGCAAGAAGAGCTTGTAACGATAAGAAAAGTGTATGAGCAACAGTTAGAGATGTATGCAAAAAAGACGAATAAAGTAGAAAACAGAATTGTGAGTATAACCCAACCTCACATCCGTCCAATAGTGCGTGGCAAAGTAGGAAAAGCAGTAGAGTTTGGAGCTAAAATATCGGCAAGTAGTGTGAATGGCTTTGTCTTCTTAGACAAATTGAGTTGGAATAATTATAACGAATCGGGAGATTTACAAGAGCGAATAGAAGAATATAAAAAGGAGAGAGGATGTTATCCCGAATCGGTTCATGTGGATAAAATATATCGAACAAAAGCGAATCGAGCTTATTGTAAAGAGAGGGGAATAAGAATGAGTGGTCCCCGCTTGGGAAGACCACCGAAAGAGGTGAGCAAAGAAAAAAAGGAAGAGGCCCGCTCAGATGAAAGAGTGCGTAATGCCATAGAGGGTAAATTCGGACAGGGAAAGAGAAGATTTAGTCTGGGTCGAGTGATGGCCAAACTTCCTGAAACCTCTGAGACTGTGATAGCGATGAATTTTTTGCTAATGAATCTTTCTACTCTACTTCAGAAGACAAAGAAGAAAACAAAAAGTAAGAAGTTGTAGAGTCGTTTTTCTTCTGAAAAATGGTGTTAATTTTCCTCTCTTTTGTGAGGAGTGATTTTTGTTGACTTTTTGTAGAAAGAAAGGGACAATAGATTAAACAAAATCTGTATTGTGACTTCTTTCCATAAGGAAAAGTTATCTGTGCTTTTTCCGTCCATACTTCCCTAACCCACATTTCTTTCGTTTTTTGACTTTTTCAGCAAGCCCTAAGTATAATACTCAAAAAATCGAACGAAAGCACTTGACATTGAGAACTCGAATAAAGAGATTAGCGAGAAAAACGATTTGTTTCTCCAAATCTATTGTGATGCACGATATTGTCCTTGGATTATTTATCAATCGCTTTGAATTTGGATGTCTTATTTAGATGTGCTTCCACAGATTCAGAACACTACCAACATAAAGATATTGGCTGTTCCATTGCGTTCATATTCGTAATCATGCGCCTCTGGCTGTCCAGGTTTGGCTGGTAGAGGAAGGCGGGTTTCTTTGACCAATTGTATAGGTTGCTCATCCATGCAAATCACTGGACAATTGGGGTCATAGGGTCGGTGATAAATTTCTAGAACATCTTCCATGTTAGACACAAATTCGGCACTCTTTTCTGGTGGAATCACGTACATCTGTCGCAGATGAGGTTTTAGTTCGTTTTTTTTAACACTTGACGCACGGTTTCGTGACTAATTGCTGGCACAATTTCTAACTCGACCGCCTTGTCGGCTAGTAACCTCAATGTCCAACGGGCTTGACCAGCAGGCGGTTCTCCACAACGTAAGGCGATTAGTTTTGCTTCTACCTCTCCATCAATAATCGGTTGACGAGGCGGCGTTTTGCGGGGCTTGTGGCTTAATGCTGACTCCACACCTTCATTGACCAATCGCTCCCTGAGATTGGCGACTGTGTTACGGTGACAACTAAAGGCGGCGGCAGCTTCCTCATCCGTCCATCCTTGTCCATTCACATCAATGTTTAACAGAATATTGGCGTGCTTAATTTTGTAAGCCGCTCCTTTGCCGATGGATACCAAATCTTTTAGGGTCTGACGTTCTTCTTGACTTAATCGGACAATATAGGTCTTGAGCATGGTTACTTATTACGATATCTGTTGAGGTAATGAATAGCCTCTCCATTTTCCCTCAAATTCACAATCTTTAGCTTGACAGACCACTAGTGGGAATTGCTCCCATGAACTGTGACAGTGGGCAAATGCGAGGAAAACGACGTATTATCGGTGGACGAGCAAGGGTGCGTGCCGTGCTGTATATGTCAGCCCTAGTGGCAATACAACACAATCCGGTAATTAAGGCGTTTTATCAAAAATTGCTCCAGGCAGGTAAGGCCAAAAAAGTAGCTTTAATTGCCTGCGCTCATAAGCTATTGGGATTTCTTCATGCTATAGTCAAGAGTCAAAAACCTTGGTGATGTCCTGAAAATATAGAGACAAAGGAGGAAAAACTGCAAGCGTGCTAATTCTCTGATATTGGTTGAAAGAGTTAACATAACTCATTCTCTGACGAGTTGTATGAGGATGAGTTGTTTGTTTTGACTAATTTTATTTGATAGCGATCCTATCAAGGCCTTGACAAACAAGATAATCGCTAAATCCCCCAGTATTGGGTAGGGCTGATTCATTCTAACAAATCTCAATCAATCAAATCCTTATCTGGCAAGGTTTTAAGGCGATTTCTCAGAATAAATATTTGAAAATTTTTAAAAATACCTTACTTTGCTTACCCCATAAGCGATTGAAGAGAGACAAAAAAGGAATCAAACCAGAGAATGAATCAGCCCTACCCAATACTGGGGGATTTAGCGATTATCTTGTTTGTCAAGGCCTTGATAGGATCGCTATCAAATAAAATTAGTCAAAACAAACAACTCATCCTCATACAACTCGTCAGAGAATGAGTTATGTTAACTCTTTCAACCAATATCAGAGAATTAGCACGCTTGCAGTTTTTCCTCCTTTGTCTCTATATTTTCAGGACATCGCCAAGGTTTTTGACTCTTGACTATAGCATGAAGAAATCCCAATAGCTTAGACCTCTTGCATAAATATTATATGTTACAGTAAAGGGTTAACTAAAATACGTTTTATACAAACAGTGGCATAAATTTACCGTATAAAAACAGAAAATGCTATCGTGAAAGTGGAAACTAAAATCACTCATCGTAATTTAATTATGGAATATAGCAAGGCAAGAAAACTATCAGCAAATCGATTCAAGAGACTGACAGGGGTTCAAAAACCGACATTTAAGCGAATGGTAGAGTTGGTCAAAAATGAGGAGAAAAAAAAAGAAGGTTGGTTGTCCGTGTAAATTGAGAATAGAAGATCAAGTTTTAGTGGCCCTTCAATATTTAAGAGAATATAGAACACAGTACCATATTAGAACAGACTGGGGAGTATCAGAATCAACGGTGTGTCGTACAACTCAGAAAATCGAAAATAGCTTAATTCGCTCAGGAGTATTCAGTCTACCTGGAAAGAAAGAGTTACGTCAAAAAGGGACAGAAGAAAAAGTAGTGGCAATGGATGTAACAGAGAGTCCGATAGAAAAACCAAAAGAAAATCAGAAAAATTATTATAGTGGGAAGCAAAAAGAACATACATTAAAGACGCAAATAATTGTTGACCTAAAAAGCCAGAAAATCATCTGTCTAGCGAGTGGTAAAGGGAGAGTGCATGACTTCAAGCTATTCCAAAATAGTGGAGTAAGAGTAGGAGATTTGATAAAAATGATAGCGGACAAGGGATATCAAGGAATTGCCAAAATTCATAAATGAAGTGAAACACCGATTAAGAGAAAAAAGGGTAAAAAATTAAGTAAAGAGGAAAAGCAATATAATCGGTTGTTAAACCGTCTTCGAGTAGTAGTAGAACACGTTAATCGACGATTAAAAATTTTCAGAATATTATCTTCAACCTATAGAAATAGACATCGTAGGTTCGGTTTAAGAGCAAATTTAATAGCAGGTATTTATAACTACGAATTAGAAACAAAAGAGTTAAAAACTAAGGTGGAGATGAAAACAGAATAATTTATTCAAGATAATTTATTCTTTAAGTTCAGCTTTTGGAGACAAGCTGAGCGGATTGAGTGTGCCAATTTTTTGTTCTTCTACTTTAAGAGATTATTTTGGCTTGATTTTCGATGAGTTGTTCACCGTTTTTGACAGTCGAGGCGAATTTTCTAGATTAAATGTATTTTTCATATCAACCGTTAAAAAACTTTTGCAAGAGGTCTACTCAATCTTTGGATATAGGATAGCGCTACTTTTCTACCATGATTTTCTAATAAACGTCTGATGTGAGTTAAATAACCTAGTAGTCAGCAAGGGTTTTAGCCCCCCCCTTTAATTAGAGAAAGCATCAATTAAACGAGTTTACGCCATTCCATGCTCCAACTCACATCAGGCGTAATAAATCATTTTTCACCTCTTTGCCTGCCATCCCTGACATTTTTGAGGATACCTGTTTTGCCAATAATGGCGTTGATGTTATGATTATCCTTGCCTCTCTTTCTAAGGGGCAATACGTTTTTCCTCAAAGGTGAACGCTGATATACATGACGATTCACTATAACCTCACCATAAGGTGTTTGATATTCTTTCGGTTGCTCTCCCTTACTCTTCCAGATTTCTTCACCGATTTTTAAGGGTGAACCATCTGTATCTAAATATTTCAAGGCTTCTTTGCTGGCGATGCAACCTACTTCGTTTAAGCCTTTTTGAATATTTATTTCTGTATCCAACATTGAACGACTGAGTTCTAATGTTAGTTCTATTTTTATCTTTGAACCCTCTACATTAATTAGTTTTGCTGTCATCATTGTTTCCTCTTTGTCACTTTTCATCTCATGTTAACACTTTTCTTTTCCTTCATCAACTAAAGGTCACACCCGATTCATCTAAAACTGATTAGCAATAACCCTTTCAAACAATTAAAATAATCATTTCTTAGTGGGTTTTCCCCCGATCCTGGCTGCCTAAATTTTATTAAGGAGAGAGCTTGCAGTGAAGATCGTGATTACCGGCATGGGTTTACGTTCTGCGTTGGGAAATTTAACCGAGAGTTGGCAATCTCTCCTCCAAGGCAGATCGGGACTGAGCTTGCACCAGCCCTTTTCCCAATTCGTGCCAATTCCCCTGGGTTTAATGGCCAGCTTACCCAGTACCTTACCGCCCCTGGTGGCGGCGATCGCCCAGGATGCACTCCAGGATGCTCAATTAGTTGCACCGTTAGAAGATTGCGGCGTGGTGGTTGGTTCTAGTCGAGGTTGTCAAGGTATTTGGGAACAATGGGCTAGTTCAAAGCAACCAGTTATAGAAAATTGGCTGGAAACCTTACCCCACCAAGCTTCTCTTTTAACGGCTGATCAGATCGGTCGGGCAGAACTGATTTTATCGCCAATGGCGGCCTGTGCAACCGGAATCTGGGCGATCGCTCAGGGCTGTCAATTAATTCAACAAGGTCGTTGTCAACGGGTACTAGTGGGAGCCATAGAAGTACCGATTACGCCCCTAACTTTAGCCGGTTTTCAACAGATGGGAGCCTTAGCTGCAAAGGGTTGTTATCCTTTTTCCCAGGAGCGAGAAGGATTAGTGCTCGGAGAAGGTGGAGCTATTTTTGTACTTGAATCTTCCACTTTGGCTCAACAACGAGGGGCAAAAATCTATGGGACAATTCAGGGCTGGGGTTTTAGTTGCGATGCGAGTCATGTTAGTGCGCCAGCAATCGATAATCACAGTGCAACCTTAGCTGTTAAACAATGTTTAGAAAGAAGTCGGTTAACGCCAGACGCGATCGATTTGATTCATCCTCATGGAACGGGAACCCAGTTAAACGATCGCCGAGAAGCTGACCTCATTCAATCTCTTTTTCCGGCATCGGTGGCCGTTAGTTCTAGCAAGGGGGCAACGGGTCACACGTTAGGTGCATCAGGAGCTTTGGCCGTTGCTTTTAGTGTGATGGCATTACAGGAGCAAGTCTTGTTTCCCAATGTGGGTCTGCGAACTCCAGCTTTTGATCTAAATCTGGTTAAAAAAACCTATGCAGCAAACCTTCGTTATGCTCTCTGTTTCAGTTTTGGTTTCGGTGGACAAAATGCGGCGATCGCCTTAGGGGGTAGTGATTCGATAGTAGTGTTCAGCAATTCCAAATTCAAACAGTAGTGTAGGATACAGAAGTGATTTTGCTTCTGTCTTTCACAATAGAGTGAACGAGTTGGTAGTGATTCGATAGTAGTGGTAGTCTAAATCCCACATTCCGCAGGTTGTCGAAGAGGAACACTAGTTCACGCGAGCTAGTATCGGTACTTGTGCATTGATTTCGGGCAAGGATAAAAAATGTCAATAAAGTTCTAAAATGGAGTCTTGTCTTAGATAGAATCAACAGTAAAAACGAATAACCTAAATAGGGCTTGCTGAAAAAAGCTGAAACCTTTACGGAGAAAAATAGTAGGCGAATTAAGAACCGCTAGAATGCACGAAAATAGGGTAGAATGCCTCAAAACCATTGCATTAAGAAGAGAGAAAGCAGATGTACCGAAAGCAACAGTACTCAATTGAAACACCAGAAAACTTGAAAAATCTGTTCGGCGGGCAGTTAGACGAAGAAAATCGTTGGATAGAAATGTCAAAAATGATTCTTTGGGAAGAATATGAGGAAGAATATGCAAAAAACTTCACAGAAAAAAAAGGAGCCCCAGCCAAATCATTTAGAATGGCATTAGGAGCATTAATTATCAAAGAAATTTCAGGAAAAAGTGACAGAGAAACAGTAGAACAAATAAAAGAGAACCCTTATTTACAGTACTTTATAGGAATGGAAAGCTATAGTAGCAAAGAAGCATTTAATGCGTCAATGATGGTTCATTTTCGTAAAAAAATAGGAATGGAATTAATAAATAAAATTAATAAAGAAATAGAAAAAAAAGCGACGGGTGTAGCGTCAGAAAAAAAAGAAAATGAAGGAAAGTTATTGTTAGATGCGACTTGTACACCAGCAGATATAAAATATCCAACGGATATAGGAATATTGAATGATGCCAGAGAAAAAACAGAAAAAATAATAGATAAGCTGTATGAAGAAATAAAAGAGAAAAGGAAAGAAAAGCCGAGGACTTATAGGGAAGTGGCAAGAAAAGAGTACTTAGCCATAGCAAAAAAACGTCGTGTGTCAAAAAAAGAAAGAAGAAAAGGAACAAAAAAACAACTAGGATATATAAAAAGAAACTTGTCTCATATAGCTGGACAGTGGGAAGTTTATGGATGCCAGATAAGGTAATGACTATGCGACGAAAGTAAGCATATCAGGGCTTGAGGAAGAGGCAAGTTTAGCGGTAAGGAATTTAGGCAAAAGCAGACTGGGTGGACTTTGAGGAAAAATCATTTGGGCTTGATGTTGAAGGGCTAGTTGAGCAATCCGTTCACTAGGGTAGCCATGGGATGGTAATGTCCGAAACCATCAAGGAAAATTAGCCCAAATCCCCTGGGGTAACTCTAAGGCGAGAATTTGAAGTAGCCCTAAAGCAATGGCATTAAGGTTAACAAAACGCTCAAAGGCTTCTACCTTGTTTAAAATCTGAGTCTGAACAGCTTGTGGATAGTCACTGAGGATAAGATTGCTGGGCCAGGTAGGTAAAGTAGGAAGACTCTTAAGCCAAAAACGATAGGCAAAGCTGCCCAAAAGATGGACTAATTGACGAAAAGTGACTTCAATCTTCAATCGGAGACGGGTGTGACCTTTAGTTGATGAAGGAAAAGAAAAGTGTTAACATGGGATGAAAAGTGACAAAGAGGAAACAATGATGACAGCAAAACTAATTAATGTAGAGGGTTCAAAGATAAAAATAGAACTAACATTAGAACTCAGTCGTTCAATGTTGGATACAGAAATAAATATTCAAAAAGGCTTAAACGAAGTAGGTTGCATCGCCAGCAAAGAAGCCTTGAAATATTTAGATACAGATGGTTCACCCTTAAAAATCGGTGAAGAAATCTGGAAGAGTAAGGGAGAGCAACCGAAAGAATATCAAACACCTTATGGTGAGGTTATAGTGAATCGTCATGTATATCAGCGTTCACCTTTGAGGAAAAACGTATTGCCCCTTAGAAAGAGAAGCAAGGATAATCATAACATCAACGCCATTATTGGCAAAACAGGTATCCTCAAAAATGTCAGGGATGGCAGGCAAAGAGGTGAAAAATGATTTATTAGAAAATCATGGTAGAAAAGTAGCGCTATCCTATATCCAAAGATTGAGTGAAGCAGTAGGAAGTGTGGTACAGGCAAAAGAAGAAGCGTGGAGTTATGCCCCGCCCAAGGAGGATAGCCAAATTGCAACAGTGGGAATAGGATTAGATGGAACCTGTATGCTGATGTGTGAGGATGGCTACCGTGAAGCAATGGTGGGAACCGTTTCCCTATACGATAGTGAAGGCGAACGTCAACCTACAATCTATCTAGGTGCGGCACCAGAGTATGGAAAAAAGAGTTTTCTAGAAAGATTAGAAAGAGAAATTGAGCGAGCGAAAAACCGTTATCCAGAGGCAACATTGGTCGGGATAGCAGACGGGGCAGAATCAAATTGGAAGTTTTTAGAAAAGCAAACGGAAGAACAGATATTAGATTTCTATCATGCCTCTGGTTACTTAGGTGCCTTGGCAGAAGCGTTGCATCCGAATACCGTGTCAAAACAAAAAGAATGGTTGACTGAAAATTGTCGAGAACTCAAGCATGAAAAAGGAAAAGCAGGAGAACTGCTAAATCTGATGAAAGAAGTCAAAGAAGAAAAAAGTCATTCTAAGAATCTTACCGAGAAACTACAAGCGGCGATTACTTATTACGAGAATCATCAGCATCAAATGGATTATGCTGAATACATAGAGAAAAAGTATCCGATTGGTTCAGGTGTTATGGAAGCAGCTTGTAAGACGTTGGTCAAACAACGATTATGTTGTTCAGGGATGCGATGGAAGGAAAAAGGAGCAGGAATTATTTTGAGCCTACGAGCTTTGGTATTGACCAAGGAACGATGGAGTCAATTTTGGGCAAAACTTGATCAATATGGGTTCCCTGTAGAACCCTGATTACAACAGCTTTTATCAACTAAAGGTCGCACCCTCGGAGACCGTAAGCGGCAATAATCTCAGGTCCAGTCAAACAGAGATCAGTAGAAAGCAGAATCAGTCGTCGTCCGTTAGGCAATTGGGTCAGAACAAACTTGACGAGCTGATGGGGACTATCCCAGTGGAACTCAAAGCACTGATAAGAAACCGTGACTTGTTGACCATAGAGCCAGACTTTAGCTGTCGGAAAGTCCGCCGCCAGAGCGAACAGCTTTTCTAGTTTTATCGAACTCCCCCAAATCCGTGGTCGTCCTCTCCCCGTCAGCGTCGGCACGGAACAAAAGGGGGCATAGGCGACGGTGGAGCAACGCACTCTTGTGATTAGATGCAAGGCGTTCTGGCGAAAACTTTTGAGCACTGGTTCGCAAGCAAAATAAGCATCCAAAATTACATAACTCCCTGCCTCTGCGTAAGTAACACAAAGGTCAGCCATTTTTGTCACCAGGCTCGTCTTCACCTTTTTTTTGCCTTTTCCCTCCCCCTTCTCGGTTGCTTTGGACTTGATGCCATCGTCTAGCCGCAACACTAAGGGCAAGGCAAAGCAGGCTTTCCCTACTCCCACCAAAATACTCAAGGCATTGAAGTAATGACCCCTTATCCACTCTGGCTTGGACACATCTTCCGATTCTTGGTGTAGTCGTTTTACACCTGGCATCTTGCGTCCTTCTTTCCCCACTTTGATGCCATCACCCACATACACCCGTTTCCCTTTAATTCTGTATAGACTTTCATGCTGACTTAGCCACTTTGACCATTGTAAAGTTAGTCCTTCGACCCTAAACGCCTTGGAATCAAACCAATGTAGAGCCTGATTGTAGTAGCTCTCTGTTCAGCCAATGGCATTGACATAGCTAGTTATTGCGCTGGGTTGGCTGTTGAGCACTACTCCCCAGACTAACAGGATAAACCATTGGAACGTTGCTTCTCGGCTAAAGGCTGGACGGAGATTATTGAGGATTTGCTCTAGTCGCTGACATAGTTGCATAATTGATAGATAGCACTGGCTATCGATTTTCTTATATCAGCCAGTTTCGGACATAACGGCACTCTTTTGTATCGGATGTCCGATTTTCTTTTCTCCACTTACACGCCTCGAGAACTTCCCACTGTCCAGTCATATAGAAAAAATGATAGAAGAGGGAGCAAAGTTAGAAAAACTAACGAAAAAAGAGCAAGAAGAGCTTGTAACGATAGGAAAAGTGTATGAGCAACAGTTAGAAATGTATGAAAAAAAGACAAATAAAGTAGAAAACAGAATTGTGAGTGTAAGCCAACCTCACGTGCGTCCAATAGTGCGTGGAAAAGCGGGAAAAGCAGTAGAGTTTGGAGCTAAAATATCGGCAAGTAATGTGAATGGCTTTGTCTTCTTAGACAAATTAAGTTGGGATAATTACAACGAATCGGGAGATTTACAAGCGCGAATAGAAGAATATAAAAGGGAAACAGGATGTTATCCGGAATCGGTTCATGTGGATAAAATCTATCGAACAAAAGCGAATCGAGCTTATTGTAAAGAAAGGGATATAAGAATGAGTGGTCCCCGATTGGGAAGACCGCCGAAAGAGGTGAGCAAAGAAAAAAAGAAAGAGGCACGCTCAGATGAAAGAGTGCGTAATGCCATTGAGGGTAAATTCGGACAGGGAAAGAGGAAATTTAGTCTTGGTCGAGTGATGGCCAAACTACCTGAGACCTCGGAAACGGTAATTGCGATGAACTTTTTGGTAATGAATCTTTCTACTCTACTTCAGAAGACAAAAAGTAAAAAGTTGTAGAGTCGTTTTTCTTGTGAAAAATGGTGTTAATTTTCCTCTCTTTTGTGAGGAGTGATTTGTGTTGACCTTTTTAGACAGAAAGGAACAATAGATTAAACAAAATCTGTATTTTGATTTGTTTCCATAAGGATAAGTTATCTATGCTTTTTCAGTCCATACTTCCCTAACCCACATTTCTTTCGTTTTTTGACTTTTTCAGCAAGCCCTAAATATTAAAGACCTCGACCACTTAGGAATCGTAGCGGGAATTATAGATGAAATGGGTTTAGTAGAAATTATCGATGAGGAAGTGGGAACTCATCCTCAAGAAAAGCTCAGTGTAGGTACAATAGTAAAAGCAATGATATTAAACTGCTTAGGATGTATCAATGCTCCGTTATATTTGTGGCTCTTCTGGATTGACGTTGAAAAATGTATAATAAGATACCCTATATGAGGATGGCATCAATGTTATTTTTTCTAGAAAATCTGGTAGATTTGCCAAAGGTAAAAATAAGAAATGTTATTCAAGAAGGAACAGAGGCTTTTTTGATACTGAGTTGTCAAGAGGAAGAAGTCAAATGTAATTAGGGCTTGCTGAATAAGTATAGAACCCTTGCCAGATAATGCTTTCAAGCATTTTAAAAACGATCAGGTGCAAGGTTATGGCCTTTGGAGGCTCAAAGCCCATGCACGTCGTTGGAAAACTGGGGGTTGAAATTGGAAACTACTCTCTGAAGTCACCATTTTTCGCCTCCTGTGGCATCTAGGTTCGTTTTGTGGACTTTTTCAGCAGACCCTAATTACTGTGGAAGATTAACCGATGAATTACATCAGACCAACAATCTACTTATAAGGGATTTGCCCATTTCTGGTCAAACAGTGTACCTACAAGTCCCTCGTCGTAAGTTTTATTGTAAAAAATGTCAAAGGTTTTTTACAGAAAACCTAGAATTTATGGAAGCACGTAGAAAATATACAGTGCGGTATGAAGAATATGTGTATAATCGAGTAAATGTGAGCAGAGTGGAACAAGTAAGCCGAGAAGAAGCCCTATCTTGGGATAAAGTTCATGGAATTTATCAACGTCAATGGGGAGCATCTCACTTATGCAATAAGTATTAATACTTATGGGCAGAAAAATAAGACTTTGAACTTTATCGAACTTTATCAAAAAAAGAAATGAGAGTATAATAGTCGAGACCCACTTTCCAAAATCTATCCCAATTGAGGAACAATCTCATGTTATCAGTGTTATCAGAAAATGAAAAAAGGATTCAAGAGTTATGTCAAGAGTTGGGAGAATGTCTCTATCAACAATCTCAAGTTAAAACATTTAATAATTTGGGAGAAATAGAGGAGACTGTCAGAGACTTAATGATTCAGTATGTCAACCCAGAAATAGGTATTTTTTTGTCAAAACAAGTACCGAGGAAACCACAGGTCGGATACGAACAGTAAAAAGTATTTTGGGGGAATTGCCCATTACAGAAAAACAAGCGAAGAAATTAGAACTAAAGCCTCGAACTCAGATGAGTCCAATGTTAGAGAAGAACTGTTTGCTACTGAGTGGCGATGAGTCTTATGAAAAAGCAGCTAAGAAAATCCAATCATTGACGGGAATTGCTGTTTCTCACAGTACGCAACAACGCCTTGTACATCGCTATCATTTTGAAGAATTACCCTCTAACACAGAAGTCGAAGAAATTAGCATAGATGGTGGGAAGGTACGACTCAGAACTCCCAAGGGAGAACCCTTAATTTGGCGTGATTATAAAGGAGTCAGTTTTCATCAATTGGGGGTAGCTGCCTTTTTTATTGACGGGGAGCATCTCACCTTTGCAATAAGTAGAAATACTTAACGAGGTAAATGAAAGGGGTGTGACCTTTAGTTGATGAAGGAAAAGAAAAGTGTTAACATGGGATGAAAAGTGACAAAGAGGAAACAATGATGACAGCAAAACTAATTAATGTAGAGGGTTCAAAGATAAAAATAGAACTAACATTAGAACTCAGTCGTTCAATGTTGGATACAGAAATAAATATTCAAAAAGGCTTAAACGAAGTAGGTTGCATCGCCAGCAAAGAAGCCTTGAAATATTTAGATACAGATGGTTCACCCTTAAAAATCGGTGAAGAAATCTGGAAGAGTAAGGGAGAGCAACCGAAAGAATATCAAACACCTTATGGTGAGGTTATAGTGAATCGTCATGTATATCAGCGTTCACCTTTGAGGAAAAACGTATTGCCCCTTAGAAAGAGAAGCAAGGATAATCATAACATCAACGCCATTATTGGCAAAACAGGTATCCTCAAAAATGTCAGGGATGGCAGGCAAAGAGGTGAAAAATGATTTATTAGAAAATCATGGTAGAAAAGTAGCGCTATCCTATATCCAAAGATTGAGTGAAGCAGTAGGAAGTGTGGTACAGGCAAAAGAAGAAGCGTGGAGTTATGCCCCGCCCAAGGAGGATAGCCAAATTGCAACAGTGGGAATAGGATTAGATGGAACCTGTATGCTGATGTGTGAGGATGGCTACCGTGAAGCAATGGTGGGAACCGTTTCCCTATACGATAGTGAAGGCGAACGTCAACCTACAATCTATCTAGGTGCGGCACCAGAGTATGGAAAAAAGAGTTTTCTAGAAAGATTAGAAAGAGAAATTGAGCGAGCGAAAAACCGTTATCCAGAGGCAACATTGGTCGGGATAGCAGACGGGGCAGAATCAAATTGGAAGTTTTTAGAAAAGCAAACGGAAGAACAGATATTAGATTTCTATCATGCCTCTGGTTACTTAGGTGCCTTGGCAGAAGCGTTGCATCCGAATACCGTGTCAAAACAAAAAGAATGGTTGACTGAAAATTGTCGAGAACTCAAGCATGAAAAAGGAAAAGCAGGAGAACTGCTAAATCTGATGAAAGAAGTCAAAGAAGAAAAAAGTCATTCTAAGAATCTTACCGAGAAACTACAAGCGGCGATTACTTATTACGAGAATCATCAGCATCAAATGGATTATGCTGAATACTTAGAGAAAAAGTATCCGATTGGTTCAGGTGTTACGGAAGCAGCTTGTAAGACGTTGGTCAAACAACGATTATGTTGTTCAGGGATGCGATGGAAGGAAAAAGGAGCAGGAATTATTTTGAGCCTACGAGCTTTGGTATTGACCAAGGAACGATGGAGTCAATTTTGGGCAAAACTTGATCAATATGGGTTCCCTGTAGAACCCTGATTACAACAGCTTTTATCAACTAAAGGTCGCACCCAATGAAAGAGTCAAAAAAGGTAATCATTTAAATAGGAACAGCGATGACGAAGGACTTGTGGTACATTGTCAGAATTCCAACTCGCACCAGTAATTTTAAGACGATGACCAATTTGTTTAACTTGAGATTCGACAGAGCCAGAGCCAATGGAAATGCCCTCTGCCTGCAAATAACCATAATTGACAATCCGATGTTTATGCTTGTTTAAATAAATGATAAAATTCTCAGCTTGAGGCTCTGACCATCCCTCAAAACAGGAGATAGCGGCATCCACTTCACCCGTCCAAAGAAAAGACTTGACCTCCTCAATTCGCTGGAATGACCCCCCAACTTTATAGAGGTTTTCAATTAAGTGATACCAGTCCAAAATTTCAATTCGCTCATGTTTCTGTCCTATCTCACGAAATAAGTTCCAGATACCATCATGTCCATCTCCCAAACAAATTAAAGGCTTAGCCAAAATTTGAGAATTAACCAAATCTAATAAAGCCGAGTTATCTTGAAAAAAGGCAGCTACCCCCAATTGATGAAAACTGACTCCTTTATAATCACGCCAAATTAAGGGTTCTCCCTTGGGAGTTCTGAGTCGTACCTTCCCACCATCTATGCTAATTTCTTCGACTTCTGTGTTAGAGGGTAATTCTTCAAAATGATAGCGATGTACAAGGCGTTGTTGCGTACTGTGAGAAACAGCAATTCCCGTCAATGATTGGATTTTCTTAGCTGCTTTTTCATAAGACTCATCGCCACTCAGTAGCAAACAGTTCTTCTCTAACATTGGACTCATCTGAGTTCGAGGCTTTAGTTCTAATTTCTTCGCTTGTTTTTCTGTAATGGGCAATTCCCCCAAAATACTTTTTACTGTTCGTATCCGACCTGTGGTTTCCTCGGTACTTGTTTTGACAAAAAAATACCTATTTCTGGGTTGACATACTGAATCATTAAGTCTCTGACAGTCTCCTCTATTTCTCCCAAATTATTAAATGTTTTAACTTGAGATTGTTGATAGAGACATTCTCCCAACTCTTGACATAACTCTTGAATCCTTTTTTCATTTTCTGATAACACTGATAACATGAGATTGTTCCTCAATTGGGATAGATTTTGGAAAGTGGGTCTCGACTATTATACTCTCATTTCTTTTTTTGATAAAGTTCGATAAAGTTCAAAGTCTTATTTTTCTGCCCATAAGTATTAATACTTATGGCATAAGTGAGATGCTCCCACAGGTGAGATATTAGCTTATGTTTTGTCTGGTCACAAAGACGAAGCATTTCTAAGGCTAAAAAAGTTGTTAGAACCTTTTGGTATTACTCAATATTATACAGATGGATGGGGGGCTTACGAACGACATATTGAGCCAGCATTGCATGAGGTGGGTAAGTATAATACTCAAAAAATCGAACGAAAGCACTTGACATTGAGAACTCGAATAAAGAGATTAGCGAGAAAAACGATTTGTTTCTCCAAATCTATTGTGATGCACGATATTGTCCTTGGATTATTTATCAATCGCTTTGAATTTGGATGTCTTATTTAGATGTGCTTCCACAGATTCAGAACACTACCGCACCAGACCTTCCGATGTCTCAGGGGAAGATTCAACCCACATTCCGCAGGTTGTCGAAGAGGAGTACTAGTTCATGCGAGCTAGTATCGGTGCTTGTGCATTGATTTCGGGCAAGGATAAAAAATGTCAATAAAGTTCTAAAATGGAGTCTTGTCTTAGATAGAATCAACAGTAAAAATGAATAACCTAAATATTAAAGACCTCGACCACTTAGGAATCGTAGCGGGAATTATAGATGAAATGGGTTTAGTAGAAATTATCGATGAGGAAGTGGGAACTCATCCTCAAGAAAAGCTCAGTGTAGGTACAATAGTAAAAGCAATGATATTAAACTGCTTAGGATGTATCAATGCTCCGTTATATTTGTTGAGTGAGTTTTTTAAAGGAAAAGCATTAGAATACCTATTAGGAGAAGGAATAAAAGCAGAAGATTTAAATGATGACAAGCTAGGAAGGTCATTGGATAAGGTATTTGGAGTGGGGGTAAAAAACCGGTTCACGAAAATAGTCCTAAAAGCGGCAGCAATCTTTGGAATAGAACAAAAGTCAAAGCATTTAGACTCAACCTCAATGTCTGTACAAGGGGGTGTGACCTTTAGTTGATGAAGGAAAAGAAAAGTGTTAACATGGGATGAAAAGTGACAAAGAGGAAACAATGATGACAGCAAAACTAATTAATGTAGAGGGTTCAAAGATAAAAATAGAACTAACATTAGAACTCAGTCGTTCAATGTTGGATACAGAAATAAATATTCAAAAAGGCTTAAACGAAGTAGGTTGCATCGCCAGCAAAGAAGCCTTGAAATATTTAGATACAGATGGTTCACCCTTAAAAATCGGTGAAGAAATCTGGAAGAGTAAGGGAGAGCAACCGAAAGAATATCAAACACCTTATGGTGAGGTTATAGTGAATCGTCATGTATATCAGCGTTCACCTTTGAGGAAAAACGTATTGCCCCTTAGAAAGAGAAGCAAGGATAATCATAACATCAACGCCATTATTGGCAAAACAGGTATCCTCAAAAATGTCAGGGATGGCAGGCAAAGAGGTGAAAAATGATTTATTAGAAAATCATGGTAGAAAAGTAGCGCTATCCTATATCCAAAGATTGAGTGAAGCAGTAGGAAGTGTGGTACAGGCAAAAGAAGAAGCGTGGAGTTATGCCCCGCCCAAGGAGGATAGCCAAATTGCAACAGTGGGAATAGGATTAGATGGAACCTGTATGCTGATGTGTGAGGATGGCTACCGTGAAGCAATGGTGGGAACCGTTTCCCTATACGATAGTGAAGGCGAACGTCAACCTACAATCTATCTAGGTGCGGCACCAGAGTATGGAAAAAAGAGTTTTCTAGAAAGATTAGAAAGAGAAATTGAGCGAGCGAAAAACCGTTATCCAGAGGCAACATTGGTCGGGATAGCAGACGGGGCAGAATCAAATTGGAAGTTTTTAGAAAAGCAAACGGAAGAACAGATATTAGATTTCTATCATGCCTCTGGTTACTTAGGTGCCTTGGCAGAAGCGTTGCATCCGAATACCGTGTCAAAACAAAAAGAATGGTTGACTGAAAATTGTCGAGAACTCAAGCATGAAAAAGGAAAAGCAGGAGAACTGCTAAATCTGATGAAAGAAGTCAAAGAAGAAAAAAGTCATTCTAAGAATCTTACCGAGAAACTACAAGCGGCGATTACTTATTACGAGAATCATCAGCATCAAATGGATTATGCTGAATACATAGAGAAAAAGTATCCGATTGGTTCAGGTGTTACGGAAGCAGCTTGTAAGACGTTGGTCAAACAACGATTATGTTGTTCAGGGATGCGATGGAAGGAAAAAGGAGCAGGAATTATTTTGAGCCTACGAGCTTTGGTATTGACCAAGGAACGATGGAGTCAATTTTGGGCAAAACTTGATCAATATGGGTTCCCTGTAGAACCCTGATTACAACAGCTTTTATCAACTAAAGGTCGCACCCGTACAAGGGAAGTATAAGGAAAGGATAGAAGATGAGGAAGACGAGCAGACAAAAGCCATAAAAATAAAATTTGGTTATTCCAGAGATAAACGACCAGACCTAAAACAGTTTATGTTAAATATGATATGTAGTGGAGATGGTGGTGTCCCTCTCTTTATGCAATTAGGAGATGGCAATGAATCGGATAAAAAGGTGTTTCCCCAGATAATCAAAGACTGTCAAGAAAGGTTGAATATGGAAGGTTTATCGGTGATTGATGGAGCTTTTTATACGGCGGAAAATGTGGGCATGGCGAGGTCAATTCAATGGTTAAGTCGTGTCCCTCTGAAAGAAGCCACTGAGACTTTGGCAAATATATCAGAAGACCAATGGCAGCAGGGTGAACAGGACGGTTATCGTTGGCAAGTGAGGGCTTCGGAATATGGGGGTGAACAGCAACGATGGCTTGTGGTCGAAAGTGCTCAACGTCTCCAGTCCGATAATAAAGCTATAAGTCAAAAAATTGAGAAAGCCGATAAAGTTGTCAAAAAAGAATGGCAGAAACTTTGTGGACAGAATTTTGCTTGTGAGGCCGATGCTCTTACTGAGGCTCAACTCTGGCCAAAAACCTTGACTTATCATCAACTCAGTCAAGTTGAGGTTCAGACTATTCCTTACTATGCCAAGGGAGGAAGACCGAAACAAGGGGCTACCCCTCTCGGTTTTCATTACCGCTTAACTGGGCAATTAAGCCTTGATTCCTCTTGCTTGGAAGCCGCATCTAAACGGGCTGGACGTTTTATTTTAGCTACTAATGTTCTTGATTCTCAGGTTTTGAGTCCCGATCAGATGTTGGCTGAATATAAGGCTCAACAAAACACCGAGCGCGGCTTTCGCTTTCTCAAAGACCCTTTCTTTTTTGCCTCTGCTCTTTTTCTCAAGAATCCTCAACGCATTATGGCTTTGATGATGATTATGGTTGTCTCTTTATTGGTTTATACTTTGGCACAACGTCGCCTACGACAGGCTTTGGCTCTTGCCCATCAGACTATTCCTAATCAAAAGGGTAAACCGACCGCCATTCCCACTCTGCTTTGGGTCTTTCAGTCTTTTCTGTTTATCCGTTGGTTAGAGTAGAGATTGACGGCATTCAAACTATCGTTAATTTGACCTCCAAACACAAACATATTCTTTCCTTTCTTGGCTCTTCATGTCAAAAGTACTACTTTGTCTCTTGACTTACCTGCGGAATGTGGGGTATAACTAGGGCTTGCTGAAAAAAGCTGAAACCTTTACGGAGAAAAATAGTAGGCGAATTAAGAACCGCTAGAATGCACGAAAATAGGGTAGAATGCCTCAAAACCATTGCATTAAGAAGAGAGAAAGCAGATGTACCGAAAGCAACAGTACTCAATTGAAACACCAGAAAACTTGAAAAATCTGTTCGGCGGGCAGTTAGACGAAGAAAATCGTTGGATAGAAATGTCAAAAATGATTCCCTGGGAAGAATATGAGGAAGAATATGCAAAAAACTTCACAGAAAAAAAAGGAGCCCCAGCCAAATCATTTAGAATGGCATTAGGAGCATTAATTATCAAAGAAATTTCAGGAAAAAGTGACAGAGAAACAGTAGAACAAATAAAAGAGAACCCTTATTTACAGTACTTTATAGGAATGGAAAGCTATAGTAGCAAAGAAGCATTTAATGCGTCAATGATGGTTCATTTTCGTAAAAAAATAGGAATGGAATTAATAAATAAAATTAATAAAGAAATAGAAAAAAAAGCGACGGGTGTAGCGTCAGAAAAAAAGAAAATGAAGGAAAGTTATTGTTAGATGCGACTTGTACACCAGCAGATATAAAATATCCAACGGATATAGGAATATTGAATGATGCCAGAGAAAAAACAGAAAAAATAATAGATAAGCTGTATGAAGAAATAAAAGAGAAAAGGAAAGAAAAGCCGAGGACTTATAGGGAAGTGGCAAGAAAAGAGTACTTAGCCATAGCAAAAAAACGTCGTGTGTCAAAAAAAGAAAGAAGAAAAGGAACAAAAAAACAACTAGGATATATAAAAAGAAACTTGTCTGATATAGAAAAAATGATAGAAGAGGGAGCAAAGTTAGAAAAACTAACGAAAAAAGAGCAAGAAGAGCTTGTAACGATAGGAAAAGTGTATGAGCAACAGTTAGAAATGTATGAAAAAAAGACAAATAAAGTAGAAAACAGAATTGTGAGTGTAAGCCAACCTCACGTGCGTCCAATAGTGCGTGGAAAAGCGGGAAAAGCAGTAGAGTTTGGAGCTAAAATATCGGCAAGTAATGTGAATGGCTTTGTCTTCTTAGACAAATTAAGTTGGGATAATTACAACGAATCGGGAGATTTACAAGCGCGAATAGAAGAATATAAAAGGGAAACAGGATGTTATCCGGAATCGGTTCATGTGGATAAAATCTATCGAACAAAAGCGAATCGAGCTTATTGTAAAGAAAGGGATATAAGAATGAGTGGTCCCCGATTGGGAAGACCGCCGAAAGAGGTGAGCAAAGAAAAAAAGAAAGAGGCACGCTCAGATGAAAGAGTGCGTAATGCCATTGAGGGTAAATTCGGACAGGGAAAGAGGAAATTTAGTCTTGGTCGAGTGATGGCCAAACTACCTGAGACCTCGGAAACGGTAATTGCGATGAACTTTTTGGTAATGAATCTTTCTACTCTACTTCAGAAGACAAAAAGTAAAAAGTTGTAGAGTCGTTTTTCTTGTGAAAAATGGTGTTAATTTTCCTCTCTTTTGTGAGGAGTGATTTGTGTTGACCTTTTTAGACAGAAAGGAACAATAGATTAAACAAAATCTGTATTTTGATTTGTTTCCATAAGGATAAGTTATCTATGCTTTTTCAGTCCATACTTCCCTAACCCACATTTCTTTCGTTTTTTGACTTTTTCAGCAAGCCCTAAGTAACCATGCTCAAGACCTATATTGTCCGATTAAGTCAAGAAGAACGTCAGACCCTAAAAGATTTGGTATCCATCGGCAAAGGAGCGGCTTACAAAATTAAGCACGCCAATATTCTGACTTTTCCCGTTAAGTGCGGATTGCAAGCTGCCAGCCTTGGCAAAGGTCATGCAACTTCAACCAACCGCGCCAAAGGACTTGGATACCGAGAGGAGTTTTACGACGATGTTCAAGATAACCACCAAGAAAAGCAACAGACTCGACAGCCCAAGCAACAGTCAAAATAGGGGGAAGTTTTTGAGAGGCGGCTGCTTTTAACACCTGAAGTTGAAGAGGATTAAGAATTTCAATCGCGAGAGCATCGGGCTGGGTACGATGAAGATAAGTAACGTGTAAAAGTTCAACAGCAATGACACTTAAAAAACCCAAAAGAGTTTTCATTCCATCAGAGGCAAGTCGATAACGCTCACTCTGACAACCAGACTTAAGGACTTTATGAAATTCTTCAACCCGCCATCGGTAGGTGTACCAACGAAGAATAGTGACAGCCATCTCAATAGTCTCAACAACTTCTGTAGTCAGAAGCATCCAAGATAAAGGAGTTTCGCCTTCGGGACAATCGATTTCTGTCGCATAAACAGCATAGACATTCAACGGGTCACGATTATCAAAACGATAGGGAGTTCGTAGATTAACTGAGCAAAATCGGACGGCAAGCTTAACCTTCCGTGCTTTTCTTTTTCCTGTACTCGGAATCTCGATTTCTTGATGAAAACGAATCGGTTCTGATTCCAAATGTTGCCAAAGTCGTTCACTATTTTTGTCTAAACTACGATTATGAGACGCTCTGACCAGCACTCCTGTATGCTTGAGTTGACGCACTGAGTCAAAGACTTCTGAAACATCTCCTTCTCTGTCAAATACATGAATTACCCTCGTTGAACTTTCTACCTGTTTCTCACAGGTGTTTAGAGCCTCTACCCATTTGTAGGATTCTTTTTCCTCAAATGGTCTTTGACGAGCTGCTTTTCTTTGTTCTTTCTGTCTTTCTTTTTTCTGCTTCGCCGTTTCATCTGTTGGGGGCTTTTCTTTTACCTCCCTATTCCACAGTTTTTGCCATAATAAACCTAATACTTGTCCTTTTTCTGGCTCAATTGCTAAAGCACTATGCAGTATTAATCCATTCCCTCCTTTTCCAGTCGGCCCATACCCTTCCCTTTTTTCCTTGATATTGCGATAATCTAAGAAGGTCGTATCTCCGACTGATAGCATTATCTTATATTCTTCTACGGCGGCAGTTGTCATTTCACAGTGCGGCTCTATTATCTTGACAAAGTCTGTTTTCGGATTCCCAAAAATTCATAGGCCCTCTTTAACTCGTTTCCTCCCTTAAACACTTCTGATAAGGCTTTTCCAAACCCCTCACTTAACTTTTTCCCAATCGAGAAGGCACGATTGTTTAGCCTCTCGTCTCCCAATTCACAACTGGCAAAGTTTTTTGTCCACCATTCCAACATTTTTTGACCTGCCCTTTAAGATTTTCTCCATTTTACAGTCTCATACTCCCTTCATCCTTTGTTTTTGAAATTTGAACGATAAGCGGGATGATGGCTTCAGAATATTTTTTTCCTGTCAAGAGAATCATTACTCAAACCCTTGCCAGATAAAGCCTCTAGAAGTTTGCATTGCTGGATTTTGGACTTAACGGGAAAAGTCAGATTCCGGATAACATCCTGTTTCCCTTTTATATTCTTCTATTCGCGCTTGTAAATCTCCCGATTCGTTGTAATTATCCCAACTTAATTTGTCTAAGAAGACAAAGCCATTCACATTACTTGCCGATATTTTAGCTCCAAACTCTACTGCTTTTCCCGCTTTTCCACGCACTATTGGACGCACGTGAGGTTGGCTTACACTCACAATTCTGTTTTCTACTTTATTTGTCTTTTTTTCATACATTTCTAACTGTTTCTCATACACTTT
This sequence comes from Woronichinia naegeliana WA131, assembly GCA_025370055.1. Taxonomy (NCBI): domain Bacteria; kingdom Bacillati; phylum Cyanobacteriota; class Cyanophyceae; order Synechococcales; family Coelosphaeriaceae; genus Woronichinia; species Woronichinia naegeliana. Next base: position 5,795,231 of record CP073041.1, on the reverse strand, counting down.
TCCTATCGTTACAAGCTCTTCTTGCTCTTTTTTCGTTAGTTTTTCTAACTTTGCTCCCTCTTCTATCATTTTTTCTATATGAGACAAGTTTCTTTTTATATATCCTAGTTGTTTTTTTGTTCCTTTTCTTCTTTCTTTTTTTGACACACGACGTTTTTTTGCTATGGCTAAGTACTCTTTTCTTGCCACTTCCCTATAAGTCCTCGGCTTTTCTTTCCTTTTCTCTTTTATTTCTTCATACAGCTTATCTATTATTTTTTCTGTTTTTTCTCTGGCATCATTCAATATTCCTATATCCGTTGGATATTTTATATCTGCTGGTGTACAAGTCGCATCTAACAATAACTTTCCTTCATTTTCTTTTTTTTCTGACGCTACACCCGTCGCTTTTTTTCTATTTCTTTATTAATTTTATTTATTAATTCCATTCCTATTTTTTTACGAAAATGAACCATCATTGACGCATTAAATGCTTCTTTGCTACTATAGCTTTCCATTCCTATAAAGTACTGTAAATAAGGGTTCTCTTTTATTTGTTCTACTGTTTCTCTGTCACTTTTTCCTGAAATTTCTTTGATAATTAATGCTCCTAATGCCATTCTAAATGATTTGGCTGGGGCTCCTTTTTTTTCTGTGAAGTTTTTTGCATATTCTTCCTCATATTCTTCCCAGGGAATCATTTTTGACATTTCTATCCAACGATTTTCTTCATCTAACTGCCCGCCGAACAGATTTTTCAAGTTTTCTGGTGTTTCAATTGAGTACTGTTGCTTTCGGTACATCTGCTTTCTCTCTTCTTAATGCAATGGTTTTGAGGCATTCTACCCTATTTTCGTGCATTCTAGCGGTTCTTAATTCGCCTACTATTTTTCTCCGTAAAGGTTTCAGCTTTTTTCAGCAAGCCCTAATTAGCACAATTCGGAGTCATTTAGACTCTATTTGTAATTACTTTTTAAGTCGAACAACGAATGGGGCGATGGAAGGAATTAATAATCGTCTGAAGCTAATTAAGCGTCAAGCTTATGGATTTGTTAACTTTGATAATATGCGAAGTCGCTTTTTAGCTTGCTTTTCGTGATAAGTTTTGATTATAACTCTTTATTCAGGAGAGCCTAAAATCTATCGAACAAAAGCGAATCGAGCTTATTGTAAAGAAAGGGATATAAGAATGAGTGGTCCCCGATTGGGAAGACCGCCGAAAGAGGTGAGCAAAGAAAAAAAGAAAGAGGCACGCTCAGATGAAAGAGTGCGTAATGCCATTGAGGGTAAATTCGGACAGGGAAAGAGGAAATTTAGTCTTGGTCGAGTGATGGCCAAACTACCTGAGACCTCGGAAACGGTAATTGCGATGAACTTTTTGGTAATGAATCTTTCTACTCTACTTCAGAAGACAAAAAAGAAAACAAAAAGTAAAAAGTTGTAGAGTCGTTTTTCTTGTGAAAAATGGTGTTAATTTTCCTCTCTTTTGTGAGGAGTGATTTGTGTTGACCTTTTTAGACAGAAAGGAACAATAGATTAAACAAAATCTGTATTTTGATTTGTTTCCATAAGGATAAGTTATCTATGCTTTTTCAGTCCATACTTCCCTAACCCACATTTCTTTCGTTTTTTGACTTTTTCAGCAAGCCCTAGATAATTATCACCTAAAAGTCGAGTCGAGCAGAAATACTTGACATTAAAGACTGGAATCAAACGCTTTGCAAAGAAAAATTCACTTCTTCAAGTCCATTATGATACACAATATTATCCTTGAAATATTTATCAATCGGGTTGAATTTGGATGCCTCATTTAAACTCGTTTCCACCGATTCAGAACATAACCAAAATACCTTAACGACGAACTGGAACAAAGATTTGGCAGAGTTCTAGCACTTTGGTCTGTAAACTAGCCAGAGGATCTGCCCCCCGTTTGAGTTGATATTCCAGAGTCATTAACAGAGGTAAAGTCGCGAGTAACTGTTTTCCTGTAATCGTTTGTAATTCTTTGCGGAGAAAAAAGAGCCGTTTAGGATTACTGATTTCAGCTAAGGCCGCGATCGCCTTTTCATCTTTTTCACCCGTTTCGAGAGCCACTTTAATTAAAGCCCAAGTCCGAAATTGACCGACTAAAGTTGCAATAATACGGAGAGCCGGTTCATTGCGCGTTAACAGTTCATCCACCAAACGCAAGGCTTTTTCTCCTTTGCCCTGACGAATGGCTTCAGCTAATTGCAAACTATTCTGAGTGCTGGCATTAATGAGTTGACTGATCTCATCAATACCTAAGGGTTTAGTTTGCTCCCCTTTAAATAACTGTAATTTGAGTAATTCATTCCAAATCTGTCGCGTATTATTGCCCAAAGCTTCGGCTAAAAAGGCTTCGGCTTGGGGGGTTAAGGAGAGGGAAAGATCACGGGCGATCGCTTGAATTTGTCCCACTAACTCATCGGTTCTCCAGGGGGAAATTAGAGAAAACTCCCGCATCTGTCCCTGCTCTTGCAGCAATTTAGTTGATTTGAGCCGGCCATCGGGCTTTTTACTGCTACTAAACAGGAGATGATTTTGAGACGGAATGACAGGTAAAGTCGCTTTTAACCTGGCCAACAGGGGATCAGTACATTGTTGTCCCAAATTAGAGTCCTCTACCCACACCAGGCGATCGCCAAAGCCAAAGGGCGGAGTCATTGCTTGATTCAAGGCCTGTTCAGTGGCTTCGGAATCATCTCCGGCAATTTTTTCAAAATTAAAGGCAATCCAGTCCGGATCAAGCACACGCTGCTGTAATTGTTTGATGGCTTGGTTTAGCGTAAAGTCATCTTCACCCCAAAAAAAATAAACAGGCATAGGGATAGATACAGATATTTTGGTTCAACAAAATCCTCCAATACTGGGAGACTGGCTGTTAATTTTTATCAGAAATTCCCCTAATAGCCTCTCAGAGCCTTTTTAAAGTTCCGACGATAACTGGCATTGACCGCGAAAAGAACTGGCCAGGCCAGGGAAAGATAGAGACGACTCAAAAGATTAGGACTAAAGTTGGTTCGCTTATAGCCCGACCAAAAAACGAATATGCCACTGATGTAGGTAGCAATGACAACAAAGGAAAATATTCCACCCATAATCGTTGACAGAAAAGTTACAGAAGACTGGCTCTATTTTATCAAGTTAGTTGATGCTTGGGTTTGATCCAGAAAACGATACAATTCCTCGCCTTCTAAAACCTCTGTTTCCAGCAATTTCTGAGTCATTTGCTCTAATAATTCACGGTTTTGGGTCAAAATTGCTTTAGCCAGTTCATATTCCCGTTCTACAATCAGTTTAACTTCAGCATCGATCGCCTTTCCGGTTTCTTCACTATGCAAACGACGAAAATCCCCAGTACCATTGCCTAAAAAATTGCTAGCGGCAGAACGATTATAGGCCAAGGGGCCTAAGCTGGTACTCATGCCGTAGAGCGTTACCATTTGCTCGGCAATATCCGTTGCCCGTTGCAGATCCCCTGAGGCTCCATTGGTGACATCTCCAAAAATCAAATCCTCGGCGGCCCGCCCCCCCAACAGCATGGCAATTTGTTGACATAATTCCTGCTGAGTCATTAAAAAACGGTCTTCTGTGGGCATTTTCAAGGTATAACCAAGAGCCGATAAGCCCCTGGGCACGATGGAAATTTTGGAAACTTTGCCGCCCCCTGGCATCACCGCCCCCACTAAGGCATGACCCACTTCATGATAGGCAACCACTTTCTTTTCCTGTTCGGAGAGAACCCGACTTTTCTTTTCTAAACCGGCCACTAGACGTTCAATGGCCTCTTTAAAGTCTCCCAATAACACTTCGGTTCTTTGGTTACGGGCAGCCAAGAGAGCCGCTTCATTGACCAAATTAGCGAGATCCGCTCCTGAAAATCCTGGGGTTTGGGTGGCGATCGCTTTGAGATCCACGCCGGCGGCTAAACAAACTTTTTTGGCATAAACATCAAGAATGGCTAAACGACCGGCCAAATCAGGGCGATCGACCAATACCTGGCGATCAAAACGGCCAGGGCGCAGTAGGGCCGGATCGAGGGTTTCAGGACGATTGGTGGCCGCTAGAACAATGACCGTAGAGTCACTGGCATTAAAACCGTCCATTTCTGTCAAAAGCTGGTTGAGAGTCTGTTCTCTTTCATCATTACTGCCACTTTGTGTGCCACCGCTACTACGAGATTTGCCGATCGCGTCTAACTCATCAATAAAGACAATACAAGGAGCCTGACGTTTTGCTTGGTTAAAGAGATCCCGTACCCTGGCCGCTCCCGTGCCGACAAATAATTCCACAAATTCCGAAGCTGAGATACTAAAAAAGGTTACACCGGCTTCCCCGGCCACAGCCTTAGCCAAGAGTGTCTTGCCAGTTCCGGGTGGCCCCACCAACAATACCCCCTTGGGAATCCGCGCCCCAATCTGACTAAAGCGATCAGGACTTTTGAGAAATTCGACAATTTCCACTAACTCTGTTTTCGCTTCTTCCGCACCTGCCACATCTAAAAAGGTGATTTTTTCCGATTCTCCTTCCACATAGATCTTGGCCTTACTCTTTCCAAAGGCAAGGGAATACTTATCGTCTCCCCGATAGAGCAAAAATTGCATGGCAAAGACCAGGATCAGGGGCGGAACCACCCAGGCCAATACGGTTGAGATCCAATTGGGCTGAGGAGGTAGAACCGCCTCAAAAATAACCCCCTGTTTTTCAAGTCTTTCTGGTAGTCGGGGATCATTGAGGGGAACCGTCCCAAAAACTGTCTCCCGATTAGTCGAAGAATTTAAGGCTTCACTCTCTAGATTCTCCCTTGCATTTCCCGACGAGGTGTGGAACGGATTATTGCTTTCTTCTGAGGGAATGAGCGGACTGGAGGGAAGGGGAAAAAGATCGCCGCTCGGTTCTAGGGGAGAGGGTTTAAGCTGAAATAGAATTAATTTATCACTGACTTTTACCCGTGCCACCCGGCCCTTCTCGACATCATTCAGAAATTGGCTATAGGGACGCAGAGCTATCTGTTCGGAGGTGCGTGGAAAAAAAAAGGCAATGAGCAGAATCACCCCGCCGGCCGCCAATAACAAATTGCTGAGAGGAGACAAACTGGGTAAAGGAAAAGACTTCTTATTTTTAAGGCTCATGGCACTAGAACAAAGGTGTGAGGCAAAGGTTTCTGATCAAGATCCCCCAAACTCATCATAGCCTAGGGCTTCCACGCCTTAGCTGACCGCACTAGATCTTGACGTTAAGCCTTTAAGCGCGATCGCCGTTTATCATTTTCTTAAAAGCCATCTGTCTGCCAATCCCCATGCTTGACGCTACTGTGTACACACAAGTAGAGTCTGAGGGCGTTGCTTAATCAGGGTATGAAATAGAATTTTGCATACATCTAGAAACCAGTGTGAGTCAATGTTTTAAAAATTGCATCTTTAGAGATTCATACCTCAAGTCAGCAACGCCTAGAGTCTGAGCTAGTTTCCATCCGAGCAGAATGGACTCAAACTGTCGCAGCCCGTGTATTAAGGTAGGCATACCAGGGGGACGTTGAGAGCGATAGCCAGACCAACTGCCCAGACGAGCGATGAGCCAAGTCGCCCAAGGCAAAGAGAAACACGGGAAAGGATTTTGCTGCTTGGAAGTGCGTCACCACTGAATTATAAGGATTTTCAAGGACTCGGTTGTTCCAACACAGGCGGCATCAACCCAGTGAGTCTTAGGAAGACTTAATCGAATCCGATTAAATTTTGTCTGCCCACCAGACCCCGTAAAAACAGGAAGTCCAGTGGTTTTAAAGGCATTAACCCATATTCCGTACCAATTAGAAGAAAATAAATAATTTAAAATTTACACGCTATATGTAGGCATCATTAGCCATCATAACACTAGATATAGACAGAGAAGGAAAGACTATAGTAGTGCGTTTATCAGTGCTTTTGTGCTGCATAAAGAGGCGTACTTTTGTTGATCAGCAGATTGTGATTCCTGAAACCTTTGTGGGGAAGCACTTCTGCTAATCTAGACTTGTTCGTATTAATCAAAATTCTTGTTGCCAAGTACGGAATGTGGGCATTAAATAAAGCCCAGCGAGTTGAATTAACCGCAGTGGCATCTTTATAATGGCGACTTTGCCTGATTCAACACCCGTTTCAGAATGCTGGGCTTACCCGAAAGAAAGTCTTTAATATCTTGGGTTCCTTACTACCCAGAAAAATGTTATTTTCAAGAGAGTATCAGTGTTTCTCTTCGTTACAGCAATCCCTACATTATTTTCTTTAGGTCAGTCGCCCCAATGATGAAGCCCCTAATTTCCTACTCTGGTTTAGCTGCTACTCTTTTGATTGGTACGGTGCAATGGCTAGGATTTCCCCTAGCTATTTCGGCTCAATACCCTCCTCTCAATATTCCGAAGGTTACTCCTCCTGCGTCAGGGATGCCCCAACCCAGTGACATGGTGGCTCCAGGTGATTCTCTTCCTAATGCCAATGATGCCCTCCAACAATCAAATGTGGATGATGTTCTCAGAGATCCGACTCAACTCACGACCTGGGTTTGCAATAGTGGAGACAAAATGGTAGCAGTTGAGGTTAAAGATATTAGTTTCTGGAACCAGTTAACGCAAGAGAGTAAGGTCTGGCAGTGTGCTCAAAAGTTATCTGATATTCCTGGTAAAAAACAAACCTTTTCCTGTGAGCCAACGGAAACGATGGGCTTAATTTCCGTCTATTGGTTAAAAGGAGACGGTGGGCAGGATCAGATGAAATCCTGGATGACGGCCTTAACCAACAAATACAATATGGTTTGTACCACTTCCGAAACCAACAAGTATTGGGAATAGAAAATTTTTATGCGTAAATTTTATCGACGTGCTTTTGGATTGGGGCTTTGTGTCGGTCTAATGGTGAGTTTTAATCCCATGAGTCTAGCGAGTCCTAAGAACCTTACTTTTCCCCTATCTCCTTTAGCTCAGTCCCCAGGCGCGATCGCTTTAGATGGGTTACAAAATGCGACCTATAAGATTCCTGATCAGGGGAGTTATACCCTCAGTAATGGTCGTTATCAACAGGGTTCTGTCACCTTGACGCTGATTAAACCGACGGCGATCGGCGATGTCAATCAGGATGGTGTGGACGATGCTGCTGTGATTTTAGCGTTGGAAACAGGGGGATCAGGCACCTTTGAATATTTAGCAATTGTCAGTAATCAGAACGGTCGTCTTGTTAACCTCGATACCTATCCCCTCGGCGATCGCGTGCGCGTACAAACCCTTAGGATTAAGGACGGACAGGTGCGCCTGAAGATGCTCAAACACAAGGACACTGATCCCATGTGTTGTCCAACGGATTTAATCATAGAGGCCTATCAAATCAATAATACGGAAGGAACCCTGGCTCCCATTACCCTGAGTGAAGAACAACGGCAGCAGGTTTATGTGGAAGATTTACCCACACCGGCGATTGATAATGGCGACAATGGCCCTGTACAGCCCTCTTTAGGAGAATTCCAACTCAAACTTTAGGGTGTAGTTTATACTCAATTCAAACGAGATTAATACTGGACTAGGGTAAGCACATAACTTTTCTCAAAAGTTTACTTGCCCCCCAGAGAATACACTTTTCCATCCAGAAAAATACGGGTAATCCCCTTGGCCTGAAGATGGGAAGAAGTCTTATGTAAAATGCGACTGTCTGGCACTTTAATGACTCGCTGAGTACGATTGGAGAAACGGCGGGCCACGCGATGATTGTCAAAAACCGGTAGGGTTTTTTGCTGAACTTCCTCTGGGGGAATTTTACCAAGATGGGCAAATTCTTTAAGGGGACGCACAATTAGTTCTGCCATCCGATCAATGACCAGATAACAGCTAGGGGGAAACACGGCCGAAGCCAAAGGCAGTACCCGAATATCATCTAGACTAGTTAGAGAAGGCATAAAACTACCATCTGCCTCTTCCCAATCCTCTTCTTCTTCCTCTTCTAGACTCTCATCCATGTCATCCAAATCTTCTAAGTCATCAAGATCCTCATCTAGGTCTTTGACGATCGCCCCAAGATCCGTATTTTTAACTGCTGCTACAGGGATTGAGGACTTGAGAATCGGTTTAGCATAACTGGCTGTTTCCTCGACTTTAGCCAGTATTTCGGTAGAGAAAGTTTGAAAGGAGACCGGTTCCGACTCTGTATTGCTAACCACAACAGGTTCTGAACCTTCCTCGTCCGTTACAGAACTCCGCCGCCGGCGGGAACGAATAATCAGAGGCGGTTTAGATGTTTCCTGAGAAGACTCTTCAGCGATCGCCACCGGCTCCTCAGCGATCGCAGCAGGGGAAGCAGATTCAGACTCCTCTAATAAACCCAAGGAAAGTTGACTTTCTCCCTTCGGCACACGAGCTAACCGCTTTTGCTGAATTAAATCGTCGTATTCAGCCTCTAATAAGCTATTTTTGAGAAAACGACTGATGGTAGAACTACTGACACCAAAGCGATCGGCTAGGGTAGAAGTGGTTTCTGGCGTTTGACGATAAAGCTCCAGAATAACTTTCTTATCTTCTTCGGTCAGTTTTTTAGGACTCATAGGACTTTACTACCATCATCATGGCAACTTGACATTAGCAGGGCAGATTACCGAATTGGATCTGTTAAGATTGGTCTGGATTTGCTTAGGCTAAATTAATCATAGCTTTTTTAAGGAGAAACCTTAAACTTACTAGCTACCCAGTCTAATTTAACTTGAGCGATTATTTCCTTTCTACTAACTTTTTACATATTTTTAAAAATTATGCCAATTGCTGAGGCTAAACCCGCTCTTCTTGTTCTCGTTGATGGCACCGTCTATCAAGGTTGGTCTTTTGGGGCAAAGGGAACCACCGTTGGAGAAGTCGTATTTAATACTGGCATGACTGGCTATCAAGAGGTTCTGACCGATCCGAGTTACTGTGGTCAAATTGTCACTTTTACCTATCCAGAATTAGGAAATACGGGCGTTAATGCTGAAGATGAGGAGTCCCACTCTCCCCAGATCAAGGGCGTTATTGCTCGCAATGTCACCTATCGTCCCAGTAATTGGCGATCGCAGCAATCCTTACCCGACTATCTGCTTCAAAACCAAGTCGTCGGCATCTACGGAATTGATACCCGTGCGTTGACTCGTAAACTGCGTTCCGTTGGTGCGATGAATGGTGGCATCTCGACAGAAATTCTTGACCCAGAAGCCCTCATTCGTCATGTGCAGGCCGCGCCTAGTATGGCCGGTTTGAACTTAGTCAAAGAGGTGACAACCACAGAAGTGTATGAATGGTCAGAGGTGACAGACAAAAATTGGGAATTTGGCCCCGTTACAGAACAGAAAGATCAAGCCCCCTTAACCGTTGTGGCCTTAGACTTTGGCGTAAAACGAAATATCCTAAAACGTTTAGCCAGTTACGGTTGTAAGGTGATTGTGGTTCCGGCCTCTACCTCTCCCGAAGAAATTTTAAAACATAATCCCGATGGTATTTTCCTTTCCAATGGCCCTGGTGATCCTGCTGCTGTACAAGAGGGAATTGTCACGACCAAAGCCCTATTAGAAGTCCAGAAACCCACCTTTGGCATTTGTATGGGCCATCAGATTTTAGGACTGTCCTTGGGGGCAGAAACGTTTAAATTAAAATTTGGCCATCGTGGTTTAAATCAACCGGCTGGCTTAAAACAACGGGTGGAAATTACTAGCCAAAATCATGGTTTTGCGGTTACGGAGGAATCCTTAAGTGCGGAGGTAGAAATTACCCATCTCAATTTGAATGACCGCACCGTCGCTGGTTTACGTCATAAAACCTTACCTTTCTTTTCCGTCCAGTATCACCCCGAAGCCAGCCCTGGCCCCCACGATGCCGACTATTTATTTGAGAATTTTGTGAAGTTAATGCGTGAGCATCGTCGGACTTCACTGACTCCATAGTTGAGATTCCATAGTTGAGATTTTGAGATTTGTTGTAAAACCTTGTCAGGAGTTATTAACTTTTTAAAACCATGACCACACCTCAGTTTGAAAAAGTTAATCTTGCTTGGCGATTACAACAACTCCAACAAAATTTGGGAGAATGGTGGGAATTACAGTGGCGGCGGTGGTTTGGCTCTTTGCCGGATATTAAAGCTCCCAGGATTGAAGATCCCGAATTTTGGGTCAGATTCGTTGCCAATAGTTTAATTTTTTGCTTGTTTGCACTCCTATTCTGGAGTATTTGGCGATCGCGGCGCTGGTGGTTATCTCATCTGAAAAGTTGGCGTGGCCTTTCCTTACCGGTTTTAAGTAAAACAGAATCTTTTTCTGTCTCTGATTGGATAGAGCGATCGCATTCCTATCATCAAAAAGGAGATTATTATCAGGCTTGCCGTTGTTTATACCTGGCCATGCTGCAACACCTCCATGAAAAGGGCTTAATTCCCCATTCCCCTAGCCGTACCGATGAAGAATATCGTCTTTTAATTTTAGAATTGCCTCAACCTGATCCCTACGAAACTCTTTTAATTACTCATCAGCAACTCTGTTTTGGACAGAGGGAAGCCTCCGCTAGTTTGTATGCTCGTTGCCATCAAGCTTGTCAAGAAATTATCCCTCAACCCAAAAATTAAGGCTTTCCAGAAAACGCTTAATCCAATCCATTAAACCCCTCGAAATCCCATAAACATTTCCATTGCTTCACGGGGATTGCTTTTTTCTACCCTTGGAGTTTTGCTAATTTGAGTACGGTTGCCAATCAAACTTAAAATAAAGCCAATTAATAAAAGAATACCACCACAATATTGAGCAAAAGTAGGTTTTTCTCCTAAAATCAAATAGGCCATAAAAATAGGGCACTGGTATCGTCTAGCTAGAAGCTATAAACGTTGCAATACAAGAGGTTCAACAAATCAGGCGAATTTGGAGTAAGTCCTCCCAAGTTAACCCTTTTTGAATTATACCGAGAGCTACCGCAGGAACTTTTTTCGTCGTAAAATGGCTGCGAACAAAGTTATGAACCATCCAGAAAATATCTAGCACTCGCTGTAATCCCACAACAGATTTAGCATAAGTATTTGTTCGACGACGAAAGGCGGCTAAATAGCGTCGTAGAGAACTATTAAATGCCTCAACGTGGTTGGCATGAACATCCTTGTCTTCTGGTTTTTCTGTTGTCTCAGGATGTTCAGTTTTCGGAGTTTCTACTTTCTCTAGTTTACCCTCAGAATCTCGACGTTTACTACTCTTATTTTTTAATCTTACCACCATACCCTTCGGTAATACTTTGGTGGGACGACCTCGCTTCCCAGTCCTTAATACTTCGTGACAAATATTAAATAGCAGTTGACTATATCGCTTTTCTCCATCTGTAAATAACTGGAGAGATTCTGCACTCCTTTCAAATAATTCCGCTACCGTCATCATTGCTTCTAGAAATAATTTCTGCTCTTTTTTACCACATTTTAAATGCCAAATAAAGCGGCTAGCCCTGTCCATGAGCACGATTGTCCACCCCTCAGAGGCACTTGCTTCTTTATTTTTTCCAACTTTTGTGTATAGTTCATCCCCTTCTATTACTAATTTAACAAATTCATTCACTAAGGCGTATAAAAATAATGTCTCTTGTAATCCTGATAATTTCTTTTCCCAATTCAATATTGTTGTTTTTGCGTAGCCGAATACTCGGGCTGCTGCATTTAATCCTATTCCTTCCATTCTGGCTTTTAATACTTTTACAATTTCACTTAATGGGGTTTCTAAGCCAGCGATTACGCTACCATAAGTCTCAGCAAAACAAGAACTACATTCTTGACAGATGAACATTTTACGTTCCCCGTTACCTTTCGTTTGGTAATGAGAATGTATTTTTACTTTTTCACTATAGCAATGAGGGCAGTTTTTCTGAAATAAGGCTTCCTCTTTCTCTTGAGGTAAGCCAATATCACTTAGGAGGTCAATTGAGCTTTTATTCAATGTTGACATTGCTTTCCGTTTTCCCTTTCTTTAATATAATGACAATAATAATAGTATAACAAAAACGGGAATATGTCCAGTCGTAAGTTATTTTCTATTTTCTCAAACTCTTACACCATAACTTTTTCTAGCTTTGATCACACGATACCAGTACCAAAAATAGCCAGGATTGGGTTCAATAAATTGGCCATATTGAGTTCCGTAGAAGTTGCATTTTTTAGACCCGCTAACCAGCAGAGTTTACCCATAACGACAATCACGGCAGCATACAACAACATCCATTGCCAAAGAAAAGGGGATAACACATCTATAAAATGTTTCTTGCTGTAAATTTTTCGTTGATTATGCCTGATGTTATCACAGAAGTCTTATCATCCCTTTTCACAGGAAAAGCTATCAACGAATTATTTACAGGTAGTGATTTTCTAATAAATCATTTTTCACTTCTTTATCCGCCATACCTGACATTTTTGAGGATACCTGTTTTGCAAATAATGGGGGTGATGTTATGATTATCCTTGCTTCTCTTTCTAAGGGGCAATAAGTTTTTTCTCCTACTGAACGCTGATATACATGACAATTCACTATAACCTCACCATAAGGTGTTTGATATTCTTTCGGTTGCTCTCCCTTACTCTTCCAGAGCTCTTCACCGATTTTTAAGGGTGAACCATCTGTATCTAAATATTTCAAGGCTTCTTTGCTGGCGATGCAACCTACTTCGTTTAAGCCTTTTTGAATATTTATTTCTGTATCCAACATTGAACGACTTAGTTCTAATGTTAGTTCTATTTTTATCTTTGAACCCTCTACATTAATTAGTTTTGCTGTCATCATTGTTTCCCCTTTGTCACTTTTCATCTCATGTTAACACTTTTCTTTGCCTTCATCAAATAAAGGTCACATCCTGTTAGTCTAGGAAGACATTTTCAGTCCTCAAATACTAAAGTCCTTCCATAGCAAGACTTTTGAGCTATTAAATTAGGAGAAAACACACATTTTATTTATTCTCAGAAATAACGACAGAATCCTTGTTGAGCAAGGGGTGTAGGATTTGAGATTTAAAATTATTTCCTAAAGTAACACAAGAGAGATAAAATGGGGGTGTAGATTCTCAAGGCTGTTCCAACTTTTCAACCGACTATTTTGTAACTTCAAGCGTTGGCAGTCGTTCTCGCAATCCTTAACCCCATGACTCCTTTGCTACCTCGTTTTCTCAAAGTTGCTTACCGTAAAGAACCCATCTCTAGCTTCATTTTAATTGTCGGTGCGGTGGATATCGTCATTGGTGGAATGGGAGAACAGTGGAGTTTACTCTCTTTGGGATTATTGACGGCATTATTAGCGGCTGGCCTACGTTGGTGGCAAACTCAAAAATCAGAGGCGATCGCCGTAGAGCATAAACCCAGACGTTATTTACCTCCTAGTTCAAGTCTTCCTCCCTTACCCCTGTTGATCCATGAGCATCGGCATCGCTAGGGAGAGGTTAAAAGTCGGCTTTGTTTTTTTCTATTGCTGCTTAGGCTTTTGCCTTGGTGGTGGCTTTTTGTTGCCATCGCCGGCGATTAGCCAAACCCAGAATTCACCAACAGTCTCTTCTCTCCAAAAAATTCAGGCGACAACCATTCTCACTGGCTATCAGGGTTCGGTGGAAAGTTTAATTTTTAGTCCCGATAGTCTGACCCTGATTAGTGGCGGTGGTAACAGTGATCCTCGTATTCAAACCTGGTCGGTGGCAGGAGGAGAGGCTTTAAGTCAACTGGGATCACAGAATTCTGGCATTTTAACCCTAGCCATTACACCTAATGGCCAAACCTTGATTAGTAGTGGTGAGGATGCAGATATTCATTTCTGGGATTGGCAAAATCAAACCAGTCAAACTACTTTTTTCGAGCATCAAAATAAGGTTCTGGCCCTCGCTGTTACGCCGGATAGTCAGATGGTGGTGAGTGCTTCTTTAGATGGCATTCGAGTTTGGCAGGTGAGTCCCCCTAGCTTGCTTTATCAGCTTTCAAAGTTTGGCGATTCTGGCTATTCTTTGGCAATTCATCCCAATGGTTATCTATTGGCCAGTGGCGGCGATCGCGGTCAAGTCAAGATTTGGAATCTGCGCAATGGCAAGTTGGTGTCCGAATTTACAGCCCATCGTGAACCTGTGACCGGATTGGCTTGGACACCCGATGGAGAAAGCTTAATCACGGCCAGTTTCGATGGCAGTATTAAAATTTGGGAGGTAAAAAGCGGTCATCTTCGCACCACCTTAAGCGGCCATAATTCTCGTATCAATGCTTTGGCTCTTAGTCCCAGTGGTCGAATCTTGGCCAGTAGCAGTCGTGATGGGGTCAGATTATGGCAAGTTAGCACCGGCGAGTCGGCTGGTTTCTTTCAAAATCAACCCACAATTATTAATACGCTGACCTTTAGTCCTAATGGTCAATGGTTAGCGGGAGGAGGCATGGATGGTACTATCTATCTCTGGCCTGCGACAAGGTAAATCTAATCGTAACGATTCTCAGGGCGGGTGCGACCTTTAGTTGATAAAAGCTGTTGTAATCAGGGTTCTACAGGGAACCCATATTGATCAAGTTTTGCCCAAAATTGACTCCATCGTTCCTTGGTCAATACCAAAGCTCGTAGGCTCAAAATAATTCCTGCTCCTTTTTCCTTCCATCGCATCCCTGAACAACATAATCGTTGTTTGACCAACGTCTTACAAGCTGCTTCCGTAACACCTGAACCAATCGGATACTTTTTCTCTAAGTAGGGCTTGCTGAAAAAAGCTGAAACCTTTACGGAGAAAAATAGTAGGCGAATTAAGAACCGCTAGAATGCACGAAAATAGGGTAGAATGCCTCAAAACCATTGCATTAAGAAGAGAGAAAGCAGATGTACCGAAAGCAACAGTACTCAATTGAAACACCAGAAAACTTGAAAAATCTGTTCGGCGGGCAGTTAGACGAAGAAAATCGTTGGATAGAAATGTCAAAAATGATTCTTTGGGAAGAATATGAGGAAGAATATGCAAAAAACTTCACAGAAAAAAAAGGAGCCCCAGCCAAATCATTTAGAATGGCATTAGGAGCATTAATTATCAAAGAAATTTCAGGAAAAAGTGACAGAGAAACAGTAGAACAAATAAAAGAGAACCCTTATTTACAGTACTTTATAGGAATGGAAAGCTATAGTAGCAAAGAAGCATTTAATGCGTCAATGATGGTTCATTTTCGTAAAAAAATAGGAATGGAATTAATAAATAAAATTAATAAAGAAATAGAAAAAAAAGCGACGGGTGTAGCGTCAGAAAAAAAAGAAAATGAAGGAAAGTTATTGTTAGATGCGACTTGTACACCAGCAGATATAAAATATCCAACGGATATAGGAATATTGAATGATGCCAGAGAAAAAACAGAAAAAATAATAGATAAGCTGTATGAAGAAATAAAAGAGAAAAGGAAAGAAAAGCCGAGGACTTATAGGGAAGTGGCAAGAAAAGAGTACTTAGCCATAGCAAAAAAACGTCGTGTGTCAAAAAAAGAAAGAAGAAAAGGAACAAAAAAACAACTAGGATATATAAAAAGAAACTTGTCTCATATAGAAAAAATGATAGAAGAGGGAGCAAAGTTAGAAAAACTAACGAAAAAAGAGCAAGAAGAGCTTGTAACGATAGGAAAAGTGTATGAGCAACAGTTAGAAATGTATGAAAAAAAGACAAATAAAGTAGAAAACAGAATTGTGAGTGTAAGCCAACCTCACGTGCGTCCAATAGTGCGTGGAAAAGCGGGAAAAGCAGTAGAGTTTGGAGCTAAAATATCGGCAAGTAATGTGAATGGCTTTGTCTTCTTAGACAAATTAAGTTGGGATAATTACAACGAATCGGGAGATTTACAAGCGCGAATAGAAGAATATAAAAGGGAAACAGGATGTTATCCGGAATCGGTTCATGTGGATAAAATCTATCGAACAAAAGCGAATCGAGCTTATTGTAAAGAAAGGGATATAAGAATGAGTGGTCCCCGATTGGGAAGACCGCCGAAAGAGGTGAGCAAAGAAAAAAAGAAAGAGGCACGCTCAGATGAAAGAGTGCGTAATGCCATTGAGGGTAAATTCGGACAGGGAAAGAGGAAATTTAGTCTTGGTCGAGTGATGGCCAAACTACCTGAGACCTCGGAAACGGTAATTGCGATGAACTTTTTGGTAATGAATCTTTCTACTCTACTTCAGAAGACAAAAAGTAAAAAGTTGTAGAGTCGTTTTTCTTGTGAAAAATGGTGTTAATTTTCCTCTCTTTTGTGAGGAGTGATTTGTGTTGACCTTTTTAGACAGAAAGGAACAATAGATTAAACAAAATCTGTATTTTGATTTGTTTCCATAAGGATAAGTTATCTATGCTTTTTCAGTCCATACTTCCCTAACCCACATTTCTTTCGTTTTTTGACTTTTTCAGCAAGCCCTAAGTATTCAGCATAATCCATTTGATGCTGATGATTCTCGTAATAAGTAATCGCCGCTTGTAGTTTCTCGGTAAGATTCTTAGAATGACTTTTTTCTTCTTTGACTTCTTTCATCAGATTTAGCAGTTCTCCTGCTTTTCCTTTTTCATGCTTGAGTTCTCGACAATTTTCAGTCAACCATTCTTTTTGTTTTGACACTGTATTCGGATGCAACGCTTCTGCCAAGGCACCTAAGTAACCAGAGGCATGATAGAAATCTAATATCTGTTCTTCCGTTTGCTTTTCTAAAAACTTCCAATTTGATTCTGCCCCGTCTGCTATCCCGACCAATGTTGCCTCTGGATAACGTTTTTTCGCTCGCTCAATTTCTCTTTCTAATCTTTCTAGAAAACTCTTTTTTCCATACTCTGGTGCCGCACCTAGATAGATTGTAGGTTGACGTTCGCCTTCACTATCGTATAGGGAAACGGTTCCCACCATTGCTTCACGGTAGCCATCCTCACACATCAGCATACAGGTTCCATCTAATCCTATTCCCACTGTTGCAATTTGGCTATCCTCCTTGGGCGGGGCATAACTCCACGCTTCTTCTTTTGCTTGTACCACACTTCCTACTGCTTCACTCAATCTTTGGATATAGGATAGCGCTACTTTTCTACCATGATTTTCTAATAAATCATTTTTCACCTCTTTGCCTGCCATCCCTGACATTTTTGAGGATACCTGTTTTGCCAATAATGGCGTTGATGTTATGATTATCCTTGCTTCTCTTTCTAAGGGGCAATACGTTTTTCCTCAAAGGTGAACGCTGATATACATGACGATTCACTATAACCTCACCATAAGGTGTTTGATATTCTTTCGGTTGCTCTCCCTTACTCTTCCAGATTTCTTCACCGATTTTTAAGGGTGAACCATCTGTATCTAAATATTTCAAGGCTTCTTTGCTGGCGATGCAACCTACTTCGTTTAAGCCTTTTTGTAATTAGTCACCGCAATAAAGAAGGAAATTATTGAGAATGAGAAGCAAATGAAAAAAGTAAAGAATAATGAAGAAAGGAAAGGCGGTTAAAGAGATAGGTTAGAATAGGGAGACTATGAAAAAACTAGACCCAGTTCCAGACTTAAACCAAGAAGAAGTGAAAATGCCATGGCAAAAAGAAGTGGCAAAAGATTGGTATGAAGATTATCAGAAAGAAAAAGAAGAGAACGAAAAGCTGAGAAAAGAATTGGTAGAGTTAAAGAAAGAGATAGAAAAGTTGAAAGAAAAGCTGAAAAAGCTTAACCAAAGAACGAGTGAAAATAGCTCTCAGCCCCCAAGCAGTGACGGTTACAAAAAGAAAGTCGCCAAAACCTTCGGTCAGGGCGAACGCATCTAAAAATGATACAGATACAAGAACATTATAGAGGGATGGATAAGGGAAAATAAGGGAAAGTGCATAGAAAACAAAAGCGATGAAACTCCGACCCAAATATAGACTGGTAGAACACTTTGCCGAAATAGATGACCCTCGCATCGAACGAACAAAACGGCATAAACTCATTGATATTCTAACGATTGCCATCTTAGCCGTCATTTGTGGAGCAGAAGGTTGGGTAGCCATGGAAAGTTTCGGCAAGGCTAAACATCAATGGCTAAAAAAAATTTTGGAATTGCCGAATGGCATCCCCTCCGACGATACGTTTGCGCGTGTATTTGCTAGTCTGAATCCAGAGCAATTTCAAGACTGTTTTCTGCATTGGGTCAAAAGTATAGCGGAGGTAAGTGAAGGAGAAGTGATAGCGATTGACGGCAAAACCCTTCGCCACTCCTATGACAATGCCAACGGAAAGGGCGCAATTCAGATGGTAAGTGCATGGGCAACAGCAAATCGTCTAGTACTAGGACAGTGCAAGGTGGAAAGCAAATCGAATGAAATCACGGCGATTCCTAAACTCCTGAAAATGCTAGAGGTCAAAGGTTGTATCGTAACGATTGATGCCATGGGAACTCAGACAAAGATTGCCCAACAGATAGTAGGGCGAGGGGGAGATTATGTTTTGGCATTGAAAGGCAATCAAGGTAATTTATGTGAGGATGTTGAACAATTATTTGCTCATGCTCAATCGGTTAATTTTGTGGGAATTAAGCATGATTTTCATCAAACAATAGACAAGGGACATGGACGGATTGAAATTCGCCGTTGCTGGACGATGGAACAAACAGAATTTTTGCTGGGTGGGGAGAAATGGGCAAAGTTGACGAGCATCTGTATGATTAAAGCGGAGAGACGATTGAAAGACAAAACAGAGTATGAGACTCGCTACTATACTTCAAACGTTCATAATCTGAGATTTATCAAAGCGTTGAAATCGTAAGGTGAGCAGAGAATCAAGCTCCTCCTTATATTTTACGTTAGCATCCTCAAGACATCCTGAAATTGCTGCAGAAAACTGCGTAAAATCTTCATAATATTTTGCGTATAAACACTTCTTCTTCACAAACTTCCACAGTCTTTCAATTAAATTCAAGTTAGGAGAATAAGGAGGTAAGTACAGTAACTCTATTCCTAATGATTCTGCCAACTCCTGTACAATTCGGCATTTTTGATAACGAGCATTGTCTAATACCAACGTAATCGGTATTAATAGTCCTAATTCTGCTATCTTTTCTAGGAGTTCACAAACCTGAGTTCCCGTAATATAAGAACTGTTCGTTACCATAATTACTTCATGGGTAATTGCATTTAATGCTCCTAACACATTAAAACGTTTTCTCCCTGATGGTGACTTAATAAAAATCCTCTTGAAGCACCATATAAAATTTACAAATGCTCCCATTACAAAATGAGAGGCATCTACAAAGAAAACTGCCCTTTTTCCTGCTTTTGCCTCTTCTAGCCTTGGTTCTAGCTCTTTTTCTCTATAGCTATTCTGAGCTTCTACATCTGCTTTTGATGGAATTGTTCCCACCTTTAGACACCTCATTCCTATTGACTTTAAAAATTTTCTGACTTGCGTCGGACTTCTTTTTATTCCTGTTAATTCTTCTATTCTTTTTACTGCTTCATTTATTGTTGCTGGTGGATTTGACTCAAAATATGCCTCAATTGTCCCTTGATGCTCTGTTAACTCGCTTTTCGGGCGATTAAATTTTATTTCTTTTAGTTTTTCTATCCCGCCCTCTTGATAATCACGGATATAGCTTGTCACCGTATTTACTGAAACTCCTGCGAATTGAGCAATTTTTTGATGAGACAATCCCTGACTTTTTAGCCATAAAACTTCCATCTTTAGCTGCACTCTAGGATGCGGGTGATTAAACCGACCGTAAGACAACAGTCTTTTGTCTTCTTCTGTAAATTCTAACTTAATCATTTCTCAGCCTCTTGACTAATTTTTCTATTTTTATTATATTATCTCTTATTTTTAGAATTCGCAACCTGTGACCGTGTTTAGTATATATCAGTAGCCTGCCGAGTAATGCTCAAAAATTATCCCAATCTGTTCGTAGTCATTGGTTGATAGAAAACTCTTTACATTGGGTTCTAGACTTGGCCTTCAACGAGGATGCTTGTCGCATTCGTAAGGATTTTGCTCCTGAGAATTTAGCCGTCTTACGCCATATCGCTCTTAACTTGCTCACAAAGGAAAATACTCTGAAACTTGGTATCAAGAATAAACGGCTACGCGCTGGTTGGGACGAGGACTATCTCCTTAAGGTTTTACTCGGATAAGATGCGTTTGCCCTGAACCTTCGGTCAAAAAGGAAAAAAAAGAGGTCCAAAGTACGACCATGTGGGTAAACTTACATCTTGCACCAAAACTCATGTTCTAAGTTGTGACAGCAACTAACTGAAGTTGGAGCCCAAAAGATTGCAAAAGTGGACGTAATCGCTCGACTTGAGAAAAAAGGGAACAAAGAGCAACATCAGGAAAAAGTGTCTGAAGAGCAGAAGCAGAAGCTTGACCCCAATCAGGTGGTTTAGAGGAGTCAGTAGAAAGATAAACCCAATGGGCAAGAAGAAAACTAATCATCGAAAGAAGCAACCAGCGATAAACCCCCAGAAGAGTTTGTTGACCAAAACGATGTAAACCAAAACGATGTTTTACGGTCTTGAAAAAGCCCTCAATACTCCATCTTCGCCGTCCCCACCAGATAATGGTACTGGACTTAAGAGGACGAGTCGATAAGACGAAGCGTTTTTCGAGTTTGCCGTTACGTTTGAGGTAGAACCAAGAGATAGTAACAGGGAAAGATAATCCATCAAGAGTGACCTGTTGTCCTTTTTTGAGCAAATCACGAAGCTGACGACCATCAGCTAATTTACGGTCACAACGCACACCGACGATAACCGCAAGACGGCGTTTTTTCATCGCTTGAAGGAATTGCACACTACTAAAGGCGGTATCGGCTAAAATGACAACCCGAAAAGCACTCAGGAGTTCTTTGGGTAGGCTATCCACTAATCGCACCGCGAGTTGAGCGGGACTTCTTGTTTCTTTACCTCTCCAAACTCGAAATCCCCAAAGGACTCGAAATTCTCCTATCACCAGATAAATCACCAAAAGATGTAAACCCCTCTTCCCGTGAAGAACATGAATTAAATGCTCAAAAGCCTTAAATTTTCCGCATTTCTCCAGTGTCGTTAAGTCCACAATCACCTGCAACCAAGGTCGTCTTCCTCTTGGAGCATAGGTAAGTAGTTCTTTGAGAATTGCTTTTTGCACTGCTCGGATAATTTGGCGAGTACCCCAATCATACTGATTCAAAAATCGGCTTAAGGCCGAGGGTGATTTTGTTTGACTATGTTGGGGTAGAGGATGACCTTGAGCTTCTAGGAATAGCCCCAACATTGCCTGCAAACTATCGCGTTGATAGGAGGTCGGCATCAAACCTAGCAATGTATAAACTAGGGTCTGGGCTTGTATAAGAATGGTTTCCATTGTTTTGCTGTTTTTTCACTTCTACTCCTTTTTCCACTTTCTTGACCCTTTCCGCCAGTCGTTCTTTTGTTCTGCTGCAAGATGTAAGTAAAACCAGAAACGGGTTTGGTCGGGTAGATGAAATAGTAGATTTAAGGATGGAAAAATGCCCAAAATGTGGTGCGTCAGTGGAAAAGCAAAAGGAGACTATCATCAAAAAAAATCAAATAGCTGAATTAGTCAGTAAACCAGTAGAGGTAAGGGAATATGTTAGGGAAAAGTATCAATGCTCAAAATGTGATTGGGAAGGTTATGCCCCACTTCCTTTGGGATGTCGTGAAGATTTTAGCTACGGTGCAACCTTATCCAGCTTAGTGGGATGGCTGGGATATGGGGGAAATTTGACTTGGCTAAAACAACGATACTTGGTAGAAACGGTCTTTGGCATTCCTCTGTCTCAAGGGAGTTTAGCTAAAATGCACCGATGGTTTTGCGAAAGCTTGTATCCTAGTTATGAACAGTGGTGGACTTACATACAGGAGCCTGGAGTCCGTTGTGTGGACGAAACCAGCTATCGCGTCAATGGGGTTAACTATTGGATGTGGGTGGCTACTTCCTCCTCTGTTTGTGTTTTGTTTCTGGCTCCCAGCCGGAGTTCCGATGAGGTTCATTCCCTATTAGGTAAAGATTTTCATGGGCTTCTCAGTACGGACTGTTGGGGGGCTTACCATCGCCAAAATGCCCAGCATAAACAGAAATGTCTGGCTCATATTGGGCGGGAATTGAAGGCCTTGGAAACTTCCCACTTTTCTGAAAATAAACTTTTTGCTCAGAGAGTTTTTCCTATTCTAGAGCAAGCTCGTCAATCCCATCGAGATTATCATCAAGGCAAACTGAGCTTAGAAGCTTTACAACAACAGCGACCCCTAGTAGAAGCTCAACTTCAAGAGGTTCTGGATAATCCGCCGCCCACGGGATGGGCAAGTGATTCCCAATTGTTATCTAATCGCTTTCGACGTTATTGGCATGATTGGTTTACTTTTCTTACTTTTCCTGAAGTTAAACCTGATAACAATGATGCCGAGAGAGCCTTGCGTCCTGTTGTTATTCATCGTAAGGTTAGTGGCGGTGCTAGAAGTCATTGGGGCGGACAACTTGTTGCCATGATGTTTAGTTTTCTTGAAACCATGAGACTTCAAGGTAAAAGTGCGGTCGAACAGTTATCTCTTATTTTATCTTCCTCTGGTCTTTCTCCTCCTTCCATTGATGACTTTCTTCCTCTCTAGTATTTTTGGGGCTTAATGAGAATTAAGCCCCACTTATTGCTGTGACTAATTAGGGCTTGCTGAAAAAGTCAAAAAACGAAAGAAATGTGGGTTAGGGAAGTATGGACTGAAAAAGCATAGATAACTTATCCTTATGGAAACAAATCAAAATACAGATTTTGTTTAATCTATTGTTCCTTTCTGTCTAAAAAGGTCAACACAAATCACTCCTCACAAAAGAGAGGAAAATTAACACCATTTTTCACAAGAAAAACGACTCTACAACTTTTTACTTTTTGTCTTCTGAAGTAGAGTAGAAAGATTCATTACCAAAAAGTTCATCGCAATTACCGTTTCCGAGGTCTCAGGTAGTTTGGCCATCACTCGACCAAGACTAAATTTCCTCTTTCCCTGTCCGAATTTACCCTCAATGGCATTACGCACTCTTTCATCTGAGCGTGCCTCTTTCTTTTTTTCTTTGCTCACCTCTTTCGGCGGTCTTCCCAATCGGGGACCACTCATTCTTATATCCCTTTCTTTACAATAAGCTCGATTCGCTTTTGTTCGATAGATTTTATCCACATGAACCGATTCCGGATAACATCCTGTTTCCCTTTTATATTCTTCTATTCGCGCTTGTAAATCTCCCGATTCGTTGTAATTATCCCAACTTAATTTGTCTAAGAAGACAAAGCCATTCACATTACTTGCCGATATTTTAGCTCCAAACTCTACTGCTTTTCCCGCTTTTCCACGCACTATTGGACGCACGTGAGGTTGGCTTACACTCACAATTCTGTTTTCTACTTTATTTGTCTTTTTTTCATACATTTCTAACTGTTGCTCATACACTTTTCCTATCGTTACAAGCTCTTCTTGCTCTTTTTTCGTTAGTTTTTCTAACTTTGCTCCCTCTTCTATCATTTTTTCTATATGAGACAAGTTTCTTTTTATATATCCTAGTTGTTTTTTTGTTCCTTTTCTTCTTTCTTTTTTTGACACACGACGTTTTTTTGCTATGGCTAAGTACTCTTTTCTTGCCACTTCCCTATAAGTCCTCGGCTTTTCTTTCCTTTTCTCTTTTATTTCTTCATACAGCTTATCTATTATTTTTTCTGTTTTTTCTCTGGCATCATTCAATATTCCTATATCCGTTGGATATTTTATATCTGCTGGTGTACAAGTCGCATCTAACAATAACTTTCCTTCATTTTCTTTTTTTTCTGACGCTACACCCGTCGCTTTTTTTTCTATTTCTTTATTAATTTTATTTATTAATTCCATTCCTATTTTTTTACGAAAATGAACCATCATTGACGCATTAAATGCTTCTTTGCTACTATAGCTTTCCATTCCTATAAAGTACTGTAAATAAGGGTTCTCTTTTATTTGTTCTACTGTTTCTCTGTCACTTTTTCCTGAAATTTCTTTGATAATTAATGCTCCTAATGCCATTCTAAATGATTTGGCTGGGGCTCCTTTTTTTTCTGTGAAGTTTTTTGCATATTCTTCCTCATATTCTTCCCAGGGAATCATTTTTGACATTTCTATCCAACGATTTTCTTCGTCTAACTGCCCGCCGAACAGATTTTTCAAGTTTTCTGGTGTTTCAATTGAGTACTGTTGCTTTCGGTACATCTGCTTTCTCTCTTCTTAATGCAATGGTTTTGAGGCATTCTACCCTATTTTCGTGCATTCTAGCGGTTCTTAATTCGCCTACTATTTTTCTCCGTAAAGGTCTCAGCTTTTTTCAGCAAGCCCTAATTACGCCTTTTTGAATATTTATTTCTGTATCCAACATTGAACGACTGAGTTCTAATGTTAGTTCTATTTTTATCTTTGAACCCTCTACATTAATTAGTTTTGCTGTCATCATTGTTTCCTCTTTGTCACTTTTCATCTCATGTTAACACTTTTCTTTTCCTTCATCAACTAA
This sequence comes from Woronichinia naegeliana WA131, assembly GCA_025370055.1. Lineage (NCBI taxonomy): Bacteria > Bacillati > Cyanobacteriota > Cyanophyceae > Synechococcales > Coelosphaeriaceae > Woronichinia > Woronichinia naegeliana. The sequence continues at coordinate 5,770,734 of CP073041.1, read as the reverse complement.
AGGTCATACCCCCAGGGCAAACGCATCTTAATTTTTGAACGATAGGCTAGGTAAAGGTTTCAGCAATCATTATTGATTTTTTATGAAATGCTAAAAGGCTTGTCAAATAAAGAGTCAGCAATTCCAAATTCAAACAGTAACATAAGATACAGACGTTATCTCGCTTTTATGCAGTTAAAAGAGATTTCGCTGATTTCTGACGTTTTTCGTACTTCCTCCTCGAATCTTAGCCTCTTGGAGAGTCAGCAACCTGCAAACAAACTTGATCAATCACTAAATAGAGCATTACGCTGATTCCACATATTGATACAAAACCCCTTGACCGTAAGCACTTCAAGGCTTTTGTATCTTGGACTACATTCTGAATTTGGAATTGCTGGTCATCAATCAGGGCAAACGCATCAAAATTCTAGACTCTACGTCTGATGTGAGTTAAAATAACCTAGTAGTCAGCAAGGGTTTTAGCCCCCCCTTTAATTAGAGAAAGCATCAATTAAACGAGTTTACGCCATTCCATGCTCCAACTCACATCAGGCGTACTCTTTATCAGCAATTCCAAATTCAGAATGTAGTCAAAGATACAAAAGGCTCGATGTATTTACTGGCAAGGGTTTTGCTATGAAAATTGCCAATTAATCAACTAGGAAGAATTCGAGACAGCGAGAGAAACTGAGTCATCAAGCATAAAATCTAAAAGATGATGCCAGCTTTCAAAGAACAGATATTTGGTCAAAGAGAGAATATCTTGAAAGAATCCCTTACGAGTGCCGCGTTGGACGCGAATTCTCTGGTAACGTTCATCAACCAAACCTAAAACCGTGTGCAAGAGAAAAGCCAGCAAATTCAGGGTAAGCAAAACAGAGGCGAGGTGTTGTTTACCATGCCCAAAATTATGCTCTAAGTGATAGCCTCGATTTTTGAGAATATTGTGATTCTCGTTCTCAGTACGCCAACGAGTCCGTCCAGCACGACAGACATCAAGAACGATGTGAGGGGTGAGAAAATGATTGGTAATCCAACTATTGTGATAAAGAAGTTGAGCATCGGATTCGCGGTGGATTTTTAGCTCACACCAGTTAACCAACAAAGCAGGCTGTTGGTCTCGCAGGGGAATCTGATTGAGATAACGGCAGTGCCAAATCTCGAAATACTTCCCATTCCAACGTCGGTGTTGAGTGGTTTTGACTTCTCCATTAGCTTCTAAATAGTTTAACCATTCATAGAGTGTGGGATGAGAAGTCGGTAAACAGACGAAGATAAAGTTGAAATCGTGGTCGAGACAGTGCTGACAAGTGGGCTGACGACTGTACAAGTCATCCCCTAGCAGAGTTATCTTCTGTCCCGCAAACAAACTAGCATGGTTACTTATCCAACGTTTCGCCGCATTTTGCTCACAATCTTGCTTTTCAGAACCGTCTTGAGGGGTAATAAATTCAGGGGGTAAGGAAAAAACTGATTCATGGTCTGGGGAAACAATCACGGGCAATAATGCCTGATGGAAGTAGGTGACTTTTCCCTGTTTTGACGTTTTGGTTGAACAGCATGGACAATTTACTTTTTCCGAACTGTAGTAATTTGTCCCATCCATTGCTACTAGAAGATTTCCCCTCAATATTTCATAGGCTTTCAAGAATCCCATGCTCCTCAATGCTTGGTAAATTAACCCAAACAAAGGGAATAGACTACTCGCTGCTACCCCATCCACAATGTTGCGAATCTGTTCTACTGTTGGTATTTTTTCTAGTCCAAACAACCTCTGAGCATTATCTCGCCCACAACGGCTGTTAAGCTGACGTTGGTACTCTAAAAATGACTCATTTTGCATAAAAAAGGCGGCAAATGCCCCCAGTATCGCCTCTCTTAGACTATATTTCGTTGCATTACTAACCGAACGGGGGTCATCTATCTTCCCAATGACCTCGTTTAAACAGTGAACGATTCCGTCAAAACTTAGGTCGTTTACTTCCATCTTTCTCTCTGCAAAATCAGTAGACACTTTTCTCTTTATTCATAACTTCCTATAGGTCAAAGTTTTTCTGTCTCTATTTATACCATTTGAATTTGGAATTGCTGAATCTCACCCCACTCTTTATGAGTTTTTGGACTATGCCGAGAAGATTGGAGAGGTTTACTCTTTCCATGAGCGTCGTCGTCATGGTCGCGATTGGCATGATTATCATTATCGTTGGACTTATCACTTGCCCCTAAGAGATGGTTCCGCCGCCCTCAATACTCATTGGTTCGAGGTTACCGTTACTCGCCGTTCTGATGGTCAGGTTCTCTTTCACAACGATTGGATTACCGACCTTTTTCCCCAAGCCGATAACATTGTTGAGTTAGTCAGTGTCGCTCGCTCTCGTTGGAAAACCGAAAATGAGAACCATAATACTCTTAAGACTCAGGGCTACCATCTAGAACACAATTTTGGACATGGTGACCACCATCTTGCTACCTTTTTGCTCACCTTAAATTTACTGGCTTTCTTGTTTCACACCGTTTTACAGCTTTTAGATGAGTCCTACCAACGTATCCGACTACTTTTAGGGGCTCGAAGATGCTTTTTTTCCCATTTACGCACTCTTACTACCTATTTTGTCTTTGATAGCTGGCAACACCTTCTTGATTTTATGCTTGAGCCATTTGACTCTCTGCCCGCCACTAATTCCTCCTGATTTTTCAAATTTAGAATTGCTGACAAGAGACTAGGCTAATGATCTCAGGGCAAGCCCAGATCAAACTTAATATTTTTCTCATCCAGAAAAAATGCTTACTCAGCAGAGGTTTCAGCGAATAGGATTTGTTGTGACCTAACGAGACGAGACAACGCTCATTTATGATAGGTCGAAAGCGAGTATCAATTTTGGAGAACTACCCTAGCCAATGAACGACGAAGCCCATAGTATTATCGCCGACCAGATTTCCTTCTATTGGCAGAGCGATCGCCCCATGCTCCAAAATTGTTCTCTAAAAGTGCCGAAGGGGGAATTTTGGATGCTATTAGGAACCAATGGTAGTGGAAAATCGACCCTATTGCGTTTACTAGCTGGCTTGTTGACTCCTCAATCAGGACAAATTAGTCTAAAACAACCCTTGGGCTTTGTCTTTCAAAATCCGGATCATCAATTGGTCATGCCCACCGTCGGAGCCGATATCGCCTTTGGTCTAGTCAAGGAAAATCTGACAGTACAAGAAACCCGTCAACGAGTCGCCGAAGCCCTCACCGCCGTTAATCTCTTGGAAATGGAACGTCGTCCCATCTATGCGCTCAGTGGCGGTCAAAAACAACGTATTGCGATTGCAGGTGCGATCGCCCGTCATTGTGAGGTATTGCTATTAGATGAACCGACAGCCCTATTGGATGCTAATACTCAACGCGAATTAGTGATCGAAGTGCAGCGTTTAGTCAAAGTTAGAGGGATGACGGCTCTTTGGGTGACACATCGTTTAGAGGAATTAAATTACTGTGATGGGGCCTTTTTATTGGAATCAGGCAAAGTTGTTGCCCAAGGCGATCCCCAAATCTTAAAACAGCGATTAATGCGTTCAGAAATTGATTCCTAGCACCTATCTCTCTAGCACCTATCTCTTGAAAAATCAGCTAAAAACAACGATACCCGCCTAAGGAGACGGGTAAATACGAATATGCAAACGATTTTGGACTCCTAAAAAAGACAAAAAAGGACTACAAATAAAGGTTTACCGTTAACGCAATACCTACAATCCAATAACAAAACATCACTAAGCTAACTCAAATATCGGTACAGCCTATGCCCATAAAGCGGCTGGCTCAGTAACCAAAACGCAAGGGCAAAACCATCGTGCTGAGGTGATGCTGGGGCTAGATACTACGGGGAGCAGAGCAGACTCGGTACAGGCTCTAAACTCTGGGGTTGAAGAAGATTGTGTTGGCTTCTTTGTACCTGAATTCAGGATAACATTGCTTTTGGTCTTTCAGACAACTTAGGGCTAGAAAATTTACATTTTGTAATATTTTAAGGAGAGAGAGGGGGAATCGCCGCTAAACGTTTGAGCAAATTTACTTCTTGGGAAACCATGGGAAAGTGTTGACGGTAGGGACAACGGGACTGGCAATCGGTTTGGTGAGGAAAAACAGGAACAGAATCATCAGGGGGAGATAAGCATTGATTTAACTGGGTCAGTAAACGATCCAGTTCCTGCCGAGTTTCCTGATGCTGTTTTTGACCATAGGCAATGGTTAGAGATTGAGGGGTTTGGGGTAATTTCACAAACCAGTAGGTCATCGACAATTGTTCAGGTTCATAGACACTCGTTTCCGCTAAAACGTAGAGATAGAGCTTCGTTTGCCAAGACAAGATAATTTTTTCAGGGTTTTGGGGTAATAAATAGGTTTTCCAGTCTAGAATTTCGGCTCGGTCTGGTTCCGTTACTAACAAATCATAGATCACGGTCAATAAGTAGTTTTGCCAGGGAAGGATCAGATAATGTTCTGGTCTGCGCCCTGGATAGGGATTTTGGAGAGCAGGCACAGCTTTAATGAGGGCAGAAAAAGCAGCGGCCAGATCGGGGTATTGGTCTAGCAAGATCTCAACCGGCAAACCTAATTCCCATTGCTGCATGAGGCGGTGAAAACGATCGCCCCAATCCAATTTTTCCTGCTGTTCTGGCGGAATAGGCGTAGTTAACTGTTCTAGATAAAGACGCTGAAACTGGGGGGGACAGGTTGCCAGAAGTTGTAAATGACCCTGGGAGAGACGCAACGGTGGATCAATCATGCTAAATATTTTGTTCTGCTAAATAGGCGGCTAAGGCGATCGCTTTGGGAAAAATTTGATGTTCCTGTACCTGAATACGAGCATGAAGACCGTCGGATGTATCATCAGGTAAAATAGGAACCACCGCCTGGGCAATAATGGGGCCACTATCCACTTCTGCACTAGCATAATGTACCGTACAACCCGTCACCTTTACACCCGCCGCCAAAGCCTGTTCCACGGCCCTAACCCCACGAAAACTAGGTAACAAACTGGGATGAATATTCAGAACCCGTTGCGGAAAAGCGGTTAATAAAACAGGGGTAACGATCCGCATCCAACCGGCCATAATCACCCAATCCACCGCGTAATCTTTCAGGGTGGTGACAATCGCCTGATCGAGCGATTCTCGACTATTAAAAAGACGATGATCTAACAGTACGGTTGGAACTTGCCACCGTTCGGCCCTTTCCTTCACCTTAGCAGTTGGATTATTGTAAATAACAACCTGTACCTGGGCATTGAGTTGATCCTGATTGATCACCGCCATCAGAGCCTCAAAATTACTGCCACTCCCCGAAGCCATCACTCCCAGCTTTAACGTCTTGGAAAGTGGTAGATTCTCTAGGGAAATTGCTGGTGAAATAAAACTTGGTGTTAAACCAGGGTCACTCATAATCAAACTCAATTGAGGATAAGGAGAATATCCTAAACTGTAATCTAGAGTTGCTAACCATTGGCAAGGAGAATAAGAATCTTTATGCTTACTTCACTTTTACCTCAAATCATTGGTATTAGCCATCATTACAAATTATTTTATGATTAGGATTCAAGCCTAGTGCCAGTTACCAAAAACAAGTGCGATCGCCTATCCCTTCTCTTAAATGAAGTTACACAACCCATGATTCATACTTTGAATACGATTATTTTAGATTACAGCGATCAGTCTTTCTTTTTAACTCTGGGGCAAAGCCGTTAAAACAAAACGAATAGACGTTGCCACTACCGCCGTAAACAAAATCCCAATCAAAGCCCAAACCTGTTTACCTTGATTATTTTCTACCTTTTCAATCTGAAGTTCCATTTTGTCAAATCGTTTATCCATAGAATCTAACCGTTTTTCTATGTTATCAACTTTGGTTTCTACGGTCGCCAATCGAATCTGTACTTGATTGACATCTTTAGAAATAGTCTCTAATTTTCTGTTCATGTCAGCAGAAATTGTATCTAGCTTCTTATTCATTTCGGCTAGAACTTCGCGCAAATCAGTTTCGATGATAGTCGGTGTTGGCATCACTCATTTTGTAGATCAGACTAATACAATCATTGTAATCTATCTTTTCCCAGAGAGAACGATCCCTTCTCAAACATCTAAAAAAATAGTTGACAGCATGAGCCCCTTACCCCTATAGTTAGAGATCGCGGACAAAAGGCGTTATTCAAAGCGACTCGACATAAAAACCACTGGACGCAAGCCCCCTGGGGAAACTGAGGAAATCATTCCTTAAGTCTGTCAGGAGCAACGGCAAACTGTTTAACCACCATGTAGGACTAACTCTCCCTACCACTAGTAGTTTTAACAGCAGATCAAGCAAGGACTTGATCAACAGTTCATTTTAGGACAACCAACGCCTATGCAATCTTAGCAGCTTCTCCTTTCTTAGGGAGATTTAGGGAAGTTCGTCCTGGGTGAGCAACACCATACACTTTAATTTAGGAGTAGAGGGTTAAACCGTGTCTATCGGTCTCTTAGGGACAAAGTTGGGTATGACCCAGATCTTTGATCCAGAAAACGGGACAGCCATCCCAGTCACTGTTGTGCAAGTTGGCCCCTGTCCTATTACACAAGTTAAAACCCCTGAAACCGATGGCTATAGTTCCATCCAGATTGGGTATTTAGAAGTTAAAGAAAAAGCTCTGAGCAAACCCGAACGGGGCCATCTAAACAAAGCAGAAGCTCCTCCCTTGCGTCACTTAACGGAATATCGCACGGAAGATACGGCTAGTTATAGCTTAGGTCAAACCCTAAAAGCTGATCTCTTCAATGTAGGAGATTTAGTCGATGTGGCGGGTCAGACGATCGGGCGAGGTTTTTCGGGTTATCAAAAACGCCATAACTTCAAACGCGGTAACATGACTCACGGTTCTAAAAACCACCGCTTACCTGGTTCGACGGGAGCAGGAACAACGCCTGGACGTGTCTATCCTGGGAAACGGATGGCTGGGCAATATGGGGCTACCCAAGTCACCATTCGCCGCTTAACCGTAGTTAGAGTTGATGCAGAGCGCAATCTCTTGCTGATCAAAGGTGCATTACCAGGCAAGTCTGGCACACTTTTGAATATTACTCCCGCCAAAAAAGTTGGCAGAAAATAATCCCTGAAACGGATCACCGATCAACGTAATTACTATGGTTAACTGTGTCGTTAAAAATTGGCAAGGGGAAGAGGTTGGCGAAGCGTCCCTCTCCCTCAAAGTAGCCAAAGAAGAAAATGCGGCCCACATTGTCCATCGGGCTGTCATTCGTCAACAAACTAATGCGCGTCAAGGTAATGCTTCGACGAAAACCCGTGCTGAGGTGCGGGGTGGGGGTCGTAAACCCTGGCGGCAAAAAGGAACTGGTCGGGCCAGGGCTGGTTCGATTCGTTCTCCTCTCTGGCGGGGTGGTGGTGTCAGTTTTGGCCCTAAACCCAAGGATTATGAGGTCAAGATGAACCGCAAGGAACGTCGTTTGGCTCTCAGAACCGCGATCGCTGGTCGGGCGGACGATTTAATTGTAGTAGAGTCCTTTGCTGACCAATTAACCCAACCCAAAACCAAAGATTTGGCGGCGGCCTTACAACGCTGGGGAATTACTGGTGAAAAACAAGCCCTACTGATTGTGGCAGAAATTCCCGATAATTTGTATTTATCTGCTCGTAATCTTTGCTTCTTAAAAGTACTGAGAGCCGACAGTTTAAATATCTACGACATTATGGTTGCGAATAAAATTGTGGCCACCTCCGATGCCCTAGAAAAACTCCAGGAGGTTTATAGTGACTAAATTTAATCCTCGTAGTTTAGCTGATCTGATCGTTAAACCCATTGTTACTGAAAAAGCAACGCTTTTATTAGAAGACAACAAATACGTTTTTGATGTATTACCGAAAGCCACTAAACCGGAAATTAAGGCGGCGATCGAGTTGTTGTTTGAGGTAAAAGTCACCAAAGTGAATACGGCTCGTTTACCCCGTAAAACCAAGCGGGTAGGTCGTTTTCTGGGTTATAAACCCCAATTCAAACGCGCGATTGTCACCCTTCAAGAAGGCGACTCGATTAGTCTCTTCCCAGAAGTTTAGGATTTTGGCTTTGGCGGCAACTCAAGCAACCGTAAATAGTTGACTGAGCCAAGTTGAAGTCCACACCCTAATCAACAGACCCTTGATCACTGATTAACAAAAACTATGGGTATCCGTTCCTATCGGCCCTTAACTCCCGGAACTCGGCAGGCCAGTGTCTCCGACTTCTCGGAAGTTACGAAAAGTGAGCCGGAAAAGTCACTTACGACCTACAAACATAATAAAAAAGGTCGGAATAATCGCGGTGTTGTCACCAGTCGCCATCGTGGTGGTGGTCATAAACGTCTTTATCGGATTGTTGATTTTCGTCGAGATAAACGTAATATTCCTGCCAAAGTCGCGGCGATCGAATACGATCCCAACCGCAATGCTCGCCTCGCTCTGCTCTTCTATGAAGATGGAGAAAAACGTTATATTCTCGCCCCTGCTAACTTAGCCGTTGGCACAGTTATTATTGCTGGCGAAAATGCCCCCTTTGAAATCGGAAATGCTTTGCCTTTAAGCCGGATTCCCCTTGGTACTGAAGTTCACAATATTGAACTCGTCGCTGGTAAAGGTGGTCAGATGGTACGCGCGGCCGGTGGTTTTGCCCAGGTCGTTGCCAAGGACGGAGATTACGTAACGCTTAAATTGCCATCTAAAGAAGTGCGGATGGTCAGAAAAGAATGTTACGCCACCATTGGTCGGGTTGGTAATGCAGAGGTGCGAAACCTCTCCCTCGGTAAAGCGGGTCGAACCCGTCATCTAGGTCGTCGTCCCCACGTTCGTGGTAGTGTGATGAACCCTGTCGATCACCCGCATGGTGGAGGAGAAGGCCGGGCTCCCATTGGACGTTCTGGCCCTGTTACACCTTGGGGTAAACCAGCTCTGGGTGCTAAGACTCGTAATAAGAAAAAGCGCAGCAGTGCGTTAATTGTGCGCCGTCGTACCAAATAGATTCTGTCCATCTAATATCACTACTCGTACTTTCCTATGGGTCGTTCTCTCAAAAAAGGGCCATTCGTGGCAGTTAGCCTCCTCAAAAAAATTGAGAAGCTGAATGTCAAAGGCGAAAAACAAGTCATTAAAACCTGGTCGCGGGCTTCGACCATCTTGCCAGATATGGTAGGTCACACGATCGCCGTCCATAACGGCAAACAACACGTCCCCGTCTTCGTTTCGGAACAGATGGTCGGCCACAAGTTAGGAGAATTCGCTCCAACTCGTACCTTCCGCAGCCATTCCAAGAGCGATAAAAAAGCCGGTCGCAAATAAAGTCAAGAGGTAAAACACTATGGCGATAGATACGACAGCCGAAGTAAAAGCGATCGCTCGTTACGTGCGGATGTCCCCCTACAAAGTGCGTCGCGTTCTCGATCAGATTCGGGGGCGTTCCTACCGTGAAGCTCTCATTGTTCTAGAGTTCATGCCCTACAAAGCTTGTGAACCTGTCCTTAAAACCCTGCGTTCCGCCGTTGCCAATGCAGAGCATAATGAGGGACTCGATCCGGCCAGTTTAATGGTCAGTCAAGCCTTTGCGGATGGCGGCCCTAGCCTAAGACGGTTTCGACCTCGCGCCCAGGGTAGAGCTTTCCAAATTCGCAAACCAACCTGTCACATTACGGTTGCAGTCGCGCCCCAGACAGACAGATAACTCAGAATCGATTACCTGCAAAGCAAAGCTAAAAACAATGGGACAAAAAATACATCCAGTGGGCTTTCGCCTTGGTATCACCAAAGAACATAAATCCTGTTGGTATGCCGATGCAAAGCGTTATCCTGAACTTCTCCAAGAAGATCACCGCATTCGACAATACGTCGAAAAAAATCTGAGTAATGCGGGCATCGCGGATATTCGCATTGAGCGCAAAGCCGATCAGATCGAATTGGCAATTCATACCGCTAGACCTGGCGTGGTCGTCGGTCGTGGGGGTTCGGGCATTGAACAACTCCGCGTTGGACTTCAAACCATGCTGGGGGGCAACCGTCAGATCCGTATCAACGTGATTGAAGTTGCCCGTGTGGATGCCGATGCCGCTTTAATTGCGGAATATATTGCCCAGCAGTTAGAACGTCGGGTTTCCTTTCGTCGAGTTGTCCGTCAAGCCATTCAACGAGCCCAACGTGCTGAAGTCAAGGGAATTAAAATTCAAGTGAGTGGCCGTCTCAACGGAGCCGAAATTGCTCGGACAGAATGGGTTCGGGAAGGGCGAGTTCCCCTCCACACCCTGCGAGCCGACATTGACTATTCCTACCGCACCGCTAAAACCACCTACGGTATTTTGGGCATTAAGGTTTGGATTTTCAAAGGAGAAATTATTCCAGGACAAGAAGAAAAACCTGTTCCGGCTCCCGTTGCCCAGCCCCGTCGGAAATCTCGCCGTCAAAACTTTGAAGACCGTTCTGAATAAACTCTATTAACTGAATTAATCATGTTAAGTCCTAGAAGAACAAAGTTTCGTAAGCAGCAGCGTGGGCGGATGCGCGGCTTGGCTGAAAGAGGCAGCAACATTAATTTTGGTGATTACGCCTTACAAGCGACCGAACCCTGTTGGATTACCTCTCGTCAAATCGAAGCCGCCCGTCGGGCCATGACCCGCTATATCAAACGGGGTGGAAAAATCTGGATTCGGATTTTTCCTGACAAACCGGTCACCATGCGCCCCGCCGAAACACGGATGGGTTCAGGGAAAGGTTCCCCCGAATATTGGGTTGCGGTAGTCAAGCCTGGTCGGGTCATGTTTGAACTGGCAGGGGTAACTGAGGAAATTGCCAGAGAAGCTATGCGCCTAGCTGCTCAAAAATTACCAATTAAAACCAAGTTTATTTCCCGCGACGAGGAGTACATTTAAGCTATGGCTCTCCCTAAAATCCAAGAGGCTAGAGATCTCAATGCCGAAGAATTAGCCGAGGAAATTCTGGCGGCTAAACGTAAATTATTTGAGTTGCGTTTTCAACAGGCAACCCGCCGTTTGGAAAAGTCTCATGAGTTCAAACACACCCGTCACCGTTTGGCCCAGTTGTTAACTGTAGAGCGGGAACGTCAACTTTCAGCTAATAGCGAGGCATAATTCCCTATGGCAGTTAAAGAAAGAGTGGGAGTCGTTGTCAGTAACAAAATGGATAAAACTGTTGTAGTTGCTGTCGAAAACCGATCGCCCCACCCCAAGTACGGCAAAATCGTCGTCAAAACCACCAAGTTTAAAGCCCACGACGAAGAAAATCAATGCCAAGAAGGCGATCGCGTCCGTATTCAGGAAACGCGGCCTTTGAGCAAAACTAAACGTTGGGCTGTTAAGGAAATTCTGAGTCATCAATCCTAGTTATTTTTGGGTAATCACCGTGATTCAACAACAAACCTACCTGAATGTCGCTGACAATAGCGGTGCTCGCAAGCTAATGTGCCTACGGGTTTTGGGAACCGGCAACTGCACCTACGGGGGCATCGGAGATCAAATCATCGCCGTTGTCAAAGATGCTATTCCCAATATGCCCGTTAAAAAATCAGACGTGGTTAAAGCGGTCATCGTTCGTACCAAACAAGCTGTTCATCGGGACAGTGGTATGGCAATTCGCTTTGACGATAACGCGGCCGTCATTATTAACAATGACGGTAATCCCAAAGGAACACGGGTTTTTGGCCCAGTGGCCCGCGAATTACGGGACAAAAACTATACAAAAATCGTTTCCCTTGCCCCGGAGGTACTCTAATGAGAGCCAACGCTACCAAGCGGACTGTTGCACCTAAACGCTACAGAATGCATGTTAAAAAAGGGGATACAGTACAGATTATCTCTGGTAAAGACAAAGGCAAAATTGGAGAAATTCTGGAAACTGTTCCGGCTAACAGCACGGTCGTGGTTAAAGGAGTCAACATCCGTACCAAGCACGTCAAGCCTCAACAGGAAGGAGAATCGGGTCAAATTAAGACCTATGAGTCTCCCATTCATAGTTCCAAAGTGATGCTCTATTCCAATAAAGAGAAAATCGCCAGCCGCATTTGTTATACCTTTACCGATGATGGTCGCAAGGTACGGATGCTGAAAAAAACAGGAGAAATCCTCGATAAGTAGGGAAATAGTGTTTAGTGAATAGGAAATAGCGTTTAACCACCAACTATTAACTATTGAACTATCAACTATTAATTATTAACTCTCTGACCAAGCCCAGAGAACTTGATTTAAAACTATGACGCAACGACTCAAAACTGTTTATCAAGACACCATTGTTCCTAAGCTCAAAGAAGAGTTTAGTTACAAAAACATCCATGAAGTCCCCAAAGTGATCAAAATCACCGTTAATCGAGGTTTAGGGGAAGCATCTCAAAATGCCAAGGCCCTAGAATCTTCAATCGTCGAACTGGGTAAGATCACTGGACAAAAACCCGTTGTTACTCGTGCTAAAAAGGCGATCGCCGGTTTCAAAATCCGTCAAGGAATGCCTGTTGGGGTGATGGTCACACTCCGTTCTGAGCGAATGTATGCCTTTCTAGACCGATTAATTAATCTGGCCCTGCCCCGCATCCGGGACTTTCGTGGCATTAGCGATAAGAGCTTCGACGGTCGTGGTAACTACAGCTTAGGTGTCAGAGAACAATTAATTTTTCCTGAAATTGACTACGACAGCATTGATCAAATTCGCGGTTTAGATATCTCAATCATCACCACCGCCAAGACCGATGAAGAAGGTCGGGCCTTACTCAAAGCGATGGGGATGCCCTTCCGAAATCAATAGTTAATTGATAATGGATAATGAAAAATTGATAATGGATAATTAAGCTTTAGATAGAGTTTCAGAAATTTTAATTTTCTCGGTTCTCTAATTATCAAAACTAATTATCAACTATCAACTATCAACTATCAATTAAAAATCATCCATGATAGAGACACAATCTAAGGAATAATGGCATCTAACGATACAATTTCCGATATGCTCACTCGCATCCGTAACGCCTGTGCAGTGAGACACCCGACCACCCAGGTTCCAACCACCAGAATGACCCGCAGTATTGCCCAGGTGCTGAAAAGTGAGGGCTTTATTGAAGACTTTACCGAAGTGGGCGAAGGCGTAAAAAAATTCCTGGTTCTGACCTTGAAATATAAGGGCAAGAATCGTCAACCCCTGATCAACACCTTACAAAGAGTGAGTAAACCCGGATTGCGAGTTTATTCTCCCAGTAAAGATATTCCCAGGGTCTTAGGCGGTATTGGCATTGCCATTGTTTCTACCTCCCAGGGCATTATGACTGACAGAGAAGCTCGCCGTCAGGGCATTGGGGGAGAAGTCCTCTGTTACATCTGGTAGTTAATAGTTAGTAGTTAATAGTCGATGGTTTTAAAACGCTATTTCCTATTTACTCAGCACTATTCACTAGAGAAAGTATGAACATCTAATCAGAAAAATTATGTCTCGTATTGGCAAACGCCCTATTCCCGTTCCGGCAAAAGTCACCGTTGATATTCAAGGGTTATACCTAACCGTTAAAGGGCCGAAAGGAACCCTAGAACGTCAATTACCGGATAAAGTCATCATTGCTCAAGAAGGCGAAACACTTACTGTCGTTCGTCAAGATGAATCTCGTACCGCTCGAGAACGTCATGGATTAGTTCGTACTCTGGTTGCCAATATGGTGGATGGAGTTTCCAATGGCTTTGAACGTCGTTTAGATATTCAAGGGGTTGGTTATCGTGCCCAGGCTCAAGGCAACAAAATTATCCTCAATGTTGGTTACAGCAAACCCGTAGAACTGGATATGCCATCGGGGATTCAAGTCGCGGTCGAAAACAATACCCAAGTCATTGTCAGTGGCATTGATAAGGAATTAGTCGGAAACGTTGCGGCTAAAATTCGCTCTGTTCGTCCTCCTGAACCCTATAAAGGCAAAGGAATTCGTTATTTGGGTGAATTTGTCAGACGTAAAGCTGGTAAGACAGGGAAGAAATAAACAATGAAACTTTCACGCAAAGATTTAGTACAACGTCGTCATCGACGCATTCGGCACAAGCTGGCTGGAACGGCCCAACGCCCTCGTTTGGCAGTTTTTCGTTCCAATCACCATATTTACGTTCAGGTGATCGATGATGTGGCCCAACATACCCTTGCCGCGGCTTCGACCTTAGATCCGGATCTCAAAGAATCCCTAGAATCAAGCTCCGATTGTACTGCTTCAGCGGCGGTCGGGACACTCATTGCCAAACGGGCGATCGCGGCTGGCATTAACGAGGTGGTCTTTGATCGCGGGGGCAACTTGTATCACGGTCGGGTTAAAGCCCTAGCAGATGCAGCTAGAGTCGGTGGCTTGAACTTTTAAGAAACTATCCAAAAAATCAAGGGAAAAACTATGGCAAAGCGTCGTAAGAGTAGCCGCACCAAGGCCAAAGAAACCAACTGGCAAGAACGGGTTATCCAAATTCGTCGGGTGAGTAAGGTGGTTAAGGGCGGTAAAAAACTCAGCTTTAGAGCGATCGTCGTGGTCGGCAATGAAAACGGTCAAGTCGGAGTCGGAGTCGGTAAAGCCGGAGATGTGATCGGAGCCGTTCGTAAAGGCGTAGCCGATGGCAAAAAACAACTTATTGATGTGCCTTTGACCAAAGCCAACTCCATTACCCATCTCACCAAAGGAGAATCGGGAGGAGCCAACGTTATTATTCGTCCCGCCGCACCCGGTACAGGGGTAATTGCTGGGGGAGCAGTTCGCACTGTCTTAGAACTAGCTGGAGTCAAAAATATTTTGGCCAAACAATTAGGTTCTAACAATCCCCTAAATAATGCCAGAGCCGCCGTTAATGCCCTGGAATTGCTGAGAAGTTTTTCCGAAGTGGCCGAAGAACGGGGATTACCTCTGGAGCATCTATATACTTAATTGCCATCAGTACCGAAAGGGAAGGCTCACCTCTGGTTTTCGGCATTGTCCCAAAATGGAAGAACCGCTCTTTTGACCTGATAGGCAACGTCAATGGTCAGTCCTTTAGCAACAAATAACTATTATGCGATTAAATGAACTGGCTCCTAAAGAGGGGTCGAAAAAGCGTCGTCGTCGTGTTGGCAGGGGGATCTCTGCTGGTCAAGGAGCCAGTTGTGGTTTTGGGATGCGGGGACAAAAATCCCGTTCTGGAACTGGAACTAAGGCTGGGTTTGAAGGGGGACAAATGCCCCTCTATCGCCGTTTGCCCAAGTTAAAACATTTTCCTCTGGTTAATCCGAAGCAATATACCGTGATTAATGTTGGCAAATTGGCAGAGCTTCCTGCTCAGACAGAAGTATCCCTCGAAAGCTTAATGGCGGCTGGTATTGTGACAACCAATGATGGCCCGTTGAAAATCCTCGGTCATGGAGAATTAGAAGTCGCCCTAACCGTTAAAGCAATTTGTACTGTTGGTGCTAAAGCGAAAATTGAAGCGGCCGGTGGCACTGTCGTTAGTGAATAGACCATTGGCAACTGATAGACTGATAACTATTAACTGTTAAAAAAGAAAAACTATGGTCGTTAGTCGAGATAAATCGCCAACAGCCCAGGAAACTTTTCTGCAAATGGCTCAAGCGGCTGGCCTGCGGGGGCGGCTACTGATTACCATCGGGCTTCTGATTTTAGTCCGTTTAGGCATTTTTATTCCAATTCCCGATATTGATCGCGCTGCTTTTGCCCAGGCGATCGCCAATAGTCCCGTGTTGGGATTTCTCGACATCTTTACAGGTGGTGGGATATCTACCATCGGGATTTTTGCTTTGGGAATTTTACCTTATATTAATGCCTCGATCATTATTCAACTGCTCACATCAGCCGTTCCAGCCCTAGAGGATTTGCAAAAAAACGAAGGGGAAGCAGGACGACGAAAAATTTCCCAATATACCCGCTATGTGGCAGTCGGTTGGGCTGTCATTCAAAGTGTGGGTTTAACTATTGGTTTATTGCGTCCTTACGCCGTCAATTATTCACCCTTTTTTGTCTTTCAAACTAGTCTAGCCCTAACGGCAGGTTCCCTATTTGTCATGTGGCTTTCGGAAATTATTACCGAGAGAGGCATTGGCAATGGAGCTTCTTTATTGATTTTCGTCAATATTGTCGCTACCTTACCTACAACCTTGGGTAATACGATTGACTATGCTCAAACCGGCGGAAGACAGGCAATTATGCAGGTTACTGTCCTGCTGTTAGTTTTCCTGGTCATGATCGTGGCTATTGTTTTTGTTCAAGAGGGAACACGCCGCATTCCGATTATTTCTGCCCGTCGTCAGGTGGGAAAAAGACTTTATCGAGAAAGAACCAGCTACTTACCGCTTCGTCTGAATCAAGGGGGGGTAATGCCGATTATTTTTGCCTCTGCTGTTTTAATTCTGCCGTCTTCCTTAGCTGGATTTTTTAATAATAAAGAAAATTTAAGTGTAGTCTCTCAGTCCCTCGTACAAATTACCAATGCTCTTCAGCCAGGAACTTGGGCCTATACCATTGTCTATTCAGTGTTAATTTTCTTTTTTAGTTATTTTTACGCCAGCTTGATTGTTAATCCAGAGGATATCTCGAAAAACTTAAAGAAAATGGGTTCGAGTATTCCGGGTATTCGGCCAGGGAAAAAGACAGAAGAATATTTGGGGGGGGTTCTCAATCGTCTGACTTTTTTGGGAGCCGTTTTTCTCAGTATTGTGGCCACCGTTCCGATTTTTGTAGAACGAGCAACGGGCGTAACCACCTTTCGCGGTTTAGGAGCGACCTCTTTG
The DNA here is from genome assembly GCA_025370055.1 of Woronichinia naegeliana WA131. Classification (NCBI taxonomy): domain Bacteria; kingdom Bacillati; phylum Cyanobacteriota; class Cyanophyceae; order Synechococcales; family Coelosphaeriaceae; genus Woronichinia; species Woronichinia naegeliana. The sequence goes on along the minus strand of CP073041.1, from coordinate 5,753,969 downwards.
CTAATTCTGGTTGGGGTTGCCATTGATACGGCCAAACAAATCCAAACCTATGTTATCTCTCAACGCTATGAGGGAATGATCAAACAGGACTAATTGCAAGTTTATGTCTTCTACGGAATCCCCCCTAGCCCCCCTTTGAAAGGGGGGAATTTTGTTAGAATGGTATTCAAATTTACCTTTTTGTTTTCCTGTCAATTTAAGTCTTCTTTTCAGGGGATTTTCGGTGACAAGTCTCCCTTTTTAAGGGGGATTTAGGGGGATAAAATTTTTTACGTTATTTATTTTCAATTGAGGGATTTAAGATCATGTCTAATAGCAATGGTTTATTGTTTTTAGGTGCGCCAGGTTCTGGAAAAGGAACTCAAGCCCAGGTTTTAGCAGAAAATCTCAATATTCCTCACATTTCTACAGGGGATATGCTACGTCAGGCGATCGCCGATCAGACAGAATTGGGAGAAAAAGCCAAAAATTACATGGATAAAGGGGAATTGGTTCCTGATGAATTAATCCTAGGTTTAATTAAAGAACGTTTAAGTCAAGCTGATGCAGAAAATGGTTGGATTTTAGACGGCTTTCCCCGCAATGTTCCCCAGGCGGAATTCTTGGATCAATTATTGGTGGAAATTGAGCATCGAACCCAATGGGTGATTAACCTAGATGTGGCCGATGAAACTATTATTCAACGTTTATTACTGCGAGGTCGGGCCGATGACACAGAAGAAACCATTCGCAATCGTTTAGTGGTTTATCAAGAAAAAACGGCTCCTCTGATTGCTTACTACCAAGAGCAGGGCAAATTACAAATTATTGACGGCGATCGCGCTCCTGAACTAGTGGCTGAGTCTTTAAAAGCACTGGTAACAGCTTAAGATTGATTATACTGAAATAATCTTTACCATCTCAGGGGATGACCATGACGACCTTAACACTTGCTCCTGTTTCTGTTCAACAAGTTATCCCCTACAGTCTGCTAGAAGAAGAGAGAAAACCTAAATTTGGTAATCGCACAGTAGAAAAATTTCTAACGGCGGCTTCTCAAGCATTACTAGAAAGTCATCCCGATAATATTTCTCTGGTCGTGGCGATCGCTCCTGGTAAAATGAGAACCGAATCCCCTTGGACACGGCGATATAAACCTGAATCCATTACCATTCAAACCTTTTACCACGAAGGTAACTCCTTTGGAGCCATAGAAATACTCGCTAAAATTTTAGGAAAAGCCTACGGTGAAAATAATATTTTTGCCATGATCGATCCTCATCTTACTCCTCAAGATTTTCGGTTACTCTCCGCAGAGATACGAGGTGATTTAGCCAATTCAGGCTGTTTATTGTATTCAAATTAAAGCAATGAGAATGCAAGAAGCCTATCAAGAAGTTGCGGAAAGAAACCTCCTAGCAGCAAGGAATCTCCTAGAGGGAAATATTCATGAAATGGCTGGCTTCTGTTGTTACCATGCCTACGAATCCAGTGCTTCAGCCTTGGCTGTTAAAGAATCAAGACCCCACGGACAACGAGTTGGTCATCTTCAAAAATTAGCTATTTTTCGAGAATATGCCAACAATCTTGAAGAAGTTGAAATTCGGGCCACATTACGCCAATTAAATCTGTTAATCGGTTCAGCAAGAAATAAACTCCTCTATCCAAAACTAGAGGAAAAGCGAATTAAACTACCGAAAGACGAACTGTCCCGTGAACAAATCGAACGATTAGTTAACGATGTAGAAGTGATTGTTAATTGGGTTCGACAGAAAATCTCCGAAAATCTGGAGGGAAATTCTTGAATGTTCATCTTGGTTCATGCTCAAAGTTTGCTAATATATGCTAAGGCGGTCTTCTAGCCGTCTCGTTTTGGCTTGTTCATTTTATAAGGAGGTTATCCCCCGATTGGCTAAACAAGATCTCATCGAAATGGAAGGAACTGTGATGGAATCCTTGCCGAATGCCATGTTTAGAGTCGATTTGGACAATGGCTTCAACGTCCTGGCCCACATTTCAGGCAAAATTCGCCGTAATTACATCAAAATTTTACCCGGCGATCGCGTCAAAGTAGAACTCACCCCCTACGACCTCACCAAAGGACGGATCACCTATCGTCTCAAAAATAAAAAATAATCAAACCCTATTGTTCTTAAACTTAAAGTTTGCTAACTTTTTTTAAAAATCGCTAGAAAAATGCTGACAGTGTTCTGACTTATTGCTATAATAAAAAGCTTGCAGTGTTTTGCCAAAACCTAATCGGCATGAAAGTTAGAGCGTCAGTTAAGAAAATGTGTGAAAAGTGTCGCGTCATTCGACGACGGGGCCGCGTGATGGTGATCTGTTCCAACCCCAAGCATAAACAACGTCAGGGTTAACAATCAATCCAACCTTCATGAAACAAGTCTAAACCAAAACCACCAAATTAAACAGATTAGAGGGAGAAACAACGTGGCGAGGATAGCTGGTGTTGACCTGCCCAGGGATAAGCGTGTGGAAATCGCACTAACCTATCTCTACGGTATCGGTCTATCACGATCTCAAAAAATTCTAGCGGAAACAGGAGTTAATCCTGACACTAGAACCAGAGACTTAAGCGACGAAGATGCTGCCGCTTTACGGGCCTATATTGATGCCAACTATGAAATTGAAGGGGATTTGCGCCGTTGGGAAGCAATGAACATCAAACGGTTGGCCGATATCGGTACCTATCGGGGCCGTCGTCATCGTATGGGTTTACCTGTTCGAGGACAGAGAACTCGTACTAATGCACGGACTCGTCGAGGTCGTCGGGTAACGGTAGCTGGGAAGAAAAAAGCCCCAGCCAAGAAATAATCTTTTTCCAATTGCAATTGAATTAAGCAGAGAGTTCAAGCTAAAGCTATGGCGCGACCAACCAAAAAAAGCGGCCCCAAGAAACAGAAAAAAAATGTTCCCAGTGGTGTCGCTCACATTCAATCCACCTTCAACAATACAATTGTCACTATCTCCGATATTAGAGGGGATGTGGTTTCCTGGGCTTCGGCCGGATCTAGTGGTTTTAAAGGTGCTAAAAAAGGAACCCCCTTTGCCGCTCAAACCGCAGCAGACAATGCCGCCAGACGGGCAATGGATCAGGGCATGAGACAACTTGAAGTCATGGTCAGTGGGCCAGGGGCTGGCCGAGAAACAGCTATCCGAGCACTTCAGGGAGCCGGACTGGAAATCACTGTGATTCGGGATGTTACCCCGATTCCCCACAATGGCTGTCGTCCTCCGAAGCGGCGGAGAGTTTAATCCAGTAGAGCCTCAAACAATTTTTTAGGGACAAGATGCCTAAAAATTTCGAGACTTTGCGGGGATCATCAACCCCAATGGATAACTAACAGGGCTAAGGAATGAGAAGGGAGGTCACGACTGTGGCGCAGTTTCAGATTGAATGTGTGGAATCCACCACCAAAAAAAATCAAAGTCAATACAACAGATTCGTGCTAGAGCCTCTAGATCGAGGACAGGGAACGACGGTGGGCAATGCTCTTCGACGAGTACTACTGTCTAATCTTCCTGGAGCCGCTGTCACTGCAATTCGTATTGCAGGGGTGAATCATGAATTTGCGACCATACCAGGGGTCAGAGAGGATGTTTTAGAAATCATGCTCAACATGAAAGAAATTGTCCTCAAAAGTTATACTGATCAACCCCAAATTGGCCGTTTAGTGGCGATGGGGCCGGCTACTATTACGGCGGCCCATTTTGATGTTCCGTCCGAGATCGAAGTGATTGACCCCAATCAATACGTTGCTACCCTAGTAGAGGGGGCAAAACTAGAGATGGAATTTCGGGTTGAACGGGGGTACCGGTTATCGAGCCATTGATCGCAGTAAGGATGACACTTCATCCCTAGATTTTCTGCAAATTGACTCGGTGTTTATGCCTGTTACCAAGGTCAATTACGCGGTGGAAGATATTCGGGCTGATGGGGCGGGGCCGAAAGACAGACTGGTATTAGAAATTTGGACAAATGGCAGTATTCATCCGAGGGAAGCTTTGTCCGAGGCTTCGGAACTGATTGCGAATTTGTTTATTCCCTTAAAAGATTTAAATGAATTGGAAACCAGTCAGAGTGACTATCAGGATGAAGTAAACCCTGAAAGTCAAATTCCCATTGAGGAACTCCAACTTTCTGTGCGGGCCTATAACTGTCTGAAACGCGCTCAAATCAATACGGTTGCTGATCTACTGGACTATAGCCAAGAAGATTTGCTCGAAATCAAAAATTTTGGGGCAAAGTCGGCGGAGGAGGTGATCGAAGCCCTACAAAAACGTCTGGGGATTACCCTTCCTCAGGAAAAAGCCAAACCTTAGCGGCCCTAGGGCGTTAAGTTATTATTAAGGAGGAATTACTTATGCGACACGGCTGTCGAGTCCCCCAATTGGGGAAACCCGCCGACCAACGAAAAGCTTTATTGCGATCGCTGGCGACGGAATTACTGCGTTATGGACAAATTAAAACCACTAAGGCAAGAGCTAAGGCTCTACGAGCGGAAGTGGATCATATTATTACCCTGGCTAAAGACGGTTCTTTGGCGGCTAGACGACAAGCTCTGGGCTATATTTACGATAAAAAAATCGTTCATGCGGTATTTGCCGAGGCTCAGGAACGCTATAAAGATCGCAATGGTGGTTATACCAGAGTGGTTCGTACTCTACGCCGTCGGGGTGATAATGCCGAAATGGCTATTATTGAACTGGTTTAAACGGTGATCGAGGCATCAGGTGGAACCACAGTTAATGGCCGTCCCTCAACGAATTGCTTTGGTCATTCAATACTTGGGTACAAACTTTCACGGTTGGCAACGACAAGCGATTCATCGTTCTGTCCAGGCAGATATTGAAAACGCGATCGCCGAGGTGTTAGGTTATGCCGTTGTCCTTCATGGGGCAGGGCGGACTGATACAGGGGTTCATGCTGCTGCTCAGGTTGCTCACTTTGATGATGCTGTCGGTAAGATTCCTCCCGAAAAATGGGCCGCTGTTTTAAATACAAAACTGCCTAAGGACGTTTTTATTCGAGGATCGGCTGCCGTTACTGACCATTGGCACGCTCGTTTTTCGGCCCTGTGGCGACGATATCGCTATACGATTTATACTGATCCCTGGCCTAACCTGTTTGTCCAGCCATTTAGTTGGCACTATTATCATGCACCCCTAAAAGAAACCCTTATTGAGGCTGCCTTGACTCCCTTGTTAGGTAAACATCATTTGTCTGCCTTTCAACGGGCCGGTTCTCGTCGCCGTCATGCTTGGGTAGAGGTACAGGCCATCGAATGTCGCCGTCAAGGCCCCATGCTCTATCTAGAAATCCAAGCCAATGGTTTTCTCTACGGAATGGTACGCCTCTTGGTGGGGATGTTGGTGGAGGTCGGTAGTGGCAAGCGATCGCCGGATAACTTCACCGAAATCTGGGTTAATCAACAACGGGAAGCCGTTAAGTATGCTGCCCCAGCCAAAGGACTCTGTTTATTACGAGTCGGTTATCCAGAATGCCCCTTTGATCCGGCTCTCTGGTTTGATAGCCATCCCCTGTTTACCTTTAATCCCACGTTAGCCGTTATCTAACGAAAAAGAATAATTTTTACGAAAACTCCCATGAACAAAACCTACCTACCGACCACGGAAAACCTTGACCAAAAATGGTACGTGATTGATGCGGCCGACCAACGTTTGGGCCGTTTAGCAACTGAAGTTGCTTCGATCTTAAGAGGTAAAAATAAAGCCACTTTTACGCCCCACATGGATACAGGGGATTTCGTTGTGGTCGTTAATGCTGAGAAAATTGACGTTACCGGCAAAAAACGCGAACAAAAACTCTACCGTCGCCATTCAGGTCGTCCTGGTGGGATGAAGGAGGAAACCTTTGGCAAGTTGCAAGCCCGTCTGCCGGAGCGAATTATTGAACAGGCCATCAAGGGAATGCTACCCAAAAATGCCTTGGGTCGTAAGCTTTTTACCAAGCTGAAAGTCTATGCGGGCCCCAACCATCCTCACCAAGCCCAGCAACCCGAAATTCTCACTGTCAACACCATTCCTGCGGTTAACTAAAAATGTCTGTTACTGAATCTAAAAACAAAGTTGTTTATTGGGGTACAGGTCGTCGGAAAGCGGCGATCGCTAGAGTTCGTCTTGTCCCTGGCTCAGGAGAGGTGGTGGTCAATGGCCGTCCTGGCGAAATTTACTTCAATCGTATTGCCAACTACCTACAAAGTCTGAAGGCTCCATTGGAAACCTTAGGGTTAGAAAATGAGTACAATATTTTAGTCAATGCTCATGGTGGGGGTCTAACGGGTCAAGCCGATGCGGTGAAACTTGGTGTTGCTCGCGCCCTCTGTCAATTGGCGCCTGAAAATCGTCAACCTCTCAAGGCAGAAGGCTATCTTACTCGTGATCCCCGTGCTAAAGAGCGGAAAAAATACGGTTTACACAAAGCCCGTAAAGCTCCCCAATACTCGAAACGTTAGGAGTTTCAGTTCGTTTGGGCGCGAGACTTGCGCCCCTAAAAACATTGTGTTGATATTAAAATTTGATTGCAAGGAGAACAATTTTTATGCCTAAAGCGGATATTCATCCTACTTGGTATCCCGAAGCCAAGGTCATTTGTAACGGCGAAGTCGTCTTAACCGTTGGTTCTACTCAACCTGAAATTCATGTGGAAATTTGGTCAGGGAACCATCCTTTTTATACCGGCACTCAGAAAATCATTGATACAGAAGGACGGGTTGATCGCTTTATGCGGAAGTATGGTATGTTGGACAAAAATAAAAAAGCGGAATCATCTGCCAATTCCTAAATTTGTTCATAGTTGGTGAATGTGCTTGGACTAACAGATCGTTGTTGGGCCAAGTTATTTTTTATTGAAATTTTTTTTGCAAAAAAGTCAGGAAATTAATTCTCCCGACTTTTGGTCAATAATTTTTTAACCTAAGTAGCCCACATTCAGCACTTCTTAACACTTGATCGATAAGTTCTAGCAATATATCGCTTGTAACCCTTACACCGTAAAGATTCGGACAGAATGCCGCTCAATTCTTGGTTGTAATGAATTGTAACTAAAATTCTCAGAAAAACTGATAATTGAGAATCTTTATCAATATGAAGTTCTCAGATGAAGGTTTTCGTGAAAAGGCTTTTGGGTGGGTTAAGAAATAAAAAGATATATTGAGAAGTGCTGAATGTGGGTTAATATCTCTTATATACATAAAAACAAGATCGTGTCAGTATCCTATGTTACCGTTTGAATTTGGAATTGCTGTCCTATAAACAATCAAAAAATCAAAACGGGAAGTAGTTTCAGATCAGGGGCGATCGCCTATCTCAATCAATAAGCATCTTGTAGTTCGTAAAAATTAGGAGAAATATAATCCTTACGAAGCGGCCAGCCAATCCAATCTTCCGGCATTAAAATACGCTTGAGATTAGGATGACCTTCGTAGATAATACCGTACATATCGTAGCACTCTCGTTCTTGCCAGTCCGCTGCTTTCCAGATCCAATAAACAGAAGGAATGCGAGGATTGTCCCTAGGAACAGATACCTTCACACGAACTTCTGAGAGACTAGCGCGAAGTGTTCCATCTGGCCCATCATTATCACTGACCTTCACCAGATGATAAAAACTGACAAGCGGTTTGCCCGCCCCTTCATCGTAGGCCCCTTGACATTGCAGATAATTAAATCCATGGGCATAGAGAGCCGTTGCCAAGGGCAGTAGAAGATCTGCTTCGACTTGAATCATCTCAATCCCTAGATGATCAGCCGCCAAAATATCATGCTCAAAGCCGTTTTCAGTTAGCCAACTAGACACCGGCCCGGCTGGCACGAGAGCAGTTCCAGCAAGGTCTTCAGAGGAATTTTCAGATAGGGTTTCTTCAGCCACGATTTACTTGCTCCTTTTGTTGTTGAGAGGTTGCCAAAGCAGGCGAGACGGGAATGCCCATCGCTTCTGTTAATGCCACAGGGGGAGCTTGACGAGTCGGCATTTGTAGATATTGCCCGTTCAAAATCGGTTCAACAGATCGCATATTGTGGGTGGTACTGTAATAGCGATGGGTTTGCTCATAGACAGAAGCCCTTTCTTGAATAGACTCGTTGGCCACTTTTTTCCGAAGTTTAATAATAGCATCAAAAATAGCTTCAGGGCGAGGAGGACAACCTGGAATATAAACATCCACAGGAATTAATTTGTCAACACCTCGAACAGCCGTAGTGGAATCGCTACTAAACATTCCCCCCGTTATAGTGCAAGCCCCCATCGCAATCACATATTTAGGCTCAGGCATTTCTTCATAAAGCCTGACGAGGGCTGGGGCCATCTTCATGGTGATTGTTCCGGCCGTAATAATTAAATCGGCCTGACGGGGACTAGAGCGGGGAACCAGACCAAAACGGTCAAAATCAAAACGAGAACCAATGAGGGCTGCAAATTCAATAAAACAGCAGGCAGTTCCGTAGAGAAGCGGCCATAAACTTGAAAGCTTGGCCCAATTGTAGAGGTCATCGACCGTTGTTAAAATAACATTTTCTGATAAGTCCTGAGTCACCTGGGTACGGCTAATGGGATTCAGGATTTTAGCGGTGGCGGCTGACTCTGGCATCGTAAGGTTAGAAGGACTAGGACTCATAAAAAATACCTGGTATGTTTGGAAACAGTGTCTCTTTAGAGCGTGGAGGAAAAACGACTCAAGCAACTTTGAGTCGCCGTGAGGTAGTTAGAACCCATTACCGCCTTGGAGTTACTTGACATGGGGTGCTTTTGTAATGCACTTTCGATAGGACAATTACTATCTCAGGTGTGGCAACTCTGTACGCATAATGGTTTTGCTCCGAAGAGCCTCCAATTTCTTGGGTAATGTTTTCCTCGTCAAGGTTATTTAAGCTTGTTAGGTCCAACTCACGTTCTTACCCCTCGTAAAAATGTTTAAAGTTAGACGATAGAGCTACAAACTGGAAAGCCTTCGTAGGTATCGTGACTTAAATGACGTAGTACGCAAGGTACTTAGGGTTTGCCGAATAAAGGCAGAACCTTTATCAGATAAGCTTTTCAGCCATTTTGAACACGATTAGGTGCAAGCTTATGGCATTTGAAGGCTCAAAATCCATGCACTTTGCTAGAAAATTGTGGGTTAAAATCGGAAACTGATTTCTGAAGTCACCATTTTTCGCGCCCTGTGGCATCTAGGTTCGATTTGCAGACTTATTCAGCAAGCCCTACTTAGACTAGTCAGCTAACTAAGGCTTTGGGGCATGAGAGCCGCCGCTACTTTAGTGCGGGGTGCTGACAGGATAATCAAGATTCAAGATAAAGGTTAGCAGAAATTTTTTTGATTATGACCACTCTAAAGCTCCTTTGCGCCAAGCATAGACTAGGGCAACGACCAGAATTGCGATAAAGATGAGTGCTTCGATAAAAGCCAGTAATCCTAACTGGTTAAAGGCAACTGCCCAGGGATAGAGAAACACCGTTTCCACATCAAATACCACGAAGACCAGGGCAAACATATAGTAACGGATATTGAACTGAATCCAAGCTCCGCCAATGGGTTCCATCCCGGATTCGTAAGTCGTTCGTCGTTCGGGGCCGCCACCACGAGGTCTCAACAGTTTGGAGGCTGTTAGGGCCAGAATGGGCACTAAACTACAGACAAAGAGAAAGCCGAGCAGATATTCGTAACCATTAAGAACAAACACAGATTTACAGTTACTCCACTGAAGAAAACAAACTGAACCCCAAGACGGATTTAAAAAACGGGACAAATCTGATTGTCATTATAAAGCTTTTTGCTAGTTTGTTCCCTGAAACCCTTGAATCGACTGATGATTGAAGATTGAGAATGGTTAATCTTTAGGTTCTTCTATTCCGAAAAAAACGAAAAAATTCCCTTGAAAAAAAGGGGGATGACCGACAATCCGAAAACTAGGTACTCAAGAGCAGATAAGGCTCATTAGGACTCAAATTCTCACAAAATGACTAGGATTCAAAATCTTAACGACTAACAACCTCCAGCGCAACGGGAGCGGTCCCACGACTGTAAACCCCGATCGCCCTGGCAGCACTAGCCGACAGATCGATCACCCGTCCCCGAACAAAGGGGCCGCGGTCATTAATCCGAACCATGACAGAACGTCCGGTCACCAGGTTAGTGACCAATACCTGAGTCCCAAAGGGCAAACTTTTATGGGCTGCGGTAAGACTATTTTGGTTATATCGTTCTCCATTGGCAGTACGACGACCGTGAAAGCCAGGGCCATACCAGGAAGCAATGCCACTTTTAATTCGAGTTCTGAGGGGAGGGGTATTGTCAGGCAGGTTGTTCAACGTTTCGAGACTATTTCTCAAAGGGGCTGTTGCAAAATTTGTTAGAGGCGGTGCATCGCCCATCAATCGGCGTAACCGATTAGCTATTTGTAGCGCGTTTTTACCGGCTAGGCGGGTTGAGAAAGATATTCCAGGCTTGGCATCCGGCAAAACGGTATTTTGAGGATCGAGGCGAATCAAATCTTCGTTACTGACTTGGATTGAGTAAAGGCGTTGTTTTTTATCGTAGTCAACGATAATGCTTGCTGCATCAAAATTAGGATCTTGAGCTAACTGATTAAGGCGATCAAGGATCACTCTAGAACGTCCGATCACACTCTCTGGGGTCGTAATTGGCTGACTATTGGCGGAGGCTTTCAGTTCTTCAGATGTCCCTAGGAATGCCATAACCGGAATATTTCTAACTCGCAAGATCACGGCTAATCGACCGTCTTGCCAGGCATGGGACACAATATCAGCAATGGGAGCAGTCGAACTTTGTTGATTTTGAGGCGTGAGAATCCTTGGTGTGACAGTATTTTCAATGAACGTAGGAGCAGTGGACTGAATATTATTCTCTGGCCTAATTGTCGTTTCTTCGGGAGTGGTTTTTGTTTCCGGGCTAGAGGCCAAGGTTCCTTGAAGTCCATTAAATAGGAACAAGGTTGTTCCAACGGCTGTAGTCAGGGCTGCGGCGGCTAATCCACTCAAGATTGTTCTATTCATAAGCGATTGTGTTAGGTTTCCGTGGGCTTGTCCAGACAACCACCTGAATGATCGGAGCAATGGTTCTTGAGCTGATCAGATTAACTAATTGCTGAATCCAAAGCTGATCTAATGGTTGAATGTCCCACACGTAAGATTCACAAGTCCTTAAGTACAGAAAAGTACAAAAGAATGTTTTTGTATCAGATTGCTACAGATTAGCATGGGGTTTTGGCTGGGGATCACGATATTCCTAATCAAAACAAGCCAATTCAATCAGAATTTCAAAACATTATTGACTTTTGTTAGCGAAAATCTATATGATGATCTGTTTTTTGAAAATTCCACTAAATTTCCTTTAATACATTCTTCTTGCTTGTGAGTGTGTTTGAGCAAACCTTGTTTAGACTCAGTCCTTAGCGTGACACTTTAGGAACTGGCTAAAAATAGTCTCCTAAGTATAAATACGGAAAGGTCGTGTAGCGATCGCTCTTTTTGGAGAAGACTAAAGCTCTGAAATTGTAATCAATTAATCTTATTTTGATAAGAAAAAACAATATCCCGATCTACTGCCTCAAAAGCCAAATTTTTAGCCCTAGAGATTAGCAGGACTTATATCAAAAAGGCAAAATGTTTATATTTTTGTTATTTTTCACCCGTTAAACCGACTTAGTATTAGAAAAAACGTCCGATCACCTCAAAACGTACCATTAATTATTTTAAGAAAGTCGGAGCAAAGATGATCAGCTAGAACGTCTGCCAAACAATCATTTCACTTGATGCCTTTATGGCTATACAAGACAAGATGGTATATGATGCGTCACTCCTATAACCTTAAAGCGACTTCTGAAGGGAATGGCTATCATAGCTGTAAGTGTCGTGACAAGCAAAAATACTGAAGGAATTAGTTGCTGCCTAGTCATTTCTCTCTGAAGCTGATACAATCGATTGGCTATAAATTACCCTGAATACCCTAAATAACAATGATGTGGGAAAGTGCCGCTACAGCTTACGTACACTATCTCAGTTTTATGTTGGCATTTGGAGCCTTAGCCGTTGAAAGCCAAACCTTAAAGAAAGACATCAGCTTAGAAGATGCTTGGCGATTAGTGATTGCTGATACAATTTATGGCCTATCCGCTACCACCGTTTTGATTACGGGGATTTTGCGCGTCCTTTATTTTGGCAAAGGTCAAGATTATTACCTGAGTAGTCCTATCTTTTATACCAAAGTTGGTATTTTTGTGATTGTGGGCCTATTGTCTCTTTATCCGACCTTCTTGTTTATTAGTTGGATTAAGACCTTACGCGATCGCCAACCACCCAGCTTAGAATTATCCCAAGTACAGATACTCAGCTGGATGATTAGAGGTGAATTAATAGGATTGGTTCTAATTCCTTTGTTTGCCACCCTTTTAGCGCGGGGATTTTGAATGGTCATTCACCCTTAACTAACTATTCGTTAACCGACGATACTATGACAAAAGTAGAATGGGCCAACCTGATCGCTCTGACGACCCATCTACAATTGGGTAAATTACTATTGAGCTATTGGGGCATGACTTTATCAATGACCTTCAGTTTGCCGTCGGGTTCCACTGTCCACACGTCATAGCTACCGACCACATCACCATTGGCATCAATATCCACATTGCCACTAGCTCCTTGGTAATTAACAGGTTTACCAGCCTTCGCCAAAGCTAGGGCCTTGCAAGCATCGGTAACAGGTTCACCTTTCCCCGCCGATACTTCCCGAATCTTACTTTTAATCCCTTCTCCCGTATTGGACTTAGCGGCTTCGGCAGCCAACATCATTAAAACTGCTGCATCATAGGTATGGGGAACAAAAGCGGTCACATCTTTCCCTGTTTTTTCTTTCCAGATTTTCGTAAAATTATCTAGGGATTTACCATTGGCCCCTGGGACTGTTCCCAATGCACCAGCAATGATCGACTTGCCATCGGCTCCCTTACCAACTTTCTTCACAAAATCATCGGAATAAACCCCGTCTGTTAAGAGCAGAATAACGCCCTTGGTTAATCCCTGTTTATAGGCCGTTTGCAATAAAACGCTACCCGTATCGGCATAGAGGACAGCCGCCACAGCATTGGGTTTATTGGCAAAAGCTTGACCGGCCTCAGTGTCTAGGGTCGCGGCTTTGGGATCATAGCGAACGGGTTTATCTTTATCGACAATGGTTCCACCACTTTTAGCAACGGATTCCACAAAGACCTTTTCAAAACCGACTCCATAGTCATTGTTAATCACAACGGTTGCCACTCTTTTCAGCCCCTTTTTGGCGGCTAAGGAAGCTAAAGCTTGGGCTTGGTAGGTATCTGGGGGGGCTGTTCTAGCCCAATAACCCTGAAAATCACCTTTTTTCGCCTGGTCGGTAAAGACGGGACTGGTACTTCCAGGGGAGATTAACATCACCTTATTTTTAACAGCAATGGGAACTGCTGCGCTAGAAACGCTACTCGCAAAGGAACCAATGACCCCTGCGACCTTATCAGCTTCAGCTAGTTTGGTCATGGCGGCGGCTCCGGCGGTGGGATCGGTTTGATCGTCTTCAATCACTAAAGTGACTGGTTTGCCATTCACGCCCCCACAATCATTGATCGTATCGACAGCTAATTTTGCAGCGACCGGCATATTCTGGCCAATGGAAGATAAATCCCCGGTGGCTGGTAGTAAAGCCCCTAGTTTTAAACCCTCTTCCCCATTAGTTTGACTGGCTTGTTCCGTTGGACTTGTGGCGGTAGTCGGAGAAGGATTGGTGGTTTGATTGGTTTGCTCACCACAGGCTGTTAAAAAACTGAGACTGAGACTGGTGATCATTAAGCTTAAGGCGATCGGGGATTTTATTCGTCGTGAATGGACAAACTTACTCATGCGCTTCATTCCTGATTTCAATAATAACGGGACAGAATCTTCCACAAAACTATACTCTATCCTCCACTTTTTGCAAGTTATCAACCACTGGGCGATCCAGTTAGATGCGTTTGCCCTGCTGGGCGATCGCCTTTGTGACCGTACAACAAAATTAAAGACAAAGGATAAAAAGCATCCCTTGTCTTGGTGATTTAGAGCCCACATTCCGCAAACGCTACAGATAGCGCATAAATACAAATAAATGCTCTTTCTGTATGACGTTAATTTGTTCTGATGCACTATGAATAGAGTAGTTTAAATTAATTACTCTATAGGTGGCGGCAACCTGCGGAATGTCGGTTAGAGGATATTAGGGTTTGAGTCCGATGGACTGGATAACCTGGGTTGGGGATAGTCCGAGCGATCGCTGTTTAACGATCTATCAAACTACATCATGCCCATGCCACCCATGCCACCCATGCCGCCCATGCCACCCATACCGCCCATGCCGCCCATGCCGCCCATATCAGGCATCGCAGGAGCAGGAGCCGGTTTTTCGACTACCAGAGCTTCGGTAGTTAGTACCATGCCAGCGATCGAGGTTGCATTTTGTAGTGCTGAACGGACAACCTTGGCGGGATCGATAATTCCCGCATTGATCATGTCTTCAAAAATGCCAGTGACCGCGTTGTAGCCAATATTGGCATCACTTTCTTTGACTTTTTCGACCACCACAGAACCTTCTACCCCAGAATTATGGGCCAGTTGGAAGAGAGGAGCTTCTAACGCTTTGGCAATAATATCCGCCGCCACTTTTTCTTCATCGTTGCTTAAAGTTGCTTTAAAGGCGGGAATCTTGGAAGCCAGATAAATGAGGGTTGTACCACCACCAGGCACAATCCCTTCCTCAACAGCCGCTTTGGTCGCATTGAGTGCGTCTTCGATCCGTAATTTGCGATCCTTGAGTTCAGTTTCAGTGGCCGCACCGACTTTAATCACCGCGACACCCCCTGCCAATTTAGCAATGCGCTCTTGGATTTTTTCGGAGTCGTAATCAGAATCGGTAAGGGCTAATTCTTTTTTCAGTTGCGCTAGACGTTTTTGTACCGCCGCAGAAGCTCGTTTATCGGCACCCGCAACAATGATGGTGTTATCTTTTTCGATGGTCACTTTCACGGCTTGGCCCAGTTGATCCAAAGTGACGCTATCTAAGGTTAGACCCACTTCTTCTGAGATTAAACTGCCGCCGGTAATAATGGCGATGTCCTGTAACACGGCTTTACGACGATCGCCGAAGGCGGGAGCTTTAATGGCAGCAATGTTGAGAACCCCTCTGGCTTTGTTCACGACCAGGGTTGCTAAGGCTTCGCCGTCAATGTCTTCGGCAATAATTAATAGAGGACGACCGGAGCGTGCCACACTTTCCAATACGGGAATTAATTCGGCGATCGCACTAATTTTTTTATCAGTAATTAAAATGAGCGGATTCTCAAATTCAACGATTTGCCGTTCACTATTGGTGATGAAGTAAGGAGAAATATAACCGCGATCAATTTGCATCCCTTCAACCACTTCTAGCTCGGTGCTGAGGGATTTGGATTCTTCAACGGTAATGACTCCATCCTTGGTCACTTTATCCATTGCATCGGCAATCATGCGACCCACTTCCGCATCATTTCCAGAGGAAACGGTGGCCACCTGAGCGATCGCATCTCCTTCAATCGGTTTAGCCAGAGCCTTGATTTCCTCCACCAGGAAGGTTGTCATCTTTTCTAAACCCCGACGTAGAGCAACTGGATTCGCTCCTGCGGTTACATTCCGTAAACCTTCTTTGACTAAAGCCTGGGCCAAGATTGTAGCAGTGGTAGTACCATCACCGGCAATTTCCTTGGTTTTAGAGGCAACTTCATGGATTAAACGTGCCCCCGTATTTTGCTGGGGATCAGACAATTCAATTTCTTTAGCAACGGTGATACCATCATTGACGATCTGAGGCGCGCCATATTGCTTTTCGAGTAGTACGTTACGCCCTTTAGGGCCAAGGGTAATCCGCACTGCATTGGCAAGCGTATTAATACCTTCTTCTAATGCCCGTCTGGACTCATCTTTAAACGAGATAATCTTTGCCATAGTCCTTAAAATGGGATGGGTTTTGCGAGTTTGTAATCACTCCAATTGCACTTTAGCACTCTTGGTGTGTGAGTGCTAAGACAATCAAGGTACGGTTTTCCAGTCCAAGTTGAGTAACCGGACTAAGCCGCTAGAGAAAAATCTCCACTGCTTAAGGTCGGAATCCCGAACAAGACAGCAAACTCGGCTCCCGTTCCCAGCCCACTGGCATTACCATTTTGGTTGTAGAAAAGACTACCGCTATTGCTGCTATAGACGATAAACGCGCTACTGCCCCCCGCTAAAGCATCATCATCTACAATGGCAAACTCTGTGCCTTGGCTAAAACCATTGCCGATCGCACTAGTAAGGGCTGTAAAAGTCGCTTTACTCAGAACCAACTTATCAGCAGTGGTCGTAAAGTCTAGCAAGGTATCCAATCCTAGATCAGTATTGAGGAAAGCTTTACCTGTGCTATAGACAAAACTGTCATTGCCCGCACCGCCACCGAGGAGATCATCTCCGGCCCCTCCGACCAAAGAATCTGCGCCACCGCCACCACTCAACGAATCTGCACCACCATTACCATAGAGTGCATTACTAAGATTATTTCCCGTCAGGCGATCGCTGCCATTACCACCGTAAACATTTTCAATCCCATCAATCGCCGATAATTTCAAGGTTAGATTGCTGGTTACAACCGTTTGATTGGTCGTGACACCCAGGTTAAGTCGAATGGGGCCATTGGTTCCCGTAAAGTCTAGGGTATCTGTTCCCCCGGTAGCCGTTTCGTTAATCGTATCTATTCCTAAAAGACTATTAGCAACAAAAGCATAGGTATCATTGCCATCTAGACCCGCAAGAATATTATTGGCACTATTGCCAGTCAGCACGTTAGCCCCGGCGTTCCCTGTCCCGTCAGCAACAGCAGTACCTGTTAAAGTTAAATTTTCAACATTAGCCGGTAAAGTCGTCGTAACAGAAGCCGTCAAGGTATCGGTGATGGTGGTGGTAACAGTGCTAGTTCCAAGGGTAGCGTTAGTCGGACTGGTCAGGCTTAAGGTAAAGGTTTCATTGGTTTCATTCAGGGAATCATTGAGGATGGGAATATTGATAACTTGACTCGTCACCCCCGCATTAAAGGTCAAGGTTCCCGATGTGCTGGTATAGTCTGAGCCAGCCAGGGCTGTTCCATTGGCAGTGGCATAGTTCACCGTAATAGCCTGACTACTCGCATTAGCTAACGTCACCGTATAACTAACGGTTTGGGGACTGGTAAAACCTTCGACTACCGTTTGACTGGCACTGAGATTGATAATTGGTTGACTGTCATTATCGGTAATACTTACTGTTCCCGTTTTTGCAGTGCCCAGGGTGTAACCTGTTCCTGTCGCTAGGGTTAAAATGACCGTTTCAGGGGTACTGGTCTCAAAAATAGTGTCATCCAGGGGATTAACATTGACAGTAGCAGTACTAGCATTAGCGGCAAAAGTTACCGTTCCAGCCAAGCTAGTATAATCACTGTCATTGATCGCCGTACCACTGAGAGTATAATTTACCGTTAAAGCACTAATCGTATTGCCGGTGCGAGCGAAGGTAAAGGTACCTGGATTAGGCGTAACCCCTGTAGCGGTTTCGGCTGCACTAGCATCTGTCGCACTAACCGTAATCTCGGCTGAGCCGGCTGTATCATTGTCGTCAATATTAACGGTTGCACTAGCCGTTGTGCCGAGGGTGTAACCCGTTCCTGTTCCCAGGTTTAAAATAACGGTTTCCGTTCCTTCAAAGCTACTATCATCAATGGGACTAACACTAACTAAAGCAGTATTGCTACCGGCTGCAAAAGTAGCTGTCAGGGGAATTGTGGTGTAATCGGTTCCATTGGTAGCCGTTCCCGCTAAGGTATAGTTCACTGTCAAGGCACTGGCTAGATTTCCTAATCGCGTTAGGGTAAACGTGCCTAGATTGGGAGTAACGCCTGTAGCGGTTTCGACTGCACTAGCATCGGTAGCGGCAACGGTAATAACTGGGGTTTCATTATCAGCAATATTGACTGTCGCGCTGGTGGTCGTCCCTAAGCTGTAACCTGTTCCTGTTGCAAGAGTAAGAACTACATTTTCCGTCGCTTCGGCAAGAGTGTCATCTGTCGGTGTGACTGTTACAACAGCCGTACTTGCACCTGCCAAAAATGTCGCAGTCAGAGGAATATTGGTGTAATCCGTTCCATTGGTTGCACTACCCGTTACGGTATAGTTCACTGTCAAGGCACTGGCTAGGTTGCCAAGGCGGGTTAGGGTAAAAGTGCCTGGATTGGGAGTAACCCCTGTGGCGGTTTCGGCTGCACTAGCATCTGTAGCAGCAACGGTAATTAAGGGAATTTCATTGTCGGCAATATTGACTGTTGCGCTGGTTGTCGTCCCTAAGCTGTAACCTGTTCCTGTTGCGAGAGTAAGAACTACATTTTCCGTCGCTTCTGCGAGGCTGTCATCTGTTGGGTTCACTGTGACCAGGACAGTACTGGCTCCGGCGGCAAAAGTAGCTGTTAAAGGAATGGTTGTATAATCCGTTCCATTGGTTGCACTACCCGTTACGGTATAGTTCACTGTCAAGGCACTGGCTAGGTTGCCAAGGCGCGTTAGGGTAAAAGTCCCTGGATTGGGAGTAACGCCTGTAGCGGTTTCTGCTGCACTGGCATCGGTAGCGGCAATGGTAACGACAGGAGTTTCATTATCGGCAATATTGACGGTGGCATTGATCGCCGTCCCTAAGCTGTAACCTGTTCCTGTTGCGAGAGTAAGAACTACATTTTCCGTCGCTTCAGCGAGAGCATCATCTGTCGGTGTCACTGTGACCAGAGCAGTACTGGCTCCGGCGACAAAATTGGCTGTTAGGGGGAGATTGGTGTAATCCGTTCCATTGGTTGCAGTTCCGGCCAGGGTGTAATTGACGGTAATAGCTTGGCTTAAATCCCCTGTCCGAGTGAGGGTAAATGTCCCTGGATTGGGAGTAACTCCTGTGGCGGTTTCGGCTGCACTAGCATCTGTAGCGGCAACAGTAATGACGGCTGGGATACTGGTAGTTGCTACCTGTAGGGTGTAGTTGGTGTTATTGCCAGCCGCAGGTCGGAAGACTTTGACGAAATAGGTTCCTGCATCTACTGCCCAACTAACCACTTCATCGGCGGTTCCTGTCTGGGTTCCCTGGGTAAGGGTACGACCCAAACCGTCCACTAACCAAATATCGGCATTAGCGGTCAAGTTAGTTAATTTAAGTTGTACTGTGTCAGCCGCAGAGACATTGAAGCGATAGAAGTCAAATAAGTCGCTATCTCCAACCGCATCGGTGAAGGATTTGGTATTGCCAAAACTAACGGCTCCGAGATCAGGAACTTTATCCACAACTTCGAGGATCAGGTTATTGCCCGTAGAAGTGGGAGCTAAGGCAAGAGAGGTACTGAGGTCAATGCCTTGAACGGTATTAAAGGTTTTAGCGGTGGCTGTACCGTAGGTTAAAACGGTATATTTTGTGCCAATTGTGGGAGTGTAGCCTGTGCCTAATGATACTTTCAGGGTTCCGCCAAAAGTGCCTTCTCCTGTGACATTGAATTTGTCAAAACTTGACGCGCTGGCTAGGTCGAAGTTGAGCAGCCCTGTACCGCTTTGGCTATAGTTTCCATCAATAACTAGAGTGCCAACGGTATTCCCTGGGTTAACTTGACCACCAGTGTTATTAACATTTCCTGTAATGGTTCCTGCGCCTGTAAGAACTCCGCCCTTGAGATCGAAAGAGCTAGAGGCAAGATTGCCACCATTTAAGCGAGTCGTTCCTGCCGTTTGGGTATAACCCCCAGCTAGGTTTAATTTGCCTTTCTTGATTTCTACTGTGCCTGTATTGTTGAAAGCAACATCGAAATAAGAATAATCACTACCATTAGTTGCTCCATTAGATTTAGTAAAGGTTCCGGCATTATTGAAGCTAGGAGTACCTGAAGCAAGGTAAAAATCACCATCACCTTGTAAATCAATCGTGCCTGTGCTGGTATTGTTCCAAATCGCGCCATTGTAACCGTAAAGATAACCTGCTCCTGTCCAGATAGTTGCACCATTGGTTTCTAAGGTTGTTCCATCTAAGTATCGAGAACCACTGAGATTTAAAGCTCCACTAACTATCTTTTTTCCTGTTCCACTGATAGTCCCACCACTCCAAGTTAGTTGATTAGAGAGGGTTAAATCACCTGTTCCCGTGAGAGTTCCATCAGTTAATGTCACTGCTCCTGAAAAAGTAGATGCTGCTGCTATTTTTACTGTACTGCCTCCCATAATTGCCAAGGAGCCTGACCAAGTAGAAGCACCGCCAATATCTAGCGTTCCAGAATTAACTGAAATAGCGGCTGTGCTGTTGAAACCCGAACTCGATTTAAGGGCCGCACTCTCTACTACCAAATTACCAACTCCAGTAAGACTACTGCCTGTATTAAAGTTATAGTCAACACCAGATATTTTTAAAGTTGCGCCAGTATCAATACTGAAAGTTTTAGTATTTGCACCACCACCTGCTAAAGTTAGGGTTCCTTTCTTAACATTAACTGTGCCTGTATTGTTGAAAGCAACATCGAAATAAGAATAATCACTACCATTAGTTGCTCCATTAGATTTAGTGAAGGTTCCGGCATTATTGAAGCTAGGAGTACCTGAAGCAAGGTAAAAATCGCCATCACCTTGTAAATCAATCGTGCCTGTGCTGGTATTGTTCCAAATCGCGCCATTGTAACCGTAAAGATAACCTGCTCCTGTCCAGATAGTTGCACCATTGGTTTCTAAGGTTGTTCCATCTAAGTATCGAGAACCACTGAGATTTAAAGCTCCACTAACTATCTTTTTTCCTGTTCCACTGATAGTCCCACCACTCCAAGTTAGTTGATTAGAGAGGGTTAAATCACCTGTTCCCGTGAGAGTCCCATCAGTTAATGTCACTGCTCCTGAAAAAGTAGATGCTGCTGCTATTTTTACTGTACTGCCTCCCATAATTGCCAAGGAGCCTGACCAAGTAGAAGCACCGCCAATATCTAGCGTTCCAGAATTAACTGAAATAGCGGCTGTGCTGTTGAAACCCGAACTCGATTTAAGGGCCGCACTCTCTACTACCAAATTACCAACTCCAGTAAGACTACTGCCTGTATTAAAGTTATAGTCAACACCAGATATTTTTAAAGTTGCGCCAGTATCAATACTGAAAGTTTTAGTATTTGCACCACCACCTGCTAAAGTTAGGGTTCCTTTCTTAACATTAACTGTGCCTGTATTGTTGAAAGCAACATCGAAATAAGAATAATCACTACCATTAGTTGCTCCATTAGATTTAGTAAAGGTTCCGGCATTATTGAAGCTAGGAGTACCTGAAGCAAGGTAAAAATCGCCATCACCTTGTAAATCAATCGTGCCTGTGCTGGTATTGTTCCAAATCGCGCCATTGTAACCGTAAAGATAACCTGCTCCTGTCCAGATAGTTGCACCATTGGTTTCTAAGGTTGTTCCATCTAAGTATCGAGAACCACTGAGATTTAAAGCTCCACTAACTATCTTTTTTCCTGTTCCACTGATAGTCCCACCACTCCAAGTTAGTTGATTAGAGAGGGTTAAATCACCTGTTCCCGTGAGAGTCCCATCAGTTAATGTCACTGCTCCTGAAAAAGTAGATGCTGCTGCTATTTTTACTGTACTGCCTCCCATAATTGCCAAGGAGCCTGACCAAGTAGAAGCACCGCCAATATCTAGCGTTCCAGAATTAACTGAAATAGCGGCTGTGCTATTGAAACCTGAACTCGATTTAAGGGCCGCACTCTCTACTACCAAATTACCAACTCCAGTAAGACTACTGCCTGTATTAAAGTTATAGTCAACACCAGATATTTTTAAAGTTGCGCCAGTATCAATACTGAAAGTTTTAGTATTTGCACCACCACCTGCTAAAGTTAGGGTTCCTTTCTTAACATTAACTGTGCCTGTATTGTTGAAAGCAACATCGAAATAAGAATAATCACTACCATTAGTTGCTCCATTAGATTTAGTGAAGGTTCCGGCATTATTGAAGCTAGGAGTACCTGAAGCAAGGTAAAAATCGCCATCACCTTGTAAATCAATCGTGCCTGTGCTGGTATTGTTCCAAATCGCGCCATTGTAACCGTAAAGATAACCTGCTCCTGTCCAAATGGTTGCACCATTGGTTTCTAAGGTTGTTCCATCTAAGTATCGAGAACCACTGAGATTTAAGGCTCCACTAATTGTCTTTTTCCCTGTTCCACTGATAGTCCCGCTACTCCAATTTAACTTCCCTGTCCCCGAAACTGTTAAAGCTCCCGTTCCCGTAATAGTGCCACCACTTAACGCTAAAACCCCATTATTCCCAACCGTACTGGCCCCATTCAACGTTAAGGTATTACTCGCGATGGCTAACGTTTGCGTTCCACTGGCTGTCCCTCCCAAGGTTAAGCCACCCAATACTTGATCAATATCGAGGGTGACAGTATAAACCCCAGCCAAATTGATCAAAGCAATATCTACTGAGGTCGGTAAACTGGGGTTCCAATTGGTTGAAACACTCCAACTACCATCAACCGCCGTTTTCCAAGATTTATTAGCCATAGCCTTACTAACCTCGATTTGGGAGAGATAAAGAAAAACAATTATAAACTAGTATAAAAGCTTTTAAGCACAATTTCATGCTATAGGATTAAGTATCTGGTTGCAATTAAATTAAAGATAAATTTTGCGATCAATTCCCCCTGCCTCTTGGTAAGCTACCCATTACGCAGAAGTCCCTGCAACCTTTGCTGAGTTTAGATCCCCCCCAGCCCCCCTTGATAAGTAGGGCTGATTCATTCTCTGGTTTGATTCCTTTTTTGTCTCTCTTCAATCGCTTATGGGGTAAGCAAAGTAAGGTATTTTTAAAAATTTTCAGATATTTATTCTGAGAAATCGCCTTAAAACCTTGCCAGATAAGGATTTGATTGATTGAGATTTGTTAGAATGAATCAGCCCTACCCCTTGATAAGGGGGGAGAAGATGAAAAGCTTGCTATGTAAGGCTTTGAGTTTTTAGATTAGGAGATTTGCCCCCCCGCCCCCCAATTTTTTGGGGAGATCGGTATCTTTCGAGGTTCAAAGTCTCCCAGAAGTGGATGAAGCAACGCCGTTTTTCGGTAAAATTCAAGATTTCTGGTCTTAACCATGTCAGATATCCAAACACAACTAGCAAAAGAATTAGCTCCAATGGATTGGGAAACCCTCATTCCCCATGCCAAACGTGATGCCGTGATCGTGGTTGATGGGGCACTCGATCTACTCGAAGTGGGAGTGGCCATAGATCAGCTTGACTTTTAAAGATCACTTTTGAGAAGTCGGCTCCAACGCAGTGTTAGACCTTACCTCACGCAAACAAAGATTGAGAGCGAAATATTTTTGCATTTTAGTCAGCATTATTATTCCTTTTTGTTCGCGAGTAATTCATAGAATTCATTCAGTTTTCTTCGCAGAAGTTCTTTCGGGATGAGTTTAATTTCGTATTCTGCAACAACCGTAGGACTGATGGATCGACTGAGAGCATATTCGACAACTTCATCGTCTTTGTCACGGCAAAGCAGAACACCAATACTGGGGTTTTCATGAATTTTTTTGATGTCGCGATCAAGGGCTTCGAGGTAGAACTCAAGTTGTCCAAGGTATTCAGGTCGAAATTTATCGATTTTTAGTTCAAAAGCAACGAGGCTTTGAAGTTCACGATGATAGAAAAGTAGATCGATGAAAAAGTCGCTATTGCCAACTTGTAGTCGATATTCTTCTCCAAGAAAAGTGAAGTCTCGACCAAGTTCTAGGATAAACTCTTTGAGATAAGCGACAAGAGATGCTTTTAGCTCATTCTCAGAGTGATTAGATGGCAGGTTGAGAAAATCGAGGACGTAACTATCTCGAAAGATTCCAGCGAGTGGTTTAGGGTGGGCAATTTGCAAAAGTTTAGCATCGGCGAGACGGGTACGCTCAAAAATACCACTATTGATTTGGCGATCAAGTTCACGGGTGCTGTAACATTCGGTAGCAGCGAGTTCAAGATAAAAAAGTCGCTCGGATTCAGTCTTGCAGCGTGAAATGAGGATAGAATGATGAGTCCAGCTTAATTGTGTCAGCAGTGACGACACAATTTCTGGATTTGGATAGGTTTCATAAAATTGGCGCATTCTGTAGAGATTACGCTTTGCAAATCCTTTGAGACTGGGTTCTTGAGTTTGGATAAAGGTTGCAAGTTGCTCGATCGCTTTTTGTCCCCATTCGCTATTGGCTAAACGATCGCTGATGTATTTACCGACGCTCCAGTATAGTTTGATCAGTTCTTGGTTTGCAGTAGCGATGACCTTTTGCTGGGCAGTTTTTATGAGGGTGAGGACTTCAATAAATTGAGGCTGCAAAGGTTCTGTCATTGAGTTCTTTTACTGGTAATTTTAATAGTAAGTAGGTAGGTCTTAAAATCTATAAGATCCCCCCGTTCTACGGACACCTACCTTATCAAGGGGGGTAGGGGGGATCAGGCCCAAAGTCTATGTTCAATTTAATTGAAACCAGTTACTTAGTAATTTAATTTTAAACAGTTGTCATATTCCACCTGTAAATAATTCGTTGATAGTCCTATCCTGGGTCACGATACAGTAAGACTTCCGCCATTGCATTAGAAATAATCAGCGAAAAATTTACAGCAAGGAATTGTTTAAGTCGCAGTAGCGTTAAAGAAGTATTATGGCTTTTCATGTCAAGTTTTTAAGTAAAATTCAAGATTTCTGGTCTTTAACCATGTCAGATATCCAAACACAACTAGCAACAGAATTAGCCCCGATGGATTGGGAAACCCTCATTCCCCATGCCAAACGTGATGCCGTGATCGTGGTTGATGGGGCACTCGATCTACTCGAAGTGGGAGTGGCGATCGCCGAAGACAATGTACAGTCGGTTCAAAACTGGATCAGTGAACTGCTGATTCATAAACCCTCCCCTGACGAACTCAATACTTGGAACGGAGAACCCGAAAAACAATTTCTGACCCTGATTGTTCAACCCTTTGTGCTAGTGAGAGCGATCGCTTGAATAAGACAAATTTCAAGACAATCGTTGTTTGAGCCAAAAAGCAAATAGCGGCATTGCCACCCGATAGCCCAGTTTGGGGCCATGAATTAACCCCTTTTGTTCCAATCCTGACAGTGCCCCCTGAAGACCCCCGCCCTTGGAAAGTTGATGAATTCGTACATAATCCTTGGCATGGGGGCTATCCGTCGGATCAATGGCTAAACTTTCGAGAACCCGCGCTTGAATCGGTGGCAAGAGTAACAGCAAGGACTCAAAGGTGAGGGAACGATCTTCAATCAGTGCCAGCATACTGTGACGAACATGATGGATCTGAATGGTGTGGGCGGGATGTAGTCCATTTTGACTATAAGAGGCTAAATTTTGATAACCTTCCAGCACTCCCACCTGATATTCCAAAACAATCCGACGGGCTAGGGCGATCGCATCCCCTAAGTGGCCCTGCATATAATCTAAAAACAATTCCAACGCGGCTTGATCAAACTGAAGACTTTTAGCTGCCATAACGGATTGGCTCCAATCTTGAAGTTCCAAACGGGGCACAGGAGCCAGGGTCATGACCTGCAAATGACTGTCATCGGCCCAGGGTTCGGGGATAGTGGCAATAATCACATAGTTAATTCGACTTTGCCGTTTAACCTCCTGGCGAAGATAGGCTTCCCATTCTCCTGAGCGATCCCAGGAACGAATATGAGGAAAATTCTGAAAAACAAACACCACTCGACAGTCCAAAAGTTCTGCCATCACCTGGGGCAAGGTTAAGAGAGACTGAAAAATGCCCCATTCTTCCTTCATACCCGCTTTCCAGACCAAACTAGAACGATGAATCGGGATTTTCTCTAGTTTGAGGGGATGTTCCTTTGTCCATTGTTCAATTAGGTTCAGTTCCTGGGACGTAACAAAAACCCCTAATAATCCTTCTGCTAACAAAGTCAAAAAGCGGGAAGAAGTCGTAGCGCGTAAACAGTCAATATTGATTACCCTGGCTCCTACCTGTTGGGCTGCCCACTGAATCAGCGATCGCCGTCCACTGCCCGATACTCCCGCCACCATCAGATCGCCATCTTCGTCCAGAATTTGACTAACTGTTTGAATTTCTGCTTTTCTGACAAGGTAGGGAGGCAAAGCAAGCGCATTAACAAGCATAGCGGTGAGAAGAATAAAACCAGACAAAACAGAAGAACTCATTAAAGCAGAGATTGGCCCTATACAACAAGATGCCCTCGCCTGCTCCCCACTGTAATGATTTGTATTATTTTCCCTAGCGATCCCCAAAGGAGTATTATTATTAAGCAACAATACTATTTTTTAGTGCCAATCTAGTCGGGAGTTCCCATCATGCCTTCTCCTTCTACCTTGACCCCAAATCCTTCCATTGCCTGGCAAACCTTGACGGCGGATCAAGTTGTTGAACAATTAAACAGCGATCGCAGTCAGGGATTAAGCCATCAACAGGTGGAAGAAAATCTCAAAGCCTATGGCAGCAATGAATTGGTAGAAACGGGAGGGCGAACTTCCTGGGACATTTTGATAGATCAGTTCAAAAACATTATGCTGCTGATGCTGATCGCCGTTGCCATCATCTCTGCTGCTTTAGATATTCATCAAGCTCAATCGTTAGGAAAATTTATTTTCCCCAAGGATGCAGTGGCCATCTTCACCGTAGTACTTTTAAACGGTATCTTGGGTTATGTCCAGGAAAGTGGAGCCGAAAAAGCCCTCGCTGCTCTCAAGAATCTGGCCTCTTCCAAAGTCCGTGTCATCCGAGAAGGCAAGGTGAGCGAAGTGGATGCCAAAGAAGTGGTGCCAGGAGATGTGATGCAACTAGAAGCGGGGGTTAAGGTTGCCG
Source organism: Woronichinia naegeliana WA131 (assembly GCA_025370055.1). Taxonomy (NCBI): domain Bacteria; kingdom Bacillati; phylum Cyanobacteriota; class Cyanophyceae; order Synechococcales; family Coelosphaeriaceae; genus Woronichinia; species Woronichinia naegeliana. Next base: position 5,727,002 of record CP073041.1, on the reverse strand, counting down.
CCGATGGTCGTCTCCTAGAAACCGCTAATTTACAAATACGGGAATCGGCCTTAACGGGGGAAGCAGAGGCCGTCACTAAAGAAGAAAATAAAATTCTCTCGGCCGATAGTCCCGTCGGCGATCGCTTTAACCTGGTCTTTTCAGGAACGGAAGTCGTTCAGGGTCGAGCCACGGTGATCGTCACAGAAACCGGAATGCGGACAGAATTGGGAAAAATTGCCTCCGCGCTTCAGTCTGTCGAGGCCGAACCTACCCCTCTCCAAAAACGCATGACCCAATTGGGTAATGTTCTAGTCACGGGTTCCCTAATCTTGGTGGCGATCGTCATTATTTTTGGCACGATCCTACGCCCCAATCTCTTTATGGAATTGGTCGAGGTTTCCTTAAGTATGGCGGTGGCAGTGGTTCCTGAAGGTTTACCCGCCGTCATCACCGTAACCTTGGCCCTGGGAACTCAACGGATGGCGAAACGCAATGCCCTGATTCGCAAACTCAGTGCGGTCGAAACTTTGGGTTCTGTCACCACCATCTGTTCCGATAAAACGGGAACCCTGACCCAAAATAAAATGGTTGTTCAGACGATTACCAGCGATCGCTGCGATCTCAAAGTGACCGGAGAAGGCTATAACCCCGTCGGTCAATTTCAAGTCTCCGAAACCGAAAGCATTGATCCCAAAACAAAGCCAGAAATTCAAGCCTTGCTCGAAGCCTGTATGCTCTGCAATGATGCAGTTTTACAACAAGAAAATGGGGAATGGGCCATTCTGGGCGATCCCACCGAAGGCGCGTTACTGGTAGTCGCGGGTAAAGCCGGTATTTTCAAACATGAACAGGAACAATATTTTCCCCGTGTGGCCGAATTTCCCTTTTCCTCTGAACGTAAACGCATGAGCGTGGTGGTTGAGGATGAACAGGGTTTAATCCAGGCCGAAAAGGGACTGATCATGTTTGTCAAAGGATCGTCAGAATTAATCCTCGAACGCTGTACCCACATTCAAGTGGGTTCTCAGGTTTTAGAGTTGAGTGCCGAACAACGAACCCGCATCTTAGAAAAGAACAATCAACTGGCAGGCAAAGGGCTACGGGTATTAGGGTTTGCCACGAAAAACCTGAATGAGATCCCCCACAAAATCAGTGATGATCAAGCGGAACGGGACTTAACTTGGTTAGGTTTAGTGGGAATGTTAGATGCTCCCCGACCAGAGGTTCGAGAGGCGGTGGCTAAATGTCGAGTAGCCGGTATTCGTCCAGTGATGATTACCGGAGATCATCCCCTCACCGCCTTAGCGATCGCCGAGGATTTAGGGATTGCTGAACCAGGTTCCCAGGTGTTAACCAGTCGAGAGTTAGAACAGTACAGCGCGAGTGAATTGGAAAAAGTGGTTCAAGAAGTCGGGGTCTATGCCCGTGTCTCCCCTGAACACAAACTGCAAATTGTTCAAGCCCTGCGTCGTCAGCATCAGGTGGTGGCCATGACGGGGGATGGGGTGAATGATGCACCAGCCCTGAAACAGGCCGATATTGGCGTGGCGATGGGTATTACCGGAACGGATGTCAGTAAAGAAGCCAGCGATATGATTTTACTGGACGATAATTTTGCCACCATTGTCGCTGCGGTGGAAGAAGGTCGGGTTGTCTATACTAATATCCGTCGTTTTATTCGCTATATTCTGGGCAGTAACATCGGAGAAGTCTTAACCATTGCTGCTGCGCCCCTCATTGGTTTGGGAGGAGTGCCATTATCCCCCTTGCAAATTCTCTGGATGAATCTAGTCACTGACGGGGTTCCGGCTTTGGCCCTAGCTGTGGAACCAGGCAAACCCACCGTTATGCAACAACCGCCCCAGGATCCCCAAGAAAGCATTTTTGCCAGGGGCTTGGGAGCTTACATGATTCGTCAAGGTTTAATTTTAGCGATCGTCACCATTTTCTTAATGGTCTGGGCCTACGGTTACACCCAGGAACATACCCTCAATGGCACCCTCGCCCCTAATCGCTGGAAAACAATGGTCTTTACTACCCTCTGTTTGGCCCAAATGGGTCATGCCTTGGCGATTCGTTCAGTGCATCGTCTGACGATTGAAATGAACCCCTTTTCCAATCCCTTTTTGCTCATCTCGATTGTTGCGACTTCCTTGCTGCAACTACTGTTAATTTATGTCGAACCCCTCAGACAATTCTTTGGAACCCAGTATTTACCCCTCAATGAGCTATTGGTTTGCTTTGGATTCAGTGCTCTGATCTTCATCTGGATTGAGATGGAAAAAATTGTCTATCGTCTCTATCAACGCTGGCGGCAAGAACCAATAAAAGGGTATTAATTGCCTAACTTGAGGAAGGACGGTTTTCACGACCGTCTTTTTTTGTCAATAGGGTTGTCATAATTCTTAACATTGTGTTACATTAGTTTACATACAGAAAGAAAAGGAAACACAGCCATGACTGCTCGCGGATTTAAACTCGATTCTGACAACCGTTTAAACAACTTTGCTATTGAACCCAAGGTCTATGTGGACGACACTGTACAAGCTGGCTGGACAGAATATGCCGAAAAAATGAACGGACGCTTTGCCATGATTGGTTTCGTCGCGCTCTTAGGCATGGAAGTTTTAACTGGTCACGGTGTGATTGGTTGGTTAACCAGTCTCTAAATCTAGGAGCGTTGGGCAGCTATCCCATCTTCAGAAACCTTATTAACCCTCTGTTCAAGGCTTTTCTGAGAATGTTCAACGCGACTTTCTCATTTTTCTCACTAAATCGTCATCTTACATAAATAAATTAAGTTCGGAGATACCCTATGAACGCTGATTATGATATCTACACCAACAAAGATCTCTTTGCTCCGGTTATTTTCCGCTCCGATTTCAACAGTTTCAAAACCATCAATGGCAACCAAGCTTGGTCACTCTTCTTTACGGCAGGCAAGGAAGATAAAGAGCTAGGACTCAACCCTGAATTTGGTCGCTTCTTTACCAATCTACTGATTGCGATCGCTTTTACGGGCGGAATCTGGGCTTTCTGTTTCAGCCATGCACCCCTATTCGGTTTTAGTCATACGCCTTTTATCGGCTAGATCAAGATTTTTTCGTCCCAACTTTTTTGTCAACAGTGAACTTTATACCTTGGCCTTCTGAATTTTCAGGAGGCTTTTTATTGGTGGTCAGACTGATCCCCATGGGCTATAACATAGTAATAAGGTAAGCGATCGGGATCAGATCAAATGTTATCTATTAGTGAAAAGACATTTGCTAGTACTGTTTTAGAATCCCCAAAACCCGTTTTGGTGTACTTTTGGGCCCCTTGGTGCGGACTTTGTCATTTTGTCAATCCACTCCTCTGGAAACTGAAGGGCGAATGTGGGGATTGTGTCAGGCTGGTGGATGTTAATGCGGATAGCAACCTCAAATTAGCCCATACCTATCGCCTCAGAAGCTTGCCGACACTCTTATTATTTGAGCAAGGTAAAGTTACTCAACGGCTAGAAGATTTTAAAGCCAGGGAAGATTTCTACCGAATTCAATCGTTAATTCAATCTCAATCTGCTATTTAAGTCAGCCTAGTCAGATTCTGCATTTCTGCCCTTTCCATTCCAGTGATATGCTTAGTAAACGTGAAGTCATCGCAGATTTATTGGTCGGAGGATAGGGTTTGTGGACTGGAAAACACGCGCAATTCGCGGGGCAACAACCGTTTCTGAAAATACAGTGGCGGCGATTCACGATGCAGTCAGTGAATTACTGGATGCCATTGAAACCCAAAACCAACTTGATCCCGAAGAGATTGTCAGTGTCATTTTTTCTGTTACCCCCGATCTAGATGCTATTTTTCCGGCCGCGATCGCCAGGGAAAGACCGAACTGGAATCATGTACCGTTACTCGATGTCCAGCAAATGCAAGTGAAAGATAGCCTCAAGTTGTGTATTCGTGTTCTCATTCAGGTCAATACACCCAAACCGCAAGCAGAAATTTACCATTCCTATCTCCGCAGGGCCCAGAATTTACGACCAGATCTCTGTTTTTCGCTATTAACCTAAGGCTTGATAGATGTATAGATGTTGCCAGAAAATTTCCGTCAATTGGGAAAGAAGCTAATCAGGCGGAAGTTTAGAATCGTTTTGCGACTGTAAGTACCAGGCTCGCCAAGCGGTAGAACTGCGAATAGCTATCCATAGCAACAGCATGGCAATTAATCCCCCATTTTTAGGGGCTTTAAAGGCAAATAGTACCAAACACACACAGAGAATATCTTCCAAAAGCGTGACCCAGGGCGGAATTCCTCGCAGACGAAAAAACCAACCCACTTGCACCAATTTCAGGACAAGCGCAAATGTCCCCCCTAATAGCCCAACCATCCAGAGAGGTTGCAAGCTAAAGTGAATCAGTTTCGTGACGGTTATTGCCATCAATGCGCCGACCAGAGGCGTAAATAGGGCTTGCTGAAAAAAGCTGAAACCTTTACGGAGAAAAATAGTAGGCGAATTAAGAACCGCTAGAATGCACGAAAATAGGGTAGAATGCCTCAAAACCATTGCATTAAGAAGAGAGAAAGCAGATGTACCGAAAGCAACAGTACTCAATTGAAACACCAGAAAACTTGAAAAATCTGTTCGGCGGGCAGTTAGACGAAGAAAATCGTTGGATAGAAATGTCAAAAATGATTCTTTGGGAAGAATATGAGGAAGAATATGCAAAAAACTTCACAGAAAAAAAAGGAGCCCCAGCCAAATCATTTAGAATGGCATTAGGAGCATTAATTAGGGCTTGCTGAAAAAAGCTGAAACCTTTACGGAGAAAAATAGTAGGCGAATTAAGAACCGCTAGAATGCACGAAAATAGGGTAGAATGCCTCAAAACCATTGCATTAAGAAGAGAGAAAGCAGATGTACCGAAAGCAACAGTACTCAATTGAAACACCAGAAAACTTGAAAAATCTGTTCGGCGGGCAGTTAGACGAAGAAAATCGTTGGATAGAAATGTCAAAAATGATTCTTTGGGAAGAATATGAGGAAGAATATGCAAAAAACTTCACAGAAAAAAAAGGAGCCCCAGCCAAATCATTTAGAATGGCATTAGGAGCATTAATTATCAAAGAAATTTCAGGAAAAAGTGACAGAGAAACAGTAGAACAAATAAAAGAGAACCCTTATTTACAGTACTTTATAGGAATGGAAAGCTATAGTAGCAAAGAAGCATTTAATGCGTCAATGATGGTTCATTTTCGTAAAAAAATAGGAATGGAATTAATAAATAAAATTAATAAAGAAATAGAAAAAAAAGCGACGGGTGTAGCGTCAGAAAAAAAAGAAAATGAAGGAAAGTTATTGTTAGATGCGACTTGTACACCAGCAGATATAAAATATCCAACGGATATAGGAATATTGAATGATGCCAGAGAAAAAACAGAAAAAATAATAGATAAGCTGTATGAAGAAATAAAAGAGAAAAGGAAAGAAAAGCCGAGGACTTATAGGGAAGTGGCAAGAAAAGAGTACTTAGCCATAGCAAAAAAACGTCGTGTGTCAAAAAAAGAAAGAAGAAAAGGAACAAAAAAAACAACTAGGATATATAAAAAGAAACTTGTCTGATATAGAAAAAATGATAGAAGAGGGAGCAAAGTTAGAAAAACTAACGAAAAAAGAGCAAGAAGAGCTTGTAACGATAGGAAAAGTGTATGAGCAACAGTTAGAAATGTATGAAAAAAAGACAAATAAAGTAGAAAACAGAATTGTGAGTGTAAGCCAACCTCACGTGCGTCCAATAGTGCGTGGAAAAGCGGGAAAAGCAGTAGAGTTTGGAGCTAAAATATCGGCAAGTAATGTGAATGGCTTTGTCTTCTTAGACAAATTAAGTTGGGATAATTACAACGAATCGGGAGATTTACAAGCGCGAATAGAAGAATATAAAAGGGAAACAGGATGTTATCCGGAATCGGTTCATGTGGATAAAATCTATCGAACAAAAGCGAATCGAGCTTATTGTAAAGAAAGGGATATAAGAATGAGTGGTCCCCGATTGGGAAGACCGCCGAAAGAGGTGAGCAAAGAAAAAAAGAAAGAGGCACGCTCAGATGAAAGAGTGCGTAATGCCATTGAGGGTAAATTCGGACAGGGAAAGAGGAAATTTAGTCTTGGTCGAGTGATGGCCAAACTACCTGAGACCTCGGAAACGGTAATTGCGATGAACTTTTTGGTAATGAATCTTTCTACTCTACTTCAGAAGACAAAAAGTAAAAAGTTGTAGAGTCGTTTTTCTTGTGAAAAATGGTGTTAATTTTCCTCTCTTTTGTGAGGAGTGATTTGTGTTGACCTTTTTAGACAGAAAGGAACAATAGATTAAACAAAATCTGTATTTTGATTTGTTTCCATAAGGATAAGTTATCTATGCTTTTTCAGTCCATACTTCCCTAACCCACATTTCTTTCGTTTTTTGACTTTTTCAGCAAGCCCTAAATAAGAGTTGGATAATCTGCAAAATTCGCTGGCCGAGTAGTCGTTTAGAGGCAAATAATTCAAATAAAGACCAACTGGTTAGAATGGCAATTAAAATTCTTGGGTTAATACGCCCTAAAATTGGCACGTTTGACCATAGATCATCCTGTAAAAGGCCAATCATCAGGAGTGGTAGGGCAATCCGCATTCCGGCGGCTGCTGAGGCCGATAAAATGGCTAAAACACCAATAAGCATTCAAAAAAAAGATGGTCGCCCTAAAAGCTTAAGACAAGTACACTGTGAGTAGGGTAAGTATATCGCCTTTTTGTAAGTGTAAATGTTTCTTCCTGATTTGAGATGAGCAAGAGTTGAGGTTTGATGACCGTCTGATCGGGCTATGAGAATTGACTAGAATAAATGGAGTTCCTGGTGAATCCTATGTCTATTTCCCTTCGTACTTTAACCAGTTTTTGGCTATTGGTTTTGCTTGCTGCTCCGGCGATCGCCGAAAATATTAATCAACTGGCGCAATTACTGAGTACAAAAAAATGTCCTATGTGCGACTTAAGTGGTTCTGGGCTGGTATTTGCCGATTTAACGGGGGCTAATTTAGCGGGGGCCAACTTGGCGGGGGCCAATCTCAGTCAGGCCAATTTGAGTGGGGCCAATCTCACGGGAGCGAATCTGAGTGGAACATCTTTTAACAGTGCGAATTTAACCGGAGCCGATTTGCGGGGCGCGATCATGAATGGCACAGATCTGCGAGGAGCCTATTTAACCAATGCCAATCTGACTGCTACCAATTTGGATTCTGCCTTTGTCCAGGGAGTGGTGGGAATGCCGACCAATGCCGGAACGCCCGAACTCTTCTTCGGTTGGGGGTTATTGGAAAGCCGTAAGGGAAATTTTAAGGCGGCTCTGAGCAATTACAACAAAGCTCTGGATTTAGATCCCCATTTCGCGCCGGGTTATCTAGGACGCGGCTTGGCCTTGTTAAAAATGGGAGATGAAACGGCGGCTAAACAAAATGTCGAATATGCTTCCAAATTGTTTGAGGAGGAGAAAAATACCGATGGTTATGATACGGCCCAAAATTTTCTGAAAAATCTACAAGCAATGCAAGATGCCCGCGCCAATGGGGCCGGCACTCCTCAATTAGATGCGATCGTCCGAGGGGTAGCTTCCCTGGCACTGCAATTTCTGCTGCGCTAGATTATCCACAAATTTTTCCAGGAGAGATTTGTATTTAGAGCCACCCATGCTATGATGTTAAATCGTCGGTAAAAAACCGATGTTAAAAAAGGAAACGGGGGTGTGGCGGAATGGTAGACGCTGCGGACTTAAAATCCGTTGAGCCTTATAAGCTCGTGAGAGTTCGAGTCTCTCCACCCCCATCTGTTTTTGCGATGTTGTGTGTTTTTAATAATCGACAATAAGCTCCAAAACGAGTTGAATGCTTTGAGTGTAAAGTTTTTTGTCCATTAGAATAGCTGATTTTGTCAGTAAACAACTTGTCAATTCTGATTATTAATGATACAATTGGGCTAAACAAATTTAAATTTTAAGATCTCTCTTTGCCAGGCCTCTCATAACGCAATGTAGGCCCTATCCCCCCTCTTTATAATTAAATTTATTTAAAATAAGCTTTGTGAACTTCGGTTTAAATGAAATACTGAGGTGAGTTCTGTCATTTTTGGACAGACTTAGCAGCCATCCTCTGTCTATTAATATATCAAACCCATTTAGCTGGTGAGTACGAAAGTCAGGAATCTCTCCTAACAAGTTGATAGTTGATAAGCCGTTACGAATTTAAATTACATCATGATTCTCTGCTGAAAGTCTTGTAAACAGAGGCTTAAGCTCCTTTCCTATAGATGTTTTAGATAGTGAACAACTTAGTTGATAATTAGGGCTTGCTGAAAAAAGCTGAGACCTTTACGGAGAAAAATAGTAGGCGAATTAAGAACCGCTAGAATGCACGAAAATAGGGTAGAATGCCTCAAAACCATTGCATTAAGAAGAGAGAAAGCAGATGTACCGAAAGCAACAGTACTCAATTGAAACACCAGAAAACTTGAAAAATCTGTTCGGCGGGCAGTTAGACGAAGAAAATCGTTGGATAGAAATGTCAAAAATGATTCCCTGGGAAGAATATGAGGAAGAATATGCAAAAAACTTCACAGAAAAAAAAGGAGCCCCAGCCAAATCATTTAGAATGGCATTAGGAGCATTAATTATCAAAGAAATTTCAGGAAAAAGTGACAGAGAAACAGTAGAACAAATAAAAGAGAACCCTTATTTACAGTACTTTATAGGAATGGAAAGCTATAGTAGCAAAGAAGCATTTAATGCGTCAATGATGGTTCATTTTCGTAAAAAAATAGGAATGGAATTAATAAATAAAATTAATAAAAAAATAGAAAAAAAAGCGACGGGTGTAGCGTCAGAAAAAAAAGAAAATGAAGGAAAGTTATTGTTAGATGCGACTTGTACACCAGCAGATATAAAATATCCAACGGATATAGGAATATTGAATGATGCCAGAGAAAAAACAGAAAAAATAATAGATAAGCTGTATGAAGAAATAAAAGAGAAAAGGAAAGAAAAGCCGAGGACTTATAGGGAAGTGGCAAGAAAAGAGTACTTAGCCATAGCAAAAAAACGTCGTGTGTCAAAAAAAGAAAGAAGAAAAGGAACAAAAAAACAACTAGGATATATAAAAAGAAACTTGTCTCATATAGAAAAAATGATAGAAGAGGGAGCAAAGTTAGAAAAACTAACGAAAAAAGAGCAAGAAGAGCTTGTAACGATAGGAAAAGTGTATGAGCAACAGTTAGAAATGTATGAAAAAAAGACAAATAAAGTAGAAAACAGAATTGTGAGTGTAAGCCAACCTCACGTGCGTCTAATAGTGCGTGGAAAAGCGGGAAAAGCAGTAGAGTTTGGAGCTAAAATATCGGCAAGTAATGTGAATGGCTTTGTCTTCTTAGACAAATTAAGTTGGGATAATTACAACGAATCGGGAGATTTACAAGCGCGAATAGAAGAATATAAAAGGGAAACAGGATGTTATCCGGAATCGGTTCATGTGGATAAAATCTATCGAACAAAAGCGAATCGAGCTTATTGTAAAGAAAGGGATATAAGAATGAGTGGTCCCCGATTGGGAAGACCGCCGAAAGAGGTGAGCAAAGAAAAAAAGAAAGAGGCACGCTCAGATGAAAGAGTGCGTAATGCCATTGAGGGTAAATTCGGACAGGGAAAGAGGAAATTTAGTCTTGGTCGAGTGATGGCCAAACTACCTGAGACCTCGGAAACGGTAATTGCGATGAACTTTTTGGTAATGAATCTTTCTACTCTACTTCAGAAGACAAAAAGTAAAAAGTTGTAGAGTCGTTTTTCTTGTGAAAAATGGTGTTAATTTTCCTCTCTTTTGTGAGGAGTGATTTGTGTTGACCTTTTTAGACAGAAAGGAACAATATATTAAACAAAATCTGTATTTTGATTTGTTTCCATAAGGATAAGTTATCTATGCTTTTTCAGTCCATACTTCCCTAACCCACATTTCTTTCGTTTTTTGACTTTTTCAGCAAGCCCTAATTATTGATCGCTATTTGTACTATCTGTTGATTGGTATCTCTCTATTCAAGAGGACTCCAAGTGTCTTTTGAGATTATTGCCCTAGCGACTTCAGCAGGTGGCCTTAAAGCTCTGTCGGAAATTCTGGCCCACTTGCCTGAGTATTTCCCTGTGCCGATCGTTGTTGTTCAACACCTTGATCCTCGACATTCTTCCTTATTGGCCCATATTCTCAGTCGTTGTACGAGCTTAAAGGTTAAAGAAGCAGAAGAGAACGATCGCCCCCTGGCTGGCCATGTTTATATTGCGCCCCCTAATCATCATTTATTAGTCACAGATCAGAAAACCTTGACCTTAAGCCAATCTCCAGAGGTTCGTTTTCTGCGTCCTTCGGCCAATGTGTTATTTGAGTCGATCGCTAAAGTTTATCAGGATAAGGCGATCGCGGTGGTGTTAACAGGAACAGGAACAGATGGACTGCTTGGCTCACAATTAATCCATGCTCAGGGAGGAATGATTCTGGCACAAAGTGAAGAAAGCTGCGAATTTTCAGGAATGCCTAAGGCGACCATTGAAGCTGATATTGTAGATCAGATTGTGCCGTTAACGGAGATTGCTGCAACCCTTATTCAATTAACCCTGCCGGAGTTAACACCATGACAGAAGACTGCTTTGAGGATCCTGAAAATAAACTGGAATCTCTTGGTAATAAAAATGAAGATCCCAATGAAGACCTTGCCTTTACCGCTCTCCTCGATTATCTCAGTTATTCACGGAGCTTTGATTTTACCGGCTATAAACCCTCCAGCCTAAAACGCCGTATCTTAAAACAAATGGAGATGCGGCAAATAGACCGTTTCAGTGACTATTCCGACTATCTTCAAGTTCATCCCGAAGAATTTACGACACTTTTTAATACGATTCTGATTAATGTCACCAGTTTTTTTCGAGATAAAGCCGCCTGGTCTTATTTACAGAACCAATTTTTTCCCACCTTCATTAATCAGAAAAACCCACAAGAGCCTATTCGTATCTGGAGTGCGGGTTGTGCTTCAGGGGAAGAAGCCTATACTTTAGCAATTATTTTAACGGAGATCTTAGGCATTGAAGTTTTTCGACAACGGGTCAAAATCTATGCCACTGATGTGGATGAAGAAGCTCTGGGTGAAGCTCGCCGTGCCTGTTATCGGTTTCAAAAGCTAGAAAATTTGCCAGAAGCGATTCAATCGAAATATTTTGAACCAGTGAGTGATCAACACTATATTTTTCGTCCAGATTTGCGTCGTTCTGTCATTTTTGGTCGCCATGATCTCTGTCGAGATGCGCCTATTTCTCGGCTGGATCTGTTAGTGTGTCGTAATACCTTAATGTATTTTAATGCCGAAACCCAGGCTCGGATTCTGAAACGCTTTCATTTTGCCTTAAATTCAACGGGGATTCTCTTTTTAGGGAAGGCAGAAATGCTTTTAAATCAGGGAAATCTCTTTGCTCCAGTTAATTTACAACATCGAATTTTTACTTGTCTTTCTAAAAATTATGATCGCTCGCAAATTATTTCCCTTAATTATCGTCCCGTAGAAGAAAAGAAAACATTGATTAACCTTCAGTTCTTACTCAGAGATTTGTCTTTTTATCAGGCTCCAATTGCCCAGATTCTTATTGATAAAAATAATAATTTAGTTCGGATTAATCAATTAGCCCAAAATTGGTTTAAATTATCCCTTCCCCAAATTAGCACTCCTCTGCAAAATTTAGAAATTTCCTATCGTCCCCTGGAATTGCGATCGCTGATTGAAAAAGCTTATCGAGATTATGCTGCCGTCAAAGTTGAAAATGTCTCTCATTTTTTGGTAGATGGCAATCAACATTATTTTGATGTAGAGATTATCCCCTTAAAACAGGATGATCAAGAAATTATCGGTGTTAGTATTAACTTTACCGAGGTGAGCCGTTATCAGACGCTACGGGAAGAATTAGAAAAAACCAATCATGAGCTAGAAACCGCCAATGAAGAATTGCAATCTAGTAATGAAGAATTGGAAACCACCAATGAGGAACTACAATCCACCAATGAAGAATTGGAAACCACCAATGAGGAACTGCAATCCACCAATGAAGAATTGGAAACCATGAATGAGGAACTGCAATCTACCAATGAAGAACTACACAATATCAATCGAGAGCACCGCGATCGCACCCTAGAGTTAGATAAATCTAATGCTTTTTTGAATTCTATTTTAGCCAGTCTGACAGCCGGTGTGATTGTTGTGGATCGGCAATTTAATATTCTGATTTGGAACCAAGCCTCTGAAAAGTTTTGGGGATTACGAGCGGAAGAAGTACAGGGTCAGTCCTTAGCCAGTTTAGAAATTGGTTTACCCGTTGATCAACTAGGAGAATCGATTCGTAATTGTCTCAATGGAGTGAATAAACAACCAAATATTATCGTCAAGGCGATGAATCGTCGTGGTCAAACCTTAGACTATCAGATTAGTTTTAATGTTCTGATTGCGATTGATCAGGAATGTTTAGGTGTCATTTTATTCGTTGAGGAAATAACGTCATGATCTTCCCCATTAACAGTCAACAAAAATTGCAATTGGCTCAACAACGAGTCGAGATTCTAGCTCATCGCAAAGACGAGCTTTTACTGAGTCCTGATATCTTGGGAATCGTGTTAGAGGAATTAGCCGTTACCCTAGAGGAACTTCAGGTTCAGTATGAAATGCTCATTGATAATCAGGAAAAGGCTGAACAGGAACGATTACATTACCAAAATTTATTTGAATTAGCTCCTGAATGTTATCTTGTCACCAATCGTCAGGGCATTATTGAAGAGGCCAATCAAGCAGTAACCCGTTTTTTTAATATGGGCCGCGAATTTCTCCTAGGAAAACCCTTAATTGTTCTGGTTGCGGAGAGCGATCGCCGTAGATTTGCTGCTGAGATGATTTCGCTAACCCAACGGAAATATTGGGATTTAACCTTCAAACCCCGACAATCTGAGCCGATAGTCGCTTCCGTGATTACCAATTCTATTTACGATTTAACCGGTACCCTGATTCGCCTTGCCTGGAGCTTTCGAGATCCTCTCGTTTTTCCATAAAAATTCTACCTGTAAATAATTCGTTGATAGCTTTTCCTGTGAAAAGGGATGATAAGACTTCTGTGATAACATCAGGCATAATCAACGAAAAATTTACAGCAAGCAAAGTTTCAGCAGATGCTTTTTGTACAGAAATGGGTATAGGTTGGGGCGCGTTCATCATTATTGAACATCAATTTTTTCTATTCTATCATTTTTAAACGGTTTCGATTTAACCGGACGACTTGAGAAAGGCTGTAATTTGATCAATTTCTAGATTTTTGCCAATAAACACAAGTTGGGTCAGTCTTGTTTCCTCTTTTTTCCATAAACGATCATAGAAACTCTCAAAGCGATCGCCGACTCCTTGTAACACTAAACGCATCGGTTTTTTAGCCACATTCACAAACCCCTTGACTCGATAAATCTCCTGTTCTTGAACTAATTGCTCTAGACGGGAAATTAACACTTGGGGATCATAACTTTCGTTTTGAATAAACTGCACAGAATGAATATCATCATCGTGATCGTGTTCTGCTTCGTGATCATGGTGACTCGGACGATTTTCAAGATTATCTTCCACCGCCGCATTAAACCCTAAGAGAATATCAGGATTGAGTTCTCCTTGCTGACAGGTCAGAGTTTTGATACCAGGTCTGAGTTCCTGGGATAACCAGGTTTTAACTTGATTTAATTGTTCATCACTCACCAAATCAGTTTTCGTTAATAACACTAAATCGGCACAGGCTAATTGATCCTCAAATAACTCTTCTAGGGGCGTTTCATGATCTAAACTAGGATCGGCTTGACGTTGAGCATTAATCGCCGTTAAATCTCCTACTAAATTACCATTGGCCAAAGCTTGACTATCCACAACGGTAATCACACCATCGACGGTTGCCCCATTGCGAATTTCTGGCCACCGAAAAGCTTGAACTAAAGGCTTGGGTAAGGCTAACCCAGAGGTTTCGATGACAATACAATCCAGTTGTTCTCGCCGTTGCAGTAATTCTTGCATAATCGGAAAAAATTCTTCATGGACGGTGCAACAAAGACAACCATTCGTTAATTCAATAATTTGAGTACTTGGGCTATTCTGAGTATTTTCTTCTGTCGTTTGCTCACAGATCTGACAATCTCGCAATAATTCGCCATCAATACCGACATCGCCAAATTCATTGACCAAAACTGCAATACGGCGACCTTGATTATTTTGTAATAGGTGACGAACTAGCGTGGTTTTACCAGCCCCTAGAAAACCAGTAACCACCGTGACGGGAATTTTGTGCATAAATACTATTTAAATTTCTTGTTAGATTGTTAGATTTTCAGGTTTTTAGTTTAGTCGCAGATGTGGTCACATTGCCTTGAAAACTAGCAAAATAAAACCATCCCATTACGGTTATAAAAATACTATAAACCAATACTTGCAACAGATAGAGGGCTGATTGACTGACAAAACATGGGAGAGAAAAGGCTAAAAGGCTTGTCAGAAGAAGGATAGAAACCCTTGACAGAAAAGGATATGAGTTGAGATTCTGAGGTTAGAAACGACTTGTAAGTAGTCATGCAAAATTAATTACCTATACAGACAAGTGCTATAATAGCCTAAATCAAAAGTAATGATACCATATAAAAAATCAAAAAGGAGATGACTAGGAAGTGTAATTAGTCACAGCAATAAGTGGGGCTTAATTCTCATTAAGCCCCAAAAATACTAGAATCATTAAGGGATAACGTTGATCGAGGTTTTGCCCGTATCCCCTGCACTTCAAAATAATTAATCTCAAATAGCAAAAAACTCCAGTATCCTAGAAGGTATCTTACGCCAACCAAATACTCGGAGTTTTTGCGCCTGACCAACTCAATATCGGTCAAAAATCTAATGTTCCCATTGTATCTTTTATTCATCAAGATGGATATACATTCTTAGAATCCCTCTCTGAAAAAGATAAGCCTTGGGATAAGCATCGGAAAAATGCCGACATCATCTCTAATTAGGGCTTGCTGAAAAAAGCTGAAACCTTTACGGAGAAAAATAGTAGGCGAATTAAGAACCGCTAGAATGCACGAAAATAGGGTAGAATGCCTCAAAACCATTGCATTAAGAAGAGAGAAAGCAGATGTACCGAAAGCAACAGTACTCAATTGAAACACCAGAAAACTTGAAAAATCTGTTCGGCGGGCAGTTAGACGAAGAAAATCGTTGGATAGAAATGTCAAAAATGATTCCCTGGGAAGAATATGAGGAAGAATATGCAAAAAACTTCACAGAAAAAAAAGGAGCCCCAGCCAAATCATTTAGAATGGCATTAGGAGCATTAATTATCAAAGAAATTTCAGGAAAAAGTGACAGAGAAACAGTAGAACAAATAAAAGAGAACCCTTATTTACAGTACTTTATAGGAATGGAAAGCTATAGTAGCAAAGAAGCATTTAATGCGTCAATGATGGTTCATTTTCGTAAAAAAATAGGAATGGAATTAATAAATAAAATTAATAAAGAAATAGAAAAAAAAGCGACGGGTGTAGCGTCAGAAAAAAAAGAAAATGAAGGAAAGTTATTGTTAGATGCGACTTGTACACCAGCAGATATAAAATATCCAACGGATATAGGAATATTGAATGATGCCAGAGAAAAAACAGAAAAAATAATAGATAAGCTGTATGAAGAAATAAAAGAGAAAAGGAAAGAAAAGCCGAGGACTTATAGGGAAGTGGCAAGAAAAGAGTACTTAGCCATAGCAAAAAAACGTCGTGTGTCAAAAAAAGAAAGAAGAAAAGGAACAAAAAAACAACTAGGATATATAAAAAGAAACTTGTCTGATATAGAAAAAATGATAGAAGAGGGAGCAAAGTTAGAAAAACTAACGAAAAAAGAGCAAGAAGAGCTTGTAACGATAGGAAAAGTGTATGAGCAACAGTTAGAAATGTATGAAAAAAAGACAAATAAAGTAGAAAACAGAATTGTGAGTGTAAGCCAACCTCACGTGCGTCCAATAGTGCGTGGAAAAGCGGGAAAAGCAGTAGAGTTTGGAGCTAAAATATCGGCAAGTAATGTGAATGGCTTTGTCTTCTTAGACAAATTAAGTTGGGATAATTACAACGAATCGGGAGATTTACAAGCGCGAATAGAAGAATATAAAAGGGAAACAGGATGTTATCCGGAATCGGTTCATGTGGATAAAATCTATCGAACAAAAGCGAATCGAGCTTATTGTAAAGAAAGGGATATAAGAATGAGTGGTCCCCGATTGGGAAGACCGCCGAAAGAGGTGAGCAAAGAAAAAAAGAAAGAGGCACGCTCAGATGAAAGAGTGCGTAATGCCATTGAGGGTAAATTCGGACAGGGAAAGAGGAAATTTAGTCTTGGTCGAGTGATGGCCAAACTACCTGAGACCTCGGAAACGGTAATTGCGATGAACTTTTTGGTAATGAATCTTTCTACTCTACTTCAGAAGACAAAAAGTAAAAAGTTGTAGAGTCGTTTTTCTTGTGAAAAATGGTGTTAATTTTCCTCTCTTTTGTGAGGAGTGATTTGTGTTGACCTTTTTAGACAGAAAGGAACAATAGATTAAACAAAATCTGTATTTTGATTTGTTTCCATAAGGATAAGTTATCTATGCTTTTTCAGTCCATACTTCCCTAACCCACATTTCTTTCGTTTTTTGACTTTTTCAGCAAGCCCTAATTATTACAAGCAAGGGGGAATGGATTCTCACGCCGAGAGGGTTTCCCTTTGCTCTCAATTACTAGAATTCAAACTGGTTCCCGATAATAAGACAGGTCAACAGAGGTTAAAGTTGGCTTCTGCTAAATTCTGTCGGGTTCGCCATTGTCCGATCTGTCAGTGGAGACGATCGCTCCGTTGGAAGGCAAAAGCCTACGAGAATCTACCAAAGGTAGTTACTGATTATCCTGATGGGCGTTGGATTTTTCTGACGTTGACCATGAAAAATTGTGAGTTGACCGATTTAAGAGAGACATTGCATCATCTTAATCAGTCTTTTAGACGGTTAACCCAGTTGAAGGCATTCCCTGGGATAGGTTGGATAAAGTCGGTTGAGATTACAAGGGGACGCGATGGGCAATCAGCACATCCTCATCTCCATTGTCTAATCCTGTTGAAGGATAGCTATTACAAGGAAGATTATCTATCCAAGACTGATTGGATCGCTTTATGGAAGCAATGCCTTCGAGTTGATTATTCTCCAATTCTGGACGTAAAAGCTGTTCAGGCTGAAAGTTCACCAGTGGGGTTGATTGCGGAAATCTTAAAGTACCAGTGCAAGGAAAGTGACCTTGTGGCTGATTGTGATTGGTTTTTGGAGTATGTTAAACAGGTACATGGTACAAGAGCAGTCGGGGTTGGCGGTGTTCTTCGGGACTATTTCAGAGAATTAGAAGAGGAGCCAGAGGATTTAATTGGCCATGATGAGGAATCAACGGAAGAGACTGAAGGCCCGTCTCTCTATTTTCGATGGAATAGGAAAATCAAAAAATATGTCATGGTTACGGCGACCGCGATAGGGATTGTCTGTAAGATTCCCGAAAAGGGATATGACGACACCACCTAACACCACTAAAACATGACTCTTTCTATACTCTAAACGGCTAAAAAATGGACTTATAAAAAAGGACTAAAATCCATTGCTAATAAGGCTTTTAGCCATTTTGAAAAAGTTAAGTTCTAACCCGTTCAGAGTATAACACTGGCTTTATCCATGTATTTCATGGATAATTTTTGCTATACTTTACCATGTATTACATGACATTTTCCATTACTTATGATAATGATGGTGTAACATAGTCAATATAGGAGAAAGAAAATGCCTAGAGGTGGTAAGCGTGTTGGCGCAGGAGGAAAGTTTAAGTGGAATCACGGGAAAACAAGAGTTATCAGGGTTCCCGATTCACTCGCTAATGATATTTTGGAGTTCGCTAGGCGATTAGACGCAAGCGACTATGATTGTGTTACAGAGACAAAAATCATTGATTTGTCAGGGGTGTCAGTTTTCACAAAGAATGGCAAGTCCTGTATATTTCTCAGTGATCTACTATTTTTGGGTTATGAGATTAAGCCAGATAAATTAACGGAAAGAATTATCTCTGAAGCTTATAAAGACCAGTTAATCAAAGGAATTTAGAGTATGAACACTAGAATTAAGACTATAGAGCGCAAAATTGAGGGAATTGCCATATATCAGCGAGAAACAGATGGATATGTCAATGCAACCCAGATATGTAAGGCACATCTGGAGATAACGGGAGAGAGAAAAGATACGTCCAATTGGCTACAAACAAAAATGGCACAGTCCGCCATCAATAAGCTTTCTCTCGTTACAGGAATTCCTGTAACGGAATTAATAGAGGTAAAGCAAGGTGGCAAATATCAGGGGACATGGATACATCCCCGTCTTGCTGTTCGTTTTACGATGTGGGTCAACGATGATTTTTCTTTGTTCGTAGAAGACTGGATTCATTCTTGGTTGGGTTCTGGCTATACTCCTGCTCAGATGGAAGCAGATATAGACAGGATTGCTATGCGTGATAAATTGAAAAATTCTAGCAGGACAGCACTGACAGATCAGGTAAAGTCGTTTTTAGAGGCATCCAACCAATACAACCCACGTTCTAAAGAAACAGGGATATTCTTTGGACGAGTCCACAACGAAGTCAATCTTGTTCTTACAGGAGAGAAGGCTTCTGACATGAGGCAAAGGCTGGAGTCTTCTTTAGGTAAGCCTGTTAGTGAAAATGAATTACTTCGTGATTATTTTCCTATTACTGATTTGGCTGATTATGCTGCGATTTGTCAGACAGCAGCAAACAACATAGAAAACGGGATGCACCCCATAAACGCCATAAAAATGGCCGCCAAGCAAGTTTTGCCTCCGAACCATGTTCCAAATCCAATTGACTTTACTGAAAAAATAAGTTTTGCAAGGTATCGCTTAGAGCAAGCTAGACGAGGACGGTTCTATCTTGAAGATGAAAAATAATAAATAATCAAGTAATACATGGATAGTGCTATCCTTTCGGTAATCAATCCTCTGACTTTCATGTATTACTCGGTATGACCCGCATTCGTGGTGACAACGGTAAATTTATTCAAAAGTCTAATGAGCTTCGTCCTGTCAGAAGCATTCGGGCGACAGATTCAACATGGGAAATGCTAGGAAATATAGCCGACAAACAGCGTATTACAAGGGCAGATTTGATTGAACATTTTGCATTAAACCATGTATTACATGAGAGTTTGGAAAAAGAAAACGAGAAACTGAAAGACGAGATGGCAGTATTGCGACTTCAGCTATCGGACATGGAGGGTAAGACTTCTTTCTCTAATCATGGAAATCCTCAACAACTAGATATGTTTTCAGGTATTAAGCAACTTGATCGTGATCTGCTACATCAGCTTCGAGATCGGGTTCTTGGGATGAAGATTTTGTCGGTTGGGGAACAATCCAAGTATTACAAGGAGACCGTAAAGGTGCTTAATAAGTTTATTAGCCTCCTGTTGAAAGAACTCTAGCCTTTTGCCATGTCTCTTTGATGCGGATCGAGACCTGTTTAAGTAGGGCTTGCTGAAAAAGTCAAAAAACGAAAGAAATGTGGGTTAGGGAAGTATGGACTGAAAAAGCATAGATAACTTATCCTTATGGAAACAAATCAAAATACAGATTTTGTTTAATCTATTGTTCCTTTCTGTCTAAAAAGGTCAACACAAATCACTCCTCACAAAAGAGAGGAAAATTAACACCATTTTTCACAAGAAAAACGACTCTACAACTTTTTACTTTTTGTCTTCTGAAGTAGAGTAGAAAGATTCATTACCAAAAAGTTCATCGCAATTACCGTTTCCGAGGTCTCAGGTAGTTTGGCCATCACTCGACCAAGACTAAATTTCCTCTTTCCCTGTCCGAATTTACCCTCAATGGCATTACGCACTCTTTCATCTGAGCGTGCCTCTTTCTTTTTTTCTTTGCTCACCTCTTTCGGCGGTCTTCCCAATCGGGGACCACTCATTCTTATATCCCTTTCTTTACAATAAGCTCGATTCGCTTTTGTTCGATAGATTTTATCCACATGAACCGATTCCGGATAACATCCTGTTTCCCTTTTATATTCTTCTATTCGCGCTTGTAAATCTCCCGATTCGTTGTAATTATCCCAACTTAATTTGTCTAAGAAGACAAAGCCATTCACATTACTTGCCGATATTTTAGCTCCAAACTCTACTGCTTTTCCCGCTTTTCCACGCACTATTGGACGCACGTGAGGTTGGCTTACACTCACGATTCTGTTTTCTACTTTATTTGTCTTTTTTTCATACATTTCTAACTGTTGCTCATACACTTTTCCTATCGTTACAAGCTCTTCTTGCTCTTTTTTCGTTAGTTTTTCTAACTTTGCTCCCTCTTCTATCATTTTTTCTATATGAGACAAGTTTCTTTTTATATATCCTAGTTGTTTTTTTGTTCCTTTTCTTCTTTCTTTTTTTGACACACGACGTTTTTTTTCTATGGCTAAGTACTCTTTTCTTGCCACTTCCCTATAAGTCCTCGGCTTTTCTTTCCTTTTCTCTTTTATTTCTTCATATCGCTTATCTATTATTTTTTCTGTTTTTTCTCTGGCATCATTCAATATTCCTATATCCGTTGGATATTTTATATCTGCTGGTGTACAAGTCGCATCTAACAGTAACTTTCCTTCATTTTCTTTTTTTCCTGACGCTACACCCGTCGCTTTTTTTCTATTTCTTTATTAATTTTATTTATTAATTCCATTCCTATTTTTTTACGAAAATGAACCATCATTGACGCATTAAATGCTTCTTTGCTACTATAGCTTTCCATTCCTATAAAGTACTGTAAATAAGGGTTCTCTTTTATTTGTTCTACTGTTTCTCTGTCACTTTTTCCTGAAATTTCTTTGATAATTAATGCTCCTAATGCCATTCTAAATGATTTGGCTGGGGCTCCTTTTTTTTCTGTGAAGTTTTTTGCATATTCTTCCTCATATTCTTCCCAAAGAATCATTTTTGACATTTCTATCCAACGATTTTCTTCGTCTAACTGCCCGCCGAACAGATTTTTCAAGTTTTCTGGTGTTTCAATTGAGTACTGTTGCTTTCGGTACATCTGCTTTCTCTCTTCTTAATGCAATGGTTTTGAGGCATTCTACCCTATTTTCGTGCATTCTAGCGGTTCTTAATTCGCCTACTATTTTTCTCCGTAAAGGTTTCAGCTTTTTTCAGCAAGCCCTATGTAGTTCGTTTCTCGTAGTCAAGGGAGTGTTGTAGTGAAGTCCTAGACCTTCAAAAGTCTATTCTGGTAGTCGCCAAGCTCTGTACTTCCCCCGATATGTCGGTTGGAAAACTCATTCAGGAATCTGCGATAATCAGGACAATACGCTCTGGTGGAGACCAACGTAGGAACCGACATAGAGCCTCCATAGTCTGTAGCCACTCGGCAGGAGGCTTGTCAATATTTGCTTCTTTACCGCCAAATTTACACCGCATTTGGCGGCCTTTAGCGCGTCAGCGCGACTAGATAAAATGAGGGAGAAATATCCAGAAATATTCCCCGAAGTAATGGAGAAAGGCTATAAATTACAAGGTTTGGTTAACTCAAAGCGTCAGAAGCTGACAACAAAACGAATAAAATTAAAGAGCAATAAAGAAGCCTATCAAATTTCGACTTTGTGATGCCGTATATGAGTGAAAGGGTGGAATTGGCAGAAAAAGCCCTTTATTATCCTAAACACGCTAGTCCAAAACTATGCACTTTCAGTGCAAGGCTTTAGCTGCTACACATTTCTAAGGTTAGATATGGCTCGAATTAGAATTTTAGATAAAATGAAGCTGAAGTTGTTCAGTAAGCTATACTTCACACGGCTATAATTTAAGCCTTTATCGTACTCCCCATTATTATAGTTACGAACAATGTAAGTTATGACCGTGCAAAGTATAATAACGAAGCTAAGATATGGGACTTTCAGTCCCCATCAAACCTATGCACTTTCAGTGTATAGTGGTTTAGTCCATGCAATATTTTCACGGCAATTTAACATCGGCGAGACTAACGGTTCGTTCTCTTGCTTTGTTGTGGAATTTTCGTCCTTATTGTCGTAAAACTCGTCTTCAGAGGCAGGGACAACTTTCTCCCTTTGAGAGTCTCAATGGTTTTCGTTACCATGAGCATTGGCTACGGAATCTCTTGATTGCGGCTTCTCTTAACGGTCGTCGTCCCCTTCTTTCTCCTAGACACAAACTTCTGCGGAACTAGCCTCATTTATTGTTGCTGGTGGATTTAGCTCAAAGTATTCCTCAATTGTTTTTTGATGCTTTTTTAACTCACTTTCAGGGCGATTAAATTTTATTTCTTTTAGTTTATCATATGTCACCTTCTTGATAATCTCGGATGTATTTTGTCACCGTATTTGCCGAAATTCCTGCTAATTTGGCAATTTTTTGATCGGATAATTTCTGACTTTTTAGTCATAGAACTTCCATCTTTAGCTGTACTCTGGGATGCAGGTGGTTAAATCTCCAGTATGACAAAAGTTTTTTGTCTTCGTCGGTAAATTCTAACTTAATAATTTTCAGCCCTTTGAATCATTTTTCCTATTTTAGTCATAGTATCTCTTCTTTTTAAAATTCACAACCTATGACCGTGTTTAGTATAGTTAGGGGACAAATATTTAGAATAGGGAGAAAAATCATCAATCTCCCATTTTGCTAACTTTAACCTAACAATTGCAAAGCGCGATCGCCTAAAGCCTGAGCCGTTAAACCGTTGTAACCCATCAATTGACCAGCACTGGCAGTAGTTTCACCTCGCTTCCAAGCAAAGACATCACGGGGAGCCGTAGAACGCAATAATAACGGTTCTAACATGGCACTGGTTCCGCCACTTACCCCAATTAAGGCATCACCACCAAAGAGATTTTCAAAACCAGCATTATCTAAGAAATGAGTATCACTTTCTGAGCAAGATTCCGCCAAAACATCGTGAGGACGATAGAGACAACGAGGATTAATAATTGAGACAACTTTAACACCAAATCCCTGGGTTTCTAAACGGGTAGCAGCTTCAAAAACGGGGATTAAAGTCATATCACCAATGACCCCAAAAACCACTTTTTTCTTACCTTCGCTGTTGTGTAAGACTACACCGCCATTTTGTAAGGCTTCACGGGTTTGTGCAAAGGTGGTGTAAATCGGTAAAGGAGATTTACTAGCGGTAATGGTAATGCCTTTATTTTTCGTTTGTAAAGCCCATTGATAACAGATTTGAATACTATTGGCATCACAGGGAAAAAGCGGGAAAATATTGCCATTTCGCATCATAGCGGCAAAATAATTTTCAATCTCAGGTCGTTGATGTGTCCAACCATTACGCCCTTGCTCTAAGGCTCCGGCGGTAAATAGGGTAATCGTTGAAGGGGTAGGACGACGTAATTCAGCCATCGCTTGAGTTACGGTTTGCCAAATGGGAAGACCATTAATTGCAAAAGATTCGTAGGAACACCACAAAGTCCTGGCTCCAAACAGAGCTAATCCGACCGCTAATCCTGCACAGGCATCTTCACTTAACGGTTCATAAACTTGACCCTTTGGCCCTTGAAAATAGGTATCATCAACTGTGGGATGGACAATTTTTAAACCCACATTAATATTATTAATGGCAGAAGCGGCGTTACCATCGGCATTTGTTACCACAAAATTGGGGTCATTTTTGCCCACATGAACCACTAATTCACCCATCGCGGTTGTGGCGACTTTTTTATCGCCTTTTACGGCAAATTCTGTTAAAGGTAATGTGCTTAACTCAGGTAAAGGTAATTCTTTTTCGGTGACAACAATTTGGGATGCAGGGCCACCCGCCGATCGCTCAAAGTTGGTACGAACTAATTGCCAAGCTTCAGGAGATAAAGCTCGTTCTTTTAAGGCAGAAATAATGTAATCCTTTTCTAAATTATCGCCTGGGTATAAATTATGGGATTGCGCTCCTCGTTTATGAACTCCCGCCCCTTTTAATTGTTTAACAATTAAGACCGTTAATTTACCACCTAATGCAGATTTGGCGGCTTTGTCGGTGGCTTCTAAAATCGCCTGGGTAAATTCGAGACGTTTTGCAAAAGAAAACTTAGTACTATCAACATAATCCCCTACTTGATTCGCATCGTCATAGTCTTTGGCATTCACAAAAATAATTTCTTCAAAACCATTTCCTCGCCAATAATTGATCATTTCTTCATTAGATTTAGTCGAAACCATGCTGTGATGTTCCTGACTGTAACCATTCCAAACTAAGATAGGCAAAAAGTTAGTAATTTCGGGATAGGCTGTATGGAAATGCCCAAAACTACTCATGATATAAGGCTCCCCTAAACCGCCATCGCCAATGGTGACAGGAAAGAGTACGCCTGGGTGTAATTTTGCTCCCGCCATGGCAAAGTGTTGACCCTGACCTAACGGCCCCGCCGGTGCTAATAAACCCGGAATTTGTCCCGATAAATGTCCTAAAAGACCGTGCATTTCCCGAAAGCGATCGCCCATTTCTTTGACGGTTTTAATGCCCATAGCTTCCAGGGAGCGATCCAGAAACATATTGCTGTAGAAGCCTGGGGCATGATGTCCAACCTCTGTCACCGTATTTTTGTAGCCCAACATCACCAAGGCTGCGATCGCGTCGGCAATACTGGCAAAACCGCCTGGGTGTCCCGATTCCTTACTAGCTGTAGTTTGCAGCGTTAAATACCGTAGAGCATCGGCAGCTAATAAGGTTTGATAAACGGCTTGGGGATCGCTGGCAGAAGTGATGGCTTTTTGGTTAACGGCGATCGCTGGTTCTTGTCCAAAACGGTCGAAATCGGACAAATTGGGGGCAAAATACTGGATTCCTTGGCAAAATTCAGGGGTAGCAACGGTCATAAAGGCTGTAATTCCTAGTCAATGAGGATTATTGATCAATATTAACGTTTCATGGGAAAGTGACAAAAAAGTATTTTATCTACTTCAATCATAGATTTTATTCAATGAAAATAGATATAGGCGCGATCAATCTCATCTGTAACAGGTTACTTAAAAGCTTTGCCTATTTTGAGCCAAATAATGATAGAAGTCAAACTAGTAATTATTATACCAATAATGCTTTTGACGCTACTTTTCCATGTATTTATAGATTGCTGTTTTTGAGTTTGAGCTGCTTCTTGCGTAATTTTGGTTTTGGCATCGGCTATATTGGTTTTAATGATTTTTTGAAGTTCGGGAGCCGGTAAGTTTAAGACTTCTGGAGGAAAATTGAGAGCTTTAGCAAAAGATCTTACTTGATCAGGATTATCTCCTTGGGCAAGACTTGTTTCCAACTGAGAAACCTGTTTAAGAGCGTTATTCTTTTGTGTGCTTATTTGTCCATTAAAAAATGATAGCAATCGATGAGTATCCAATAGAACGAGGGGAATCATCAGCAACAAAGCGATCGCCATTATTAATATAAACCAACGAATAAACCTTAGAAAAAAGAGTTCTACAGAACGAATATCCCCTTGATTTTCCTGGAAGTAACGAGTAAAAATAAATCCTAAACCAATCAAAAAAGCCCAGATTTGCTCAACAAAAGTACTGATAGTCTTGAGTTCCCAATCAGGGTTTTGCAGTTGGAGGGGAAAAAGAACAGAGACAAAATCCACGAATGACATCGCAACAATAGCGTAGCCAACAATGGGTAATATGCCAATTAAATGACGTTCCTTGTTATTCCCAAGGGCCATGTTTAGACTAACTCGACCGAACAAAAAGCTAAAATTCGTTGACAAATTTGAGAAGAAGAGATTAATCTTCCTTTTAATTTTTTTCATGTTCATTGTATGAGTAACAACCCGAAATAGTGTTTGCAAAAAAAGATGCCCAACGAAAAAAGGTAAGTCTTAGTATCAGGACTTACACAAACATAATATTACAAAGTATCGATTCGCTCTATTTTCTTTCATTTTTAAAGTTTAAGTACCAGTGACAACTCCATTACCAGTACTTAAGCTCTATTACCTTAGAGGCTTCTGATCACAAATATCAGCAGTTCTGTACCTGCCGCTACATATGTCTGTGGCTACTTAGGATTTCTGACTTTTCTTTAGCGCAAGAAAACGTTTTCCTCCGGCTACTAAACCAAAGCCAATGATACTCAGGGGCAAGACCGCATCACTCGTTTCCCAAGGAACTGCCGTAACATCTATCCCAAAAGTGTTGCGAACAGTGCTACCCGAAAAGGTCGCTCCACCATCAGTCGTCACACGATAGGCTCCAAAGGTAGCGATACCACTAGGCGTGTTGTTCGTTCCATCACTAGATCCCCTCCAGGTAAAACTTCCTGTACTAGCGGATAAATATAACCAATATCGGGTGTTTGCCAGAAATGTAAAGCTAGTAGTCGGCGTAAAGTTATAATTAACGATTGGTGTTCCCTGGCCAACTGGGTTCGTGAAATTTGCCACTACTTTTGTACTAGGATTGAGTGCACCACCTTGACGAATGGTTAGAACTGGCGTATCCGCTGGAGAATTACCACCTAAACGCAAAGTGACAAAATTAAGGAAATAATTAGTGTTACCGGCGGGAATGGTAAAGGAAACCGCAGTATTCCCAGTAGTATCTATTGTCGTATTACGAACGTCATTGGTTTGAGGGAAGTTATCAATGAGACTAATTGCATGGCTCGGAGCCGCTATACTCCCTAAGGTAAGAGTGGTGAGAGCACCTAACAAAAGAATTTGAGACTTCATACTGTTGGAAAATTTGCTAGAGAGAATATGCTTAAGAAGTAATGCTTTTTTGAGGATTATAGCATGGAAAATACGTAGCGACTTGTCGTCTATGATACTGTTTTTTTCACGAAAATCGTTTACTTTCAGGAGAATTGCATCTAGGGTTCCGATTTAAGCTAAAGTCTTAAATGACAGGTCCGAGAGAAGCAGGCTAGTCTTGTTTTTAAAGTATTTCTGATCCAAGCTGGCTACACGGCGGGATAAAAGCCCGGGAGACTTTGATAATCACTGTTTTGATGCGGTGTTGTTGAAGGCTCCTGGGTTGTTGTATTTTGAGGTAAAATGATGTCCGAGCAATCTGCTTTTCAACCCCCTCATTTAACTGAGGCTCAACAGGCATTAGAAAAAGAACGCCATTTACCCCTGACTGGTTGGCAACAGGAAGTTTCCCAGGGGTTAACCTACGGTCTCGAAGCGGCTGACAGTATCCGCGATCGCAGTATCCCGACATTTTCCAGGGGCGAATTACCCCACTATGCAGGGATTAATACCTTTATGAAGGCTCCCTATTTGGAAGATGTGCGGAATGTGGGCAATTATGATGTGGCGATCGTGGGTGTTCCCCATGATTCAGGGACAACTTACCGACCTGGAACCCGTTTTGGCCCCCAGGGAATTCGTCGTATTTCCGCTCTTTATACACCCTACAATTTTGAATTAGGAGTGGATTTACGGGAGCAAATTACCCTCTGTGATGTGGGCGATATTTTCACCATTCCGGCTAATAACGAAAAGTCCTTTGATCAAATCTCAAAAGGCGTTGCCCATGTCTTTAGTTCGGGCGCATTTCCGATTATTTTAGGGGGTGATCATTCCATCGGTTTTCCCACCGTGCGCGGTATTTGTCGGCATTTAGGGGATAAAAAAGTCGGTATTATTCACTTCGATCGCCATGTGGATACCCAGGAAACAGACTTAGATGAACGGATGCACACTTGTCCCTGGTTTCATGCCACAAATATGAAAAATGCTCCTGCCAAAAATTTAGTGCAATTGGGGATTGGGGGTTGGCAAGTTCCCCGTCAAGGCGTTAAAGTTTGCCGCGAGCGAGCAACCAATATTTTGACCGTCACCGATATTGTAGAACAGGGCATTGATGCGGCCGCCGATTTCGCCTTAGAACGGGCTTTAGATGGTACGGATTGCGTTTGGATTAGCTTCGATATTGATTGCATTGATGCGGGTTTTGTCCCTGGGACAGGCTGGCCAGAACCAGGTGGTTTGTTACCCCGTGAAGCGTTGGCTTTATTAGGAAAAATTATCCAAAAAGCTCCTATTTGTGGCATGGAAGTGGTGGAAGTTTCTCCTCCCTATGATATTAGCGATATGACTTCTTTAATGGCCACTCGTGTGATCTGTGATGCAATGGCTCATTTGGTTATTTCAGGGCAATTACCGCGCAAAGAAAAGCCTTATTATATTCATCCTGAAGCCAATATGGCCGTTGATGAACCTTGGATTTAACTAGACCTTATATTTATGAAAATATATAGGTAAAAATCAATGTAGGAGTGAAATTATGGCTAAAGGATTTGGCTTTCAAGCCAACAAAACTCTTGGGTATGCACTGGTCATTCTTCCCCAAGTCAATGGTTATGTATCCAAAACTGTTATTGATGACGGAGTAGAGGATGAATACATTGACATTACCAATGTATTGGAAATAGCACGACTTTGGAAAACAAAAAAACAAGCTGAAAAAGCTGTTGGTCAGTATCTAGGATATTTACTTAAAGAGTATGACAAAGGAAACCTCCCTGAAATGAAAGTGATTATTCGCGCAATTTCCAAGGATAAAAATGGAACTTTGCAAGAAAAAGAAGTAGATGTACTCAAGATTACAGTTACTGATGTTGATCCCAGAACTCAGATGAATCAAAAGTAAAAATTCATGCACGAAACTGATATGACCAAAGCGTTAATTATGACAGTTAGAGATTGGTATGATAGCCAACCCGAAAAGCCCAGAATTGAGAAAATTCATCTGATGGTCGGTGAATTTACCTGTGTCGAACCTGTCAGTTTACAATTTGCCTTTGAAGTCCAAACCTCAAACACTTTTCTTGCAGGCGTTGAATTAGTGATTAAAGATATTCCCCTAATTGCCTATTGTCATTCCTGCAAACAAGACTATAAACCCCAAATTGGTTTGCAATATTCCTGTCCAACCTGCCGATCGCCAATGGAGGATATTCGCTCAGGTCGGGAATTAAAAATTGATCACATTGAATATTCCTTAATTTCTTAAACAGAGTTGGGCGATCGCAATTCATTCTCAGAGTTAGGCGAACGCAATTCGCCCCTACCAGTCTAATTATCAATTATCCACTATCAATTATCAATTAAAATGCACCAAACCTTTGACGCAGTATTGGAAATGAATCTTCTCCATGCCAATCAAGCAGGAGCTGATCACAACCGCGAACATTTTGATGAGTGGGGCATTACTTGTTTAAACCTGATGAGTAGTCCTGGCGCAGGCAAAACTGTCCTCTTAGAAAAAACCCTTGCAGCTTTAAAAAATCAATTAAAAATGGCCGTCATTGAAGGGGATATGACGACTGAACTGGATGCTGATCGCCTAAGACAATATGACGTTCCTGTGATTGCCATTAATACGGGGCGTTCCTGTCACTTAGATTCCAAAATGGTAGCAGGGGGAATCCATCGTTTAAAAGAAAATTACAACCCCAAAGAATTTGATTTAGTGTTTGTGGAAAATGTGGGTAACTTAGTTTGTCCAGCCGAATTTGAAGTAGGAGAACACGCCAAAGTCGCTCTGTTAAGCATTACCGAAGGAGAAGATAAACCGCTTAAATATCCGATTATGTTTCAAGAAGCCGATTGCTTGATTATTACCAAATTAGATTTAGCTCCTTATTTAGAGATTAATTTAAAACGTTTAGAAGCAAATGTTC
Source organism: Woronichinia naegeliana WA131 (assembly GCA_025370055.1). NCBI lineage: Bacteria > Bacillati > Cyanobacteriota > Cyanophyceae > Synechococcales > Coelosphaeriaceae > Woronichinia > Woronichinia naegeliana. Next base: position 5,697,161 of record CP073041.1, on the reverse strand, counting down.
GTTCCATGAATCCTGATGTAACTATTATTCCCCTTTCCGCTAAAACAGGGGAAGGCTTAGAAGCCTGGTTAAATTGGGTAAAAAGCCAAGTCAACGCCCCGATATTATTGAATTGTTAATCAGTAACAGTTTTAAAATTTTATTCCTGTTTTATTATTAGCTATTCCCCAAAACGATTCCCTATGAAACGGCGCAACTTTTTCTCCTTAATTCTCGTTTTTTGTAGTAGCTTACTACTGACCGTTAGTTGTAATCAAGCTCCTCAACAAACTCCCAATGCAAGTAGTTCTGTGAGTAATACTCCTCCCATTGTCATTGGTTATAGTAACTGGGCGGGGTGGTGGCCCTGGGCGATCGCCGAAGAAGAAGGATTATTTGCTAAAAACGGCGTTAATGTTCAGATGAAATGGTTTGATGGTTATCTGGAATCCTTACAATCATTGGCCGCAGGTCAACTGGATGGTAATAGTCAAACCCTCAACGATACGATCGCCTTTGCGGGGGATGCTGTCAATGGTGAAGTTGCTGTATTAGTTAATGATAATTCATCGGGAAATGACAAAATTATTGTCACAGAAGAGATTAAAACCATTAAAGATTTAAAAGGTAAAAAAATCGCTGTGGAAGAGGGTGTTGTCGATGATTTTCTCCTCAGTTTAGCTCTAGAAAAAGAGGGAATGAGCCGTAAAGACGTGCAAATTGTGCCGATGGAAACAGGAGCCGCCGCCGCTGCCTTTGCTTCGGGAAAAGTGGATGGAGTGGGAGCCTTTCCACCCTTTTGGTCAACGGCTCTCAAACGAAAAGGTTCTAAAGAATTAATCAGTTCTAAAGCCTTTCCTGGGGCCATTCCCGATCTGTTAGTGGTCAGTGCCAAATTAGTCAAAGAAAAACCAGAACAGGTTCAAGCCCTTGTAAAAACCTGGTTTGAGGTTCGAGATTTTATGGTCAAAAATCCTCAAAAAGCCGATGAAATTATGGCCAAGCGAGCAGGCATCAGCTTAGAGGAATTAGCCTTGTATAAAGAAGGAACTGAATTTTTTACCTTAAAACAAAATCTGGAAGCCTTTAGCCCTGGCAAAACCATGAAGAATATGCCCTTTGCTGCTCAAAAAATGGCGGAATTTATGAAAGGAGTTGGCTTTATCAAAAAAGTCCCTGATCTAACTACCATTTTAGACCCACAATTTGTCAAAGCATTGGCAAAAGAAGATAAGAAAACTTAAATAAAATATCTATTATTTTGTGGATTAGAAACTAAATATTTGTGGGGGATATAATAGACTTCTTGCAGATTCAAGAAAGTCCCCCTTTTTAAGGGGGATTTAGGGGGATCAAAAGCTATTGTGCAAGAAGTCTAATATATTATGTCCCTACGAAATACTGAATTTAAGAAACTTATTTTAACTGGGTGATACGAGTGATCAAAATTATTCTTTTCTTTTAAAATCCCATGACCACAACACAGAAAACTCTCACTCCAACAACTTTTTGGCGGATCACAGATGATATTCCTGAATCCCTGAAGTGGATTTTAATGGGTTCCTCCATTCTTGTCCCTTTGATTCTGTGGTTACTGATCTCTAGTTTTGCGGGCATTGAATCGGTATTTTTACCCTCTCCTTTAGCCGTTATTCAAGCTTTAGGAAAATTGGCACAACAGGGCTTTTTAATTCAAGATACTGTCACCAGCTTTTTACGAGTAGTTGGGGGCTTTTTTCTGGGAGGATTATTTGCTATTCCCCTGGGCATTTTAATGGGAACTTTTCCCAGTATTCGCAGTTTAATGGAACCGATTATTGGCGTTGTACGCTATATGCCTGCTCCCGCCTTTATTCCCTTGTTGGTGATTTATCTAGGCATTGGAGAAACATCCAAGGTAATGCTCATTTTTATCGGGACGATTTTTTTTAATACCCTGATGATTATGGATGCAGTGAAATTTATTCCCCGTGAACTTATCGAAGTCACTTATACTTTGGGAGGAACTCGAAAACAGGTTTTATTTAAAGTCATTACTCCCTATATTATTCCTAATATTATTGATACCTTTCGTGTCAATATGGCGGCGGCTTGGAATTTAGTGGTGGTAGCAGAATTAGTTGCGGCAGATAATGGTTTAGGGAAACGTATTTTGTTAGCACAGAAATTTCTCAGAACTGATGAAATTTTTGCCTGTTTAATTGTTTTAGGAATTATTGGTTTTGGTCTTGATTTGAGTTTTCGTTTGCTTTTACGGTGGACTTGTAAATGGTCAATTACTCGTTAATTTAAAATATCCAGGACATAATATATTATGTCCCTACAAAAATTATCTTAATTCATTTTGCTTTTTAATGATAGGAAGGGTGTGACCTTTAGTTGATGAAGGAAAAGAAAAGTGTTAACATGGGATGAAAAGTGACAAAGAGGAAACAATGATGACAGCAAAACTAATTAATGTAGAGGGTTCAAAGATAAAAATAGAACTAACATTAGAACTAAGTCGTTCAATGTTGGATACAGAAATAAATATTCAAAAAGGCTTAAACGAAGTAGGTTGCATCGCCAGCAAAGAAGCCTTGAAATATTTAGATACAGATGGTTCACCCTTAAAAATCGGTGAAGAAATCTGGAAGAGTAAGGGAGAGCAACCGAAAGAATATCAAACACCTTATGGTGAGGTTATAGTGAATCGTCATGTATATCAGCGTTCACCTTTGAGGAAAAACGTATTGCCCCTTAGAAAGAGAAGCAAGGATAATCATAACATCAACGCCATTATTGGCAAAACAGGTATCCTCAAAAATGTCAGGGATGGCAGGCAAAGAGGTGAAAAATGATTTATTAGAAAATCATGGTAGAAAAGTAGCGCTATCCTATATCCAAAGATTGAGTGAAGCAGTAGGAAGTGTGGTACAGGCAAAAGAAGAAGCGTGGAGTTATGCCCCGCCCAAGGAGGATAGCCAAATTGCAACAGTGGGAATAGGATTAGATGGAACCTGTATGCTGATGTGTGAGGATGGCTACCGTGAAGCAATGGTGGGAACCGTTTCCCTATACGATAGTGAAGGCGAACGTCAACATACAATCTATCTAGGTGCGGCACCAGAGTATGGAAAAAAGAGTTTTCTAGAAAGATTAGAAAGAGAAATTGAGCGAGCGAAAAACCGTTATCCAGAGGCAACATTGGTCGGGATAGCAGACGGGGCAGAATCAAATTGGAAGTTTTTAGAAAAGCAAACGGAAGAACAGATATTAGATTTCTATCATGCCTCTGGTTACTTAGGTGCCTTGGCAGAAGCGTTGCATCCGAATACCGTGTCAAAACAAAAAGAATGGTTGACTGAAAATTGTCGAGAACTCAAGCATGAAAAAGGAAAAGCAGGAGAACTGCTAAATCTGATGAAAGAAGTCAAAGAAGAAAAAAGTCATTCTAAGAATCTTACCGAGAAACTACAAGCGGCGATTACTTATTACGAGAATCATCAGCATCAAATGGATTATGCTGAATACATAGAGAAAAAGTATCCGATTGGTTCAGGTGTTACGGAAGCAGCTTGTAAGACGTTGGTCAAACAACGATTATGTTGTTCAGGGATGCGATGGAAGGAAAAAGGAGCAGGAATTATTTTGAGCCTACGAGCTTTGGTATTGACCAAGGAACGATGGAGTCAATTTTGGGCAAAACTTGATCAATATGGGTTCCCTGTAGAACCCTGATTACAACAGCTTTTATCAACTAAAGGTCGCACCCGATAGGAAAAGAACATTATGCACTTAGAAATTAGCCAACTCAATAAAATTTTTACGACTAAACGAGGCCCTATTGTCGCTTTAAAAGATATTAATTTGCACGTTGATAGTGCTGAATTTGTCTGCGCGGTCGGGGCTTCTGGTTCAGGAAAATCAACGTTGTTGCGAATGATTGCAGGGTTAGATACACCGACTTCTGGCACAATTACCGTTGATGGCATTGAAGTAAAAGGGCCAGGGGCCGATCGCGGTATGGTTTTTCAAAGTTATACGCTGTATCCCTGGATGACGGTACAGAAAAATGTTGAATTTGGCTTAAAACTACAGGGATTATCCACAAAGGAACGCTGGGAATTAGCCTGTTATTATCTGAATATTGTTGGCCTTACTCAATTTGCCCAGTCTTACCCCAAAGAATTATCAGGAGGAATGAAACAACGGGTGGCGATCGCTCGTTCCTTAGCCTGTCATCCGAAAATTTTATTAATGGATGAACCCTTTGGGGCTTTAGATGTGCAAACCAAAGAGAGAATGCACGAATATTTAATTGAAATTTGGCAGAAAATCAAGTGTAGCGTTTTAATGATTACCCACGATGTTGACGAAGCCGTCTTTTTAGCCCAACGTATTTATGTGTTGAGTGCTAGACCAGGAACCGTCCAACGGGAATTAACCATTAATTTACCCGAAGATCGCAATTATAAAATTAAACGACAAACCGAGTTTTATAATTACACCGATGAAATTTATGATCTGCTAAGAACCGTTGACACTCTGAGGTCTTAAAGATACCGCTTGCAAAATATCCAACAGTTCAAAAACCGCTACTACCAACGGTTTCTGGTAATGATCGGCAACACATAGATTTATAGGGGAAAATTATCACACAAGGCTTAACAGATCGAAACTCTTTTAGTGTAAAGGATTTAACCCAGAGCGGTCTAACTTGGGCTAAAATGTCGAAAATTTTTGGCTCCAATGATCGTTTCTCCCTGTTTTTCTCGTTCAGCAAGTTCTAAGTTTAAAGCTAAAAGTTCTGCTAAAATGTCATTTTCTGTTGTCAGATCATAAGCTTCCATTATTAGGCGATCAAGTTGGAGATGAAGTTTATAAAGTTGGCTAGCAGGTTCGTGAAAATATTCGTTATAGAGTTTCGTGATACTCCATCGTTTTTGTTCAATCTGTTCAGTGCGATACTGATCTAATTCCTGAGCTTTTATGCGAATTTTTTCAATCAAATTAGATTTAACATTTTGGGGAAATGGAAAGGTTTCAAAACAAGTTGTATTAGTATAGCGAGTATCACTTTTAAGCGTTGAGCGTTGAGCTTTAACCCATAACTGATGAATCTGAGAAGTAAGAATTCCCAGTAAATAAAAGTCATCCGAGGCAATGACCATATTGGCTTCACAGGGCAGAATATTAATATTAACACGAGCGAACATAACCCATTTGACAATTTTAGGTAAGGCAAAATAGAAGTCTAAACTTTCTAAAGCTTTTCTCATGGCGGGTCTCTTTTCACCAAACTGCCACCAGTTAAGTCTTCGGGCATTGCGACGATTATTATCCCGTTCTGGTTTAACTTTTTCTCTCACCCGTTGAAATGGTAATTTATACAGTGAAGCTTGTTCAATAGACATATCATTAAAATCTATTACCCAATCTTTTTTTTGATAGAAATGAATTAAGTTTTTCCCATCAATCATCGGTTTAAGCACTTTCGAGTTTTTTGCATCCGCTTTGATCCATTCCTGAGCTTCTTCTTCCGAAATGATAAATCCTTTTCCTCCTAACGCACAGGACTCAAAAGACATATTTTCATTTGCTTTTAACTGCATAGCACTGGCTATGGATATTTCATTTTTTAAGGAAGAAGAAATGGTTGCAACTTCTAGACCATCTAAAACCTTACGTTTCGGTTGTTGCTTCGACCAATTAACAATACTGACATGAACGGCAGCTTCTCCCGACCATTCTTGAGTAGAAATTGCACTATGAATAATGCCTCCATGATTAACCACATAATCTAAACTGGCCCTTCGTCCTGAAACCTGGGTGATAGAATTGGTTCCCACTAAACCTGCTCGCGTTTTTTCGCCTAAGTAATCAGTTGTTTTCCTAAACCAAAATACACAAAAATCAGGCTGTCCTTCCACTTCAGGAAAGGCTTTATAAACTTTTTCGGTATATTTATTACCTAACAGCGATCGCAGTTTTTTACCACCTAAAAAAGGAGGATTACCGATAATCGCATCCGCCGTTTGCCAGGGAGTAAATAAAGCATCTTTACAGATAATATTTTGATCTAAAGTATCTAATGGTAAAGCTGGCTCCGTTAAATCAAAGCGATCAATGGCCACTTTACGGGCAATCATCATCGTTACTCGTGCTAACTCCACCGCAAAGGGATTTATATCTATGCCATAAAATTGAATCGGTGTCACAACGCCAATTTTTTGTTGCTGATTATCCCCTGAAATTAAAGCGATTTTTTCAAATAAAAGCCGTTCAATACGTTTTAGTTCCTGATAGGCAATGTAGAGAAAATTACCCGAACCACAAGCTGGATCAAGGACTCGATAACTTCTTAATTCCTGTTCTAATTGACTTAATTCTTCTAGGTTTTTAGCCGCTTCAATTTTATCCTCCCAATATTCACTAATGGTTGGACGGACAATTTTCATAATATCCACTTCTGAGGTGAAATGAATACCATGAGTATGACGTTCCTGACTATTCGCTGTTCCTTCAAAAATACTACCAAAAATAGCGGGTCGAACCTTGCTCCAATCCTGTAAGGCAGTTGCATTTAATAACTCTAATTCTTTTTCTGTTAACTCAATTGCTTCAATCTTTGCAAATAAACCACCGTTAAAATAATCTACTCCTTTATAGCGACCGACTGGAGTAATACCTGCACTATTCATGGCGCGAAATAAACCCCCTAAAACATCGTAGGAACTTTCACCTTTCATGCAAGCTTGCACACAATCCACAAATAAATCATTCGGGAGTAATTTACGATCTTCGGCAAACATCGCTAAAACACATTGCAAAACAAAGCGTTGGGCCATCAATTCATCAAAGACTTTACTTTGATTTTGACGCGCTTTTAATAGTTTAAATAATTGCCCCATACGGCTCGCGGCTTTTTCCGTTACTTCGACCTGATTATTGCGAAAAATAGGAGGAAAATTAGCCGGTTCTAAAAAGCGAAAAGCACTAGCCCGTTCAGGTAAATTTTCCAGGGCAATAATATCAACAGGGGTATCAACTTGTAGATTAAAATCGTAAATCCAAAATTGATCAAAGTTACATAAAATGACATAACGTGGGCGATCAGGTACTAAATAAGTCCAATAACGAAAGGCTTGAGGATAGTGTTTATCCAGATTTTCTCCCCGTTTTTTCATTTCAATTAAGACACGAGAGGGCCAAACAAAATCGGCATAGCCAGTTCGTCCTTGTTGACTACTTTTGGCAATCCGTTTTTCGTATTCTGCCTTAACTTCTTTCGCGCCTTCGTTACCAAAAGCCTATAAGAGACGATCTAAAAAGACTTGAGCATCGCCTTTTTCATCACCTTTGATATACTGGTGACAATAGTTGACAAATTCCTTGAGCTTTTGAGAGACAGCTTCATTGATCATGGGAAAGTTATTGTTGGTTCAGACGACGAGCTTTTTGACTGTTATTATGCCAGAGAGCGATCGCCTGAAGAAAATAGGAGATTAGTGAAATAGAAAACGTTGCTTAATTTTGGAAAATCCTTAACTCAGGTAGTTTTTAGGGCTGTAAATTCAATTTGTTAACCTCTCAAATAAGCAACGTTCAAAATATCGTCAATTAACCTAAAAATATTGTTGATAATACTGCTCGATCAGACCGACTGCCTTTAGCAAGGGCGAATCTAATGACCCAATCCAATCAGCGACTTCACGGGATAACCCCAAGGTTAAAACGCCTTTTGAGGGTTCTAACTTATCCTCCAATACCTGATGCTTGAGCCGTTGAAGGACATCAACCACCGTTGCTAAACGTTTAGGTTCCTCTTCTAAAGAAAGTTCTTGAGATAGGGTAATGGCAGAGTCAATCAAACCAATAAATTCTGATTTTTTACTTGACATAAAATTTGCGTAAAACGAATTCTGGTAATTCTAAGGACAACTAAACGGTTTTACAGTAATACTTTCACCATCAGACCATTTAATATTAGGATCTCTTGAATCTTTAATAAAGGTCTGTTGTCCGCCACCTGGATAACAAGATGCTGGGTTTTGAGGAGCAACAATTCCCTGATAAACAGTTGTTCCAGCCGGTAAGGTCACTGTCACTTTCATACTGGCAGGATTAGGAGGTTGCCAACTTTGATCAAGGGCTAAATTTCTGATTACATCTACGTTTGTTGTGTATTGATTACTGGTTAAGTACCTGCCATATTTGGAAACATTATTACCGAAATAACGATAAAAATTCTGGGGCTTGTCTAATACAACTTCCTTACATTCAGAGTTAAGAAAGGTAACAGCAATATCCGCAGAAAGCGGACAGGAAGGAGTTTGAGCAGATGCTTTTTCAGGATTAAATCCTAAATATTGAGGGAAATTACTAACCAGTAAACTCCCTAAAAAACCTAAGCTTAGATTTATGACGGCTGACTTGATTTTCATAACAACTGATCCTGATTTCTCTATTTGCCTTTTTTAAAGTTTATCAAAATCGAGATAAAATGCAAGGGGAGAGATGATAAGTTTTATTAAAAATAAGGTTTTTATGAGACTTACTATAATTTGCCTAGAAAGGTAACTCTAAGGGAACCGTGCCGATTAAACCCTTACGGAAATCATTGAGTAGTTGCCGAGAAGTCTTTTCTAAATCATTTTGAAAACGATCGCTGGCTAACTGGTGTAAATAAGATTCGGCGGTCATTTCCTGGGGCGGCACTTGATAACGATCTTCTAGAAAAGCTGATAAATTTAGGGAGAATAATAAGTCAATAAAGGCGATCGCAACAAGTTGATTTTCATAGGCAGCTTCTCCAATATCTTCACAAATGGCCAATTTTAGCGCGTCATTTTGATTTTCCAGTTTAAGGGGAATCACCCCTGGTGCGTCTAATAGTTCTAAAGTATCCGAAATACGAACCCAGCGCAGTTGTCGCGTTACCCCCGCCCTTCTAGCACTGACCACAATTTTGCGCCCTAGTAAGCGATTAATTAAAGCCGATTTACCCACATTAGGAAAACCCACCACCACGGCCCGTACTGCTCTTGGTTGCATTCCCCGCGATCGCCGTTTTTCATTAATGGCTATCCCCACTGCTTGAGCCGCTTTACTAATCGCTTTCACCCCTTCTCCCTGTTTGGCATTGGCCCCATAGGCCTCAATTCCCTGGTTCCGAAACCAGCTTAACCATTCCTTGCCCAGTTTTTCTGGGATCATATCCACCCGATTGAGCACGACAAGACGGGGTTTGCTGCCGATCCATTCGATAATTTGGGGATGGTGAGAAGCCAAAGGAATACGGGCATCGATCACTTCTAAAACCACATCCACTTTTTTGAGTTGTTCTTTCAGTTCACGTTCAGCCTTGGCAATGTGGCCAGGGTACCATTGAATTAATGCCATAGAGGAGACTGGGAGAGGGGGAGACTGGGGGAGTAAGGCGATATACTCTATTCGATGTCTGAGGGCCGTTAATTAACTCTTTTTAATTAAACTTTTTAATGAATTAAAGTAATTCACTTCAGAGATTAGCATTACCCCTTGCTCCTATAATAGAGTCAAAATCACTACAAAGCGCGTTCTAAGCTGCAATTCACATTAAAAGAATGGAGATCATGAATGGCAAAAGTTTGATTTATCGTGATCTAGATCGCGGCGATCGCCAGGTAATTCCCCTGCACCAGAGCGGTGTGGATCTTCACGGTTATCAATTTAGCCATAGCAATTTAGCTGGCATTCAATTTACTAATTGCAATCTTGTCCAGGCCAAATTTCCCTACGCTAATTTACAAAGAGCTAATTTAATCGGCTCGGATCTCCGTTTTGCCGATCTCAGTGAAGCGGATCTCAGTGAAGCCAATCTGATTGCGACCAATCTTCGTCAAGCGAATCTGCGACGGATTAACGGTTGTCGCGCCCTGTTACAACGCAGTAATCTCAGTGAGTCGGCCTTACAGGAAGCCAATTTTAATCAAGCCGATCTGAGTCAAAGTATTTTTACGGAAGCAGAGGCCCAGGGAATTTATCTCTATCGGGCTAATTTATGTCAAGCCAAATTAGTGCGGGCCCATTTTCAACAAGCCTATGCCCTAGAAGCCGATTTTAGCTATATTGACGGCGATCGCTTAGATTTGCGTTGGGCCAATCTGAAGAAGGCTAATTTTCGTTATGCTAATCTGACTAGGGCGAATCTAGAACAGGCTAATCTCAGTCAGGCTGATTTGACCGGAGCGAACTTGAGTGGGGCCAATCTGAATGGAGCAAACCTACAACAGACCATTTTGACCCAGACCCATTTAGATGGGGTGATATTATAGACTGAGCATTTTTTGAAAATCTTTGTCCTTAACCTCTCATCTCTAGGAAATATTAGGAAATTATTGTGACTCATACCACCATCGATTTAGCCGTCATGATCCCGACTGTCCGTAGTGTGGGCTGGGGAGCTATGGAGATTTTGCGTTCCTACTATCACGGTAGTCTTGCCGCTAACCTCGATGTTCAGGAAAATAAAAAAGACGGCCCTGTCACCGCCGCCGATAAGGCCGCCAATCAGTACATTTTAGAAAAACTCCAGGCTGCTTTTGGGCTAGAACAATTTGGCTATCTTAGTGAAGAAACCCATGAAGGAAGCGAACCTTTGCCCCAGGATTGGGTGTGGATTATTGATCCCCTCGATGGCACCAGGGATTTTATTGATCGCACCGGAGAATACGCCCTCCATATTGCCCTGGCTTATCAACAACACCCCGTTCTTGCCGTTGTCGGAGTTCCTGAAGCTGAAAAGTTATATTTCGCTGTGAAAGGTCAAGGCACTTTTGTAGAAACTCAATCGGGAGAATTGCAGAAAATTGAGCTATTCCCCCAACCGACTCTTGATTCCCTGACTCTGGTTGTCAGTCGTACCCACCGCGATCAACGTTTTCAGGATCTAATTGAGCGTCTTCCCTTCAGCGATCGCCACTATGTCGGTAGTGTGGGCTGTAAAATTGTGGCTATCCTAGAAAAGCAAGCAGATATTTATATTTCCCTATCGGGTAAATCGGCCGCTAAAGACTGGGATTTTGCTGCACCCGAACTGATCCTGACAGAAGCTGGCGGAAAATTCACCTACTTTAATGGCGAACCTGTCACCTACAATCGAGGCGATGTCCGTCAGTGGGGAGGCATCTTTGCTAGTAATGGCTCTTTCCATGAAAAACTCTGTCAAGAATCCTTGGACATTTTGGCAGAAATTGATCAAGCTTAGTTAAATCGTAAAGAACATGAAACCATCCGGCTGGGATCAATTCTTACAAGACATCGCCCAGGATTACGACATTCATGGCAAAAACAAAGAAGTCTTTTTAACCCGTTTTGCCTACGAAAACTGGCGAAAATCTGACACAGAAATTTGGGAATTAGCCGAGGCCGCTAGTCACGAAACCTATAAAAAGCAAATGACCCAGATCTATGGCTATTTTGCTAAAGATAAACCTAAAGGCTGTCCTGAACTTGATCCCAGTAGTAAAGGGCCAGGAAAATTTCAAATCTTGCGAGAATGGTTTAAAGAAGTTCAATATCCCCAGTGGCAGCAGGCTCGTACTCCCGCCTCAACGGTCATTCCGAATTCTGTTTTAACAACCAATCTTAATGGGAATGCTAACCTATATATCCCGCGTCCTCCCATTGAACAGGAAAGCCTACAATCCATTCTGAAGCCAGGCGGATTAGTGCATATCAAAGCCCCAGAAAAAATGGGCAAAACCGCTTTATTAAAATTAATTCTCTCCCAAGCTGAAACGGCTAATTTACAGAGTGTCTATTTAAACTTCCAAGTAGCGGAGAGTGCTATGTTCAGCAGTTTAGATAAATTTCTGCGTTGGTTTTGTGCCAATATTAGCCGTGAATTAAAACTGAAACCTCAACTAGACGACTATTGGGATGAAGACCTATTTGGCAGTCTCGTTAGTTGTAAAACCTATTTTCAAAATTATCTTTTGGAACAACTTTCCCAGCCTCTCGTTTTAGGATTAGACAATTTAGATAAAATCTTTGAATATCCTGATATTGCTCAAGATTTCCTTCCGATGTTGCGTTATTGGCATGAAGAAGGCAATAGTTTACCCATTTGGCAGAATTTGCGCCTGATTATTGCTAACTCCACTGAAGTTTATCTCAAATTAGACTCAAACCAATCTCCCTTTAATGTGGGCAAACAGATTAAGTTAACGGGTTTTAATTTAGCTCAGGTTAATCTTTTACTGCAATCCTACGGTTTTACGGAAGGCCAACAAACTGAGTTACAAGGGTTTATCGAAGCTCTGATTAGCCTCGTGGGGGGGCATCCCTATCTGCTGCGTTTGGCCCTAGAAACGTTAAAAACGGAACAACTAACACCAAGCCAATTATTAGCGGAAGCTCCGACCCAAGGCGGTATTTATAGCCATCATCTACGTCATTACTGGAATAGTTTACAAGCTCATCCTGAATTGGCTGCTGGCATGAAAGCAGTTGTCAATAGTCCGCAAGCGATTACCTTAGAACCAATGGTGACGTATCGTTTGGAGAGTATGGGGTTAATTCTTCTTACAGGAGAGGAGGCCAAACCAAGTTGTCCCCTTTATCAGCAATATTTTTCTAATAATCTTTGACAGAATAATCTCTGGTAAGCAGTACTAATAACTTGTGTCTAATGGAGGGCAATCGCCACATTGAGAATACCGCGTCCCAAAATAAAAGCCAGGGTAATGGATAACAAGAGGCCAGGCCGGGTGTAAATCGTATCCATTAAGAAGAGTAATAATTTATCAACTTTCCCCCCTAAATAACCACTGATTAAACCCAAGGGAACCCCGATAAAGACTGATAAACTGGTGGCTAAAAGAACAACCTGTAGGGCAGCTTGACTACCGAATAACGTACGAGAGAACACATCGTAACCCCGCACATTTGTCCCAAACCAATGGGAAAAACTAGGAGCCTCTAAAGGTAGGCTATTTTTGCAAAAATTAACTCTCATTGTATTAAAATTTTCATCATAAGAGCGGCTTTCTCAGCCCTTGATTGAGCTTCCAGAGACTACTAGAGACTAAATTGGTCACAATATGAGCCACAATAGGAACCATTAAATTGCCCGTTACCAAGGCCGTATAACCCAAAGCAAAGCCCACAATCGTTGCCCAAATGACGTAGGGCCATTGTTGCAACCCGCTTAAATGCAATACGCCAAAAACAAGACTGGAAACAATAACGGCAGTTAAATTTAAACCTAAGGCCGGGAGCATAATGCCACGAAATAAGAGTTCTTCACTTAAGCCGGGCAATAGTCCCAGCCAAATTAGATCGGGCCAGACTAAGGGTTTAATGACTAACTCTAAATAAGCATCCGCACTGTGACGATAGGCGGGCCAAAGTCGATAGATAATACCACTGGCTAAGACGATCGCCGCCGCTAACCCTAGACCTTCTAGTCCCGCTTGCCAAGTTACTTGCCATCTGAGGAGGGGTATTTCTCCTAACTTCTGCCAGATTTTGGCGATCACTAGCAGAATAACGGCGGTTATGCCCATGACCATCAGAATTTGGGTGCGGGTCAAGGGATCAAAATTAGACGGGTTAGATTGGGTCACAGATTTAGTTTAAATTAGCTTAAACAGTGCATTGTAGAAAAGGTAGGATGAAAACAATCAAGATTCACACCAGCCCGATGGGCCACTAAAACGCCCAGGGCTTCTAAATACGAGTTTACCCTAATTGCTTTGATTGCCAAAGCTTCAGGTGGGACTTGCATCTGGGTTTGATTATCGCTGACGGCAATGATCAAAGGTGATGGGGCGAATGGAGCCTGAATTTGCCCCCAACTCAGGGTAGCACTTCCACCACAGGCACTAGCGGGAATCACCAAAGCATTAACCTGCTTTGACCAGAGTGTATCCTTGTTTCCCTGCTCGGACTTGACGAATTGCGGGGCGCGACTGAGTCCGACTAATACACAGGGCAGAAAGGTGTAACCAATTTCTTCGGCCGCCGCACGGGGAGAAATGGTGGGATCGAGGGGTAAGGGACTGAGGGCAGGGGCATGGGCACAGGGAACTTGGAATTGCCGCACGATTAAATGGGAAATAACGGCTTCGGCCCCTGAAAGCGGATCAACCCCTGAACCATGACGGTAATTATCCAGAACCGTTTGATCCACCTGATCGGGAAAACGAGCAATCACCGCGATCACTGTTGCCTGGGCTTGAGTAATTAATTTTTCGGCGGCTCGTAATAAACTATCGGGATTCCCAATGGTTCCCCAACTGGCCCCCGATGGTGAGGTTCTCAGTTCAACGGCTAAAGGGGCATCGGTGATCACGTAATCGGTTAGGGTTAGTCCTAACGTGGCCCTGGTTGCCTCGGCTACTTGAAGATGCCGCGATCGCAGATCGGATTCAATCCCTTGATCCAAAATCAGACCAATGCGGTTCGGCTGGCTGGGTTGAGTCGGTTGCAGTCCCCAAACCCCCTGGGCAAATTGATCCAGGCCATAACCTTCTACATAAAGTACATTGTTAATCGGCCAATAGAGTTGCGCTCCATTCATCACATTGGGATGGGTAATCAGGCGATCGCAGATCTGAGCCATAGCCCTGGCGATCGGTAAAGCATCCCCCGCATAACCGCCTAAAGCCGCACCAATACCCGTCGGAATAATCAGAGCAACGTTATAACTTGTCATTGAATTAGGATTGAACTTGGCCAGTGGTGACAATGGCTTCAATCTGAGCCGTTTGGGTGATGGTATTTACTTCAGTAATGGCCCAGCGTAGGGGTTCTCCCTGTTTACTCAACTCTTCGTTAATAGCCTGTTGCAAGGGAATAGTGGCATTATTGAGATCGATTTCAGCAGTAATAAAATGGGTAGTCATGGTAATAGTTTGGCAATAAACACTGAGTTTCTTCCTAGTTTAAGCCGAAAAAGTCAGTGATTGATGATTATGGTTGAGATTTGGCTGTGAGCCGTTTCTAAACTTATAACGTATAGGGGCAAGGGGCTTAAGTCCGTTGTTATAGAGCTTTGAGTAAAATCACCATGCACTTTAAATCGTGGCGGCTTAAAGTGGGCAAATTGTGTACCAGTTTAGTGTATTATTTGTGTTCCGATTGGAAGTAATTAACGGCTTCTTGAAGATAGGTCAAATAGAGCAAACTATCGGCTAGATTGGGTAGTTTAGGAATTACTAAAACTAATTCGGAGGAAATGATCAAAATTCGAGGGTCGGGGTAGGGAACAAGTAAAAGGACTTAAATTTTTGAGGTTTTGATTTTCTTCTAAATCTATCATTAAATCTTCTACTGGGCCGCGATGAAAATTTCCCTGAGCATATCCTGTTCGGATTGGGTAACATTTTCTATAAGTTCTTGTCGTCGTTGTTGTCTCAAACGATTTTGGATAATTTCGATGAGCATGGTTTGTTCATCAATGGTTAGGGATTCTACGGTATCTAGGGCTTCTTGAAAGGTGGGATAAGTTTTCATGGTGTAGTTTTATTGGTTAAAAATTAAAGTTTGTGGGTTGAATTTGGGAGGATTTAACTTCCAACGTTATGCCTGAAATAGGAATATCAAAGCCTTCTAAGCTATAGCCGTCTTCTTGGCCTTCAGGCATTGGATAATGTTCGATAACCATAGCGGTATCGCCTTTTTTTAGTCCATAGTTAGGTAGATCTTCTGTAAGAGCAATTTGTGTATAAAGTTTGATCATTTGAATTTATTTTAGATTTGGACAGGATAGGCAAAAACATCAACTGCGATCGCTCTTAAGGGTTTTTGTTTATTTATTGATCGCCCTTAAGGGCTTTTGTTGACTGTGTAACATAACTCGAATAGTTTCTGTGGTTTCATTGCTAAAGATTTCTTCACCACAACGAGAACAAACGGTTGCGGGAATATTTTCGACTAGATGAAACTGTCTGTCAATTTCAAAAATCTCGTTAACATATTCGGTATGAGATTCTTCTGAATAGCAAATATGACAGTTAAACATTTTAATGTTGTCGAATTTCTTGAAGATTTTTTACATTTGTTTATTTTAAAGGTCGATTGTATAAATTAATTTTATGGTGGGTTACGGTTCTCTAGCTCACCCTACGCCTAAATTTTACAAATTAGTTCAATTAATTTATGTTGATACGATTCAATGACTCAATATGTCTGATGATTGTTCTCATGACATTGTAACGACGAAGAGTATAACAGCGTAACTCGCTTCTTAGACGACCAACATAAGTAGCTATTTCTTCAGAGTGATAATAGCTATTATTATTTTCTTTATTTAATGATAACAAAAATAGTTCGCACTTATCAACTAATTCTTTCTCTTGTTGTGGATTTTCTTCAAAAATTATGAAATATGAGAATATTGAAATTAGGACTCCAGAATCAAAATGTAAATCTTTATTTTTTGATACTCCTTCAATCAGCAAGGTAATTATTTTATTTGATGTTTCAGCATTGAGTATGTATTCTTGGTAGAGAGATTCGTTGGAATGTTTTAGAGCAATGAGGGTTATATATATTGGTTCAAATTGATTTGAAGACATAGGAAGAAATAGCAATTTCATTCTTGTCACTAAAAAATTAATATCTCTCAGTTTAAACCCAAATATTTTTGTAATACAGAGGGTTAAACCAACAAGATCGTAATAATTTGTATTAATCTGTAATGTTTTAAATTGACTATCAATATATTTCTTAAGATCAGGTTCTTTTAAAGAATAATCTAAATCTATGAAACGTTTGAGATATTTTTTAGACTCGAAATTATTTCCATAAACAGCGCAAATACTATGAGAAAGTTGCCCTAGATCAGTAGAAAGAATAAAAACTAATCTTTCAATATCGAATAAATGTTTAACTCTTTCTAGTAACTCAATTGCATAGGTTGGACGACAGCGATCCAATTCATCAATAAAGATAATTAGATTTTTTTGTTCCTTTGGTAATTTATCCAGAATTTTTTTAATTACATCCTTGAATTGTGTAATTGCTTGAGACTTTTCATTGAATTTATCTATTAAATCTCCTGTGATATCTCCTGAGAAATCAGCGATAATTTTTTCATAGTCTTTTTCCATATCTAAAGCTCCAACAGTAGCCACTTTTGCACCTGCAATTAGAGACCGTTTTAGAATTTTAGGTAATATATCTTTTTTAAACTTATCCCATTTTGCATTCTGAGATTTTCCATTATTAGTAACCCATTTATCTAATTTAGATATTAAAGCAATTAGGGGATCTTCTGCAAAATCGGTTTCCCAAGCATTAAAACAAATAAAATCTAAACTTTGTTGTTCTAAATAAGCACACCACAGCCGAATAAACGTGGTTTTTCCTGTCCCCCAGGGAGCATTAACCGCTAAGACTAAAGGCGCTTCAAGCTTGCAAATAATCTGAGTTAAATTTTCGATTTCTTCCTCGCGGTCTAACAGATCGTTATCAAAAGGATACTTAGGAAGGTTAGGATCAATTTCAATATCTTTCGGCTTAATTCGCATAATTTAAAGATTTAGAAAGAAAATAAAAATAATAAGTGAGCCGAGACCCACCATTCCATTTTACCCAAAATTCACGAATATGCAATCATAAAGTGAATCAGGAATTTTCTTTTCGTGAACAATAAATATTCCAATAAGTATTATGGCGCACAGGATATTTATCTTTATCATCAACACAGATTTCTATTTCCGTGTTAGCCACTTCGTAAAAAAAGCGTTTACAAAAATTGCATTGTTAAGCTCCGATAAAAAAATCTGTATAAAGGGAGTTAGTCTTCGGGTGAGTTATACTTGTTTAGTTTCCCCTCAAAAATCATACAACAAAAAGTAAAAATTTTAGCTTTTTTATAACTCTAATAGTTTAACAGGATACTGATTAAATATAGAATCTTGGCTTACCAGTGTCATAGAACGGTTAATCGCTTGAGAAATCAAAATTCGATCAAATGGGTCTTTATGATGTAAAGGCAAATTAATATAAGCGGAAAAATCACTCACAATAACATTTAATATTATAATATTTGAATCATCTAAAGCCTTAGATAAATCTCGAAAATCTAACTTTAGCTTTAGCTTACCAATATTAAGTTTTATGGCAACTTCCCAAAGAGAAATAATACTAACAAAAACTTGATTACACTTTTCAATTTTATCTCGAACTTCTGGTGCTAATTTTGCATCATCATTTAAAAACCAAAGCATAACATGAGTGTCTAGTAAAAATTTCATATTACATATACTCCTCAAATTCTTCTAAAGGATCATCAAAGTCATCTGACATCCAAATTTTTCCTTTTAGTAAACCAGCCTTACGCTTTTTTGTACTATCATTTTCGGAGCATTTATTCACTAAAAATTCTGTGTAATGTAAAATTTCTAATTTTAATGAATTAGGTAACTTAGAAAGTAATGATAATAACTCCAATTCAGAGAAATTTTCACTATCTTGTAAAAAATTTTGTCCAATAGTTTGAGACATAATTAATTCTCCTTATAAATTTTTAAAAATACAAAAAGCTAGGTTACAAATAATCCTTAAAATCTTCTAAGGTTTCATCAAAATAAATAAGACAGATAAGAAGATTAGAATTTTATCAAAAAGAGTGGGCCGAAACCCACCCTTCCATCTTACCGAAAATTAACTAATTAGGGAGCTAACGCATTGCCGCGTAACAAACTCCCAATCGTTTTCGCTGTAATCTTCATTTGCACCAACGGATTAGCTGGCACAACCGTTTTATACAGATAACTGTCAAACGTTAAACGTTGAACATCAATATCGGCACACATTTCCACAAACGCCTCGCGGGTCGCATCGGTGCGATAGAAAACCCGTTGCAGAATGTCTAACACCAGATAGGTGATGCCATACCGCTTATCCCATTCCTTGATATAGGTTTTGAGATCAGCTTCCGTCGGAATCCGTTGACCATTATTACTGGTAGCGACAACCGTTTCCGCACACATCCGCGCTGATTTTGCCGCAAAATAAATGCCCTCACCCGAAGACTTGGTGACAGTTCCCGCCGCATCACCCACCAGAGCCACACGACCCACTACTCGACGAGGACGGGGATGTTCGGGGATAGGATGGGCTTCAACCTTGATGATTTGGCCACCTTCTAGTTTTTTGGCTGCCCGCTCACGGATACCACGCTGGAGGTCTTTGATTTTTGCCTTGTTGACCTTCATGGTTCCCGTACCCACCGCAACGTGGTCGTATTTGGGGAAAACCCAAGCGTAAAAGTCAGGAGAAACATCATCACCGACATACATTTCAGCTAGGTCTTCGTAGTAGGCCATCTTGTCTTCCGGTAAACGAATGCGTTCCTGGAAAGCGATCGCATAATTATAGTCACCCGCATCAATGGCCTTAGCAATACGAGAATTAGCCCCATCCGCACCGATCACCAAATCTACCTTCAGAGACTTCATTTCTCCATCGGCAGAACCATTGCTGTGATCCGCATAGTGCAAGGTATAGGGAGCCGTATCGTTGCTAGGAATATCGAGCTTATAGACCGTGCCATTAATCACCTTCGTGCCTAGCTTTTCAGCGCGATCGCGGAGAAACCCATCTAAAACTTCCCGACGGCACATTCCAATATACTCATCAGGATTGAGGGTTTGACCGATATTTACCTCAATATTGGAAGGCGAGATCATCTTCATTTTCCGAACCTGACGGTCAATAATCTCAGGAGGAAGCTCGAACTCACTGACCATACAGAGGGGAATAGCACCACCGCAGGGTTTGGCGTTGTCTAGTTTGCGCTCAAACAGGTAGGTTTCAATTCCCGCTTTGACTAAAATTTCGGCTGCGGAAGAACCAGCGGGGCCTCCTCCGACAACTGCTACCCGTAGTACCAAAGTCTTTCTCCTAAATTCTCTTAAAATCGTAAGTGAGTACGAATCGCATGGTATCACAGCTTTCTAGTGGAAAGAAAGGTGATCGCGCCTCTTTTGTTGACATTGCAATAGAGCTTAACAACTTTGTTACATTACTTTACAAAACTCGAAATAAAAGATAAGGCAATCGCCATTGAGATATAAGATGTATTCCCTCAAGCAAAACGGACTTCCCCCCATAGACCAAGTGTGTACACACAAGTAGAGTCTGAGCTAGTTTCCATTTGGGTAGTGATTCGATAGTAGTGGTGGCGGCTTAAGCCTTTGCTAATTGGGCATTGTAGTCGTGTATAAAGTACCAAATTGCCCCAATATGATTTTCCACATTTTTGGAAAAAGAGAGGCTTTTTCGCACCAGTCGAGAGATTCGTTGTCGAAAGGTATTATTTAATCTTTCAACATGATTAGTTTGTCCCGTCTCTTTACCGACTGCTCGATGACGTTTACTGGGAATAACTTTCTCATAAGATACCCAAAAATCCGTGTAAGCAACGGCACATTGTCGGTAAACAGCAGGCAAACTTGCCCAAAGTTTTTTGGCTGATGCACGGCTTCTGTCCCCAATATAACAACCAACAATGTCTCTTGTTGTTCTGTCTATAGCTAACCAGACATAAAACTTATTTTCTTTGGAGAAAACAAATGACCAAAGCTCATCACATTCGATAGTCAATTTTCCTCGCGCTTTTTCTGAAACGCTTATCTGACGAGGTACCGCAGCAAATTTATCATTAACATAATTCTGTAACCATGACCAACTTACTCCTGTGACTCTTTCAATTCCCCGTAGAGAAATTCGCTCTAGTAGGAGCCTATTAATTAATGGTTTTGTCTGTTCTGAAACTCTCTTCTGACTAGAGTTAATAACAAACTGGCGACCACAGTCTTTACATAGATTTTTGGGCTTACCATGATGGGCGGAACCATTCTTAATAGTGTGATAAGAGCCACAGAGTTGAATCTCATTGAAATTTTATGGCGGTTCATCAAGTATGAGTGGCTCCCCCTAGACGCTTACAAAGACTGGAAAACTTTTGTAGAATGTCTGGAAAAAATCTTAAGAGAAGTTGGAACCAACTATGTAATTAATTTTGTCTAGCTACTGAGCAAAGGCTTAAGCTGCCACCACTACTATCGAATCACTACCCGCTGATCAAGGGCATTCAGTTTCAAAGGAATACAGCGATCGCCATCAATCAAGGAAAATACGGAGTATCCCTAGAAAAAATAGTGGAAATTACGGGAATTTACAGTTTGTATTAAGCTTATTTACTGAACCATTGAGATCAAAAAATAGATGATCCAAAAACGTAGATTAGCAACTTTTTGAGGGTGGCTCAGGAAAAATACGGAGTATTTCTAGAAAAACGAGAAAAAATTACGGGAACCTACAGTCGGTTTCTGCTAATAGACCGTGATAAAACTTAAGTGTACCGAATGAAGTTGACTTTAGGATGACGTTTTGAAGCACTTACCTATTATTTCTATGATCAAGGATAGGGTTATTTTTTTACATTATTTCTCAACCGGCAATTCCCTTCAAAATACCTTTTACAAACAAAGATATACATAACAGTAACAATATTACACGCTACTTAAAAAATTTACCAAGATTGCTAATTAATCTCAAACACAACGACGGCTTTATCTCTGATCTTCACCTGTCAGATTAAAATATAAGATGATTTGACACTGTTTCTAGGAGCTACTTAAAAAGTTAAAGGGTTAAAATTATGTTCACTGAATCGACTTCTCCCATTGTTTCTTCCTTCGCCAGTCTTGAAGATAGTCTCTCTCTTTGGAAAGATACCTTACAGGGTATTCACTCCAAATCTGAGTTAGTGCTGAATGGTGGGCAAAGAGATAACTTAGGTGAGTTCGTCGCTCCTACAAGCGTCAGTGTGCATAATCGATTGGATCGTTTCGGTTCAGATCAGAGTGTGCCAGGTAGCAGTCCTAGGAATCTCAACTCAGCAGATAGTATCACAGGTCTTTCTGCTCAGTCTATTGGTGCGAATGTTCAAGTCAAAGCACCCGCCGCCAACAGTATTCCTGACTTAATGATCAGTTCTCTCTCTTCCTCGTCCTCGGTCAATGCGGGTAGCACGCTTAGCGTTAGTTATACAGTCAATAATCAAGGTAATGCAACCGCCGCCTCGAATAATACGCAATTCTATCTTTCCACCGATAATAGCTTGGACGCTGCCGATACCCTCATAGGAAGCAGTGCCGTTAGTTCCTTATCCACAGGTAAATCTAAAAATATTAGCTTTTCAGCGACGGTCAATAGTAGTTTAGCCCCAGGCAATTATTATCTTTTTGCCAAGGCCGATGGTAATAATCAAGTTATTGAATCGAACGAAAGTAATAATTTAATTAGCAAAGCCATTACGATTAATGCCGCTGCCAAGGCCGATCTAACCATTAATGCGATCGCCCCCAGTAGTGTTCTTGTTGGTGGAACATCTTTAAGTCTGAACTATAATATCGCGAATCTCGGTAATGCCTCTGCGGCCTCCAATTTAACTAAATTCTATCTTTCTACGGATACTCTTTTAGATGGGGCTGATACAGTTCTTGGAACGGATACCGTTTCTAGCCTAGCAGCAGGAGCGAATACCAATCGTTCCGTCTCCCTGACCTTAGCCAGTAGCTTAAATCAAGGAGCTTATTATCTCTTTGCCCAGGCTGATAGTGGCAGTACAGTCTCAGAAAGTAATGAAGCAAATAATACAAATTCCGGTAGTTTTAGTGTAACAACCTTAGCCGATTGGTGCAGCCAAAATATTAAAGATCTAGAACTGAGCAGTTTAAGCAGTAACCTAACCACCGATGGCAGTCTCTCTCGTCAAGACATGATTGATCTGTTTAATAGTGCCAAGGACAACAGTTTGGTGGATGGCACTGAGTTCACTGATTTGAAAGCGTTGGTCACTAATGGTAAACAACTGCTAGGAATGCAGGATTTTGTTTATGTTCTATCTAATAATCTGGTTAACGGCAATACTGCCAATACGACTTCCGGTGTCGGCAATTTATTTGCAGGCAGTACTGATGCACAGATGACAAATTTGGTAGATAAATGGTTTTTGGGTACAGATTGCCCCGACACCAGCTATAGCTATCAGTATGCTCAGGGGTCACTTTTCCAAAACGGTGTTAATGTCAATGACATCAAACAGGGCATGGTAGGAGATTGTTATTATCTCTCCACCCTTTCTTCCATTGCTCAGGAAAAACCGTCCTACATTCAAGATATGTTCATCGACAATGGGGACAATACCTTTACCGTGAAGTTTTTGAAAAATGGAGTTAACGACTATGTTACTGTTGATCGCTATTTACCGACGGATAGTAATGGTAAGTTTGTCTATGCCAGCTATGGCAGTAACTATACCAATACCAGTAATGAACTATGGGTCGCCCTGGCTGAAAAGGCCTATGCTCAATTAGCTGAATCCGGTTGGAGTCGCCCTAACTATAATGCTTACTACAACACTAATTCCTATGCAGCGATTGAAAGCGGCTGGATGGATCTGGTGATTCAGCAAGTAACGGGGTTATCTACTACTTCTCAAACCCTTTCTGCTACCACGTCGATGACTCAGACTTCGCTGATTAACCTAGTCAACTCTAATCAAATTCTCACGGCTGGTTTCGTCTATGGTGATGGCGGTGGTTTAGTGGTCAATGGCCATGCTTACACCATTACGGCTTACAACAGCACGACCGGACAATTCCATCTTCGCAATCCCTGGGGTTATCAAGACTCCGATCTCACCTGGAGCCAATTGGTCAGCCTACAAGCGGTTGTTCAATATTCCAACACCTAATTTGCTCAAAACGCTAATGCCAGTAATGGGCGATCGCCTCCCAAAGACTAGAGCCAATCAGGAAAAGGCCCAAGGTAATGACCACCGTCCAACCATAGGCAACGCACATCAAGAGGCCATCCATTTCTAACATCCCCACCGCTAACAACAAAATTCCGATCGCGGGTAGCGGGTTGGTAAAGGGAATAGGTAGCATTAATAGGATCGTTAACCAGGCAATAATAAGGCCATTAACGCGCCACATATAGGGATTACCCGCCAGGCTTAATAACCGAGGACGGGTAATTCTTTCTAAAATACGGGTTAAAGATTTGACTTGGCGGAGTAATTGTTGGGCAATGCCTTGGGGAAAGGGAAAATTAGCAACTCGTTGGGGTAACCAGGGGCGATGATAACCCCCTAGCATCTGTAGTGATAACAGCAAGATGCCTAACCCTGGAATTCCTGTCAGCCCAGGGGGAATCGGAAAAATAAAAGGCAGTGCGAGAAGGGCAATAATTAAACAAAAACCTCGCTCTGCGGTGACAGCCAGAATATCCTTTAGGGTTAGGGAATGATGGGCAACATGATTGAGTAGTGCTTCAATATCCTGGGAAAACCTAAAATACATAGCTGAAGAACTGAATTTCAATTAGGGATTCCATCTTGGTGGGTGGAATTTCCTTAAGGGTAACATGAGTTCAGATATTAATTCAGAGGTATTGGTGATCGACCGAATTTAGGCCATTTCTGCTAACTTGGCCTGAGCTTGTTCAAATCGTTCTGAAGCGTTGTCCATAACTGCTTCAAAATTTTCCAGTAGTTCCCCCGGATAAGCTTCAAGAATTTTAGTGGAGAGGGAAATTCGATTTTTAAACTCATCAATATCCAAAACAACCACTTGAACTTCCTGCCCATACTGAAAAACTTTGTCTAGGGCTTCAATGCGAGTGCCACTCACTTGGGTAATGTGGAGTAATCCAGTGACACCATTCAGGTCAACAAATACACCATAGGGCTGTAGTTTGACAATTCGTCCCGCACAGAGGGTTCCCTTGGCGATTGTGGTCATGGCCTGGGCCTGCATTACCTTGCGCTGAGATAGAACCAACTTATTTGTTTCCTGATTGGCTTCCAAAATATTGGCTGTTAGTAGTTGACCCATTAAACTATCCAGGTCATTCTTTTCTACTAAATGCGATCGCGGAATAAAACCTCTTAACCCTGCTACATCACCAGTAACCCCTCCCTTATTCATACCCGTGATCCGAATTTGTAACGCTTTACCAGACTCTGCTGCTTCACTAATCTCATCCCAGGCCTGCTGTAACTGCAACTGACGACGGGATAATTGTACTTGCCCCTCAGAATTCTGTTCACTGGTCACTAAAAATTCCCATTCTGTCTCTAAAGGGAGAGCTTCCGCTAGATTATCAATCTCATGCAGGCCAATTTCTCGCAGGGGGATAAAACCAGGGGATTTACCACCAATTTCTACATAGGCTCCATCGGAAGTGTGCTGAGATACTTTGCCTCGGACAATTTGTCCCTTATCTGCGTGATAATCATGCTTTTCCAAGGCTTTGGCAAAATCATCGTGGGAAAAACCAGCAGAAGAGGAGCGGGATGACGCAGTCATAGGGATGGATAAATAGTAAACGCCTCATTGTAACAGTTTCTGGGGATAATCGAGTAGTTCGTACCCCCCAGATTTTCATTTTTCTTCTTCCCTTACATCTTGACCCAACACTAGCGACTAAATCGTTTGAGGAGACAATAACTAACCGCTAGACATAGAATCGCAAATCCGAGGGAAATTAATTCGATTCCCCCATATTTAGTAAAATCAAAAATGATAACCTTTCTTGCCAGGGCAATGATGGCAGTGACAATTACCAATTCTACCTGAATAACATTTTTCTTCAAATAACCGGTCAGATTTTCCAGTAATTCTAAGGCAATTAAGATATTTAAAATCAATCCAAATAACTCGATCAAGCTTTTATTGAAAAAACCAAAGGGTTCGTTGGCAAATTCGACAATTAATATCTTAATTAGATCAAATAATGAAACAAAAACAATAACAACCAGACAAATCGTTAATATCTTCGCAACTAGCTTTTCAAAAAAGTGAAGTCGTTCTAAGAAAACTTCATCTCGGAAGTTGTCGGCCAGTTTTCTAAAAAGATGCTTCATGCTTGCCTCCATGGTTAATACGCCAATTTCTAAGCCATTTAGGCGATGAGATTAGCCTAGTCATCAATTGATCATAATAGACATTATGGGTGATGACATTCAAAATCTTCAGGTAAGGGGTTTAACTTCCTGGTTAAGCTCCTAAGAAAAAAGCAGACCTTTATTATCAGATCTGCTTAAAAGTTGAAACGTTCAAGGCGAAATTATTTCACGCTGACTTTGGCACCCGCTTCTTCAAGTTGTTTCTTGACAGCTTCTGCATCATCTTTACCAGTGGCTTCTTTAACGGCTTTGGGGGTAGATTCCACTAAATCCTTAGCTTCTTTTAGACCCAGACCTGTAATGGTACGAACGACCTTAAGAATGGCAATTTTCTTGTCAGCAGGGACTTCTTCGAGAACAACGTCGAATTCGGTTTTTTCTTCTACCGCTTCAGCTGGAGCAGCAGCACCGCCACCAACAGCAGCCACAGCAACAGGGGCAGCAGCACTTACGCCAAAAGCTTCTTCGATTTGCTTAACTAATTCAGCCGCTTCTAAGAGGGAGAGAGATTTTAATTGTTCTAAAATGTTATCGGTTGCAGCAGACATGCGGAAAACTCCTTAAATTGTTGACAGTGAATAATGGACAGTTGATAGTGAATAGTTGATAGTGAATAATTAATAGTTGATAGTGAATAGATTTACCCTAAGAATTAAGCAGTAACTATTCCCTATTCCCTATTCTCTCTTAACTACTCTCTATTCCCTCTTAACTATTTCCTATTCTTTTTCAGAATAAGCTTTGATACCCCGTCCAATCGAAGCGGGAACCTCGTTGATAGCGATCGCAATTTTGGCTGTGACAGCATTGAGCGCGCCAGCAATTTGAGCGATTAACTGTTCCTTGGAAGGTAGATCCCCGATCGCTTCGACTTCGGCCTTGGTCAGGATACGACCTTCTAAGACACCGCCCCGCAATTCGGTTTTCTTGGTTTCTTTTTGGAAACTTTTATACGCTTTGATGGCTCCGCCAAAGTCATCTTTGAGTAGTAATAGAGCAGAAGTGCCTTTTAGGTATTCCTGCATTGGCTTCCATTCCTGATTACCATCAATAGCCAAATGGACTAAGGTATTTTTGGTAATTTTGCAGGTTCCCCCTAGGGGGCGCAGACGGTTCCGTAGATCAGAAATTTCCGCGACAGTTAAGCCTTGGTAATCGATCACCATCGCCATTTGGGATGACTCGATCAATTCCTTGACTTCGGCAATAATCTGATTTTTATCTTCTCTGGTTCTTCCCATGCGGTTTTCACCTCCTTCAGTTTGGGATTGATCGGCAATTGACCCACAACAAAAACCCCTAAGCGATCGCCGGGGCTGAAGAACGGTCGAATTATCACAGGAGACACCAAAATGTCCAAAGCAACAATCCAAAACCGAATTCAGGCTTCAACCTCGGCAGGCAAATTTAAGCAAGTTGCCCCTGCGGTCATTGGTAAGAGCCAATGTTGGGTTTAAGAATCACACCTAGCTTTCTGCTAGTTTGTAGTCACGCAATGCGTTGATATCAACTTGGATAGAAGGGCCCATCGAAGCGGCTACAAAGATGGATCGCCAGTAACGGCCCTTGGCCCCAGAAGGGCGATTGCGGTCAACAGTTTCCTGTAATGCTTTCAGATTTGCCAGCAAATCATCCACAGAAAAAGAGGCCTTTCCAAACATAACATGAACGATGCCCGTTCTGTCAGCCCGAAATTCTAATTTTCCAGCTTTAAATTCGGCGATCGCACTAGTAACATCCGCCGTAACGGTTCCCCCTTTCGGAGAAGGCATTAAGCCCCTGGGGCCTAGTAATTTACCCAACTTAGCAATTTTAGGCATCATATCGGGGGTGGCAATCAGAACATCAAAGTCCATCATGCCCCCCTGAATTTGGTCAATTAATTCTTCAGATCCACAAATATCAGCCCCGGCCCCATTGGCCTCTGCCACTTTTTCCCCCCTGGCAATAACAGCTACTCGCACTGTCTGGCCCGTTCCCTTGGGGAGAGAAACTGTTGTTCTTAACTGTTGGTCAGTATATTTAGGGTCAATACCCAAACGAATATGAACCTCTACTGTTTCATCAAATTTAGCAGTGGCGGTCTCCTTCAAGAGCGTTAATGCTGCGATCGGGTCATAGGCTTTTTTTGTATCCACTTTCGCCAAAGCCGTAGCGAAACGTTTCGATAACTTCTTAGACATGAATCGGATTTACTCTCCTTGGGTATTAACGAAGCTAATAACTTCTCCCCTAAATAATTTTTGTTTCAAACTTTAAACTATTGTCAGTATTGATCCGTTGATTCCCATAGTCACTAATAATTAATAATTATTAATTGCTAACTATCAACTATCAATTGCTAACTCGTTTTAGTCCTTAATCGTAACGCCCATATTTCGGGCCGTTCCTTCCACGATCCGCATGGCTGCCTCAATATCATTGGCATTAAGATCGGGCATTTTGGTTTGAGCAATTTCTCGCAATTGATCACGAGAGATGGCTCCTACCTTTTTCTTGTTAGGTTCGTTAGAACCTTTGTCCCCACCGGCTGCTTTCAGAATCAAAACCGAGGCAGGGGGTGTTTTTAAAACAAAGGTAAAACTACGGTCTTCATAAACAGAGATTTCTACCGGAATAACCATGCCAGCTTGATCGGCTGTTTTAGCATTGTATTCCTTACAAAAGGCCATAATATTGACCCCATGTTGACCCAACGCGGGGCCAACGGGAGGGGCCGGATTGGCCTTACCTGCTTTCAGGGCTAATTTAATCTGAGCGACGACTTTCTTTGCCATTGCTAATTGCTAATTTTGTTTTTCCACTTGGTTAAATTCCAATTCGACAGGGGTATCCCGACCGAAAATGGATAGTAAGGCTTTAAGCTTACTTCTTTCAGGACTGACTTCGATCACTTCCCCTTCAAAGTCTTTAAAAGGCCCGGAGAGAACCATAATTTTGTCTCCCACTTGCATTTCAATCTTAATAACAGGTTCCTGTTCTTCTGATTGTTTAAAAATGCGTTCAACCTCTCCCATACTGAGGGGAAGCGGATTGACATGACCCCGCCCTCTTCCGTAGTGTCGTTTTTGTTCAGACCCTACAAAGTTGATGACATGGGGGGTGTTTTTGACGACCTGCCAGGCATCATCATCCATAATCATGCGGATTAGAACATAACCCGGAAAGACTTTTTCTTCGCCATGTTGACGAGAGCCGTCCTTACGAATTTTGACCGTCGGATTTTTGGGGATTTCAACCTGTAGAATCCGATTGGCTACGTCCAGGGTATGAATACGTTGCTCTAGGTTCGCTTTCACTCGCTTTTCACAGCCAGAGGCAACCTGAACTGCGTACCATCGGGCTGCTTTCGCAGTTTTCTCCTGAGGAGGGGCAGCAGCTAGGGATTGATCGTCATCAAAACTCATTTCGATATTCTTAATGCTCCACTAGATCGCAGGGATTACCCAAAAAGAAAGGGTTGCTTGGCTATCCACGAGAAGAAGTGATCCACCAGATAGATAACCGTAGCGACTAGCGTTACCATCAAAACAACGGCAACGGACTCACTAATTAGTTGTTGACGGGCGGGCCAAACGACTTTGGCTAATTCCTCTTTTGTCTCCGAAACAAAACTGCCAAGCTGATTGCCAGCGATCGCCGTTTTCACATCTGAGACATCCGGTTTGGTTGCTTCTTTTTTCGCCACAGTATTACCTCTCACTCCAAATGAAGTTATCTGGTGATATATCAGGATATCGTCGCGACAGAACCAAGATCACTCTCTGGGCTGTATTGAGCCGATTCACTGAACTATAGGGCTATTGGTGGTCAACGCGCCCTGGAGGACTTGAACCCCCGACATCAGGTTTTGGAGACCTGCGTTCTACCAACTGAACTAAGGACGCACAGTCTAAGCAGTTATAGAAGGGAATTTTCCCAACTCCTTAATCATAATAACTTAATTCGTCACTAATGTCCGTGCGCCGTCGTTGGATTTTTTAGAGGGCCCGGTCAAAACGTTGTTTAATCCGAGTTGCTTTACCGACGCGATCGCGAAGATAATACAATTTAGCTCTCCGAACCTTACCGCGACGAATAATTTTAATATCAGTGATACGAGGTGAGTTGAGAAGGAAGACCCGCTCTACACCAACGCCCTGAAAAACTTTCCGCACGGTGATGGTTTCATTGATACCGCCATTCCGCATGGCAATGACAGTGCCTTCGTAGGGCTGGATACGCTCTTTTCCACCTTCGACGATCTTGACTCCCACTTTAACGGTGTCGCCAACGTGAATAATGGGCAGATCGGTTTTCAGATATTCCGCCTCGATGGACTTAATGATCAGTTGTGCGCTCATGGCTTTAGGCTCATCGCTTTAGTAAAAACTCACAATTTCTCATCATACCTTATTAAGAGGTGATTGGTGAAGCCCTTTTTTTCCGGCCAGCCAGAACTTCAACGAAGAGACGTGACAGATTTATGCACTGATTGGCGATCGCCCTTAGCCAAACGGCCATATTTGTAATAGGCAGCACAGGCTCCTTCCGATGAAACCATGCAGGCTCCAATGGGGGTTTCTGGTGTACAAGCAGTGCCAAAAACCTTACATTCCCAAGGCTTGAGAACTCCTTTCAGAATTTCCCCACACTGACAAGCCCGATGATCGGCGATCGAGAGATGGGGAACGGAAAATTTAGCTTCGGCATCAAAATCGGCATAGCGGGGACGCATCTTTAGACCAGATTGGGGAATGTCGCCTAAGCCCCGCCATTCAAAACTTTCTCGCACTTCAAACACTTGATTCATCGCCGCCAGCGCGACCGTATTGCCTTGATCTTGAACAAGACGAGTATATTGATTTTCGATTTGACAACGGTGGGTTACTAATTGCTGTAAGACCATCCAAACCGATTGCAAAATATCTAGGGGTTCAAAGCCGGAAATGACGAGAGGTTTATGATATTTTTGGGCAATGACTTGATAGGGAGTCGTGCCAATAATAGTACTGACGTGACCCGGCCCCACAAAACCATCTAATTGTAAATCGGGATTACTTAATAGGGCTTCTAGGGCTGGAATCACCAGAACATGATTGCAAAATAAACTAAAGTTTTTAACCCCTTCTTTTTCTGCCTGCAAAACCGTGAGGGCGGTACTGGGAGCCGTTGTTTCAAAACCGATCGCAAAGAAAACGATTTCCTGGTTTGGATTGGCCTTAGCTAATTTGAGGACATCTAGGGGGGAATAGACTAAGCGAATATCGGCACCGAGGGCCTTGGCTTGCAATAAACTGTGTTTGGAGCCAGGAACCCGCATGGCATCCCCAAAGGTGGTCAGTATAACCTGGGGATTTTCAGCCAGGGCGATCGCCTCATCTAGACGACCTTTAGGCATAATACAAACGGGACAGCCTGGGCCATGCACTAACTCAATCTCGGCAGGTAATAGGGATTCCAATCCTGATTTAAAAATGGCATGGGTATGACCCCCACAAATTTCCATAATTTTAAGCGGATGGGTTGGAGCCAGGGCGATCGTTAACTGTCGAATTTGAGTCAGTAGGGCTTCGGCTTTTTGAGGATCTCGAAATTCATGCAAATACTTCATCGGCGGCAAATTCCTCTAGTTCGGCTAACTGTTCTAATAATTGCAAGGTAGCGGCGGCCTCTTCTTCATCCAAACGATTAAGGGCAAAACCGACATGAACTAAGACCCAATCCCCAACACAGTTTTCCATGGGATGTTGCTCATCTACAATACAGGCAATATTCACCGCCCGTTTGACACCGGCAATATCTACTAGGGCTAATTGAAAGTCCTGATTGATAATTTCGGTAATTTGACCTGGTATTCCTAAACACATAATACTGAAACAATAAGTAGGGAGATTAGATTATTGATAGAGATTTAAGTTCTATTATTTAGCGATAAAAAGACAAGACTGATGAAGCATTTTTTAATAAAATTACGGAGCAAAATTGAGATTATTGATCCTTATTTAAGCCAATCTCCCTAAGCCTAACAGAAATTATCTTAAAATTAAACTATCTTTACTTTTACTTTAGGATGCGATCGCCGGACTATTGGCAGCTACTGTCGCGCTCTATTTTGCTTGGGATAGTGCAGACCCGATAGGTTTTCTGGGAGCCTTTAATGGGGATAATCTCAGTATTGTTTTTCGGGCGATCATTGCTCTTTCGGCAGTGGTCACTATCTTAATGTCAGTGCGTTATGTGGAACAGACGGGAACTTCTTTGGCTGAATTTATCGCCATTATGCTCACGGCGACGTTGGGGGGAATGTTTCTCAGTGCCGCAAACGAATTGGTGATGATTTTTGTTTCCTTGGAAATGCGGAGTATTTCGTTCTATCTGATGACGGGTTACATGAAGCGTGATCCTCGTTCCAATGAAGCGGCTTTAAAGTATCTGTTAATCGGGGCTTCTAGTTCCGCTATTTTTCTTTACGGTCTTTCTCTGCTCTATGGTCTGTCGGGAGGAGAAACCCAATTAGAGGCGATCGCGGCCCAATTGACGGATGCAGTAAATGGGGGTCAATCCCTCGGATTAGCCATTTCCCTCGTATTTGTGATTGCGGGGATTGCTTTTAAGATTTCGGCGGTTCCCTTTCACCAATGGACTCCTGATGTCTATGAAGGTTCACCCACGCCGGTGGTGGCATTTCTGTCGGTCGGTTCCAAAGCGGCCGGATTTGCGATCGCCATTCGCTTATTAGTCACCGCCTTTGGGGTAATCACCGATGAATGGAAAGTGATTTTTACTGCCCTAGTGGTCTGTCAAGCTAAAGATTGTGAATTTGAAGCCCACATTCCGTACATAAAAAAAGAACAAAGAAAATAAGAAAAGTCATTATGACAAAAGATAATACTGACAAGTAGTAGCCCCAAAAAAGCGCAAAATCCTCTCTCGCTCAAGCGTTAGATTGATTATTTGGGGACAATTATCCAGTACAACCCAATGAACTCCTCTCAACATCTGAAAAATCCAACGCAGTGTCGGACGCTGAGTCGGCTTTCCCAACTGATTAGGCACAGTCTCCTCCTGCTCTGCC
The DNA here is from genome assembly GCA_025370055.1 of Woronichinia naegeliana WA131. NCBI lineage: Bacteria > Bacillati > Cyanobacteriota > Cyanophyceae > Synechococcales > Coelosphaeriaceae > Woronichinia > Woronichinia naegeliana. The sequence continues at coordinate 5,664,165 of CP073041.1, read as the reverse complement.
AGAGCCAGTCTCAGTTTACGTTGTCCCAAGCTGTACACCAGTAAACACAACACCATGATGAAACTCAATGCCATAATCCGCTCAGGGGTTTTGAGAAAAACACTGGACGCCAAAAACAGAGGGTCTTTAAGGAAGCGAAAACCTCGCTCTACCCCTTGCTGTTGCTTGTAGTGGACAAGCAGTTGCTCATCGCTCAAAGAGTCTCCATCTAGCTGATTCGTCGCCAAGACAAAACGTCCTGCTGCCCGCTCTGAAGCTTGAACTTTCGCACTATTGAGGCTGAAAGTGGCTTGGGCATGATAGCTACGACGAATGGGCTGTTCATGGGGACGGGGTTTACCTCGATGACCGTAATGACATTTTTCGACGACAGTTAGGTCTTGAAGAAGATGCCATTCTAAACTCTTCTCCCATCGGCTCAGGGCGGTTAAAGCATCCTCCCGACAAGCAAATTCCTGACGCTGTAATTGTTCTAATTGTCTTTGAGCTTGAGCCGTTGCTTTCTCTGTCTTCTTCGTCAGTTGTTTGAGGTCTAAAGCTTTTTTTTGCTCGCTATCTACCACTATCCAACGTTGTTTGACTCCCCCATATTCACTTTCTAAGGAGGTAAGACGATAGCCCTCTAAATCAGTTGTGATGAATTGCTCCGAGGCTAATTGACTGACCGCATCCTGCACTTCTCTAATCGTTTTCGGCACAGAACATAACCAGTATATGCCGGTTAACTTTTGCAAGTTATCGGCACTGTATAAGGCTGAATCTGCTATATACAAACCATCGAATTGCCACTGCTCATTGAACTTTTTCAAGAGTTTAGCAAACTCTTTTTTATCACTTTGATTGCCATCTCCTAATTCGAGAAAAGCGGGAATGTCGCCATCCCCCCAACAGACTAGATTCAAGACAAATTGTTTCAAGTCTGGTCGCTTATCCTTTGAATAGCCATGAGTGATATGGATTATTTGGCTTTCTTTGTCTTCTCTCTCCACCGATAATTTATATTCCCCTTGTACCGATAATGAACTGGAGTCTAAATGGGAACTTTTCATCACTATTTTGAAGATTTCTACGGCTTTTAGACAAATTCCGAGAAACAAACGGCTGATGCCGGCCATAAAGATTAAATCTAAGACTCTCCCTAAACGGTCATCATTCAGGTCGCTGGCTTTTATTCCTTTTCCTAAAAGATGTTCTACTGGTTTATCTTCAAAAAAACGACTGAACAAATATAAAGGAGAGTTGATAAAGCCTAAGCCATTGAGAATCATCGCTTTCACTACCAGACCCGCACTGATTTTAGCACGGTCATTTTCTCCTAGTTGTTCATTGATATAATCCACTAGACCTAGTTCATCAACTATCGCCGCGATTATTCCTAAATGGTCGAGATTTTTAACGTTTAATTGGGTCATTTTCTCTTGGGTTTATTAGCTTTTTTATTTTAACTATTCTGTAGCCATTTTTGAATCTATTTTTATTTTTTCAAAACTAGTACGGAATACGGGCTCTAACACAGAAGTCGAAGAAATTAGCATAGATGGTGGGAAGGTACGACTCAGAACTCCCAAGGGAGAACCCTTAATTTGGCGTGATTATAAAGGAGTCAGTTTTCATCAATTGGGGGTAGCTGCCTTTTTTCAAGATAACTCGGCTTTATTAGATTTGGTTAATTCTCAAATTTTGGCTAAGCCTTTAATTTGTTTGGGAGATGGACATGATGGTATCTGGAACTTATTTCGTGAGATAGGACAGAAACATGAGCGAATTGAAATTTTGGACTGGTATCACTTAATTGAAAACCTCTATAAAGTTGGGGGGTCATTCCAGCGAATTGAGGAGGTCAAGTCTTTTCTTTGGACGGGTGAAGTGGATGCCGCTATCTCCTATTTTGAGGGATGGTCAGAGCCTCAAGCTGAGAATTTTATCATTTATTTAAACAAGCATAAACATCGGATTGTCAATTATGGTTATTTGCAGGCAGAGGGCATTTCCATTGGCTCTGGCTCTGTCGAATCTCAAGTTAAACAAATTGGTCATCGTCTTAAAATTACTGGTGCGAGTTGGAATTCTGACAATGTACCACAAGTCCTTCGTCATCGCTGTTCCTATTTAAATGATTACCTTTTTTGACTCTTTCATTTACCTCGTTAAGTATTTCTACTTATTGCAAAGGTGAGATGCTCCCTGAATAAATACAAGGGAGAATTAATAAATCCTAAGCCATTGAGAATCATGGCTTTAACCACCAGACCCGCACTGATTTTCGCACGGTCATTTTCTTGTAACTGTTCATTGATATAATCCACTAGACCTAGTTCATCAACTACGGCCGCGATTATTCCTAAATGGTCGAGATTTTTAACGTTTAATTGGGTCATTTTCTCCTCGGTTTGTTAGCTTTTTTATTTTAACTATTCTGTTGCTATTTTTGAATCTATTTTTATTTTTTCAAAATTAGTACGGGATATGGGTTGAAGGAAAATGGAGAGGCTATTCATTACCTCAACAGATATCGTAATAAGTAACCATGCTCAAGACCTATATTGTCCGATTAAGTCAAGAAGAACGTCAGACCCTAAAAGATTTGGTATCCATCGGCAAAGGAGCGGCTTCAGGGCAAACGCATCTAAATTCTAGACTCCTTATCTGATAAGACTTTCAGCGTTTCATAAAAAATCAATCATGCTCTCGGAAACCCTTATCCAGCCTACCTTTCAAAAATAAGATGCGTTCGCCCTGGGAGCGGCTTACAAAATTAAGCACGCCAATATTCTGTTAAACATTGATGTGAATGGACAAGGATGGACGGATGAGGAAGCTGCCGCCGCCTTTAGTTGTCACCGTAACACAGTCGCCAATCTCAGGGAGCGATTGGTCAATGAAGGTGTGGAGTCAGCATTAAGCCGCAAGCCCCGCAAAACGCCGCCTCGTCAACCGATTATTGATGGAGAGGTAGAAGCAAAACTAATCGCCTTACGTTGTGGAGAACCGCCTGCTGGTCAAGCCCGTTGGACATTGAGGTTACTAGCCGACAAGGCGGTCGAGTTAGAAATTGTGCCAGCAATTAGTCACGAAACCGTGCGTCAAGTGTTAAAAAAAACGAACTAAAACCTCATCTGCGACAGATGTACGTGATTCCACCAGAAAAGAGTGCCGAATTTGTGTCTAACATGGAAGATGTTCTAGAAATTTATCACCGACCCTATGACCCCAATTGTCCAGTGATTTGCATGGATGAGCAACCTATACAATTGGTCAAAGAAACCCGCCTTCCTCTACCAGCCAAACCTGGACAGCCAGAGGCGCATGATTACGAATATGAACGCAATGGAACAGCCAATATCTTTATGTTTACAGAACCCTTGTCTGGGTGGCGAAAGACAGTTGTCAGTGAACGTAGAACATCGGTTGACTGGGCAACAGAAATTAAGAATTTACTCGATAACGACTATGCTGATAACGACAAAGTCATTTTAGTATGTGATCAGCTAAATACTCACAAACTTGCCTCACTATATGAAGCATTTGAGCCTTCCACGGCTCGTCGTCTAGTCGAACGGTTGGAAATTCACCATACCCCAAAACATGGCAGTTGGCTTAATATTGCTGAAAACGAGCTGTCCGCAATGACTCGGCAATGCCTAGCTCGTCGAATTCCAGATCGGGAAACTTTAGAGCAAGAAACAACGGCTTGGTACACTCAGCGCAATCATTCCCAAAAGTCGGTAGATTGGCAATTCACGACGGCTGAGGCTCGTATCCGTCTCAAGCGTCTTTATCCACAAATAGAAAATTGACAGACCACTAGGCTAATTTTTCATGATCCTCGGTAACGTGGTAGCCTTGGCTCAAACCAGCATGAAACGGATGTTAGCCTATTCCTCCATTGGCCAAGCCGGTTTTGTGATGATTGGTTTAACGGCAGGAACCGATGAAGGGTATGCCAGTATGGTCTTTTACCTGCTAATTTACCTGTTCATGAACCTGGGAGCTTTCACTTGTATTATTCTTTTTTCGCTCCGTACAGGAACGGATCAAATTAGTGACTATGCTGGACTCTACTCCAAAGATCCGTTACTGACCTTGGCCTTAAGTAGGGCTTGCTGAAAAAGTCAAAAAACGAAAGAAATGTGGGTTAGGGAAGTATGGACTGAAAAAGCATAGATAACTTATCCTTATGGAAACAAATCAAAATACAGATTTTGTTTAATCTATTGTTCCTTTCTGTCTAAAAAGGTCAACACAAATCACTCCTCACAAAAGAGAGGAAAATTAACACCATTTTTCACAAGAAAAACGACTCTACAACTTTTTACTTTTTGTCTTCTGAAGTAGAGTAGAAAGATTCATTACCAAAAAGTTCATCGCAATTACCGTTTCCGAGGTCTCAGGTAGTTTGGCCATCACTCGACCAAGACTAAATTTCCTCTTTCCCTGTCCGAATTTACCCTCAATGGCATTACGCACTCTTTCATCTGAGCGTGCCTCTTTCTTTTTTTCTTTGCTCACCTCTTTCGGCGGTCTTCCCAATCGGGGACCACTCATTCTTATATCCCTTTCTTTACAATAAGCTCGATTCGCTTTTGTTCGATAGATTTTATCCACATGAACCGATTCCGGATAACATCCTGTTTCCCTTTTATATTCTTCTATTCGCGCTTGTAAATCTCCCGATTCGTTGTAATTATCCCAACTTAATTTGTCTAAGAAGACAAAGCCATTCACATTACTTGCCGATATTTTAGCTCCAAACTCTACTGCTTTTCCCGCTTTTCCACGCACTATTGGACGCACGTGAGGTTGGCTTACACTCACGATTCTGTTTTCTACTTTATTTGTCTTTTTTTCATACATTTCTAACTGTTGCTCATACACTTTTCCTATCGTTACAAGCTCTTCTTGCTCTTTTTTCGTTAGTTTTTCTAACTTTGCTCCCTCTTCTATCATTTTTTCTATATCAGACAAGTTTCTTTTTATATATCCTAGTTGTTTTTTTGTTCCTTTTCTTCTTTCTTTTTTTGACACACGACGTTTTTTTGCTATGGCTAAGTACTCTTTTCTTGCCACTTCCCTATAAGTCCTCGGCTTTTCTTTCCTTTTCTCTTTTATTTCTTCATACAGCTTATCTATTATTTTTTCTGTTTTTTCTCTGGCATCATTCAATATTCCTATATCCGTTGGATATTTTATATCTGCTGGTGTACAAGTCGCATCTAACAATAACTTTCCTTCATTTTCTTTTTTTTCTGACGCTACACCCGTCGCTTTTTTTTCTATTTCTTTATTAATTTTATTTATTAATTCCATTCCTATTTTTTTACGAAAATGAACCATCATTGACGCATTAAATGCTTCTTTGCTACTATAGCTTTCCATTCCTATAAAGTACTGTAAATAAGGGTTCTCTTTTATTTGTTCTACTGTTTCTCTGTCACTTTTTCCTGAAATTTCTTTGATAATTAATGCTCCTAATGCCATTCTAAATGATTTGGCTGGGGCTCCTTTTTTTTCTGTGAAGTTTTTTGCATATTCTTCCTCATATTCTTCCCAAAGAATCATTTTTGACATTTCTATCCAACGATTTTCTTCGTCTAACTGCCCGCCGAACAGATTTTTCAAGTTTTCTGGTGTTTCAATTGAGTACTGTTGCTTTCGGTACATCTGCTTTCTCTCTTCTTAATGCAATGGTTTTGAGGCATTCTACCCTATTTTCGTGCATTCTAGCGGTTCTTAATTCGCCTACTATTTTTCTCCGTAAAGGTTTCAGCTTTTTTCAGCAAGCCCTAGGTAATATATAAAGTGGTTATAAATTTGGGGAGAAATAAATATGTTAAATAATCGTTATTTCTTTAAGTTGATAGTGATCGCTCTCTTCATAACGGGGATTCTGTTAAGCAATGCTCAAACTCCTATGGGCTTGACTAGAAGTGATGGGCCTTTACCAACCATCTTTTTCAAACCGCCTGCTGATGCTCAAGAACCCCATAAAACGACTGGGGCTGGATCGAGAGGAGGATCTTGTCCTCAGGATCCCTTGTTGAGTGAAACAACAGCCAAGCGATCGCTGATGGCCCTGGTTCCCAATACTAATACAGGATTAACCCTCGCAGAACGTCCTACTTTTTGGATTTATCTACCTAAAACCACTGCAAAACAGATTGTCTTGAGCATCAGGGAGGCAGGAATAAAAGATCACGCCCAGATCTATTTACCAACGCCTGAAGATTCTGGTGTGGTTGGCTTTCAGTTACCTGCTACTGGCCCTGCTCTAGAAATCGGCAAGACTTATCAATGGGCAGTGGTCTTAATTTGTGGAGCCAGACCAAGTCCTAATGATCCGGCGATCGCGGCTTGGGTACGTCGTATTGCGCCGATGCAACCGTTGAAAAAAGGAACCATTTTAGAGCAAGCTGCCTGGTATGGCGAACAGGGAATTTGGTACGATGCGATCGCGGCTTTAGCGGAAGTCCGACGCACTAAGCCCCAGGATAATGGTTTAACTGATATTTGGACTAATTTTCTCAATTCGGCAGGGTTGGAGGAAATTTCAAGGGAGCCATTACAGTTTTAGCCTCAAGATTAAGCAAGAGTTGTATTGATGATTTAGTCAGCTTTTGGCTTTAATTAGTTCTGGACAACTAATCTTTAATCCCACATTCCGTACTTGGCAACAAGAATTTTAATAAATACGAATAAGTCTAGATTAGCAGAAGTGCTTCCCCACAAAGGTTTCAGGAATCACAATCTGCTGATCAACAAAAGTACGCCTCTTTATGCAGCACAAAAGCACTGATAAACGCACTACTATAGTCTTTCCTTCTCCGTCTATATCTAGTGTTGTGATGGCTAATGATGCCTGCATATAGCGTGTAAATTTTAAATTATTTATTTTCTTCTAAATAGTACGGAATATGGGCTTAATCAGACTTTTTCCTATTTTTGCTTCAACAGAAAACCAGACTTTTTTCGCTTGTTTTTTCAATTTATTCACCTTAATGTGTTCTTATACTTCAAACGTTCATAATCTGAGATTTATCAAAGCGTTGAAATCGTAAGGTGAGCAAAGAATCAAGCTCCTCCTTATATTTTACGTTAGCATCTTCAAGACATCCTGAAATTGCTGCAGAAAACTGCGTAAAATCTTCATAATATTTTGCGTATAAACACTTCTTCTTCACAAACTTCCACAGTCTTTCAATTAAATTCAAGTTAGGAGAATAAGGAGGTAAGTACAGTAACTCTATTCCTAATGATTCTGCCAACTCCTGCACAATTCGGCATTTTTGATAACGAGCATTGTCTAATACCAACGTAATCGGTATTAATAGTCCTAATTCTGCTATCTTTTCTAGGAGTTCACAAACCTGAGTTCCCGTAATATAAGAACTGTTCGTTACCATAATTACTTCATGGGTAATTGCATTTAATGCTCCTAACACATTAAAACGTTTTCTCCCTGATGGTGACTTAATAAAAATCCTCTTGAAGCACCATATAAAATTTACAAATGCTCCCATTACAAAATGAGAGGCATCTACAAAGAAAACTGCCCTTTTTCCTGCTTTTGCCTCTTCTAGCCTTGGTTCTAGCTCTTTTTCTCTATAGCTATCCTGAGCTTCTACATCTGCTTTTGATGGAATTGTTCCCACCTTTAGACACCTCATTCCTATTGACTTTAAAAATTTTCTGACTTGCGTTGGACTTCTTTTTATTCCCGTTAATTCTTCTATTCTTTTTACTGCTTCATTTATTCTTGCTGGTGGATTTGACTCAAAATATGCCTCAATTGTCCCTTGATGCTCTGTTAACTCGCTTTTCGGGCGATTAAATTTTATTTCTTTTAGTTTTTCTATCCCGCCCTCTTGATAATCACGGATATAGCTTGTCACCGTATTTACTGAAACTCCTGCGAATTGAGCAATTTTTTGATGAGATAATCCCTGACTTTTTAACCATAAAACTTCCATCTTTAGCTGTACTCTAGGATGCGGGTGATTAAACCGACCGTAAGACAACAGTCTTTTGTCTTCTTCCGTAAATTCTAACTTAATCATTTCTCAGCCTCTTGACTACTTTTTCTATTTTTACTATATTATCTCTTATTTTTAAAATTCGCAACTTGTGACCGTGTTCAGTATAGTTCAAACAGAACGGCTATTCACAGGAGTATCTATGAAAAAGTTAGTTTGTCCGTTTGCCGTTGGTCTTAGTGCGGCGTTACTTGTGGGTCAATTATCAGCCCAGGCACAGACTGGTTCTATTGAATTTAAGGTTGTTCCACCTCCCCCTGCTTCATCACCAAAGGATCCTTGTGCAGATAAGGTTAAACGCGCTGAAAACTTACCTTTGTCTTATTTTAGACAATCTGAAGCAGTAGTCAAATTGCTAGATGACATTAAAACGGCAGCATCTCTTTCGTGTACAACTATTCAACAAGTCTCAAAAGATAGTGTCATTCTTTATGGCCCTGATGTTGAGAAAAATACATTAAAGCAAATTCTAGCTTTGCTCGATCTTCCTCGTCCTGGTATCAATATGCAGATGTGGGGAATTCAGCTATCTAGTCAAAATGCCACTGCGATGGCTGAGGCAATGGCAAAGATCAATAGAGAAATAGACAAAAAGCGTGAGCTAATGCAAGATTCGTACAAGCAAATTGAGGAAGATGTTAAAACCCTTAAGCCAGAAACTAGCTTTCAACAAGCAATTAATGATCTTGGTTATGATGAGTTATTAAAGAACAATCGTCCCTTATCTCTGACAGATATTTTGCTCCGTTTCCTAGCCACTGAGGATCGGCAGTCCGTTGCCGACATCGCAAATAAGAAGCAATTTAAAAAGTTGTTTATAAATTACTGTGGAGATGATAGTGATTGTCTAAATAAGCTGAATGAAAACCCGCCATTTCATCGTTTTTTGGCTGCACGTGGCCTTATCTATAAAAATGAAAAATGGTCTTTAAGTACAGACAAAACAGAGCTTAAAAGGACAGCTCAAGATCGCTTAGAACGGAGATTAGCTCTGCTTAATTTTGCCTTACAATATCGGCTATCCCAGGAAGACCCCAATTTTAGTGGACGGAAACTTCAAGCATCAGCAGATAAATTTAATGATGTTTTACAAAATGCAATTAAGGACTAGGGCGTGTCATCAATCAGGGCAAACGCATCAAAATTCTAGACTCTTTATTTGACAAGCCTTTTAGCATTTCATAAAAAATCAATAATGATTGCTGAAACCTTTACCTAGCCTATCATTCAAAAATAAGATGCGTTTGCCCTGATTGATGACCAGCAATTCCAAATTCAAAACTTGATAGCTCTGAAAACCTTACACCAAGAGGACTTTACAATTCTTGACAATTTGGTGAATCGCTGAAACGACGCAAAATCGTTCTGAATTTATTTTTGCTGATTGATGACACGCCCTAGAAAATTAAAAATCAGCCGAAAAATGGCAAGTCAATGGAGAGAAAGATGGATAGCAGGACAGAAAAGTGAAATAGAAATAACAGAAAGAATCAAAGATGCTGAACGTAGTGGAGCACCCGCCAAGTTTAAACGCGAACAAATCTTGAAGTTGTTCAAATTAGCCTGTGATGACCCAAAGAATTATGGGCACTGGTATCGTCTGATCAAAGTTGGAAAAAGTTATGGTGTAAGGCTTTGAGAAAATAGAAAAATAGTTTAAGACTAGACATCGGCCCGTTTTTATTATACTATTATTATTGTCATTATATCAAAGAAAAAGGAAACAGAAAACAATGTCAATATTAAAGAAAAGCTCTATGAAAATCCTGAATGATGTTGGCTTGTGCCAAGAGAAAGAGGATGCCTTATTCAAGAAAAACTGTCCTCATTGCTATAGTGAAAATGTAAAAATACATTCTCATTATCAAACGAAAGGTAACGGGGAACGTAAAATGTTCATTTGTCAAGAATGTAGTTCTTGTTTTGCTGAGACTTATGGTAGCGTAATCGCTGGCTTAGAAACCCCATTAAGTGAAATTGTAAAAGTATTAAAAGCCAGAATGGAAGGAATAGGATTAAATGCAGCAGCCCGAGTATTCGGCTACGCGAAAACAACAATATTGAATTGGGAAAAGAAATTATCAGGATTACAAGAGACATTATTTTTATACGCCTTAGTAAATGAATTTGTTAAATTAGTAATAGAAGGGGATGAACTATACACAAAAGTTGGAAAAAATAAAGAAGCAAGTGCCTCTGAGGGGTGGACAATCGTGCTCATGGACAGGGCTAGCCGCTTTATTTGGCATTTAAAATGTGGTCGAAAAGAGCAGAAATTATTTCTAGAAGCAATGATGACGGTAGCGGAATTATTTGAAAGGAGTGCAGAATCTCTCCAGTTATTTAGGGCTTGCTGAAAAAAGCTGAAACCTTTACGGAGAAAAATAGTAGGCGAATTAAGAACCGCTAGAATGCACGAAAATAGGGTAGAATGCCTCAAAACCATTGCATTAAGAAGAGAGAAAGCAGATGTACCGAAAGCAACAGTACTCAATTGAAACACCAGAAAACTTGAAAAATCTGTTCGGCGGGCAGTTAGACGAAGAAAATCGTTGGATAGAAATGTCAAAAATGATTCTTTGGGAAGAATATGAGGAAGAATATGCAAAAAACTTCACAGAAAAAAAAGGAGCCCCAGCCAAATCATTTAGAATGGCATTAGGAGCATTAATTATCAAAGAAATTTCAGGAAAAAGTGACAGAGAAACAGTAGAACAAATAAAAGAGAACCCTTATTTACAGTACTTTATAGGAATGGAAAGCTATAGTAGCAAAGAAGCATTTAATGCGTCAATGATGGTTCATTTTCGTAAAAAAATAGGAATGGAATTAATAAATAAAATTAATAAAGAAATAGAAAAAAAAGCGACGGGTGTAGCGTCAGAAAAAAAAGAAAATGAAGGAAAGTTATTGTTAGATGCGACTTGTACACCAGCAGATATAAAATATCCAACGGATATAGGAATATTGAATGATGCCAGAGAAAAAACAGAAAAAATAATAGATAAGCTGTATGAAGAAATAAAAGAGAAAAGGAAAGAAAAGCCGAGGACTTATAGGGAAGTGGCAAGAAAAGAGTACTTAGCCATAGCAAAAAAACGTCGTGTGTCAAAAAAAGAAAGAAGAAAAGGAACAAAAAAACAACTAGGATATATAAAAAGAAACTTGTCTGATATAGAAAAAATGATAGAAGAGGGAGCAAAGTTAGAAAAACTAACGAAAAAAGAGCAAGAAGAGCTTGTAACGATAGGAAAAGTGTATGAGCAACAGTTAGAAATGTATGAAAAAAAGACAAATAAAGTAGAAAACAGAATTGTGAGTGTAAGCCAACCTCACGTGCGTCCAATAGTGCGTGGAAAAGCGGGAAAAGCAGTAGAGTTTGGAGCTAAAATATCGGCAAGTAATGTGAATGGCTTTGTCTTCTTAGACAAATTAAGTTGGGATAATTACAACGAATCGGGAGATTTACAAGCGCGAATAGAAGAATATAAAAGGGAAACAGGATGTTATCCGGAATCGGTTCATGTGGATAAAATCTATCGAACAAAAGCGAATCGAGCTTATTGTAAAGAAAGGGATATAAGAATGAGTGGTCCCCGATTGGGAAGACCGCCGAAAGAGGTGAGCAAAGAAAAAAAGAAAGAGGCACGCTCAGATGAAAGAGTGCGTAATGCCATTGAGGGTAAATTCGGACAGGGAAAGAGGAAATTTAGTCTTGGTCGAGTGATGGCCAAACTACCTGAGACCTCGGAAACGGTAATTGCGATGAACTTTTTGGTAATGAATCTTTCTACTCTACTTCAGAAGACAAAAAGTAAAAAGTTGTAGAGTCGTTTTTCTTGTGAAAAATGGTGTTAATTTTCCTCTCTTTTGTGAGGAGTGATTTGTGTTGACCTTTTTAGACAGAAAGGAACAATAGATTAAACAAAATCTGTATTTTGATTTGTTTCCATAAGGATAAGTTATCTATGCTTTTTCAGTCCATACTTCCCTAACCCACATTTCTTTCGTTTTTTGACTTTTTCAGCAAGCCCTATTTACAGATGGAGAAAAGCGATATAGTCAACTGCCATTTGATATTTGTCACGAAGTATTAAGGACTGGAAAGCGAGGTCGTCCCACCAAAGTATTACCGAAGGGTCTTGTAGTAAGACTAAAAAATAAGAGTAGTAAACGTCGAGATTCTGAGGGTAAACTAAAGAAAGTAGAAACTCCGAAACCAGAACATCCAGAGACAACAGAAAAACCAGAAGAAAAGGACGTCCATGCCAACCACGTTGAGGCATTTAATAGTGCTATCCGACGCTATTTAGCCGCCTTTCGTCGTCGTACAAATACTTATGCTAAATCGGTTGTGGGATTACAGCGAGTCCTAGATATTTTCTGGATGGTTCATAACTTTGTTCGCAGCCATTTTACGACTAGAGAAGTTCCTGCTGTAGCTCTCGGTATAATTGAAAAGGGGTTAACTTGGGAGGACTTACTCCAAATTCGCCTGATTTCTTGAACCTCTCGTATTGCAACGTTTGTAGCTTCTAGCTAGACGATACCAGTGCCGAATTATGAGCGTCCGATAAGTCACTGGACAGGACGAGAATTAGCCGAGGAATTAGTAAAGCAAGGAATAGTGGAAAGTATATCTCCTCGACAGGTAGGAAGATTATGGGAAGAAGCAGATATTAAACCCCATCAGTCAGGATACTGGCTGAATCCCCCCCCCTGACCCAAATTTTGGGGAAAAAGTGAATGATATCTGCCAAGCCTATGAGAGTGCAATTTTAGGAGAGGAAAAGGGAGAAAAGACTATTTCTCTAGATGAAATGACGGGAATTCAAGCATTAGAGCGGAAAGCACCAGACCTTCCGATGTCTCAGGGGAAGATTCAATGTCGAGAATTTGAATATATTCGTCACGGCACTCAAACGTTAATAGCCAGTTTTGATGTGGCGGAACTGGTATCGTCTGATCAAAGTTGGAAAAAGTTATGGTGTAAGGCTTTGAGAAAATAGGAAAATAGTTTAAGACTAGACATCGGCCCGTTTTTATTATACTATTATTATTGTCATTATATCAAAGAAGAAGGAAACAGAAAACAATGTCAACATTAAAGAAAAGCTCTATGGAAATCCTGAATGATGTTGGCTTGTGCCAAGATAAAGAGGATGCCTTATTCAAGAAAAACTGTCCTCATTGCTATAGTGAAAACGTAAAAATACATTCTCATTATCAAACGAAAGGTAACGGGGAACGTAAAATGTTCATTTGTCAAGAATGTAGTTCTTGTTTCAGCAATTCCAAATTCAGAATGTAGTCAAAAATACAAAAGGCTCGATGTATTTACTGGCAAGGGTTTTGCTATGAAAATTGCCAATTAATCAACTAGGAAGAATTCGAGACAGCGAGAGAAACTGAGTCATCAAGCATAAAATCTAAAAGATGATGCCAGCTTTCAAAGAACAGATATTTGGTCAAAGAGAGAATATCTTGAAAGAATCCCTTACGAGTGCCGCGTTGGACGCGAATTCTCTGGTAACGTTCATCAACCAAACCTAAAACCGTGTGCAAGAGAAAAGCCAGCAAATTCAGGGTAAGCAAAACAGAGGCGAGGTGTTGTTTACCATGCCCAAAATTATGCTCTAAGTGATAGCCTCGATTTTTGAGAATATTGTGATTCTCGTTCTCAGTACGCCAACGAGTCCGTCCAGCACGACAGACATCAAGAACGATGTGAGGGGTGAGAAAATGATTGGTAATCCAACTATTGTGATAAAGAAGTTGAGCATCGGATTCGCGGTGGATTTTTAGCTCACACCAGTTAACCAACAAAGCAGGCTGTTGGTCTCGCAGGGGAATCTGATTGAGATAACGGCAGTGCCAAATCTCGAAATACTTCCCATTCCAACGTCGGTGTTGAGTGGTTTTGACTTCTCCATTAGTTTCTAAATAGTTTAACCATTCATAGAGTGTGGGATGAGAAGTCGGTAAACAGACGAAGATAAAGTTGAAATCGTGGTCGAGACAGTGCTGACAAGTGGGCTGACGACTGTACAAGTCATCCCCTAGCAGAGTTATCTTCTGTCCCGCAAACAGACTAGCATGGTTACTTATCCAACGTTTCGCCGCATTTTGCTCACAATCTTGCTTTTCAGAACCGTCTTGAGGGGTAATAAATTCAGGGGGTAAGGAAAAAACTGATTCATGGTCTGGGGAAACAATCACGGGCAATAATGCCTGATGGAAGTAGGTGACTTTTCCCTGTTTTGACGTTTTGGTTGAACAGCATGGACAATTTACTTTTTCCGAACTGTAGTAATTTGTCCCATCCATTGCTACTAGAAGATTTCCCCTCAATATTTCATAGGCTTTCAAGAATCCCATGCTCCTCAATGCTTGGTAAATTAACCCAAACAAAGGGAATAGACTACTCGCTGCTACCCCATCCACAATGTTGCGAATCTGTTCTACTGTTGGTATTTTTTCTAGTCCAAACAAGCTCTGAGCATTATCTCGCCCACAACGGCTGTTAAGCTGACGTTGGTACTCTAAAAATGACTCATTTTGCATAAAAAAGGCGGCAAATGCCCCCAGTATCGCCTCTCTTAGACTATATTTCGTTGCATTACTAACCGAACGGGGGTCATCTATCTTCCCAATGACCTCGTTTAAACAGTGAACGATTCCGTCAAAACTTAGGTCGTTTACTTCCATCTTTCTCTCTGCAAAATCAGTAGACACTTTTCTCTTTATTCATAACTTCCTATAGGTCAAAGTTTTTCTGTCTCTATTTATACCATTTGAATTTGGAATTGCTGTTCTTGTTTTGCTGAGACTTATGGTAGCGTAATCGCTGGCTTAGAAACCCCATTAAGTGAAATTGTAAAAGTATTAAAAGCCAGAATGGAAGGAATAGGATTAAATGCAGCAGCCCGAGTATTCGGCTACGCGAAAACAACAATATTGAATTGGGAAAAGAAATTATCAGGATTACAAGAGACATTATTTTTATACGCCTTAGTGACTGGACAGTGGGAAGTTTATGGATGCCAGATAAGGTAATGACTATGCGACGAAAGTAAGCATATCAGGGCTTGGGGAAGAGGCAAGTTTAGCGGTAAGGAATTTAGGCAAAAGCAGACTGGGTGGACTTTGAGGAAAAATCATTTGGGCTTGATGTTGAAGGGCTAGTTGAGCAATCCGTTCACTAGGGTAGCCATAGGATGGTAATGTCCGAAACCATCGAGGAAAATTAGCCCAAATCCCCTGGGGTAACTCTAAGGCGAGAATTTGAAGTAGCCCTAAAGCAATGGCATTAAGGTTAACAAAACGCTCAAAGGCTTCTACCTTGTTTAAAATCTGAGTCTGAACAGCTTGTGGATAGTCACTGAGGATAAGATTGCTGGGCCAGGTAGGTAAAGTAGGAAGACTCTTAAGCCAAAAACGATAGGCAAAGCTGCCCAAAAGATGGACTAATTGACGAAAAGTGACTTCAATCTTCAATCGGAGACCGTAAGCGGCAATAATCTTAGGTCCAGTCAAACAGAGATCAGTAGAAAGCAGAATCAGTCGTCGTCCGTTAGGCAATTGGGTCAGAACAAACTTGACGAGCTGATGGGGACTATCCCAGTGGAACTCAAAGCACTGATAAGAAACCGTGACTTGTTGACCATAGAGCCAGACTTTAGCTGTCGGAAAGTCCGCCGCCAGAGCGAACAGCTTTTCTAGTTTTATCTTTTATCGAACTCCCCCAAATCCGTGGTCGTCCTCTCCCCGTCAGCGTCGGCACGGAACAAAAGGGGGCATAGGCGACGGTGGAGCAACGCACTCTTGTGATTAGATGCAAGGCGTTCTGGCGAAAACTTTTGAGCACTGGTTCGCAAGCAAAATAAGCATCCAAAATTACATAGGGCTTGCTGAAAAAAGCTGAAACCTTTACGGAGAAAAATAGTAGGCGAATTAAGAACCGCTAGAATGCACGAAAATAGGGTAGAATGCCTCAAAACCATTGCATTAAGAAGAGAGAAAGCAGATGTACCGAAAGCAAAAGTACTCAATTGAAACACCAGAAAACTTGAAAAATCTGTTCGGCGGGCAGTTAGACGAAGAAAATCGTTGGATAGAAATGTCAAAAATGATTCTTTGGGAAGAATATGAGGAAGAATATGCAAAAAACTTCACAGAAAAAAAAGGAGCCCCAGCCAAATCATTTAGAATGGCATTAGGAGCATTAATTATCAAAGAAATTTCAGGAAAAAGTGACAGAGAAACAGTAGAACAAATAAAAGAGAACCCTTATTTACAGTACTTTATAGGAATGGAAAGCTATAGTAGCAAAGAAGCATTTAATGCGTCAATGATGGTTCATTTTCGTAAAAAAATAGGAATGGAATTAATAAATAAAATTAATAAAGAAATAGAAAAAAAAGCGACGGGTGTAGCATCAGAAAAAAAAGAAAATGAAGGAAAGTTATTGTTAGATGCGACTTGTACACCAGCAGATATAAAATATCCAACGGATATAGGAATATTGAATGATGCCAGAGAAAAAACAGAAAAAATAATAGATAAGCTGTATGAAGAAATAAAAGAGAAAAGGAAAGAAAAGCCGAGGACTTATAGGGAAGTGGCAAGAAAAGAGTACTTAGCCATAGCAAAAAAACGTCGTGTGTCAAAAAAAGCAAGAAGAAAAGGAACAAAAAAACAACTAGGATATATAAAAAGAAACTTGTCTGATATAGAAAAAATGATAGAAGAGGGAGCAAAGTTAGAAAAACTAACGAAAAAAGAGCAAGAAGAGCTTGTAACGATAGGAAAAGTGTATGAGCAACAGTTAGAAATGTATGAAAAAAAGACAAATAAAGTAGAAAACAGAATTGTGAGTGTAAGCCAACCTCACGTGCGTCCAATAGTGCGTGGAAAAGCGGGAAAAGCAGTAGAGTTTGGAGCTAAAATATCGGCAAGTAATGTGAATGGCTTTGTCTTCTTAGACAAATTAAGTTGGGATAATTACAACGAATCGGGAGATTTACAAGCGCGAATAGAAGAATATAAAAGGGAAACAGGATGTTATCCGGAATCGGTTCATGTGGATAAAATCTATCGAACAAAAGCGAATCGAGCTTATTGTAAAGAAAGGGATATAAGAATGAGTGGTCCCCGATTGGGAAGACCGCCGAAAGAGGTGAGCAAAGAAAAAAAGAAAGAGGCACGCTCAGATGAAAGAGTGCGTAATGCCATTGAGGGTAAATTCGGACAGGGAAAGAGGAAATTTAGTCTTGGTCGAGTGATGGCCAAACTACCTGAGACCTCGGAAACGGTAATTGCGATGAACTTTTTGGTAATGAATCTTTCTACTCTACTTCAGAAGACAAAAAGTAAAAAGTTGTAGAGTCGTTTTTCTTGTGAAAAATGGTGTTAATTTTCCTCTCTTTTGTGAGGAGTGATTTGTGTTGACCTTTTTAGACAGAAAGGAACAATAGATTAAACAAAATCTGTATTTTGATTTGTTTCCATAAGGATAAGTTATCTATGCTTTTTCAGTCCATACTTCCCTAACCCACATTTCTTTCGTTTTTTGACTTTTTCAGCAAGCCCTAAGTAACACAAAGGTCAGCCATTTTTGTCACCAGGCTCGTCTTCACCTTTTTTTTGCCTTTTCCCTCCCCCTTCTCGGTTGCTTTGGACTTGATGCCATCGTCTAGCCGCAACACTAAGGGCAAGGCAAAGCAGGCTTTCCCTACTCCCACCAAAATACTCAAGGCATTGAAGTAATGACCCCTTATCCACTCTGGCTTGGACACATCTTCCGATTCTTGGTGTAGTCGTTTTACACCTGGCATCTTGCGTCCTTCTTTCCCCACTTTGATGCCATCACCCACATACACCCGTTTCCCTTTAATTCTGTATAGACTTTCATGCTGACTTAGCCACTTTGACCATTGTAAAGTTAGTCCTTCGACCCTAAACGCCTTGGAATCAAACCAATGTAGAGCCTGATTGTAGTAGCTCTCTGTTCAGCCAATGGCATTGACATAGCTAGTTATTGCGCTGGGTTGGCTGTTGAGCACTACTCCCCAGACTAACAGGATAAACCATTGGAACGTTGCTTCTCGGCTAAAGGCTGGACGGAGATTATTGAGGATTCAGGGCGAACGCATCTTATTTTTGAAAGGTAGGTTGGATAAGGGTTTCCGAGATCATGATTGATTTTTTTATGGAACGCTGAAAGTCTTATCAGATAAGGAGTCTAGAATTTAGATGCGTTTGCCCTGATTGAGGATTTGCTCTAGTCGCTGACATAGTTGCATAATTGATAGATAGCACTGGCTATCGATTTTCTTATATCAGCCAGTTTCGGACATAACGGCACTCTTTTGTATCGGATGTCCGATTTTCTTTTCTCCACTTACACGCCTCGAGAACTTCCCACTGTCCAGTTACTGAAACGAGGAAATTTTCTCAGTCAAGATGATTTAAGAACGCAAATTCTTGAATTCATCGACTATTTTAACCGCACTATGGCGAAGCCCTTTCGATGGACGTATCGGGGGAAGGTTTTGGCTGCTTAAATTTTATAGCACCTAAACTTACGCCTTGGACTACTAGACTTGTTCGTATTAATTAAAATTCTTGTTGCCAAGTACGGAATGTGGGTTTTTAGATAGTGAACAACATATTTCCTAAGTACTTTGACTCATTGCAAATCAGGGAGGCTCCCCGGTGGTTCACCGGCTTCTTGTCCATCAATATGTCCTTTGGAGATGGTACGGGTACAACACCAGTTACTGGGTAAAGCGGACGGCCAACCCATACGGATCGCCTCAGGACAGATAGTCGTTACTGTCAATTGACAATCGATCAATTGAAATCCTTCTTTTTCACATTGCTTGAGACTATGCTTTAAAATCGAGTCATTTTTAAATTCAATGGTGCGATTACATTGAACGCAGACAATATGATGGTGATGATGGGGATAGGGTTGTTGAAGTTCGTAATGCTTATGACCTTCAGCCAGTTCTAATTCTCGTAAAATACCCATACGAGACATTAACTTGACACTACGGTAAATGGTGGACAGACTAATTCCCTCACCCTGTTTTTCCATTAACTCATGTAGCTCTTCTGCGCTCAGATGGTTACCTTTGGGTAGATTCTGAAAAATTGTGAGAATTTTTTCCCGTTGTGGAGTCAATCGCCAGCCTCTGGCATTTAATTCTGCTTTGAGAGAATTAGCAGTATGGGGCATCGTCAAAAGGTAAGGAACTAGGTTTACAACCCATCATAGTCGCTGTGACTTCCCATTTGCAATAACCTAAGCTAATTGACAATTCCTACTTGAATATTTATCTCAACAAGCCAAAAACCCAGTAAGTTTTCTTGGTACTAACCTTGAAAAACTACTGTTGTTTGAACTGTCTAGAATTAAACCATTAGCTTAAGTTTGCACTTAATTGCACTGATTCATCATATTTAATTGCACAACAATCTGGTCAATGGCATGAACCAAAGAAGTGCCAGGGCGACGGGAATCATTAGCCAAAATACTAAACACTAGAGTTCCATAGGTAGAGTTGTTAATATAGCCAGAAAGGGCCCGCACCCCTGTTAAGGTTCCTGTTTTGGCATAAACGTTGCCCTGGGCAGGAGTAGAACGCATCCGTCGCGTTAGGGTGCCATTCATGCCAGCAACGGGAAGGGAAGCCACGAATAGTTCTCCTTGGGGAGAAGAATACATCGCTCGCAGAGTATCAACCAAGGCACGAGGAGTCGTAGTGTTGGCACGGGAAAGACCAGAGCCATCTGCTAATCGGAAGGATCTGGGATCGACTCCCAGTTGGGTTAAAGTCGCTTTGGCTGCACCCGGCCCGCCAATATAGCGCATTAAGGTATCAGCATAACCATTATGACTGCGCTTGTTGGTCACCATTACCCACTGTTGCAGGGAGACATTGGATTTGATCGGGGTGTCGGGACTTAAGCGTTGTAGAGCGGCGGCGGTAGTAAAAATCTTGTTATTGGAGGCGGGAATAAAGTTGCGATCGCCGTTGTGATTGTAAAGAATTTTCCCGTCCTGTAGGGTTTCCACGAGAATGCCCCAGCGATTAGCAGTATCAGAGCCAATAATACGGCGAACAATCGGATCTAAGGTAGCAGGACAGGTTCCTTGATAGATGGGAGAGCCAAAATTACCAAAATTATCATTATTATTGGGCGTTTCCTCCATTTCTGGCGCATCAACCCCAATGGGGATCGACTGTTGCCCCTGAAAATAATCGACACTTGCCGTTGGATAAGCCTCGTTAGCAACGCTGGGGGAAGTCCAGGCAAGACTGGTGGCAGCAAGAATTGCTAGGGGGGTAAACCATTGACTTGTTTTTTTCATGGGCGTTTTCGGGTAAATTTTTATGACCTCGCGTCAAGTTTTGTAAACTGAAGTTTAAATCTGCCAAGTTTCTAGAATTTTAGCAGGCTGTTGAAGAAATGGTCACTTTATTTTTCGGCACAGTCACACAGGGGCTAAACGCTAATAATAGCTACCAGATTTACGATGATGAACGGCGGTTAATCCTTCGTTGAGGACTTTACCACACGCAATCGTGACATAAATAATCCAGTGATCGCCGCACTCCATCCGGTTTTGGACAGTACATTCTAGATAGGCTAAAGCTTCCTTGAGAATTGGCGCGCCATTATCTGCTGTTTCTGTTTCAACGCCCACAAAGCGATCTTCTCCAGGGGCGAAGGGTTTCAGAAAATGTTTCATTAAACTGAGGTGTTTTCCCTCTGGCAGAATATTGAGAACAAAATGACTATGGTTATAGAGCAGGGATTCGATCGCCCGTTCCTTGGCAACGGCAATGGTCAATCCGGGGGGAGTAAAGGTGGCTTGAGCAACCCAGGAGGCCAACATCGCGCCTTTCACTTCTCCCTGACTAGTGGTGACAATACAAAGAGATCCCACAATGCGACCGAGTGCTTGTTCCGTTCTCGCTGACTGGGATTCACTAACCGAGGCTTTGGGTTGACGCGATCGCTGAACTTTTTTGAGAGCCTGGGCAAAATCCGTTCCAGCCTCTTCACAGAGTTTAAGGGTTTGTTCCGTTGGTTTAAACTTGACCCGGATCGTTTCAAACCCAAAACGGTAGCCCGCATCTCGAAATTTATTTTCCAGTAGATCGATCGCCTCTCCACTCCAGCCAAAGGAGCCAAAGACCCCACACAGTTGACTTTTTTCCGCATTAGCGAGGGTAATTCCCAGAGCCGTTTGGATCGGTGTTGGAGCGTGGCCGCCTAAGGTCGGAGAGCCAAAAATAAAGCCTGCGGATTGGGAAATGGCGGATTTGATCTCTTCTGACTCTGTAATTTCAGCATTGATAGACTCCACACTCACCCCCGCCTTGGTAATCCCACGAGCGATCGCCTGGGCCAAAGTAGCCGTATTACCATAGGCCGACGCATAGATCAGCGCGACCGAGAGATCTTTTGACTGTTGCTCTTGTAGCCACTGACGATAGGCATTCGTTAATTCCTGCAAGCCATATTTGACCAGGGGGCCATGGCCTGGGGCATAGAGATGGGCTATCTTACTCCCTAACTTATCCAGGGCATTGGTAACTTGTTTGGCCGAAGGAGCTAACAAACAATCAAAATAGTAGCGTCGGTCTTCGTTATAAACAGTCCAACCTTCATCCAAGACTTGATCCCCACAGACATGAGCCCCAAATAATTTATCTGTGAATAAAATCTCAGTTTGGGGATCATAGGTACAGAGTTGATCGGGAAAACGGGGGTTAGGAGTGGGAATAAATTCAAGCTGATGGCCTTGACCTAGATCGAGGCGATCTTCCCCTTTAATGATTTTGATTTTATAGGGTTGCTCTTCTAATAATTTTTCCAGGGATTGGGCCGCTGGATTAGAACAAACTAGCGTTAGGTGAGGGGCAAGGGATAATAAAGCTTTGATGGTAACGGCTCGGTTTGGGTTGATATGGCCCAAAATCAGATAATCTAATTGCTGAAGATCCCATCGAGACTGGAGAGCCTGAAGAAAAATTTCACTAAAAGATTCCCCTGGCGGATCAAAAAGAGCTAACTTTTCGGCTTCTATCAAAAAAGCATTGGCGGTGGTTCCTCGCTGTAGTCCATACTCAATTTCAAACTTTAATCGCTCCCAAGTCCGCGATCGCAGCACAAAAGTTTGGGGAGCAAGGGGAAATACCTGAACATCTTTGGCTTTCATAGGGGGATGGATCTTTGAGTAACATCATCTCCCCTCTATCATATTTCCTGTTGCCAAACATTGAATTGTTAACCTTGGAAAAGACTAAAGATTTGCTATAACCAAATGTGAACATTGGCATTGACAGAAGTAAATGTTAAATTGCAAAACTCTATGATTTTATCTTTGCTGGCCAACCTGAGAATGACAAAAAGCTCCTTTGGGGTAGGGAAATATATTCTAGGACAATTCAGTTTATGGCTTTATTTCTGCATAGGAACCACTCTCACCCTTGCTCAATCTCCCAACCTTTCTCAAAATTGTCCTACTCCGGCTCTTTCTCGCTTGCAACGCCATCGTCTTGGGGCGGGAGAAACCCTGGCCAGCCTTGCCCAAAAATATCATCTTGTCCCCGAAACCCTCAGTAGTCTTAATCCCCAACTCAAAAAGGGTAAAGCCCCCGTTGGAACTGTCATTTTAATTCCGCCTTTTAATGGTATTCGCATTGAAGTGCCCCAGGGAGCCACCTGGCAAGATGTAGCCAAAGCCTACGGAATTCGTGCTGATATTCTTTTTGAAGTCAATGGTTGTACCCAAAAACCTAAAGTTGTTTTTATTCCAGGCGTGGTTTGGACTGCCAGTGAAAAAAAACCAGTGGATACCTATACCGGCCTAACCCATTATCCGCTTCCTCATCCGGCCAAAATTGGTCTGGACTACGGTTGGCAATCCCATTCACCCGGCCAACAAACTTTTTTTCACAGTGGTATTGACTTGTTGGCCCCAGAAGGCACACCAGTGCTAGCCGCTGCATCAGGGACAGTGCTTCTAGTTAGTAAAGAAGGCCCCTATGGTTTTCTGGTTGTCATCGATCATGGCAATGGACGACAAACTCGTTATGCCCAACTCAGTCAATTTCAAGCTGAAGCTGGACAAATCGTACAATCTGGACAAGTCATTGGTTACGTCGGTATATCCGGCCGCCCAGATATTCCTGAAACTCATGTGCATTTTGAGGTTCGTTTCCAGTCTCCAGTGGGTTGGGTCGCTCAAGATCCCAAATTACATCTACCTGCAAATCATTAAATATGTATGTCATGCCTGCTAGTGACAGGATAATCTTTAATTTCCCTGTTGCGTCCGCTCAACCCAATCTTGTCCCACTTGGATAGTGACATCGGAAACTAAATAGCCATTGCTATCCACTAACACTTCCCCTATACCAAGACTGGCTCTTACCTGAGAAGCCCCCAAATCATTGCCATTAGGAGCCACAATTCGAGTTGTCGCTAAGGGTTGTCGCCAATGTTCAACCACATAAACCCGCCGATAACCTACTTCGTTCAAAGTTCGTACCAAGGATTGGACGGCAGCAGGATTATTTGCGCTGTCTTGGATCGCAATGCGTAATTTGCTCGGATCTTGCTCCGGTTCTGAAGCGACCGTTTCTGGGTTGTCAAGACTGGAAGTAGCTGAGGGGGAACCTCCAAAATATTGAGCGACTAGGGTCTGGATTTTAGCAGCATCAGGCAACCAATAACTGGTTTCGGTGCGACCGTTACTATTAAAGTTGCCCGGTAACATCAACATTTGCACATTACTACGCTGCGTTTGGGCTGCAAATCCGGCGATCGCAATTAATTCTTCAAGATTAACATTGGTATCAATATGAGATTGGACAATTGAGAGGACATCAGGAATTTTCAGTAAAGTTTGCGGCTTGAGAGCTTGTTCAATAATGGCGCGACTGACCATTTGTTGCCGTTGAATCCGTCCAATGTCTCCCAATTGATCGTGACGAAAACGAAGTAGTTGTAGCGTTTTATTGCCGTCCAGATGTTGTTGTCCTTCCTGAAGATTGATATAAAGATGTTGGCTATCGTCCTGATACTTCATATTTTTAGGAACATAGACTGTTACTCCACCGAGGGCATCTACCAACTTTTCCACTGCCTGCACATTAACCCGCACATAGCGATCAATTGGTACATCTCCTAAAAGATGACTCACAGTTTCCGCCGCGAGGGATGGCCCACCATAGACATTAGCTTCATTGATTTTTTGTAATCCATGCCCCTCAATTTCGACCTGGGTATCACGAGGAAGAGAAACAACCGTCAGTTTTTCCTTTTCAGGGTCAAGACGGATCAGCATCATCGTATCGGTCAGCCCACTCAGTGAATTAACCAACGCTTGATATCCCAAGGTTTTAGCCGAATTGTCTCCCACGTCGGAAGTTAGAACCTTTGTTCCGAGAACAAGAATATTAATGGGACGACTGAGTTGAGGGAGATTGAGGCTTTGATAGGAAATAGTCTTAGCTTTATTAAAAACAGCGGACTGGGCGGGGGTTAGTTTCGACTGTCCTAGGGGAATGGAGGCCATCGAAAAAGCAAGCAATGCACCTGCGGTGGCAGAGAGAAGGGCGATCGCCGTTAAACCGAGCGTAGTCAGAACCCAGTTCCCTTTCTGTTTTTGGGGAGAATGCTTAGAGGATTTTCGTTTAGAGGAAGAGGGCCGAGAAGAACGCTTAGTCGGAGAAGTTGGGAAAACCACAAAAAAACCCTCACACCGTAATTCAAAAAATCTAACGTTATGGCGTAACCTTAATTAGTTTAAGATACACCAAGATAATCGAGTCTGAATGACTCTTGTCTCAAAAGCTCACCGGAACCCGTCACGAGAGATTCCCACTCCCTGTATAATTCAGTTTCAGGCTAAACTTTAACCTTAATCCAAAATTTGAAAGTTACAATGCCAGATTTAATTACTATTCCTGGAATTCCCGAACTTTGGAAAAAGACCAAAGGCGACCCGCGTATTAAAATTGCCATTCTCGACGGTGCGGCCGATTTAGATCGCGCTTGTTTTCGAGGCGCAAATATTAGCCAATTTAAACCCTACTGGGCTGAAGATATTGAACTCAATGACGAGTATTATCATTATCTGAAATTAGCAACGGATTTTAATCAGGAACAAAAAGCTAAAAAAGAGCAAGATCCTGATCACGACAAAGAGGAAGCTAAAAAAGAAAGGGACGCTTTTTTTGAACATTTTCCTGAGCCGATTCGCGCCCGCATTGATTTTTCTAGTCATGCCACCCATATCGCCAGCACGATTTTAGGACAACACGGTTCTCCTGTGGAAGGCATTGCTCCCGATTGCACTGCTATTAATATTCCGATTACCTTTGCTGACAACAATTTTATTTCTTTCGTCAATCTTACCCACGCGATTAACGAAGCCTTAAAAGCAGAGGTTAATATTATTCATATTGCCGCTTGTCATCCCACTCAATCAGGCATGGCTCAGGAAATTTTTGCCCGTGCCGTTAAACAATGCCAAGACAGTAATATTTTAATTATTGCGCCTGGGGGAAATGATAAGGGTGAATGTTGGTGTATTCCTGCGATTTTACCCGATGTTTTAACGGTGGGAGCGATGCGTGATGATGGTCAACCCTTTAAGTTTAGTAATTATGGTGGTGACTATCAAGATAAAGGAGTCATGGCTAATGGGGAAAATATTTTAGGAGCAACCCCAGGCACTGATGAACCTATCAGAGAAAAAGGAACCAGTTGCGCGGCTCCAATTGTGACGGGAATTTCGGCTTTATTAATGAGTTTGCAATTGCAACGAGGGGAAAAACCCAATGCGGAAAAAGTGCGACAAGCGATTTTAAAGAGTGCCATTCCCTGTGACCCAAAACAAGTTGAAGAACCCGAACGTTGTTTATTAGGTAAGCTGAATATTCCAGGTGCTTACCAGTTACTCACAGACAAAAGTTTAGCGATTATTGAAAGCCCTAACATTATTCCTTCAACAATTAATGCTCCTAGTAATCGTGTTAGTCCTCTTAAAAGAACAGAAAATTTTGTTAATAATTCGTTAGTAACGGTAGGCGATGTAATTCCTAGTAATCATTCTGCGACTGTAGCGATCGCTTCTATTACGGTTAGTGAAACTATTCAAGGAATTACGGCGAGTTCGGACTCTAAACGGGTTTATGTTTTGGGGACAATTGGTTATGATTTCGGTAGTGAAGCTCGACGGGATAGTTTTAAACAGTTAATGCCTGCGGTGGAAATTGACGGTACAACAATTCCAGCCAATCCCTACGATGCTCGTCAATTGGTGAATTACTTAGCAGAAAATCCCTCGGAACATAAATCCTTAATCTGGACAATTAATCAAGAACTAAATCCGATTTATGTCATTGAGGTTAAAGGGGGATTTGCAAGTGATATTTATGAAATGTTGCAATTAATGTTAGCAGGTCAATTAGAACCTGAAGACAGCGATAATTTTATTGAACGAGTTAGTATTCCAGGACAACTAACAGATAAAAAGATTGAACTTTTCTCTGGTCAAGAAGTCCCTGTTATTACGGTCAACAATACGCGGGGAATGTACGGCTGGAAGGTTAACGGTTTAGTGGATGCGGCATTACAAATTCTTTCGGAGGAACTGGTTGATGAGAATGAAATTAAAATGCGAAGAAGCCTGAGTAGTTTCCTGAAACGAGTTTATTTTGATCTGCAAAACTTAGGACAAACTGCCAAGGATCGCGCTCTGAATTTTGCGGCAACCAATGCTTTTCAAGCGGCTTCTAGTTTTGCTCAGGCGATCGCTACGGGCATGGAATTAGACACCATTGAAGTGGAAAAAAGTCCTTTCTGCCGTATTAATAGCGATTGTTGGGATATCAAACTAAAATTCTTTGATCCTGATCGCGGTTTAAGAGCTAAAAAAGTCTATTTATTTACCATTGATGTCAGTTATCTGATTCCTGTCACCTTGGGAGAAGTTCGTTCCTGGTCTGTCCGTAAATAAATACAAAAAAAGCGATCGCCGATTAATTGATAGTTGATAATGAACAGTTAATAATTATCCATTGTCAATTATCCATTAAAACAGCGATCGCTCTTTTGAATATTCAATCGTGACAAATAGGATTACTCCGCATCATCCCCTGCAAAGGGAAAACATTGACGAGTTGCAATGTCGCAATGGGTAGAGGCCGTAACTGCAAAAGATTGATCGGAAACAACCGCGATCGCAGAACGTTGAACGGGAGCAGTCAATTTAGGCAGAAGTTTACTGGTTTTCATGTTGTCGAAAATTCCTTGAAAATTGGATCAGACAATTATCACCAAATTCTACCACGACGAAACGGGGGATCAACTTCAGGTAGTTTTGCCCGTTCTTTTGTGACCTGGTGCGCCCAAAACCCATAATCAGAAAGTCCCGTTGTCAAAGTATCCTGTTGGAATTTATATTTGACAGGTTTTTTCTTTTCAGGGCGATCGCCACTGGTTTTAGGCGTAGTTTCTGTTTTTTTCTCGGTAGTCATAATTAAAATTAGCTCCTATTTATTATTATATTTGCCCCCCTTTTTAAGGGGGGTTAGGGGGGATCAAACCCTAAAAAGCACATCGACAACCCGACGACTTAAGTTGCTGATAACTGCGATTGGCAAAAGCCGCAGGATCATTATAATTCGCACCGTGCAATAACTTCATGCGAATACTCAGCAACTCATCCACCGTACCGTGAATGACATCAACAGAACGATGGGGATAAATCACATCAGGTCTTTTAACTGGCGGAGACAAAACAGGTAATCTCATAATTCTCACTCCCCCCCTTTCAAAGGGGGGCTAGGGGGGATTTTACTTTCAAAGGGGGGCTAGGGGGGATTTTACTTTCAAAGGGGGGCTAGGGGGGATTTTACTTTCAAAGGGGGGCTAGGGGGGATTTTACTTTCAAAAGGATACGAAAGGGAATTTAATTAATAAGCACTAGACCAAGAACGGACTTCACCCAAGGTGACAGGAATAGTGTCGCTCACATCAATCGTAAAGCGATAAATCTTTTTAGCACGACGACTATTCTCTGGATCAAAGAACTTCAGTTTAACATCCCAACAATCGCTATCTAAACGACAGAAAGGACTTTTTTCCACATTAATACTATCTAATTCATAACCCGCACCCACTGCCTGAGCAAAGGTCGAAGCCGCTTGGAATGCATTAGTAGAGGCAAAATTTAAGGCCCGATCTTGGGATGTTGTGCCTAAATTACGTAAATCATAATAAATGCGATTCAAGAAACTGCTTAGAGTGCGACGGATGGCATCTTCTTCTGCATCATTAGACTGTTCCTGGACAGAAGCGATCGCCGCAGTAACGAGAGTGTTAACTTTCCAGCCGTATAAACCGCGTGTATTATTAATCTCAACAACGGGAACAACTTGACCAGAGAAAAGCTTAACACTACGGCCTGTTAAGACCCCAGGAATACTAACTCTTTGTACAAAGTTGGGATCGGTTTCAGCTTGAATTTGGCCGTCCAAAAGGCTCTGTAATACCTCATAAACATCACGGGAAAAACCGCCTACAGGTTCGATCGCATAGATAGGCGTTAATTCTAAATTTAATGTCCAAATTAGAGCCTTAGCTTCGGGTAAATTTTCCCCTAAATAATCCACCATCTGACGAGCATCGTAGGGATTGGCGGGAATTAATGTTCCCTCAACGCTAACTCCTGGCATTAATTGTTTAAAGGAATCGCGACGAGCTTCAGAACCGAAATCATAGCCTAAAACACCGAGAGCATAAACTAAATTTTTGCCTTCAAGTTCACTCGGAGCTTCGCTGGCGGTCACAAAATTAGTGGAATTGGACATGGTATTAACGGGATTAGGTTGACTAATAACGGGGGAAACGGAGGGCGGCACGGACACAATTTCTGTTTGACTAGGAGTCACTTCAGCTAATTTAAGTTCGCTGGTTTCTAGGGGTTCATTGAGGACGGACTCATCTGGATTATCGCCGCAGCCACAACCAGAAGCTTCCACTGTTTCTAAGTCTAATTCGTCGGACATAGTTTCTCCTAATAAAAATTCTATAGCATCAGGGATGTTTAATTTTCCCATTAAACAGCGATTTTGCTCATCGGTGTCTTTGGGATTACAGGGAGTCGCAGTTGCCAGGAGGGCCGTTCTCACTTTTTGCGGGTCTGGCTTTTCTCCTCTTTTAATTTGCAAACTGAGCAATAAGGCCACAACACCACTCACAATGGGAGTGGCAAAACTGGTTCCATTTAAGCGAGTGGTTCCGCCGCCAGGTTTCGCCCCTAAAATGTTTTCACCAGGGGCCAGAATGCCTTGATTTTGGTACTCGCCTCCCCAGTTACTAAAATTGGTTGGTTTGCCCTGGTCGTCCATTGCACCGACTGCTAAAACGGTAGGTAAAGAGGCAGGAACGTGCAAACATTCACAGCCATCATTGCCTGTTGCGGCTATCAGCAAAACATTATTTTCTTTGCAGAGTTGTACAGATTTTTCTAACCAAGTATCGGCTTCGCCTTCATCGGTTAATTGACCGGCACTAATGTTTATAATATTGGCTCCCGCGTTAACAGCTTGTTCAATGGCTCTGGCTAAATCGAGTTGAGATAACCGCAGGCGATCATCTGCAAATACGGGAACAATTAAGCCTCGACAATGGGGCGCGATGCCTTCAACGGGGGAGTCAGGTTGACCGAAGATAATACTGGCAACGTGGGTTCCGTGAGTGGACATAGAGCCATTTTCGTTGGCTTCTCCTGAGACTAAACTAGGGAGTCGAGTCAGGTCTGCACCGTCGAAACAGGGGTGATTTTGGTCAACTATACCATCAAGGACAGCGACACAAATTTTAGGATCACCTCTAGTTTCTGTCCATAGTTTTTTTAGTCCAGGAATGTTAGTCATTTTGGCTATGTTGATGGTTTTCTGAATTGTTAATGATAAAAGGTAATATTCAAGTTACGGATAAATTAAAATAATTTTTATTTCAATATTTTTGATAAAATTATGTCTGAAATTAATTAGGTGAATGTCAATCTGCTTTCAACGAAAGTAATTTGAGTCATTGGATTAAAAAAGAGGTAGTTCTAAAGTAAATCCTGGTAAAACGTTTTCCCCAGATAAGGTCGTTGGTAATGAAATAATTTCTACTGCTTGATGTGGGCGATAGATGGCTACCTGTTGACTCATGGGATCAATTAACCAACCGAGTCTTACACCATTAACAAGATACTCCTCCATTTTTGCTTGGAGTTGGGTTAAGGAATCCGTGCGAGATCTTAATTCTATTACAAAATCGGGGCAAATTTTAGCAAATTTTTCTTGTTCTTCTAGGGGTAAAGCGTCCCAGCGTTCCTTGGCGATCCAAGCGACATCAGGGGAACGTTTCGCACCATTGGGCAAGGTAAAGATAGTGGAAGAGCTAAAGACTTTACCGAGTTTGGTTTGACGATTCCATAACCAAACAAAGCCGTTTAAATCAGATTCGCGGTTGCCACTAATGGCACCAATCGGGGGCATAATAATGAGTTCTCCTTGGGCAGTTTGTTCTAGTCGCCACTCGTCATTACTATGGCAAAGTTGATAGAATTGCTCATCGCTTAAGTTGACGGCGTTGAGGTTTAAAATAATAGGCTCTGCGGTAATCATTATCTTGATTTTTTTATTTATCTTAAATTTTTATGGCAACCAATCGCGATCTAGCAATTGTTCCAGAGAATAAGGACATTGAGCGGGAAAGGTCACCGCACTCATTGTTTTAATCTCTACAAATCCTAACACATCTTGATAGATAGAATTTAATTCTTTCTCTAAATAGTTGCGGAGATGGGTGGTCATTTTTCGTCCTAATTGAGTACGGGAGGTATAAATTTCTTCTTGTCAATGAACTGCATTATATTCGGATTCCCTTGTCCAGTATTGCAGTAATAATAAATGACGGATAATTTTTTCTAACAGGCTGGCTACCGTATTTTTTTTCTCTCTTCCTAAATCCTCTAATTCCTCGATTAAATGATCTAAATCTAGCTGTTGAAATTGATGCTTTTTTAGTAAGCTAACGGTTTCTTCTAGCCATTGAGCATCATCAAGGTCATGGAGTTGTTTTAAATCATTCACTTTTATTGTCAACATAAAGCTTACTCCATTTTGAATGATTTATAATAATAAAGTCTAATATTTTCAATTCTTGTTTTTTCTAATTCTTTTTGTGCCGTACCTACCCACAGCACCGTCAAAACAAGGATGACTTTGATCCACTATACCATCAAGTACAGCTACACAAATCTTAGGATCACCTTGAGTTTGCACCCATAGTTTTTTTAGTTTTGGTATGTTGGTTATTTCGGTCATTTAAAAGATTTTTGCAATTGTAGTGGACAAGCAGTTGCCATTGGTGTCAACTTAAGCCAAAATGCCTACTCACAAAAGATTAGCCTAAAAGCAGGCGGAAGTAAGAGTAGGCTGAAAAAAAGGTTAGTATATAAAAAAGTGAGCAAAAAACAAATGGCAAGACAACATCCTCGGAGAAAAGGAAACCCAGACTTACGTCGTAAGACAAATCAGCCAGGGGTAGAAATCCCTGAAATAACAAAAGAGTTGTTTGAATTACTAGAACCCACAATGTTTACACCATTAAAATATTTACAGGGAACTCATGAGAAAATGATGAGAGATAGGGTGCTAAATTTACCAGTAATGGTGGCATTAGTGTTAAGTATAGTGTATCGTCAAATAGCGGGTATAAGTGAAGCGGTAAGACTGTTAGAGGAAGAGGGATTGCTATGGGTAGCATCATTAAAAGTAAGCAAACAGGCAGTATCAAAAAGAATGATGAATGTGCCAGCCGAAATATTTGCAATATTACTAAAAGGAGTGTTAGAAAAAGCAGCCGAAAAAGGGAAGAAGCTCCAAGTAGGAGAAAAATGGGAAAAAATAAGAGAAAAGTTTAGTGCAGTGTGGATAGCAGATGGCTAAACGCTAGAGCAGATAAGGAAAAATATGAAAATAAGTAAAGAAGAAAAGAGTAAATTGGGGGGTAAAATAATGATGGTAGTGGAAGCCTTTACCCAAAGACCCGTTACTTTGTGGTACACAGAAAATGATAAATCAAATGATAAAATATGGTGTGAAGAATTGGCAGCTAAATTACCAGAAAATGGTTTAATTCTCGTAGATATGGGATTTTTTAGCTTTGTGTGGTTTGATTTGTTAACAGAAGCTAAAAAGTTTTTTCTAACCAGATTTAGAGCGGGTACATCTTACAAAACCAAACAAGTATTGTCTCAAGGTAGTCATTACAGAGATGAGATTATCATTATGGGAAATTACCGTTCTAATCCTTGCAAGCATCCGGTGAGATTAGTCTCAGTATTATGGGGAACAATCTGGTATCAGTATTTAACAAATGTGTTGTCTCCCGAACAACTGTCCGCCGAAGAGGTCTGTGATTTATATCGAAGACGATGGACAATCGAAGAAGCCTTTTTATTAACGAAAAGACTTTTAGGACTAGCCTATTTATGGGTAGGGAATAAGAATGGTGTCCAAATCCAGATTATTTGCACTTTGATTTTCTATACGGTCTTAAATCAATTGGTAGGGGAAGTGGCGATTGCTCTAAATCAACCGAAAGAAAAAATCTCAGTAGAGATGGTGTTTCGGAGTCTATACTATGTAGCGAAGGCTATTGCTAGAGGAGAAAAGCCTGATACAGTAACCTATCTGGCTGAACGTGCTAAGTTATTTGGTTTGGTCAAAGCTGAGAGAAAGCGACATCGAGAAAAGGCCGCTCTCAATCAACAAATTTGGGAACCCATTCCTTTAAGTTGACACGGATGGATAGAGGATAGAAAAACTAAAAGAAATAAAATTTAATCGCCCGAAAAGCGAGTTAACAGAGCATCAAGGGACAATTGAGGTATATTTTGAGTCAAATCCACCAGCAACAATAAATGAAGCAGTAAAAAGAATAGAAGAATTAACGGGAATAAAAAGAAGTCCAACGCAAGTCAGAAAATTTTTAAAGTCAATAGGAATGAGGTGTCTAAAGGTGGGAACAATTCCATCAAAAGCAGATGTAGAAGCTCAGGATAGCTATAGAGAAAAAGAGCTAGAACCAAGGCTAGAAGAGGCAAAAGCAGGAAAAAGGGCAGTTTTCTTTGTAGATGCCTCTCATTTTGTAATGGGAGCATTTGTAAATTTTATATGGTGCTTCAAGAGGATTTTTATTAAGTCACCATCAGGGAGAAAACGTTTTAATGTGTTAGGAGCATTAAATGCAATTACCCATGAAGTAATTATGGTAACGAACAGTTCTTATATTACGGGAACTCAGGTTTGTGAACTCCTAGAAAAGATAGCAGAATTAGGACTATTAATACCGATTACGTTGGTATTAGACAATGCTCGTTATCAAAAATGCCGAATTGTGCAGGAGTTGGCAGAATCATTAGGAATAGAGTTACTGTACTTACCTCCTTATTCTCCTAACTTGAATTTAATTGAAAGACTGTGGAAGTTTGTGAAAAAGAAGTGTTTATACGCAAAATATTATGAAGATTTTACGCAGTTTTCTGCAGCAATTTCAGGATGTCTTGAAGATGCTAACGTAAAATATAAGGAGGAGCTTGATTCTTTGCTCACCTTACGATTTCAACGCTTTGATAAATCTCAGATTATGAACGTTTGAAGTATAATAGCTTGTAGGCCCTCGTTTATTTTTAATGACCATGAAATTAAGCATTGGTTGGCTTTATCCCACCCTCATGAGTACCTACGGCGATCGCGGTAATGTGATCTGTATTCAACGACGTTGTCAATGGCGCGGTATCGAAGCTGAGATGGTCCCCCTCGAACAGCAAACCGAGGCGAGTATCTTTCGTCAGGTTGATATTATTGCGGGCGGAGGAGCGCAGGATCGCCAACAGGAAATTGTGATGCGAGATCTGCAAGGAGCTAAAGCAGAGGCCCTTAAAAGTCAATTAGAAACCGGAACGCCTGGGGTATTTACCTGTGGCTCACCCCAACTGCTCGGTCACTATTACGAACCGGCTTTAGGGCAACGAATTGATGGTTTGGGTTTATTGGATTTAGTCAGTAAACATCCTGGCCCCCAGGCAAAACGCTGTATTGGCAATGTGGTGTTTGAAATTACCGCCTCTCCCCTGGCGGAACAACTGCAAGCCATGACGGGTGAAACTCCCGTTGTCATTGGTTTTGAAAATCATGGCGGTCGTACCTATCTGCAAAGCGTTTCTCCTCTCGGTAAAGTGCAGAAAGGCTACGGCAATAATGGCGAAGATGGCTATGAAGGGGCCTTTTATCGCAATGCGATCGCCACCTATTCCCATGGCCCCCTGTTACCCAAAAATCCCTTTTTAGCGGATTGGCTGATCAAGACAGCCCTAGAACGTAAATATCAAACCACCATCCAGTTAGAAACCTTAGACGATAGTTTGGCCCACCGTGCCAGGGCTGCTATGCTAAAGCGTTTAGAATAGGGAAGGATTTCTTTCTCAACCCCAAACCCTGAACCCAAAATTTCTTCCTATGACTGAACATCGTTTACGAATTTGCATCCTGGGCGGCGGATTTGGGGGGCTTTATACGGCTCTGCGTCTTAGCCAACTGCCCTGGGAACGTCACCAAACGCCGGAAATTATTCTCGTTGATCAACAGGATCGTTTTCTCTTCTTGCCTTTTCTCTACGAATTGATTACCGAGGAAATGCAGACCTGGGAAATTGCACCACCTTTTGAGGAATTATTGAGCGAAACCGGCATTCGTTTCCATCAGGGCCAGGTAACTGCCATTGATATTGACCATAAACAGATTCACATTACTCCCTCAAATCAGGCCGATTACTCTCTGAGTTATGATCAATTGGTGATCTCGATGGGGGGTAAAAGTCCTGTGCCGACCGTACCAGGTGCCAAGGATTATGCCCTAACCTTCCGTACCCTAGCGGATGCCTATCGTCTCAAAGAACGCTTACGTTTATTAGAACAATCGGAGTCAGAAAAAATTCGGGTTGTAATCGTTGGCGGGGGTTACAGTGGCATCGAATTAGCTTGCAAAATCAGCGATCGCTTAGGGGAAAGGGGACGGATTCGGGTGATCGAGCGCAATGATACCATCCTCAGTCAATCCCCAGAATATAATCGCGAAACGGCCCAAAAGGCTCTAGAAAGTAGGGGCATCTGGCTCGATTTGGAAACGGACGTGGAAACCGTGACGGCAGCTAGTTTAGACTTGCGCTACAAAGGACAGATTGATACGATTCCTGTGGATTTAGTTCTTTGGACGGTGGGCAATCAAGCTTTAGAACTGATTCGTGATTTACCCTTAGCGCATCATCATTCAGGTCTATTAAATACTAATGTCTATTTACAGGTGACGGATCATCCTGAGATTTATAGCTTAGGGGATGCGGCCTATTGTGAAGATACTAATGGACAACGGGTTCCAGCCACAGCCCAGGTTGCTTTTCAACAGTCCGACTATTGTGCTTGGAATATTTGGGCCACCTTGACCCATCGCCCCCTTTTGCCCTTCCGTTATCAAGCCTTGGGAGAAATGTTATCCCTCGGTCGAGAAGATGCCACCTTCAGTGGTTTAGGTCTGAAATTAACTGGCCCCGCCGCCGCGATCGCCCGTCGCTTAGTCTATCTCTATCGACTACCCACCTGGCAACATCAGTTAACCGTTGGCTTTAACTGGTTAGCCCAACCCCTATTAACCCTGCTCAAATCCTAACCCCATCTCCCAGTCTCCCAGTCTCCCCATCTCCCCCATCTCCCCAGTCTCCCAGTCTCCCCCAGTCTCCTAAAGCCAACCCAAAATCATCCCCCCCAACAAAATAAAGCCAATCCAAACATTCTGTCCAAAAATTTCACCGTAGGCATGGGCCGGAATTTCCGACTGACTCAGGCGAAGATACTGAATCACCCATCCCATGATCGCCATCGCTAGGGCCAACCAATAGAGAATATTCAGGGGCAAAATCATCCCCAAATAGATAAAAGCAGCGATCGTACTGGCAAAGAAAATACCAACGGCTTCCCCTGCGTATTGACCAAAAAAGATGGCACTGGACTTTACCCCAATGCGTTGATCATCTTCCCGATCCGCCATGGCATATACGGTGTCAAATCCCAATGTCCAAAAAATGGTCGCTAACCACAATACCCAGGCAGCAAAATCTAGATGGGCCGAGATCGCCGTCCAACTAATCAGAACAGCAAACCCCCAAGCTATAGATAAAACCAATTGAGGGACTGGAAAAACCCGTTTAGCCAAGGGATAACCAATAATCACAGGAACCGCCGCCACACACAGCCAAAAACTCAGGGGGTTTAAATAGAGGGCTAGACCGGCTGCACAGAGTAGGGCAATGATCGCCACGCCAATACCCACTTGAATGGAGAGAGTTCGGGCTGCGATCGGTCTGCTTTTGGTGCGTTCCACCTGGGGATCAATATTTCTGTCCCAGAGGTCATTGACCACACAGCCCAAGGCACTGGTAGCCAAGGTTCCTAAAATAATAATGCCGATTAAAGGTAAGGGCGGTTTCCCTTCGGCAGCTAAAAAAATGGCCCACAGAGCCGGAATCATTAAAATTAAGCGGCCGGCTGGTTTATGCCAACGGAGAAGCCGGACAATGGTTAGCCAAGTCGGTTCAGAGAGGGGAGATTCAGTAATCATAAATGAGATAATTCAATGTCAAATATTGACTCATGCCACAGGGCGAACGCATCTTATTTTTGAAAGGTAGGCTGGATAAAGGTTTCCGAGATCATGATTGATTTTTTATGAAATGCTGAAAGTCTTATCAGATAAGGAGTCTAGAATTTAGATGCGTTTGCCCTGACTCATGCCAAGTTTAAAATCGAAAATATTAGATTATCAACCGTTTAAGCTTTAGACAGCAATCATAATCACTTCTATTTTATTTTCTTCAGACTGTTCTAATTGCACCTCAATATTGGGGCCAAAAAACTTTTCAATCTTTTCTCGCTTCTCTTGCCAGGTGGCTAAATGAATAAAAGGGGATTTAAAGGTCAGAATTAAACTATAGCGATCGCCGATGCTAGTTTCTCGAATTGCAGTTAAAACAGGACGTTCTTCACTGGTGGGACTCAGTCCTAAGCGTTGCAGTGAATCATCCAAATGAGCTTCTTGACCATAACGATAGCGGGTGACATCTTTGCGAATCTGATTTTGAGTGGGGGTTGCCTGTTCTTTTCGCAGGGCCAATACTGATTCTGAGGTCGGTTCAGCAAAAGGAATCGGCTTTAGTTCTGCGGCTTTGAGGGCTAATCCTCCCAGTAGCAGGGGAACACCATAGAAAAAACCTGCCAGGTTTAAGGTGGCATAATCCAAGGCATAGGCGACAAAACCCATCACCGTCAATAGTCCACCAACGATCAAACCAACTAAAGCGAGAG
The DNA here is from genome assembly GCA_025370055.1 of Woronichinia naegeliana WA131. Lineage (NCBI taxonomy): Bacteria > Bacillati > Cyanobacteriota > Cyanophyceae > Synechococcales > Coelosphaeriaceae > Woronichinia > Woronichinia naegeliana. The sequence continues at coordinate 5,626,623 of CP073041.1, read as the reverse complement.
GGATTTTACCGAACATTTTCTTTACAAAACATAACAATTATTTTCATTTTGACGGGTGTGGTTGTTTCTGTCTATAGTCGGGCAAGGGGCATTTTTTATTTATCTAGCGATCGCTGATTAGGGATGAACAAAAGCGTGATTGGGGATGAACAAAAGCGATTAACTCTTTCCCTGTCTGTTAAGAGGGGATCTGGTTACTGACTACTGTACCGAAAACAGTTAAGCTAAAAAGAGGCAATTCGTTGTCATCGCTGTTTCTAGGATTGGAATCACTATCATGGAGTCACCGCCTGTTGTATCGGAGTTTGAAAATCTTTCTGAGGGAGACAAAACGGTATCAACAAAGTCCTCTGAACCTTCTGAGCGTGATCAATCCTTCACGGTTTACCGTACCAGTCTGAGTGACCAGGCAACGGTGGATGATGCTCTTGGTTTTACTCCCTATGTGACGGCGATCGCCGAATTTTTATTAAATCCTGATACAGAGCCGCCGTTGACGCTTTCCATTGAAGGAGAGTGGGGCAGTGGCAAGTCTTCTTTTATGAAGCAGTTGGATAAATATTTACGGGAGAAGGGACAAAGAACGGTTTGGTTTAATGCCTGGCGACACGATAAAGCGGAGTCCGTTTGGGCAACTTTTGCTCTGTCATTTATTAAGCAAATTTCTACCCCTAAAAGTTGGCGCGATTGGCCTCGGATTCTCTACGGATATTTCAAATTACAATTTTTGCGTTTTAACCTAGAAAAAGGGCTATTTGAATTAATCAAATCCTTGCCGTTAATGCTTTTTGTTGTGTGTACCACTATTGCCATTCCTTTGATTTTGGCTATCTATGGAGTACAGGGTATTACAGAATTGGTCAAAGCGACAAACTCTCAGGATGTTCTTTGGAACAGAATACAAGCTGCTTTCAAAATCTTATTTACCGTTGGTGGTTTAACCTTATCGGGTACAGGAGTTATTGCGGGAATCCGAAGTTTATTTGGAAATTTTCAAAAATTACTCAATAATCCTAAAAACAATCTCATTAAATATATAGAAGCTCCAGATTACAAAAAACAATCGGCTTTTATTGAAGAATTTCACGAAGATTTTGGCAAAATTGTCGATGCCTATATTGGCGAGGGTAAAGTCTTTGTTTTTATTGATGATTTAGACCGTTGTGAGCATCCCAAGGCGGCGGATTTAATGCAGGCGATTAATTTAATGATCGCGGAAGATCCTTCTGTGGTTTTTATTTTGGGAATGGATCGGGAAAAGGTGGCGGCCAGTTTAGCGGTTAAATACGAGCAGCTTTTAACCTATTTACCATCAGAAATCCAGGAGATTGACCCAGAGATTTTAGTTCAGAGAAAACTCGATAAGGGTTTAGCCTACGGTTATAGTTTTATTGAAAAGTTTGTGCAACTTCCTTTCCAGGTTCCGCAACCGTCTCTCACCGATTTTGATCGTTTATTTGAGCAATTAACGAAGTCTAAATCCCCATCGGCTTCCACGAAAATAACACCTACGCAAAGATCGTTTTGGACGTTACCAAAATTGACTTGGTTTAAAGGTAAGAATCAAAACTTGCAAACCAGTCAAATTCCTGAAACGATTGAGCAGACAACCAACCTAACGGCGATCACTCAGCAATTGGTTCAGACTGAAGCAAAATTCCTACCGACTCAAACCCAAAAGCGATTAGAAACTATCAAAGTAATCTTTGATCAAGATTCCTCGACAGAACGGGATGCAATTCGCATGGTCGCGCCTATTTTTGATTACAATCCTCGTCGGATTAAGCAATTTCTCAATTTGTTTCGCCTTAAGTTTTATATTGCCTATTTAACGGGCTTATTTGATCGAATTGAAGAGGGTGAAGGAACTATGAGCCAAGAGCCGTTAACGGTTTTCCAGTTAGCGAAGTTTACGGCTATTAGTTTGAAATATCCTCTCTTGTTGTTGGATTTAGAGTTAGATAAATCGTTACTTTCTACACTTTATCGATATGATTTAGTAGGAAACAGAAAAAACTTTGATAATGTCAAAGGTCAGGGCGAATTTTCATCTCAAGAAAAAAATAGACTCATCTATTGGTTAGGTCACGATAAGTTACGGGCGTTATTAGCTTATAATGTTCAAGAAAATGTAAAGGAGTCGGAAAGCAATCAAGTTAGTTCTCAATTTAGCCTAGCCAATCTTAACGTTCAGAAATTATTGCAGGTTTCGCCCCAGGTCATTCGCCAAAATCAAGGTCTGGTTGTAAAAAATCTATCGTCTTTATTAGCACCCGATTTACAAGTGGTCGTTGACCAAATTTTAGGTCAAATGGTGGAAATTCCTGGAGGCAGTTTTTTGATGGGAACAGACGAGGCAGAAGTGCAACGCCTTAATCAAAAATATTCAATAGAGGTATTTAACCGTGAATTACCTATACATCGAGTCACTTTGCAGAAATATTTTCTAGGGAAATATCCCGTAACCCAAGAGCAATATCAAGCAGTCATGGGCAACAATCCCTCGAAGTTTCAAGATAATCCTAAAAATCCCGTTGAACAGGTCAGTTGGCAGGATGCCCAAGCTTTCTGTCAAAAACTGAGGAAATTAACAGGACAAGACTTTCGCTTACCCACCGAAGCTGAATGGGAATATGCCTGTCGAGCAGGAACGCAAACCCGTTACTATTTCGGTGATGATGAAAGCCAACTGGGAGACTATGCCTGGTATGACGAGAACTCAGATTCCAAAACTCATTCAGTGGGACATAAAAAGCCAAATGATTGGGGTTTATACGATACGCACGGCAATGTCTGGGAATGGTGTGAAGACTCTTGGCATGATAGTTATGCCAATAAACCAGAGAACATCAAAAACAATGGAAGTATTATATGGTCAGATAGTAATGAAAGCTATCATGTACTGCGCGGTGGTTCTTGGTTCATCAATTCGGGGTACTGTCGTTCGGCGTTTCGGTACTGGTACAATGCGGACGGCAGGTACATCAGCATCGGTTTTCGCTTGGTTCTTTCTTCGTTCTAGGCTTCGTTACCCTCTTTTCTTATTATCCCTTTACCCTTTACCCAGGATTTTCAAAACACTGTGAGTACAAATGAATTAAAAATAATTCAGAGGTTATATGATTTGATCAAGTGGTATGTGCCAATCCTAAACCGCTTACCGAAAGACCACAAATTTATATTAGACGATAAACCCCGTCCATTTTGGGAACTGTAATTTTTTTAGATACATTCCAGGGACAAGTCCCCCTTTTTAAGGGGGATTTAGGGGGATCAAACGCTATTGTGCAAGATGTCTATTCTCTTAGAAGAATTTCCCTAATCCACCTCAACGCCTAATTGTCGCAATTTTTCCGCTAGGCGATCTGCTCTAGCTTTTTCCTGTTGGGCGATTAACTCAGCTTCTACCGCCTTTGCTTTTTCCTGTTGGGCAAGTAACTGGGCTTCTTCAGCCAGTAGTTGAGCTTCCTCTGCCTTTACTTTCTCCTGTTCTGCCCGTTGATTAGCCTCCAGAGCCGCCAGAAACAACTCCTCTGGGGTCAATAACTTTTCCCCATTATCCAACCGATAAAAACTGATCAGGTACTCATCCGCCTCTAATCTTAATTGCAATACTTGACTACAACTATCCGTAATCGGCTTATACATTCCCTCCTCATTTAACCGATAACCCTTTAACTGCTCTGTTATCCATTCCCCATAGGGATCAAATAACCAATATTCTGTTACCCCTAACTGCTCATAGAGCGTTTTTTTGAAACCCCAATCCGTTTCCTTTGTCCCTGCGGAAGTGACTTCAAAAATAATGGCAGGAGCTTGTTTTCCTTCCCACAATTTGTAATTACCGTAGAGCTTTTTGGGAATATCAAACACCACCATCACATCGGGAGCGACCCGTGCCTTGGGATTGTTCTCAATGTAATAAAAAAACTGATTAGCAAAGACAACGGCGGGCTGTTCCTGCAAATACAAGCGCAGAAGAGCAAGGGCCATTAAAATAGCGAGGACGTGCTGATGGGTTTCGGCCAAGGGTTCTCCGTCGGAACTGGGATAAAAAATCTCTGGGGTTTCTGTCGCTTCAGAGGGAGGGGAAGCAACTAAGCGTTCAGTGGTGACTGTCATCGGCGTTAGGAGAAGTAGGGAATGTCTCTAATCTACCTTAATACTTGATTAGGGTTTGCTGAAATCGCGGTTTTGTTGTTTACGATTAAAAAGAGCGATCGCCGTAAAAAGAGCAATAGTGCGATCGTTTTTGTTCACTGTTTAGCATTTCCACTAACTGACTACGACGATTGACCAAATCGGATAAAGCTACTTGAGATTCTGATGCTAACGGTTTTGGGCTTGGTTGCAAGGCTTCTCCAAAATGGGCTAATACCTCGGCAAAATCCCTGGCTCTTTTGGGATTAATCACTGCTACCTTGAATTCCTCCTTTTGCAGCTTTTGAGCCACTCCTCTTTCCATTCCTCCTGTTGATTCGATGATGATTAACTCAATTTTGTATTTTTTGAGTTGTTCGCTTAATTCCAGCCAGCCTGACTCTTGATTGGTTACTTGCAAAACCTTATTCACTGGACGTAAAGCTATGTCCAACTTGGCTTTGCTGACATCTATACCAACCCATTGGCCTGCTACTTGAGTTTCCATGCTTTTACCCCTTTACTTTGAGTTTTTATCTTCATTACTCGACCTTGTTCACTGCGGGTTCGTGACCCTCTCGATTTTTCGAGTTTTTGAAGGATTGATGAGTGGCGACCTAGACTAAATCTCGGCTTTTATAACCAAGGGGGAATCGGTCTACCACTCTTCCTTTAAGATACAAGGGGGCTAGAGAAGGTTAAACGGAAAATCAAAGACTTGTGTGTACACATTAGCCTTAAAAAGGGGGGCAACGACCCAAAGACTTACTGTGCATGGCTTTGATACCAAATTTTGTTTTCAAATTCCTTTTTATTCGAGGTAGGAGCTTAGTCTCTAAGCCTTACACTCTATGGATTTGGGAATCAAACTCCTACAAAATATTAACGGTGTTTTACAAGCGGATTTGGTATGAGTTTATAGATTGGGAGATTTGCGTAAAGAACAGTTTGAAAAGAGTTTTTTTGAGTTGCATTGTTTGTGTCACATAATCCCAGCAAAAATAAATTTGGAACGATTTTGCGTCGTTTCAGCGATCACTCCAATTGTTAAGAATTGTACAACCCTTTTGTTATAAGGCTTTTTATGTCATGAAACCCTAAATTTAGAATTGCTGATTCCTATACGATAGTCACCCTTTATCAGAATCTTCCTCTAAAAACTTGAGAGCTTCTGCTTGAGATAAAAGTGGCGTTTCTAAGGCTTCATCCATTGCCCGATTTAGGCAATAATCTTCGATACTCTCCGTTAGCATTTCTACAGAGTTCAGGTTTTCAGGAAAAATTTGTTTCCAAATGGCGATCGCAGTAATAACAGCGTTTGGATTGCCTTGGGTATCAGTTAGATATTGAATGGCAAGATTAGGTATTCTTTCTCTTGGTAGGTTTAAAAGCGGCGATCGCATTTGTTTTTAGATTAAAGTAGTCTTTCTTTAGCAGAAACAGGTGGATATTTAGTAATTTCTATTAATAATTGTCGTTCTTGTAAACGTTCTTTGTTATTAAAATCTAAAATTCTTGCTGTTACGCTCCCAATGTCAGTGATTGGTTGAATGAAAGCTTCTTTTAATCTTCGTAATTCTACACTGATGTAAGGTCGAGCCATTTTAGTTAGCTCCATTGAGATATTGGTGAGCTTTAGCTTTTGCTAGAGTCATAATATGTTCTAGCATTAAATAAGCATCAAGTTCTTGTTTTTCATCTTGGGTAAGTTCATTATTTTTAGCGTTATAAATTAGGTCTTCTAGGCGATTTTGAGCGGTATCGGAAAGGTGAAAGTTAATCACGGATTGGGGCGTTGTTCCCCTTGCAATTAATTCAATAATTTCGTCATAGACTTTGATAGTTTGGGTTGCTGTATTCATGGGTTTATTCTGTTGGGTTTATTGGGTAGGGAAAAAGCAATTACAATTTAATGAACTGTAAAAGAATTGCTGTTTTTCTATCAGGTTTAAAAGTGGTGATCGCTGTTTAATTTACATCAGGAACACTACTAATTTATCAACCCAATTTTCTAATCCTAAACTTATTTTTATCCACAATCACCGTTGAGTAAATAATTTCTTCTATATCTACGGTGTTGATAAAATTTTCTAAAACCTGTCTAATTTCTACCGCGATCGCTTCAAAGGGTAATCGTAAAATAATAAGACCACAATGGGTATTGGGAGGATAGTTTTTGATATTAGCCCATCCTAGATCACGACTAATAATAATTCGCTGTTCTCGTTGAGCAAATCGAAATAGCTCAGGGTCTTTTGTGCCACTTAGCCCAGAGGTTTTTACATGAATAGCGTCATAACCTTTAGAATTTAGCAGATTGCTTAAACTTAGGGGACAGTCTTCATCAATTAGAAAACGAATTTTCAACTGGCTTTCTCCATTGGATAAATGATTTCATTATTTAAAAGTTCAGAAAAATATGCTAAAGAAGCAAGAATTTGTTCTTGGGTAACTCCATATTCTTCCATGACTTCTTCATAGCTCATTCCACCTGCCAGGGAACCAATAATAATGGCGATCGGGATTCGGGTTCCTGTTAAAATAGGTTTACCATGTTGGATTTCGTTATCTATGGTAACAGCATTATTTAATAGGTTGGTTGGCATTAATTTTCTCCGTTTGAGTTTGATTAAGAATAAACTGATTTAATTTCCTAAAAACTTGACATAATCACATCAATCACAGTTAAGACACTTTACCTAATAAAACGACGCATTAACCACCGAATCAGCCTAAATAGCCAAGCAAACGGTGTCAATAAGATAATTACTATCCTCTGTAACCAAGTTAATAAGCTAGGTTTGGGTTTTTGTCGCTTCGTTGGCATCTTATCAGAATGCAAGGATAACCGTATATTCTGCAATAACTCTGAATCGGTAGTAATTAAATCTAGCAACATTAAGGCTGATTCATTATTAAGTTGGGGTAACTCTGCTTGCTGTGCGATTGCCTGTAGAATACTAATTAGGGTTTGTTTGTCGCATTGCAGCAAATTCATAACCTGCAACAATTTTACTCCAAACAATGACTTAAGGGTATGTGGATGCTGTGTACCTAATACAGCTTGACAAATAGTTAAGGCTTGTTGGGCGAGGTTTTCTGCCTCATTATATTTTCCTTGAGTTTCATAAAATATGGCTAAATTGTTGAGGGAAGTAGCAACATCGGGATGATTATCACCTAATAGTCGTTTCCTCAATTCTAAAGCTTGTAAATAGAGGGGTTCAGCTTCTTCATATCTTCCTTGGGAATAGTATAATGCTGCTAAATTGTTGAGGGAAGTAGCAATATAGGGATGATTTTCCCCTAATAATTGTTTACACAATTCTAAAGCTTGTAAATAGAGAGGTTCAGCATCTTCGTACCTTCCTTGGGAACGGTATAATCCTGCTAAATTGTTGAGGGAAAGTGCTACAAGGGAATGATTCTCCCCTAATAGTCGTCTATACAATTCTAAAGCTTGTGAATAGAGAGGTTCAGCATCTTCGTACCTTCCTTGGGAATAGTATAATGCTGCTAAATTGTTGAGAGAACTCGCAACATAGGGATGATTTTCCCCTAATAGTTGTTTACACAATTCTAAAGCTTGTAAATAGAGAGGTTCAGCATCTTCGTACCTTCCTTGGGAACGGTATAATTCTGCTAAATTGTTGAGGGAAGTAGCAACATAGGGATGATTCTCCCCTAATAGTTGTTTCCTCAATTCTAAAGCTTGTAAATAGAGGGGTTCAGCATCTTCGTACCTTCCTTGGGAACGGTATAATTCTGCTAAATTGTTGAGGGAAGTAGCAACATCGGGATGATTCTCCCCTAATAGTCGTTTCCTCAATTCTAAGGCTTGTAAAAAGAGGGGTTCAGCATCTTCGTACCTTCCTTGGGAATAGTATAATGCTGCTAAATTGTTGAGAGAACTCGCAACATAGGGATGATTCTCCCCTAACAGTCGTCGTCTCAATTCTAAAGCTTGTAAATAGAGGGGTTCAGCATCTTCGTACCTTCCTTGGGATTTGTACAATAATGCTAAATTGTTGAGGGAAGTAGCAACATCGGGATGATTCTCCCCTAAGAGTCGTTGCGTCAATTCTAAAGCTTTTAAATAGAGGGGTTCTGCTGATTCGTACCTTCCTTGGGAACGGTATAATTCTGCTAAATTGTTGAGGGAAGATGCAACATAGGGATGATTCTCCCCTAAGAGTCGTTGCCACAATTCTAAGGCTTGTAAATAGAGGGGTTCTGCTGATTCGTACCTTCCTTGGGAACGGTATAATTCTGCTAAATTGTTGAGGGAAGTTGCAACATCGGGATGATTCTCCCCTAAGAGTCGTTGCCTCAATTCTAAGGCTTGTAAATAGAGGGGTTCTGCTTCTTCGTACCTTCCTTGGGATTTGTACAATCCTGCTAAATTGTTGAGGGAAGTTGCAACATCGGGATGATTCTCCCCTAAGAGTCGTTGCCACAATTCTAAGGCTTGTAAATAGAGGGGTTCTGCTGATTCGTACCTTCCTTGGGAACGGTATAATTCTGCTAAATTGTTGAGGGAAGAAGCAACATCGGGATGATTCTCCCCTAAACGAGATTGTACTGCTTTGAGACAATTATCTAAATATCTTTCTGCTAAGTTATACTGTGCTTGTCCTTGATAAAACCTTGCCAAACCAACAAATGCCCAAAACAAATCATTATCAGGATCAGGAATATCATCCAGCATCTCTTGACTGAGTAACTCCAGATGAGGAATCGCCAGACCCACTCTTTCAATATCTGCCAGAACAAGAGTATAGGGAATCGTCTCCGCTATGGCAATCCCACTGCTGGCAATGGCCTGTTGCAAAGTATGAATAAAATCATCCCCTTCCTGTTGACTCTGATAACGGAAATACTCTCGCAGTAAAGCATGAATAACAATATTTTTGCCATCCTCAATCTCAATCAGAGACAAATTCGCTAACTGCTTGCGGGCTTCCTTGACTGCTTTCTTCTCATAGCCCAAACTGTTCAGTGTCGGCTCCACCAAATCCTGCCAAGGAATAGCCGCCGCCGCAAAACGACCCAACAGCATCGCCAACTGAGTCGCTAAACCGGTTAAACGTTGCCAACTCAAATTAAAGGCCGCGATCACACCTTTCTCTGCTGTGATTCCCCTCACCATTTCATCGGCAAGCGATTCATCCTCAAGATGTAACTGCTGTAAATAGTCTTCCAGAGACAACATTTCATCATCTTTGAGATAATTAGCAACCAACTCTAACGCTAACGGTAAATAACCCAGATATTTACAAATTGCTTTCGTTGTTTCTCTTTCATTCTTAATGCGTGAACTTCCTTGAGCATCCACAATTTTTGTGAACAATTCCAGAGACTCTGCTTCTGATAATATACCCAATGGTAATTCACGAAAACTCGGACTCAGATTCCTTTGTCGCGTCGTCACCATCACCTTAAAACGAGCAGCAATGGGCATTAACGCTGGAGGAATATCTGCTAAATTTTTAACATCGTCAATAATCACTAGAATATTCCCTGTTGACGGATGCCAATTTTGCCAACACCATTTTACTTGTGCCTCAAGGCTTCCCGATTTCTGTAACGCTTCTGGCATTGCTAAATAAGGCGAGGCTTTCAACAAAATTTGAGTCGCTAAATCTCCTTGATTGAGAGAAAACCAATAACAAGCTAGATATGATTGTTGAAACTCTTCTGATAACGCATACTGAACCGCCAACTCAGTTTTACCCACACCCCCCATACCCCGCACCGCGCAAACCGAAACCTTACCCTCGCTTTGTAATGCCTCATGCAAGTTTTTTAAGTCTGGCTTTCTTCCGACAAAATTAGGAGAGCCTAGCCGTACATCACTGGGAATCTTTGTACTTGTTTGCGGTGAATTAATCGTTTGGTTAATCTCAATTTGAGCATTGTTACCAAGCGTCACATTTTGAAATGCTGTCTGACTTTTGTTATCCATAATTGTCATAAAGATTAGTTAATGTCTTGCTTAATTGTAAAAATAGCATCTCCATCGGCTTTGATCTGCTCCGCGCCAATCTGTTCAACGCGATCGCCCTTAGCAGTTTGCTCGATTTCTGCTTTGATTCGACCCGCCGTAACACCTCTTAAACCCACTTGGCTGATTTCTCCTGCTTGAATTGCTTGACCTAAAATCTGTAACTCCTCGGCAAACTCAGGCTCATCATCCATCAACACATCTAGATTTTTGGCAATAGTATCTAAAGCGGTAGAATCACCTTGCGTTGCTTTAACCAAGGCTTCATCAACCTTGGGAGATTTACCTTGTAACTTGGCAATAATTATTTTACGCAAGTCTGACATTTTAGCGATCGCTTCTGCTGTAAACTTCTTAGCAAGTTCCCCTGCCCCTGATTTAATAAATTCTTGGAACGCTAAATTGGCGATCGCGCTTGCTGTTAGGATTGTAATTGGATCTGCCATTGTTGTTAAACTCCTTAGCGGTAAATTAATCGTTTGTGTTTGTTGCATAATCTTATCTTATAATTTGAGCATAATCACCAACAACTAAACAGTCAATCTCTGTCTAAGCAGGGAGACTCATCCCCCCATTCATCCCCAGAGACTAAAAAAAAGTGAGTATGGTGAGACTCCAGATCCGTTAACTCCGTTGAGCTAGTTTCAACATCGGGCAACCTCACCAAACCAACAGGAGAAACCCCCACCAATGGAAAACTGCCTTGAACCTCTTCTCTGGCCCATTAATCGCATCACTCCTGCATCCGTTCCCCCATCCGCCACAATCACTCCCAACTCCTGGGCTAAAGGAGCTAAAACCTTGCTAAACAAACGCTGTAAACGCTGTAAATCCTCTTCACTAATTAAACTGGCCCCCCCCGATCACCACCAAAACAAGGGGGCTACATAAGGTTAAACAGAAAACCAAACACTTGTGTTTACACGGCAGCAACTTTAGGGGGAAAAGATCATAAATTAGACTATGTTTTTGTTTAAACTCAGACAAAGTTTACTATTAAAATGCTTGCCTAATTCAATACTGATAGTAATCACTTGCTGCTCTAATAATTGTGCTTCTGCTAAAGCTTTTCCTGTACCCGCGTTAACATTATAGGCCGGAAAGCAAGCACCACTAAGACTCAATCGTAAGCGATCGCCTTTGGGAATTTTAATACAAGTTGCCTGAAGAGAGAGATTGACAACTGCTTGAGACTGATTAAGGCGACGATAGCCCTGGCTAATATGATAAACGTTGCCATCGGCAGTCATTCTAGACAAAATGGCACAGAGATCAAAACTTTCGCTATCTGCTTGGACTTGAATCTCGACCATCGGAGAACCTAAAAGGTGTAAATCTGTCGTTAGTGGCTCTGAAGTATAGGTGACAATATCGGTGCGACAATCTAACAGCGATCGCTCAAAAACTCCCGCCGGAAAACTTGCATGACCACCTAAAGAAGGTACGGGTCGCCAGGGATCATGGACAAAATAATCCGTTACAGGGATTTCAACATCAGGGAGAGTCGTGACTAATTTTCCCGCCTGATTGTTAATAGCAGCTAATCCATTACTATGAAGATAATGAATCTGTTGTTTGCCTGAAGTAAAATTATCGTAATATCGCCATTGATTACTACCCATTTCAAATAACTTAACGGGCAGATTAGTCATCAAAGCTGAGTTTTTCTGTTTAAGGAAATAGTCAAACCAAGCAATTTGCATCTGATCAATAAAACTATTAGCTGCTTCGCCATAATTTATTTCACCAAGACTCTGCCCCCAGGGTAAATGTCCCCAAGGGCCAACCACTAAATGTTGCGGCGATCGACAACGGTTTTGTAACGTTTGATAAAGACGAAGATTACCCCGCAGATGAGGATCGAACCAACCACCAATATGGAGTATCGGCAAATCGATATTTTCTAGTAGATTTTGGGGCGATAAATTCTGCCAGTAGGGATCGGATTGAGGACGATTTAGCCAGTCGTGATAAAAAGAGTCAGGGGCTAATTCTTGCAAGATCTGAGGATTAGCAGGAATATTGTCGGTTAAGGGTAAGTGACGAGAAGCGTAATAAAGTTTTTGAAAATCGTCATTATCTCCCCTTAATTTGGCCGTTTCTGCGGCTAATTGTATCGCCCAAGCCATATTTAACTGTAAACAAAAGGCGTTATTTTCATAGGCCCAATCCTGATATAAATCCTGGGCAATCATCGCTGGACAAATCGTTTTCAAGTTAGGCGGTTGACTGGCGGCAGCATAGAGTTGGGTCATGCCCTGATAGGAAAAACCATACATTCCCACTTCCCCAGTGCTATTCGGCAGTTGAGCCAGCCAATTTAAGGTATCTAATCCGTCCAGAATTTCGTTTTCAAATAATTTAAATTCTCCTTGAGAAGTTCCTCTACCCCGCACATCTTGAATGATGACAATATAACCCTGGGCTGCATACCAACGGGGATGGGCATAAACCACCGTAGAGGCAATTTTACGACCGTAGGGTTGGCGCATTAATAGGATTGGTAAAGCTTCAGTTGTTTCAGGGTAATAAATATCAGCATCTAGTCGCAGGCGATCGCGGGTCAGCAGGGAAATGGTTTCTTGTTTAACAGTAAGCATTGAGTTTAAATATTTTTTAATGTATGAACGTTACACTCTCTTCCTATCTTCATCTAAAACGGCGATCGCTAAACCAAGGCTTGCCCCCGTTATCTCTGCAATCTCCTAGGCTAAACTAAAGTAGCTTCTGTTTTAAGCCGTAAGATGTACCCAGTCTCACCAACCCTCTCCCCTCGACAAGCCTTGCCGACCATGTACGACCTTCCTAGCAGCGAGCCGAACGAGAAAAACAACTGGCTAATCTGGCGGAATTAGAAATTGTGAAACTGAAACAACTTTTACAGCGATCGCAGATTAACTTGGATTAAGGGTTAATCTACCAATTAAAATAGAGAAAATAATAAAGGTAAATAATCTATGGTAACGACCGCAGATGATGTCTGGCAAATTCTCGCTGAATTAAGCACTGCACAAAAAGAGACCGATCGCCAACTCAAAGAATTAGGTAAGCAAATTAGAGGACTGGGTGCAAAATTTGGCAGTTTTACGGAAGGTCTTGCGCTTCCTTCAATGGAAAAGATTCTCAGACAACGCTTTGGTATGGAAGTTGTTAGTCCTAGTGTGCGAGTGAGCAAAGAAGGCCGACACGTGGAAATTGATGTTCTTGCTTATTCTAATGGCGATCTGAATACTGCCTATATTGTCGAGGTGAAGAGTCATGCCAGGGAAGAGTCTATTGCTCAATTAAAAAGTATTTTGCAACGTTTTCGTAGCTTTTTTCCTGAACATCGGGATAAACGACTCTATGGCATTTTAGCGGCTGTTGATATGTCTCCTGAGTTGCGTCAAAAAACACTACAAGAAGGTTTTTATGTTGCTCGCATTCACGATGAAGTATTTGAACTGGATACTCCTGATAATTTTCAACCTCAATCTTATTAAAGTATCGCGTGTTGAATGGACAGTTGATAATTGACAATGGATAATTATTAATTAATCGGTATCGCATTTTTAAAATCAGGAATGGGCGATCGCGCTCTAACTTCTGGGTTAAACTAAAATAGCTTCCTTTCCAAGCCGTAAGATGTATCAAGTCTCGCCGCAACTCTCTCCCCGACAAGCTCTCCCTACCATGTACGACCTTCCCAGCGAAGAAATAGGAGACCCTGGTTTGCCTGATGAATTTCACCTACTCCAGCCTGAGTTATTGCGCGATACCTTTCGACCCCCAAGCTATCCCGAAGACGAGGTATTTACCGCCAGTGACCTCAATCTTTACTACGATCTGCGTCAATCCCAATGGTATAAGCGTCCAGATTGGTTTGCGGTGTTGGGGCCGCTCCGTCGCTATGATCAACAAAATTTACGTCTGAGTTACGTCGTCTGGCAAGAGGGGGTTAATCCATTTATCGCCATTGAATTACTTTCTCCTGGGACAGAAAAAGAGGATTTAGGGCAAACTCTACGGGAAATCAATCAACCGCCCAATAAATGGACTGTCTATGAACAGATTCTGCGGATTCCCTACTATTTTGTTTTTGATCGCTATACCGATACTTTCCACGCCTTTGGCCTAACAATGAATCGCTATCAACCTTTAACCCTAGAAGGTCAGGGCATTTGGATAGAAGAAATTCAATTGGGATTAGGGCTTTGGCAAGGTTCTTTTCAAAACAGGGAGCGTTTATGGTTACGTTGGTATGATCGAGACGGTAACTGGTTACTCACCCCTGCGGAATCCGAAAAACAAAGGGCTGATTTAGAAAAACAACGTGCCGATCAGGTTTTGTTAGCTCTCAGCCAAGAACAACAACGGACAGAAGAAGCAGAAGCAGAAGTTGCTCGACTCAAACAACTATTACAACAGTCTGGGATTAATCTTGATTAACCTTATAATCTGCCACTTAAACTCGATTGAAAATGCGGTAAATTTAGGGTTTTGGGTTAGTTTTTCCTGGGAGATAGGGTTGACAAATTTGCTGTAATTCTGTTGCTTCGGGATGACTGCCGAGATAAGCACCAATCCAATCGCAGCCTTCTTGCATTAATTTATCGAGGTAAAAATTCCACAACTTCACCGTTTTGTCATCACTCGCAGAAGCCAAGGTTTTGCCATCGCACTTTCAAATATTCAGCTATTTACCGCAGTCTCCAGAAAGCGACATAAACTCATCAGGCTCAGATTTCAAATCACCGAAGATCGGCTCTTTATCTTTAATACGGCGATTTTTATGATCGACGAATTCTTGCTTAAGACAATATTTACTTTTCCCCATTGAATAATAGCTTGCTCCTTTCCAAGTAAAATAGCCTAACGGTAAAGGCATTGGACACGCACCCTGAGACTGTAATGGGTCAACTTGATTATCGGTTAGATGGCCCACGTTATCAACCTCCACAGCCGATTGATACATCTCAAAGCTTTCTGGGTCACGAAAAGTGCAATACGCGATCAAGTCGCCTGCACCTCTTGGATTAGATTTATTGGGATTGTAAAATCCTAAATGTATTGCATTCTTCCAAGTAAAATATGTACCCGCCCGACTCTGCCCTGGCCAACATTTCTCTGATCTCGACACATCTTCTCCCTCTGGGTACTCTTTTAATAATTCTTGAGCGTAGATTGCTTTCATTTTCTCCTTGTACTTGCAGTCGTCAAAGATTTCCTTGGTGAGAACATGGCGTTTCTTTCCCTTGAGGAGAAACACTGCCGCGTTTCCAGGCATCTTGACTATCGTTCCGTCGGGATATGGAATTGGCTTGGGAGCTCTTGTTAACTTATCGGACGATTTTAGTGATAGTGAAAATTTAGATAAAGAAACAAATAATCCATCCGCCTTTAATATAGCCATAACTGTATGAGATATATTGTCGTTGAAGGCTTGTTGGACATCTTTCCAATGAAAAACAATGTCCACGAAATTACCAACAATCACAACTCCAATAGATGAGGTTTGTGATTTTTTGGGGGATGATGATTGTGGATCTTTAGAATTAAACTGAATTTTAGCGTTCTCACAAGTATATTGCATTTCACTCTCAAAAAAAATATAGTACACACCTGGTCTTTTCGGAGCATTGAAATTAATTACGTGCTTGCCCGATGTATCTCCATCAAGCTCTTTACTCTGAATGGAACCAATATCTATACAATCTATCGATGTATTATTATCTTTAATTGGAATTCCAAACACGATTTGGTTCAGTACATTCTTTGCTCCCTCCGCCTCTAACTTCCCCTGGTATAGTCTGGTATAACTGAGTCTATATTTTGATGATCCAGTAATGTGTTGACCCTGTTGAGCAAAAACTACGTTCTGACGATTATGCAAATTCCCTAAAATAGTTCCTGCAATTGTCAGTGGTATGGCAACAACCAACCCAATAGTTGAGTACACAATGCCGAGTAAAAGTTTTTTCTGTTTTATATTGCGATCGCGTAATACTCTACTTGCCTCAACAAACTTCTTTTGCAAATCCGTCGGTTTCGGGTCTTTATTCACTCCCGACTTTAACCAATCCTCTGCTTCGATTAAGTTTTCATCCTGTAATAAAAACCCGTCTTTGCGCTTTTTTTTATCCCACTCTAAAGCCCTTACCAGAAAACGAGTATGACCTTTAACATGGGCAATATCCAAATTCAACGCATCAATTAATTCTTTAAACGATTGCTCAAAATTGTCAGTATCCCGAAAAAATAGCCAATTAGGACGACTAATTGCTGTATGAGCAGAATTTTTTTCCTCTAAAAGCTCGTCGGCATCCCGATAGACAATCGCCAAAATCTGTTTATTATATTTGACGGCGTGGTTAATTTCATCCTGACAAACCGTAGAAGCCACCGAATCAGGACTAATCACAAAAACAAAGGTATCAGCCCCCTCAATCCCCTCCTCGATCTCCTTCCACCACTCCGTCCCCTTGGCTATCCCTTTCCAATCAACCCAGGTTTTGCGTTTGCTGTTCTCTAGAGCCTTATTCAAAATACGCACAAACTCTGAATCGTTACGGGAATAGGAAATAAAAACGTCCGACATAGCTTTTGCGTTTGTGTAAAATAATGCTTAATCGAGATTATAAAGGATTTTTGGATCAAATGCCCTATTTAATTATCAGTTGATGACAAATTTGACCCAGAATCTTCCTGCTTAGGAACTTCCTCCAGATTTACCGATTTTGTCTCCTCATCAGCCTTTTTATCACCATTTCTCTCAGCCTCCTCAGCTTTCTCAGCTTTCTCAGCCTCCTCAGTCTCTTTAGCTTTCTTAGCCTCTTCAGCCTCCTTAGCCAAACGATCCTCATCCATCTTATAAAGATCCGCCATCGCATCCTTCATCTCCTGTACCCAACCCGTTGTTTCCGAACGAATCACCCGCTCCGAACTCTCCACCAACTTCTCAATATTTTTGGGTTCCGTCCGATCCTTATCAGTCAGCGCGTACCACCACCAAAGAATATTTTCCAAATTCGTTGCCGTTTGGTTATAACCAATCAAAGTCGAATCCAATCGCCGAAACTCCAAAAAACTCAAAATAGAAGCCGCGATCGCATTAGTCACCGCAATCCATACATCAAACTTCATCGCCGCCAAAAAAGTTCCCACACCACCCAACAAATAAATCCACCATTGCCATAATTGCCATTTTTTATCCAAATCCAAGGTTTTCTTGCGATACCACTTCAACTGATGGATCAAACGCTCATTAATATACTGTTGAGCCGTTAACGAAGAATAGGGATCAGGCTTAGCATCGCTTACAGCAGATTGATTCTCCTGTTTTTTCTGCGATTGCCTAGGTAAAAACTTTGACCAAAACTTATCAATCCTCTTTTTTAACCAAGATTGACACTTATTAACATTGGGTTCATTCCAAGCCAAACCCGCTTGATTAACCTGAGTTTTCATCAAACGTTCATTAATCGCCTGAATCTCCTGAGCAAAATTAAGATCCCTCATCTTTGGATTACTATAATTCCCCACTTGAGTACGATAACGATAAATTTCCTGCTTAATCACTTCCGCACTAGCCCGCAACAAAATCCAATTAACCCCCCGACCAAACTTAACCGTTCCAGCTAATAAAATACTGACCGAAATCGGAGCAAGAATCACTAAAAATCCCAAAAAATCGCTCATAAATTTGCGAACATTAGGAAAATAGGGGAAATATTGACGCAAGGCCGAAGTTAAATCGAAACCATCGTGATAATTTTTAAACTCAGACTGTAAAACAGCCAACAACGTCACAATCACACTTAATCGCAAAATCAATAACCGCAGAAAAATAAACCGCTTTTGAGCATTCGTTGCACTACGGTCATAGATCGTAAACGTTCGTGAAATATTCTCTAATAAATCTTTATTTAACTTCACAGGAGGCGAAACTTCTGTTGAATTGGGTGATTCCATCGGTTCATTCATAAAGACAAAAACTTTTTTCTTAAAATTGCCTCAAATTGAGTAAAAGAATCTTCCAAATCAAAAAGCGTAATCTCACCCGTTTCTGTCAAATTAGCCACTTCCTGCCGAATTTCCTGCTCAGGATGATTCACCGCCTCAGCAATCTCATCCGCCAACCTGCCACTGCCCTCAATCACCACCAACGGCCGATGAACCTTTAAATTCTCCCGCGCATCCACCAACGCAATACTTCCCCCATTAATCAAGACCGTTACCGAAGGATAATTCCCCGCAATCTGACTCGCAATTCTCGCTAACCAACGTGATTCATCCCCCCATTGATCCCCAGGGACTAGAAAAAAGTGAGTATGGTGCGGCTCCAAATCCGTTAACTCCGTTGAGCTAGTTTCATCATCGGGCAACTTTACCAAACCATCAGGAGAAAACCCCACCAACGGAAAAGTACCTGAAATTTCTTCCCTCGCATTGCCCATCAAACGCATGACCCCAGCATCCGTTCCCCCATCCGCCACAATTAACCCCAATTCCTGGGCTAAAGGAGCTAAAACCTCGCTAAATAAACGCTGTAAACGCTGTAAATCCTCATCACTAATTAAACTAGCTCCTCCAATCACCACCAAAACAGGACGATTCTCTGTCAAACCGATCGCAGACAAAGCCACCGCTAAATCTTGATCTGACATTAGCTTCAGAACCTGGGCTGTTCTGTCATTCCTGAAATTAATAGTAAAGCTTGATTGCATCGATATAAAAATGACAGATTGAATAACAAGGATAACAGTGGAAAGCTTTCAGGGCAAACACTCCCTAGATTGACGGAAAAAGTAGGGTGTTCGGTTTCCGTCCCCTAGTATCAGAGCGCAGCCTTGCAGAAAAAGAAGGAAAAAATAGATAATAAAAAAATAGAACCCTTGACTGAATGTTAGCGACGGAAATTCAGTCCTGATCTTCACTTCTTGCTCTGACCCCTAAATTATGCTCGTTTTAACCTCAACCCCTAACCACCCTTCCAGCGATCGTCATCATCCAACCCAAGGTGAAGAATTGCAAGATGACCCGATCCTCTGTTCCCACTGCCAACGCACTGCCAACAATGGGATTAAATGCAAGGGTATCTGCGTCGCCGACAGCGATTATTAAGCCACACACCATTACTGAATCTCTAGCCTTTTCTTTTTCCTAACTTAGCAATTTATCCTATGGCCGTTCAACCCTTTGATTTTAGCCACTATTTTACTTATCGTGAAATTGAAGCCTTTCTAGCCGATCTCGTCATTCATTATCCACAATTAATTAAACAACAGGTGATCGGTCAAAGCTATGGCGGCCAAGATATTTGGGTTTTAATCGTTACGCAACAACAAACGGGTCATTACCTGACCAAGCCGGGTTACTGGATTGATGCTAATACCCATGCAGGGGAAGTGACTGGCTCAGCCGTTGCCCTCTATAGTCTCTATCAACTGGTGACTCAGTATGGCCAAGATCCACAAATTACCTATCTTTTAGATCACTATACTATCTATGTTTTACCTCGTTTAGCGGTGGATGGAGCCGAGAAATATTTAACCACTCCCTACTGTTTGCGTTCTAGTATTCGCGCCTATCCCTACCCCGAAGAGCGAGATGGTCTTTATCCCGAAGATATTAACCAGGATGGTTTGATTCTGCAAATGCGGATTCAGGATGCTTGTGGTGCATGGAAAGTATCAGAACAGGATGCCAGGGTAATGGTGCGACGAGAGCCGGAAGAGTTTGGCAGTACTTACTATACCTTGCTCACGGAAGGACTGATTCGCAATTATGATCAGTGTCAGCACCCCCGACTGAAGTACGGGGGCTTCGTGCCTCTAACTTCAGTTAGCTGACCAGGTTAAGTCCTTCGAGGACTACGTTTTTTGAGTCATAACACCGACGAATGCGTAGCCAGTTTGTCGCTCTGTTGTTGAAAGTTAAACATCTTTACGGGGTTAAGGAAGTGCTTTCAATCTAACAAGCTCTTAAAACATTACCGAGGCTAACATTACCCAAGAAATTGGAGTTATCTATGTCTAATTATGTTTTTGTTATTGATACCGATAAACAGCCTTGTAATCCAGTGCATCCTGCTCAAGCACGATTGTTACTGAATCAGAAAAAAGCTGCTGTATTTCGTCGGTATCCCTTCACCATTATTCTCAAGGAGAAGCAAGAAGATGTAGAAGTCAATTCGTTGACTCTTAAAATCGACCCAGGCTCTCAAGCAACAGGGATTGCTATTCTCAATGGAGAAGATGTCATTTGGGGAGCCGAATTATCTCACCGAGGACAACAAATCAAGTCCGACTTAGATTCCCGTCGCGCTATTCGTCGTAATCGCCGAAATCGTAAAACTCGCTATCGTCCTGCTCGATTCCTTAATCGGAAAAAGGAAAAGGGATGGTTAACTCCCAGTCTCCAACATCGAGTAGATACCACGCTAACCTTGGTCAAGAAATTGATTCGTTACTGTCCTGTCACTAGCATTGTTCAGGAGTTGGTTCGATTCGATTTACAGAAAATGGAAAACCCTGAAATCTCTGGTATTGAATACCAACAAGGAGAGTTACAGGGTTACGAAGTGCGGGAATATCTCTTGGAAAAATGGAACCGTCAATGTGCCTATTGTGGAGCAAAGAATATCCCTCTCCAAGTTGAGCATATTCAACCCAAGGCGAAGGGCGGAACTAATCGCATTTCCAATCTTTGTTTAGCCTGTGAACCCTGTAATATTGGCAAGGGAACTCAGGATATTAAAGACTTTCTTTCAGGAAAACCTGATGTCTTGAAACGAGTATTGAGTCAGGCAAAGTCTCCTTTAAAGGATGCCGCCGCCGTTAATTCGACCCGTTGGGCTTTATTTAATGCCTTAAAGATCACTGGATTACCTGTTTCTACGGGATCTGGTGGACAAACTAAGTTTAATCGCACTCGATTAAAATTAACTAAAGCTCATTGGATTGATGCCGCTTGTGTAGGAACGATTGATTCTTTACGGATTGTCACCAAGCAGCCTTTATTGATTAAGGCAACAGGACATGGATGCCGTCAAATGTGTCGCACCGATAAATTTGGCTTCCCATCTCGTTATGTCCCTCGCCTTAAGTTTATTAAAGGATTTCAGACAGGTGACATTGTTAAGGCAATCGTAACTTCTGGAAAGAAAATCGTAACTTACGTTGGACGAGTTGCTGTTCGTTCTAGTGGTAGTTTCAATATTTCAACATCCTCACAGCTAATACAAGGAATTGGGCATAAATACTGTCGGGCAATTCATCGTAAAGATGGTTACTCCTATAGTTTTTAACCCATATTTTACGGGGGAATAAATTCCCCTGAGTCGTTTTTCCTCTCAGGTCTGAAGACGCTGAGTTTCCAAACTCCCACCTTTTTCTTATGAATTTGGTCTGGCTCCGTCCCCAGAAGGCATGGATTTTAACCGCAATTATCCCCATCTCTGGGCCCCAGAAGGCCAGCAACCAGGTGCCGGCGATTTTCCGTTTTCTGAACCTGAAACCCGTGCCGAAGCGGAGTTTTGGCAGCAACATCGCAATATTAACGGCTTTATCAGCTATCACACCTATTCAGCAGTCATTTTGCGACCCTACAGCACCCATGCCGATGACTATTTTCCGGTTGAAGATTTAGAAATTTATAAACTATTGGGAGAAAAAGGCACAAGTTTAACGGGTTACGAGTGTCTATCTACATTCCATGATTTTCGCTACCATCCCAAAGACGTGATCTATGGAGTGATGGATAACTATGCTTACGATCATTATGGCTGGTTTGGTTTTACCATCGAACTCTGGGATGCACCGACGGAGGCTGGTATTAAAAAAGCGGATTACATTCAATGGTTGAATTGGCATTCCCCTGAAGATGACTATCAGTTGCTGAAATGGAACGATGAGGCGTTAAAGGGTGAAGGGTTTGTGCCTTGGCAACCGTTTGATCATCCCCAACTGGGCAGGGTAGAAATTGGGGGGTGGAAGTTTAAATCGGTTTGGCAAAATGCTCCTTGTCAATATTTACCAGAACTCTGTGAAAAGCAGTTTCGGTTTGCGATCGCCCATGCCCTAGCTTCTCCTCGTTTAGCGATCGCCCGCAGCGTGGTAACAGCCCAGGGAGAGAATATTTTTCATGTTGTAGTGCAGTGGGAAAATCAAGGATTTTTGCCAACCTACACTAGTCAGAAAGCCCTGGAACGGAAAGCGGTGCGTCCCATTGAGGTGGTATTGACGTTGCCGGGAACGGTGGTATTGGTGAGTGGTTTGCTGAAACAGGAAATTCCCCATCTAGAAGGACGTTCTAATAAAGCCTTTGCCTCTTTAGCCTCTGGACTGGATTATCGTCGTCATCTGGAATGGGTAGTTAAGGGGCCGCTAGAAACCGAGATTCAGGTTACGGCCTATGGGGAACGTGCCGGAACAGTGCAAACCACCCTAACCCTGATTTAGTTTGGGGAATAATGGCGATCGCCGCCTTGGGACGACTAAACCCTCTCAATAATCAGATAATATTATGTTTTTATTATTAAGCTTTTTGTTTTGCTTATCATCCAGGGTTTTGAGAATTATTTGCAATAGTTTCATTGTAGGCTAAGTCTATTGAGAATCTTTTGCAATTTTTATGACCTTGCCATTGCCCCTCACCCGCTATTTTCTAGGTGCTACCACCATTCTACTGTTAGGAACTTATCTAAATAGTTTAATCGTTCCTCAAACCGCGATCGCCCTATCTTCATCCCCTTTCCAGATTGCCCAAGCCAACCCCAAACAACTGGTGATCATCTTTGCGAATCGTCGAGATGCAACGGATTTAGAACGAAAAGCCAATGAAATTGCTCAATTTTTGTCAAAACAAACTGGAATACCTGTCAAAGCCATGGTTGCTGATGAGGGAGCCGCCGTTGAAGCTCTGCGGGCAAACCGTGCTGATGTCGCTTTTTTAGGCAGTCGGGCCGCCATTCGAGCCGAAAAAACCACTAAGGCAAAATTATATTTAGCGGAAGTTCGCCAAGATTATTCTGGTGGCCATACCTACAACTCTGTTTTAGTGGTGCGAAAAGACAGTCCCCTACGACAACAACCGACGGAAAAGCAAACCCTGACCCAATTGCGCGGTAAACGGATGGCTTTTGCTTCTCGTTCATCAGGCTCTGGTTTTATTATGCCCACCAGTCAATTTGTTGCCCTCGGACTGATTCCCAACCCCGATCGCTATAATCAGTTTTTCGGTCAAGTTATCTATGGTGATGGTTATCCCAGTGCCTTGCAAGCCGTGTTGAAAAAGCAGGCCGATGTGGCAGCCGTTTCTGAGTACGCACTCAAAGCTCCCTGGATTACCCCAGAAGAAGCCAAACAATTGCGCGTCATTTGGTCAATTCCTGGGGTTCCTGCTCACGGCATTGTCATTGACGACGATGTACCAACCGCAGAACGAAACAACCTGATTACCGCTTTTTTAAAGTTGAACGAACCCAGTAATAACACGATGTTTCAGTCTTTATACAATTCTACGAAGTTAGTGAAAGTTGATCACAATCGCCACATTGCTCCCATGGAAAAAGCCTTAGAAAGAGCCAAGTTAGAGCCTTAATGGTTTCTATCCTTCAGAGGAATGCAATCTTTCTTAATCTCTCAAATGTACAGACTTTGATGTCAATTACTTTATTGATTGTTTGATTTTTGAATACCATGACCATTGCTTGTTATCATTTATTAAGTTCACAGCAAACGGCAACAGGCAGACCCATTTTAAATGATATTTCCTGTCAAATTGAAGCGGGAGAATTTGTAGCGATCTTGGGACTCAATGGAGCCGGTAAATCGAGTTTATTAAAATCCTTTGTCGGTTTACTGCCTTTAAAACGAGGAGAAATTCGAGTTCATGATAATTTGATCACGGCTCATAACCTTAAGAAGATACGTCGTTATTTAGCGATGATTTTCCAGGGAGGCGGTTTGATTCATCAATTGTCGGCCCTTGATAATGTTCTCTGTGGTCTATTAGGTTCCCGTTCTAGCTGGCAGACTTTGACCGGATTTAAACAAAGCGATCGCGGTTTAGCTTTGAATTTATTAACCGATTTAGGATTACAAGAACAAGCAGAGCAACGGGTCAGTCAACTGAGTGGCGGCCAACAACAACGGGTGGCGATCGCCCGTGCCTTGATTCAGTCTCCCCAGATCCTATTAGCCGATGAACCGACTTCTGGTTTAGATACCTTCGCAGCCCATCAAGTGATGGACAATTTAGCCCGTTTAAATCGCGAACAAAATTTAACGGTAGTCACAGTGCTACATGATTTAGTAATGGCTAGTCGCTATGCCCAACGCGCCATTATCTTAGAGGCCGGTAAAATTATTTATGATGGTTCTTCTTGCAATTTATCTCAGAAATTTAGTCAGTCTAATTCTGCTCAATTATCTCTGGCATTAAACTAATTTTTGGGCTAAAAAATGGAAAAAAAGTTGAAATTTAGATTAGATAATAGGCGACAATTACAGCGCGGTTTTAAAAAAGTTGGCATCCTTATTATTGTCATCTTAATTTATTATTGGGCTTGGCAGGGATTAAAAATAGACACGACAGTGTTAGATAATGCAGCCCATTATCTTCAGGTTTTCCTGGCGGATTTTTATCCTCCCGATTGGTCAGTACTTGATTTAGCCTTTCAAGCTCTGATTGAAACGATTCAAATGTCAATTGTAGGAACAACGTTGGGGGCTATTTTTTCCTTTCCTCTAGCGATCGCCAGTAGTCATCGCCTTTCTCCCCCTTGGTTAAATTGGGGAGCTAACTTTCTACAAAATCTTATTCGTTCTATTCCCTCTATTGTTTTAGCCTTGATTTTTGTGGCAGCAGTGGGGCTAGGTGAAATTGCTGGAACCTTGGCCGTTAGCGTTTATACCATTGGTTATCTCGCTAAGTTTTATCAAGAAGCGATCGAGTCAGTAGATCCCCATTCTTTAGAAGCATTAAAAATAAGCGGAGCCTCCTGGTTTCAGATGACTCAATACGGAATTTTGCCGCAAATATTACCGCTCTGTCTAGGCTATACCCTTTATATGTTTGAATATAATATCCGTATTTCTTCTATTTTCGGTGTCGTCGGAGCCGGAGGAATTGGTTTTGAATTAGTCACCTATATCAATGGTTTTGAACGTCCCAAAGCGGCGACTTTTATGATAGTTTTATTGGTCGTTGTTACGGTCATTGATGCAGTTAGCAGTAAGTTAAGACAAAAATTAGAATCTTCTTAACTAGAAGCCTGAGCATAGGCATTGATTATTGTCGTCATCTGGAGTGGGTGGTTAAGAAGCCGCTAGGAACAAACTCAAAATAACTCGTTTAATCTTTAACCATTATGGTCACGAAAGTTCGAGATTTGATTAGGTTAGTGGAGGCAGATGGTTGGGTTTTGATAGATACAGTAGGAAGTCATCGGCAGTTTAAGCATCCAACTAAGTCGGGAAAGGTGACAATGGCTGGAAAATTGAGCGATGATGTTCGTAAGGGAACTTTAGCCAGTCTTCTCAGACAGGCAGGTTTAAAATGATGGATCAATATCTTATTGTCTTAGAAAAAAGTGATACGGGCTTTTCGGCCTATTCTCCTGATGTGGCGGGTTGTATCGCAACAGGGGAAACTTTAGAAGCCACAATTGCCCTAATGCGATCAGCCTTGGCTTTACATTTGGCAGATACAGAAACCTTGCCCAAACCGCGTGGCATTGATGCTTATTTGGATGCTTTGCGCGATTCGGAAGGAGAAGAATTTTATTTAACTCATGTTTCAGTTGCAAGTTTACAGGAGGTGATATGAAACTTTTTACGGCAATGGCCGCAGTGAAAGATATGGCTTTAGCGAAGGCGATCGCTGAAAGAATTAATGGTGAAAATGTTAGCCGTGCAGAAATTTTTGCTTTATTATCAGAGTAATCCCCGAAACTTGTAGGGGCAAATGGCGATCGCCCGATGCGTTTACGCCCAATCTTTTACTATAATAAAAACAGTTTTTTTAACGAGGAGCGAAGAAAATGTCTTAGCCGTTATGTGAACGCGACTGATGATACTGTTTTTAAAGTTAAGCAAACTATAGATTAGGCTACGAAGCTAGGGGTTAAAAGTATGGAAGAGTTGTTAGAATTACGGACATTGCTGATGGGTGGCAATATCTCCGATGCTTTGTTATTGGTGGAGGAGATGACAGAAATGAGCAAGGATGACAAAATCAACAAGATTTCTAGCTACGCGAAGATTGTCATCTTACATTTGATTAAACGGGCTGCGGAAAAACGCACAACTAGGTCTTGGGATCTGTCAATCAAAAATGCGGTTAACGAAATTCAGAAAACAAATCGGCGGCGTAAGGCTGGTGGTAAATATATTGCTGATTCTGAATTGTTTGAGACATTTAGTGAGATATACGCTCTTGCTCTAGATTGGGCTGCTACTGAGGCGTTTGGCGGACATTATGAATCAGATGATTTGGGGGCAATGGTCGATCGCGAGGCGATTATCAATCGGGCTGGACGCTTTATTTTAGCTACTAATGTTCTTGATTCTCAGGTTTTGAGTCCCGACCAGATGTTGGCTGAATATAAGGCTCAACAAAACACCGAGCGCGGCTTTCGCTTTCTCAAAGACCCTTTCTTTTTTGCCTCTGCTCTTTTTCTCAAGAATCCTCAACGCATTATGGCTTTGATGATGATTATGGTTGTCTCTTTATTGGTTTATACTTTGGCACAACGTCGCCTACGACAGGCTTTGGCTCTTGCCCATCAGACTATTCCTAATCAAAAGGGTAAACCGACCGCCATTCCCACTCTGCTTTGGGTCTTTCAGTCTTTTCTGTTTATCCGTTGGTTAGAGATTGACGGCATTCAAACTATCGTTAATTTGACCTCCAAACACAAACATATTCTTTCCTTTCTTGGCTCTTCATGTCAAAAGTACTACTTTGTCTCTTGGCTTACCTGCGGAATGTGGGCTTCAATCAATGGCGAGTAGAGCAACTTTTCTCAGTGACCCCAATCATCGAATTGTTTTTCACTTCACACCGAAGCATTGTTCATTGCTCAATCAAATTGAGATTTGGTTTGGTATTTTAATGCGTAAGTTACTGAAACGAGGAAATTTTCTCAGTCAAGATGATTTAAGAACGCAAATTCTTGAATTCATCGACTATTTTAACCGCACTATGGCGAAGCCCTTTCGATGGACGTATCGGGGGAAGGTTTTGGCTGCCTAAATTTTATAGCACCCAAACTTACGCCTTGGACTACTAGTTCCGTGACTTGGATCAAGATATACTAATATGCTGAACAAAGTCTGATCTGGTGTCTGCATCAATTGGTAAGACTCACTAAATATACGAGACCAAAACCGACTAAATAAATCAGCAATTCCAAATTCAAACGGTAACAGAAAATACAGACGTTATCTCGCTTTTATGAGGTCAAGAGAGATTTCGCTGATTTCTGACGTTTTTTGTACTTCCTCCTCGAATCTTAGCCTCTTGGAGAGTCAGCAACCTGCAAACAAACTTGATCAATCACTAAATAGAGCATTACGCTGATTCCGGTACTGGTATCGTGTGATCAAAGCTAGAAAAAGTTATGGTGTAAGAGTTTGAGAAAATAGAAAATAACTTACGACTGGACATATTCCCGTTTTTGTTATACTATTATTATTGTCATTATATTAAAGAAAGGGAAAACAGAAAGCAATGTCAACAGGGTGCGACCTTTAGTTGATAAAAGCTGTTGTAATCAGGGTTCTACAGGGAACCCATATTGATCAAGTTTTGCCCAAAATTGACTCCATCGTTCCTTGGTCAATACCAAAGCTCGTAGGCTCAAAATAATTCCTGCTCCTTTTTCCTTCCATCGCATCCCTGAACAACATAATCGTTGTTTGACCAACGTCTTACAAGCTGCTTCCGTAACACCTGAACCAATCGGATACTTTTTCTCTAAGTATTCAGCATAATCCATTTGATGCTGATGATTCTCGTAATAAGTAATCGCCGCTTGTAGTTTCTCGGTAAGATTCTTAGAATGACTTTTTTCTTCTTTGACTTCTTTCATCAGATTTAGCAGTTCTCCTGCTTTTCCTTTTTCATGCTTGAGTTCTCGACAATTTTCAGTCAACCATTCTTTTTGTTTTGACACGGTATTCGGATGCAACGCTTCTGCCAAGGCACCTAAGTAACCAGAGGCATGATAGAAATCTAATATCTGTTCTTCCGTTTGCTTTTCTAAAAACTTCCAATTTGATTCTGCCCCGTCTGCTATCCCGACCAATGTTGCCTCTGGATAACGGTTTTTCGCTCGCTCAATTTCTCTTTCTAATCTTTCTAGAAAACTCTTTTTTCCATACTCTGGTGCCGCACCTAGATAGATTGTATGTTGACGTTCGCCTTCACTATCGTATAGGGAAACGGTTCCCACCATTGCTTCACGGTAGCCATCCTCACACATCAGCATACAGGTTCCATCTAATCCTATTCCCACTGTTGCAATTTGGCTATCCTCCTTGGGCGGGGCATAACTCCACGCTTCTTCTTTTGCCTGTACCACACTTCCTACTGCTTCACTCAATCTTTGGATATAGGATAGCGCTACTTTTCTACCATGATTTTCTAATAAATCATTTTTCACCTCTTTGCCTGCCATCCCTGACATTTTTGAGGATACCTGTTTTGCCAATAATGGCGTTGATGTTATGATTATCCTTGCTTCTCTTTCTAAGGGGCAATACGTTTTTCCTCAAAGGTGAACGCTGATATACATGACGATTCACTATAACCTCACCATAAGGTGTTTGATATTCTTTCGGTTGCTCTCCCTTACTCTTCCAGATTTCTTCACCGATTTTTAAGGGTGAACCATCTGTATCTAAATATTTCAAGGCTTCTTTGCTGGCGATGCAACCTACTTCGTTTAAGCCTTTTTGAATATTTATTTCTGTATCCAACATTGAACGACTGAGTTCTAATGTTAGTTCTATTTTTATCTTTGAACCCTCTACATTAATTAGTTTTGCTGTCATCATTGTTTCCTCTTTGTCACTTTTCATCTCATGTTAACACTTTTCTTTTCCTTCATCAACTAAAGGTCGCACCCCCTTTACGTTCTCTCTAACCCTTGCTGGCTGCACCTTTAGGGCTTCTATTATCTCTTCTTTTTTGTGTCCTTTTATTACTTCTAACAATTCCTTTTTATTTATATCTATCACTGTTGTAATAAAGTCTTTTTTTCCTTTTCTATTACTAAATTCGTCTAAACTTATCTTTTCTGGTAATTCCCATTCCTTCTTTTCTGCCTGCTTTGCATACTCTTCAAATATTGATTCCAATGTTCCCCAACTTATTTCTTCTTCTTGCCTTACCTCTTCTACATTTTTCTTTTTTACTTGCTCATAAATCTTTTCTTCATAACGAATTGTATAATGTTTTCTTAGCCGCATAAAGTCCAGTCTTTCTGTTATGTATTTCTGACATTTTTCACAATGGAACTGGCGGCGGGGCACTTCCAGATATACTTTCTTTCCCAATAGGGATAAATCCCGAACCAAATTATATTCTATTTGATTTATATCTTCCAATTCTTTATGACAATTTGGACATTCCATTACTTCGTTTTTCATTTTTAATTTTAAGAACAAAGCACCATCTATTTCTCGATAGTTTACGACTGTTACCTTTGGCAAACCTAGTAGCTCATCCAAGTTTATCCACATACTCCACCTCCTACTGTGGTATTACTATTATAGGGCTTGCTGAAAAAAGCTGAAACCTTTACGGAGAAAAATAGTAGGCGAATTAAGAACCGCTAGAATGCACGAAAATAGGGTAGAATGCCTCAAAACCATTGCATTAAGAAGAGAGAAAGCAGATGTACCGAAAGCAACAGTACTCAATTGAAACACCAGAAAACTTGAAAAATCTGTTCGGCGGGCAGTTAGACGAAGAAAATCGTTGGATAGAAATGTCAAAAATGATTCTTTGGGAAGAATATGAGGAAGAATATGCAAAAAACTTCACAGAAAAAAAAGGAGCCCCAGCCAAATCATTTAGAATGGCATTAGGAGCATTAATTATCAAAGAAATTTCAGGAAAAAGTGACAGAGAAACAGTAGAACAAATAAAAGAGAACCCTTATTTACAGTACTTTATAGGAATGGAAAGCTATAGTAGCAAAGAAGCATTTAATGCGTCAATGATGGTTCATTTTCGTAAAAAAATAGGAATGGAATTAATAAATAAAATTAATAAAGAAATAGAAAAAAGCGACGGGTGTAGCATCAGAAAAAAAAGAAAATGAAGGAAAGTTATTGTTAGATGCGACTTGTACACCAGCAGATATAAAATATCCAACGGATATAGGAATATTGAATGATGCCAGAGAAAAAACAGAAAAAATAATAGATAAGCTGTATGAAGAAATAAAAGAGAAAAGGAAAGAAAAGCCGAGGACTTATAGGGAAGTGGCAAGAAAAGAGTACTTAGCCATAGCAAAAAAACGTCGTGTGTCAAAAAAAGAAAGAAGAAAAGGAACAAAAAAACAACTAGGATATATAAAAAGAAACTTGTCTGATATAGAAAAAATGATAGAAGAGGGAGCAAAGTTAGAAAAACTAACGAAAAAAGAGCAAGAAGAGCTTGTAACGATAGGAAAAGTGTATGAGCAACAGTTAGAAATGTATGAAAAAAAGACAAATAAAGTAGAAAACAGAATTGTGAGTGTAAGCCAACCTCACGTGCGTCCAATAGTGCGTGGAAAAGCGGGAAAAGCAGTAGAGTTTGGAGCTAAAATATCGGCAAGTAATGTGAATGGCTTTGTCTTCTTAGACAAATTAAGTTGGGATAATTACAACGAATCGGGAGATTTACAAGCGCGAATAGAAGAATATAAAAGGGAAACAGGATGTTATCCGGAATCGGTTCATGTGGATAAAATCTATCGAACAAAAGCGAATCGAGCTTATTGTAAAGAAAGGGATATAAGAATGAGTGGTCCCCGATTGGGAAGACCGCCGAAAGAGGTGAGCAAAGAAAAAAAGAAAGAGGCACGCTCAGATGAAAGAGTGCGTAATGCCATTGAGGGTAAATTCGGACAGGGAAAGAGGAAATTTAGTCTTGGTCGAGTGATGGCCAAACTACCTGAGACCTCGGAAACGGTAATTGCGATGAACTTTTTGGTAATGAATCTTTCTACTCTACTTCAGAAGACAAAAAGTAAAAAGTTGTAGAGTCGTTTTTCTTGTGAAAAATGGTGTTAATTTTCCTCTCTTTTGTGAGGAGTGATTTGTGTTGACCTTTTTAGACAGAAAGGAACAATAGATTAAACAAAATCTGTATTTTGATTTGTTTCCATAAGGATAAGTTATCTATGCTTTTTCAGTCCATACTTCCCTAACCCACATTTCTTTCGTTTTTTGACTTTTTCAGCAAGCCCTATTATACACTTTCCACACAGTTGGGGGAAGAGCCAAAGTATTTTGGGGGAATTGCCCATTACAGAAAAACAAGCGAAGAAATTAGAACTAAAGCCTCGAACTCAGATGAGTCCAATGTTAGAGAAGAACTGTTTGCTACTGAGTGGCGATGAGTCTTATGAAAAAGCAGCTAAGAAAATCCAATCATTGACGGGAATTGCTGTTTCTCACAGTACGCAACAACGCCTTGTACATCGCTATCATTTTGAAGAATTACCCTCTAACACAGAAGTCGAAGAAATTAGCATAGATGGTGGGAAGGTACGACTCAGAACTCCCAAGGGAGAACCCTTAATTTGGCGTGATTATAAAGGAGTCAGTTTTCATCAATTGGGGGTAGCTGCCTTTTTTCAAGATAACTCGGCTTTATTAGACTTGGTTAATTCTCAAATTTTGGCTAAGCCTTTAATTTGTTTGGGAGATGGACATGATGGTATCTGGAACTTATTTCGTGAGATAGGACAGAAACATGAGCGAATTGAAATTTTGGACTGGTATCACTTAATTGAAAACCTCTATAAAGTTGGGGGGTCATTCCAGCGAATTGAGGAGGTCAAGTCTTTTCTTTGGACGGGTGAAGTGGATGCCGCTATCTCCTGTTTTGAGGGATGGTCAGAGCCTCAAGCTGAGAATTTTATCATTTATTTAAACAAGCATAAACATCGGATTGTCAATTATGGTTATTTGCAGGCAGAGGGCATTTCCATTGGCTCTGGCTCTGTCGAATCTCAAGTTAAACAAATTGGTCATCGTCTTAAAATTACTGGTGCGAGTTGGAATTCTGACAATGTACCACAAGTCCTTCGTCATCGCTGTTCCTATTTAAATGATTACCTTTTTTGACTCTTTCATTTACCTCGTTAAGTATTTCTACTTATTGCAAAGGTGAGATGCTCCCGATGAGGGAGAAAATAATCGAGAAATTGCTAGAAAATTAAAAATCAGCCGAAAAATGGCAAGTCAATGGAGAGAAAGATGGATAGCAGGGCAGGCAAAGGGAATAGAAATAACATAAAGAATAAAAGATGCTGAGCGTAGTGGAGCACCAGCCAAGTTTAAACGCGAACAAATATTGCAGTTGTTCAAATTAGCCTGTGATGACCCAAGGGATTATGCTCGTCCGCTCAGTCACTGGACAGGACGAGAATTAGCCGAGGAATTGGTAAAGCAAGGAATAGTGGAAAGTATATCTCCTCGACAGGTAGGAAGATTACTGGAAGGGGTGTGACCTTTAGTTGATGAAGGAAAAGAAAAGTGTTAACATGAGATGAAAAGTGACAAAGAGGAAACAATGATGACAGCAAGACTAATTAATGTAGCTGACTTTTCCCGTTAAGTCCAAAATCCAGCAATGCAAACTTCTAGAGGCTTTATCTGGCAAGGGTTTGAGTAATGATTCTCTTGACAGGAAAAAAATATTCTGAAGCCATCATCCCGCTTATCGTTCAAATTTCAAAAACAAAGGATGAAGGGAGTATGAGACTGTAAAATGGAGAAAATCTTAAAGGGCAGGTCAAAAAATGTTGGAATGGTGGACAAAAAACTTTGCCAGTTGTGAATTGGGAGACGAGAGGCTAAACAATCGTGCCTTCTCGATTGGGAAAAAGTTAAGTGAGGGGTTTGGAAAAGCCTTATCAGAAGTGTTTAAGGGAGGAAACGAGTTAAAGAGGGCCTATGAATTTTTGGGAATCCGAAAACAGACTTTGTCAAGATAATAGAGCCGCACTGTGAAATGACAACTGCCGCCGTAGAAGAATATAAGATAATGCTATCAGTCGGAGATACGACCTTCTTAGATTATCGCAATATCAAGGAAAAAAGGGAAGGGTATGGGCCGACTGGAAAAGGAGGGAATGGATTAATACTGCATAGTGCTTTAGCAATTGAGCCAGAAAAAGGACAAGTATTAGGTTTATTATGGCAAAAACTGTGGAATAGGGAGGTAAAAGAAAAGCCCCCAACAGATGAAACGGCGAAGCAGAAAAAAGAAAGACAGAAAGAACAAAGAAAAGCAGCTCGTCAAAGACCATTTGAGGAAAAAGAATCCTACAAATGGGTAGAGGCTCTAAACACCTGTGAGAAACAGGTAGAAAGTTCAACGAGGGTAATTCATGTATTTGACAGAGAAGGAGATGTTTCAGAAGTCTTTGACTCAGTGCGTCAACTCAAGCATACAGGAGTGCTGGTCAGAGCGTCTCATAATCGTAGTTTAGACAAAAATAGTGAACGACTTTGGCAACATTTGGAATCAGAACCGATTCGTTTTCATCAAGAAATCGAGATTCCGAGTACAGGAAAAAGAAAAGCACGGAAGGTTAAGCTTGCCGTCCGATTTTGCTCAGTTAATCTACGAACTCCCTATCGTTTTGATAATCGTGACCCGTTGAATGTCTATGCTGTTTATGCGACAGAAATCGATTGTCCCGAAGGCGAAACTCCTTTATCTTGGATGCTTCTGACTACAGAAGTTGTTGAGACTATTGAGATGGCTGTCACTATTCTTCGTTGGTACACCTACCGATGGCGGGTTGAAGAATTTCATAAAGTCCTTAAGTCTGGTTGTCAGAGTGAGCGTTATCGACTTGCCTCTGATGGAATGAAAACTCTTTTGGGTTTTTTAAGTGTCATTGCTGTTGAACTTTTACACGTTACTTATCTTCATCGTACCCAGCCCGATGCTCTCGCGATTGAAATTCTTAATCCTCTTCAACTTCAGGTGTTAAAAGCAGCCGCCTCTCAAAAACTTCCCCCTATTTTGACTGTTGCTTGGGCTGTCGAGTCTGTTGCTTTTCTTGGTGGTTATCTTGAACATCGTCGTAAAACTCCTCTCGGTATCCAAGTCCTTTGGCGCGGTTGGTTGAAGTTGCATGACCTTTGCCAAGGCTGGCAGCTTGCAATCCGCACTTAACGGGAAAAGTCAGATTAATGTAGAGGGTTCAAAGATAAAAATAGAACTAACATTAGAACTCAGTCGTTCAATGTTGGATACAGAAATAAATATTCAAAAAGGCTTAAACGAAGTAGGTTGCATCGCCAGCAAAGAAGCCTTGAAATATTTAGATACAGATGGTTCACCCTTAAAAATCGGTGAAGAAATCTGGAAGAGTAAGGGAGAGCAACCGAAAGAATATCAAACACCTTATGGTGAGGTTATAGTGAATCGTCATGTATATCAGCGTTCAGTAGGAGGAAAAACGTATTGCCCCTTAGAAAGAGAAGCAAGGATAATCATAACATCAACGCCATTATTGGCAAAACAGGTATCCTCAAAAAGGGTGCGACCTTTAGTTGATAAAAGCTGTTGTAATCAGGGTTCTACAGGGAACCCATATTGATCAAGTTTTGCCCAAAATTGACTCCATCGTTCCTTGGTCAATACCAAAGCTCGTAGGCTCAAAATAATTCCTGCTCCTTTTTCCTTCCATCGCATCCCTGAACAACATAATCGTTGTTTGACCAACGTCTTACAAGCTGCTTCCGTAACACCTGAACCAATCGGATACTTTTTCTCTAAGTATTCAGCATAATCCATTTGATGCTGATGATTCTCGTAATAAGTAATCGCCGCTTGTAGTTTCTCGGTAAGATTCTTAGAATGACTTTTTTCTTCTTTGACTTCTTTCATCAGATTTAGCAGTTCTCCTGCTTTTCCTTTTTCATGCTTGAGTTCTCGACAATTTTCAGTCAACCATTCTTTTTGTTTTGACACGGTATTCGGATGCAACGCTTCTGCCAAGGCACCTAAGTAGGGCTTGCTGAAAAAAGCTGAAACCTTTACGGAGAAAAATAGTAGGCGAATTAAGAACCGCTAGAATGCACGAAAATAGGGTAGAATGCCTCAAAACCATTGCATTAAGAAGAGAGAAAGCAGATGTACCGAAAGCAACAGTACTCAATTGAAACACCAGAAAACTTGAAAAATCTGTTCGGCGGGCAGTTAGACGAAGAAAATCGTTGGATAGAAATGTCAAAAATGATTCCCTGGGAAGAATATGAGGAAGAATATGCAAAAAACTTCACAGAAAAAAAAGGAGCCCCAGCCAAATCATTTAGAATGGCATTAGGAGCATTAATTATCAAAGAAATTTCAGGAAAAAGTGACAGAGAAACAGTAGAACAAATAAAAGAGAACCCTTATTTACAGTACTTTATAGGAATGGAAAGCTATAGTAGCAAAGAAGCATTTAATGCGTCAATGATGGTTCATTTTCGTAAAAAAATAGGAATGGAATTAATAAATAAAATTAATAAAGAAATAGAAAAAAAAGCGACGGGTGTAGCGTCAGAAAAAAAAGAAAATGAAGGAAAGTTATTGTTAGATGCGACTTGTACACCAGCAGATATAAAATATCCAACGGATATAGGAATATTGAATGATGCCAGAGAAAAAACAGAAAAAATAATAGATAAGCTGTATGAAGAAATAAAAGAGAAAAGGAAAGAAAAGCCGAGGACTTATAGGGAAGTGGCAAGAAAAGAGTACTTAGCCATAGCAAAAAAACGTCGTGTGTCAAAAAAAGAAAGAAGAAAAGGAACAAAAAAACAACTAGGATATATAAAAAGAAACTTGTCTGATATAGAAAAAATGATAGAAGAGGGAGCAAAGTTAGAAAAACTAACGAAAAAAGAGCAAGAAGAGCTTGTAACGATAGGAAAAGTGTATGAGCAACAGTTAGAAATGTATGAAAAAAAGACAAATAAAGTAGAAAACAGAATTGTGAGTGTAAGCCAACCTCACGTGCGTCCAATAGTGCGTGGAAAAGCGGGAAAAGCAGTAGAGTTTGGAGCTAAAATATCGGCAAGTAATGTGAATGGCTTTGTCTTCTTAGACAAATTAAGTTGGGATAATTACAACGAATCGGGAGATTTACAAGCGCGAATAGAAGAATATAAAAGGGAAACAGGATGTTATCCGGAATCGGTTCATGTGGATAAAATCTATCGAACAAAAGCGAATCGAGCTTATTGTAAAGAAAGGGATATAAGAATGAGTGGTCCCCGATTGGGAAGACCGCCGAAAGAGGTGAGCAAAGAAAAAAAGAAAGAGGCACGCTCAGATGAAAGAGTGCGTAATGCCATTGAGGGTAAATTCGGACAGGGAAAGAGGAAATTTAGTCTTGGTCGAGTGATGGCCAAACTACCTGAGACCTCGGAAACGGTAATTGCGATGAACTTTTTGGTAATGAATCTTTCTACTCTACTTCAGAAGACAAAAAGTAAAAAGTTGTAGAGTCGTTTTTCTTGTGAAAAATGGTGTTAATTTTCCTCTCTTTTGTGAGGAGTGATTTGTGTTGACCTTTTTAGACAGAAAGGAACAATAGATTAAACAAAATCTGTATTTTGATTTGTTTCCATAAGGATAAGTTATCTATGCTTTTTCAGTCCATACTTCCCTAACCCACATTTCTTTCGTTTTTTGACTTTTTCAGCAAGCCCTAAGTAACCAGAGGCATGATAGAAATCTAATATCTGTTCTTCCGTTTGCTTTTCTAAAAACTTCCAATTTGATTCTGCCTCGTCTGCTATCCCGACCAATGTTGCCTCTGGATAACGGTTTTTCGCTCGCTCAATTTCTCTTTCCAATCTTTCTAGAAAACTCTTTTTTCCATACTCTGGTGCCGCACCTAGATAGATTGTAGGTTGACGTTCTCCCTCACTATCGTATAGGGAAACGGTTCCCACCATTGCTTCACGGTAGCCATCCTCACACATCAGCATACAGGTTCCATCTAATCCTATTCCCACTGTTGCAATTTGGCTATCCTCCTTGGGCGGGGCATAACTCCACGCTTCTTCTTTTGCCTGTACCACACTTCCTACTGCTTCACTCAATCTTTGGATATAGGATAGCGCTACTTTTCTACCATGATTTTCTAATAAATCATTTTTCACCTCTTTGCCTGCCATCCCTGACATTTTTGAGGATACCTGTTTTGCCAATAATGGCGTTGATGTTATGATTATCCTTGCTTCTCTTTCTAAGGGGCAATACGTTTTTCCTCAAAGGTGAACGCTGATATACATGACGATTCACTATAACCTCACCATAAGGTGTTTGATATTCTTTCGGTTGCTCTCCCTTACTCTTCCAGATTTCTTCACCGATTTTTAAGGGTGAACCATCTGTATCTAAATATTTCAAGGCTTCTTTGCTGGCGATGCAACCTACTTCGTTTAAGCCTTTTTGAATATTTATTTCTGTATCCAACATTGAACGACTGAGTTCTAATGTTAGTTCTATTTTTATCTTTGAACCCTCTACATTAATTAGTTTTGCTGTCATCATTGTTTCCTCTTTGTCACTTTTCATCTCATGTTAACACTTTTCTTTTCCTTCATCAACTAAAGGTCACGCCCTGTCAACATTGAATAAAAGCTCAATTGACCTCCTAAGTGATATTGGCTTACCCCAAGAGAAAGAGGAAGCCTTATTTCAGAAAAACTGCCCTCATTGCTATAGTGAAAAAGTAAAAATACATTCTCATTACCAAACGAAAGGTAACGGGGAACGTAAAATGTTCATTTGTCAAGAATGTAGTTCTTGTTTTGCTGAGACTTATGGTAGCGTAATCGCTGGCTTAGAAACCCCATTAAGTGAAATTGTAAAAGTATTAAAAGCTAGAATGGAAGGAATAGGATTAAATGCCGCAGTCCGAGTATTCGGCTACGCGAAAACAACAATATTGAATTGGGAAAAGAAATTATCAGGATTACAAGAGACATTGTTTTTATACGCCTTAGTGAATGAATTTGTTAAACTAGTAATAGAAGGGGATGAACTATACACAAAAGTTGGAAAAAATAAAGAAGCAAGTGCCTCTGAGGGTTGGACAATCGTTCTCATGGACAGGGCTAGCCGCTTTATTTGGCATTTAAAATGTGGTCGAAAAGAGCAGAAATTATTTCTAGAAGCAATGATGACGGTAGCGGAATTATTTGAAAGGAGTGCAGAATCTCTCCAGTTATTTACAGATGGAGAAAAGCGATATAGTCAACTGCTATTTAATATTTGTCACGAAGTATTGAAGACTGGAAAACGTGGTCGTCCCGTCAAAGTATTACCGAAGGGAATGGTAGTAAGATTAAAAAATAAGAGTAGTAAACGTCGAGATTCTGAAGGTAAACTAAAGAAAGTAGAAACTCCGAAACCAGAACATCCAGAGGCAACAGAAAAACCAGAAGAAAAGGACGTCCATGCCAACCACGTTGAGGCATTTAATAGTGCTATCCGACGCTATTTATCTGCCTTTCGTCGTCGTACAAATACTTACGCTAAATCTGTTGTGGGATTACAGCGAGTCCTAGATATTTTCTGGATGGTTCATAACTTTGTTCGCAGCCATTTTACTACGAGAAAAGTTCCTGCTGTAGCTCTCGGTATAATTGAAAAAGGGTTTACTTGGGAGGACTTACTCCAAATTCGCCTGATTTCTTGAACCTCCCGTATTGCAACGTTTGTAGCTTCT
Source organism: Woronichinia naegeliana WA131 (assembly GCA_025370055.1). Lineage (NCBI taxonomy): Bacteria > Bacillati > Cyanobacteriota > Cyanophyceae > Synechococcales > Coelosphaeriaceae > Woronichinia > Woronichinia naegeliana. The sequence goes on along the minus strand of CP073041.1, from coordinate 5,587,525 downwards.
AGCTAGACGATACCAGTGCCCTTTTTTGGCAATCACCCTCAAAAACCCAAGGATCGCACTTTCAAAAGCCAAAGCGATCGCACTTAATTAGAAATTTTCATGGCAAAACCCTTGCCAGTAAATCCTTTTGGCTTTTTGTGCTTTTGAATACATTCCGAATTTGGAATTACTGCTACGATTGAGATTAACCTTATGTTTTGTTTTTTTATGTCAAAAGCTAATTTTTCGCCAAAAAACAATCCATCAAGTATTTTTAATCTAGCCCCTGAACTTTGTTGTTCTTTTCTGTCGCTTAATGATCTTTCCATTGCCTTGGAATATGAGACACCAGAACAAAGATTGATTCGTCATCTGTTTATTAACTTTGATCTGCTAACCACTTGTAATCTCAGAAACAACTTAAGGGTGTCTTTTTTTTTGAAATACAACTATGATTATTTAAAGGTTTTACCGCTAATTAATGCTCTATTTGAACCCCTATTACATTGGTCTAATTGTGATTATGAAAAAGCTGAAGCTGGCTTTGATCAATTCCTTGCTCAATATCCCTGTGATGTTGTAGTTTTATTTATGAGGCATATGCTGGATTTTTGTTGTGGTAAGACCTGTAAATTACAAGACAAAATTCAAGAAACTGATAAGTAACTATCAGAAGATAATCCCCTTTATGGATATTATCTAGGGATAAAATCTTTTGTTTTATGTGAAAGTGGGAAGTATCGGGAATCATTAGAAATAGGTTTAAAAGGATATAACATATTGCAAAATAATGTGTATACCATTCATGCCGTAGCTCATGCTTATCATGAAATGGCTGAATACCAAAAAACTATTGATTTTTTATATAAAACGAAAGACAACTGGATTGATAATTTTGGAATGAAAATGCACATCTATTGGCATATAGGGGTGGCGGAACTGGGGTTATCATCTTTTGAAAAAGCAAATCAGTCATTCAGCAAATTTTTTTCAATGAAGTTATCCTCTATTGCAGAACAAGATTTAGATGCCGTTGGATTCCTTTGGCGTTATCGCTTGTCTAAGCCTGAAGATGATCGTTATGAGAAACTTTGGAATCAATTATCGGAAAATTGGATCGGTTGTATAGGTTCATCTATATCTTATTTTCATGATTTACATGCCGCTTTATGTTTTGGCACTGGTATCGTCTAGCTAGAAGCTACAAACGTTGCAATACGAGAGGTTCAAGAAATCAGGCGAATTTGGAGTAAGTCCTCCCAAGTTAACCCTTTTTCAATTATACCGAGAGCTACAGCAGGAACTTTTTTCGTCGTAAAATGGCTGCGAACAAAGTTATGAACCATCCAGAAAATATCTAGGACTCGCTGTAATCCCACAACAGATTTAGCATAAGTATTTGTACGACGACGAAAGGCGGCTAAATAGCGTCGGATAGCACTATTAAATGCCTCAACGTGGTTGGCATGGACGTCCTTTTCTTCTGGTTTTTCTGTTGTCTCTGGATGTTCTGGTTTCGGAGTTTCTACTTTCTTTAGTTTACCCTCAGAATCTCGACGTTTACTACTCTTATTTTTTAGTCTTAGCACAAGACCCTTCGGTAATACTTTGGTGGGACGACCTCGCTTTCCAGTCCTTAATACTTCGTGACAAATATCAAATAGCAGTTGACTATATCGCTTTTCTCCATCTGTAAATAACTGGAGAGATTCTGCACTCCTTTCAAATAATTCCGCTACCGTCATCATTGCTTCTAGAAATAATTTCTGCTCTTTTCGACCACATTTTAAATGCCAAATAAAGCGGCTAGCCCTGTCCATGAGCACGATTGTCCACCCCTTAGAGGCACTTGCTTCTTTATTTTTTCCAACTTTTGTGTATAGTTCATCCCCTTCTATTACTAATTTAACAAATTCATTCACTAAGGCGTATAAAAATAATGTCTCTTGTAATCCTGATAATTTCTTTTCCCAATTCAATATTGTTGTTTTCGCGTAGCCGAATGCTCGAGCTGCTGCATTTAATCCTATTCCTTCCATTCTGGCTTTTAATACTTTTACAATTTCACTTAATGGGGTTTCTAAGCCAGCGATTACGCTACCATAAGTCTCAGCAAAACAAGAACTACATTCTTGACAAATGAACATTTTACGTTCCCCGTTACCTTTCGTTTGATAATGAGAATGTATTTTTACGTTTTCACTATAGCAATGAGGACAGTTTTTCTTGAATAAGGCATCCTCTTTTTCTTGGCACAAGCCAACATCATTCAGGATTTTCATAGAGCTTTTCTTTAATATTGACATTGTTTTCTGTTTCCTTTTTCTTTGATATAATGACAATAATAATAGTATAATAAAAACGGGCCGATGTCTAGTCTTAAACTATTTTTCTATTTTCTCAAAGCCTTACACCATAACTTTTTCCAACTTTGATCAGACGATACCAGTTCCTATGTTTTGCCGCTACGAAAAAATCGTTTCTGATTAAAAAAATGATTGTGTGTAGAGATGGTACTGGAAACCCTTATGATAGCCATGAAGTTGGTATCCCAATCCTTGAGGCTATTTATGACTATAGTATAGGGCAATATGATAACTGTGCTTCTAAATTGAATAAGACTAAAAATAGATGGGCTTGTATTGGTGGAAGTCATGCACAGAGGGAAATTCTTTATGTCACATTACAAGATGCAATAAATCGAAATCAATGATAAATTTTAAAAATAAAAAATCCATGAAAGAGTCTGCCCTTCTCACTTCACTGATGTTAGTGGGTGTTGCTTTTATTTGGGGAGGAACTTTTATTGCTGGGCGTCATTTATCTGTTAATACACCACCTCTATTATCAGCTTCTATTAGATTTTTAATTGCCAGTGTAACGTTATCTTTTTTTCTACCAAACAAACAAAATAAAAGTTTATTAAATAAAAATACTAAAATAAGAATATTTTTTCTGGGTTTAACGGGAATATTTTTTTATAATATCTGTTTTTTTTATGGCTTTCAATTTATTTCTGCATCAAGAGGTTCTCTAATTGTAGCACTTAATCCTGCTGGAATTGGTTTAGTCTCTTTTATCTTTTTACACGAACAAATAAGACCAATTAAATGGCTAGGAATTATGCTTTCTTTGATCGGTGTCTTTATTATAGTCATCAGCAAAGATCCGACAGCATTAAGTATGGATGTAAATACATGGAAAGGAGACTTATTTCTTCTGGGATGCGTTGCGTGCTGGGTAACTTATAGCGTGGCTTCTAAGCGTGTAATCTCAGAAATCGGAACTATTCATTCAGTATTTTATTCTTTAGTAGTAGGTACTATTTTGTTGGGCGTGACTGCGTTAAGTACAAATCAAGCAAATCTTGTTAATATTTTAGAACTGAGCTATTCTCAATGGTTTAGTCTTTTATTTCTTGGAGTATTTGGTTCTGCCTTAGCTTATGTTTGGTACTACAAAGGAATAGAGAAAATTGGTGCAACTCAAGCAGGTGTTTATATTGCTTTAGTACCTGTATTTGGCATTATTTTAGGAATGTTACTCTTGAAAGAACCTATAACTTTGCCGATGATAATAGGTGGAATAATAGTGATTTTGGGTATCTATTTTTGTAACTGGAGTAAGTATTAGAACGTTATTAAGTTAAAGAAAAATAACAAAAATTGTCAGTGCAATAACATTAAGTAATTTATATTCTATTAGATCAGTGAGATCGCCGATCTTTTGGGTTGGGTTAAGGAACGCAAAGCAACTATGAGAAATGATAACCTCATTGTCGAGTTACTACAATCATTAATCCAATCTACAGATCGGCGATCAAGAAAAATTCTGGATAGGACTATTTCAATAACTCGATTTCCCCTGGTCGCCAAGTCTTGTCAAACCAAGGCTCAAGCGGGCCATAAAGCCGAAGAATCGTGTTCCAACCCGTTTCAGGAATCGTCTGTACCCAATTATTCTCCTTGCCAGCAGGCGGTTTCGGCCCGAAATAGATATCCACAGAACCATCGGCATTAACCAAAAGCCCCTTAGTCTGACTACCGACACTGGGAAACTGTTGATCCGTCTGAATCTGCGGTCGCTGATTTTTTAGGGGTATGATAACTGTGTTTTTGGCTAATTGTCAAGTTACGGCGATTGTTTTCCATGGCGAACGCATCTTATTTTTGAAAGGTAGGCTGGATAAGGGTTTCCGAGATCATGATTGATTTTTTATGAAACGCTGAAAGTCTTATCAGATAAGGAGTCTAGAATTTAGATGCGTTTGCCCTGGATTGTTTTCAGCAATTCCAAATTCAAAACTTGATAGCTCTGAAAACCTTACACCAAGAGGACTTTACAATTCTTGACAATTTGGTGAATCGCTGAAACGACGCAAAATCGTTCTGAATTTATTTTTGCTGGATTGTTTTCTTTGATGAAACGAGATCGCCCTCTACTTTCCCATCCCAAGCAATAACGGTTTTAAAGCTTAATCAAGAAGATAACTGCGATCTGACTATGAAGAGACGCGATCATATTTCAATCCCATTGACCCAAATTTCATACTCACTTATATCAACTTCATCATTCCAAATAATTCCGCTACCTGATGAATCGAGTTGAAAGTTTTTAAAGAAAGCATAGTTTTTAAGGGGAGAAAACATCGTTTTTTCCAGTAGCTTTTTACAGTCATATTTTCTAGATTGATGATTGGAAAAATGCACCAATAAAGTACAATTTTCAATAATTCTAGCTGATGTTATTTTAGGGTAAAGCATTGTTTTATTTCAAAGGTGGTAATTTTTTAAATTCTTGAGTATTCTACATTTTCAATAATTCTGATTGATAGATTTTCGCCCATTTTACAACCATTTTTGTGGCTCTGTTAGGCAAGTCTCCTTCAATAATTTCTAAGGTTTCCAGATTAATGAGGGCGTTAAGTGATCATGCAAAATTAATTACATACTCAGTCCCGAAGCCTTCAAGCACTTTTGTGAGGTAATTGCGTAAACTCTTTTTGCTTTCATACGCACTTACTTCTACCCATTCATATTTTATGAATTTCCATAGTATTTCAATTAAATTTAACTTTGGTGAATAAGCTGGCAACCAAAATATTTCTAGATTTTTCTTTTTCCACTCTTCTATTTTTTCCATTATTTTGTCACTTGTGAGTATTGTTGCTTGATCCATCAACAATACTGTTTTCTTCTCTATCTTTTCACTAAATTTATCAATAAAACTAATTAGGGCTTGCTGAAAAAGTCAAAAAACGAAAGAAATGTGGGTTAGGGAAGTATGGACTGAAAAAGCATAGATAACTTATCCTTATGGAAACAAATCAAAATACAGATTTTGTTTAATCTATTGTTCCTTTCTGTCTAAAAAGGTCAACACAAATCACTCCTCACAAAAGAGAGGAAAATTAACACCATTTTTCACAAGAAAAACGACTCTACAACTTTTTACTTTTTGTTTTCTTTTTTGTCTTCTGAAGTAGAGTAGAAAGATTCATTACCAAAAAGTTCATCGCAATTACCGTTTCCGAGGTCTCAGGTAGTTTGGCCATCACTCGACCAAGACTAAATTTCCTCTTTCCCTGTCCGAATTTACCCTCAATGGCATTACGCACTCTTTCATCTGAGCGTGCCTCTTTCTTTTTTTCTTTGCTCACCTCTTTCGGCGGTCTTCCCAATCGGGGACCACTCATTCTTATATCCCTTTCTTTACAATAAGCTCGATTCGCTTTTGTTCGATAGATTTTATCCACATGAACCGATTCCGGATAACATCCTGTTTCCCTTTTATATTCTTCTATTCGCGCTTGTAAATCTCCCGATTCGTTGTAATTATCCCAACTTAATTTGTCTAAGAAGACAAAGCCATTCACATTACTTGCCGATATTTTAGCTCCAAACTCTACTGCTTTTCCCGCTTTTCCACGCACTATTGGACGCACGTGAGGTTGGCTTACACTCACAATTCTGTTTTCTACTTTATTTGTCTTTTTTTCATACATTTCTAACTGTTGCTCATACACTTTTCCTATCGTTACAAGCTCTTCTTGCTCTTTTTTCGTTAGTTTTTCTAACTTTGCTCCCTCTTCTATCATTTTTTCTATATGAGACAAGTTTCTTTTTATATATCCTAGTTGTTTTTTTGTTCCTTTTCTTCTTTCGTAAATAGGGCTTGCTGAAAAAGTCAAAAAACGAAAGAAATGTGGGTTAGGGAAGTATGGACTGAAAAAGCATAGATAACTTATCCTTATGGAAACAAATCAAAATACAGATTTTGTTTAATCTATTGTTCCTTTCTGTCTAAAAAGGTCAACACAAATCACTCCTCACAAAAGAGAGGAAAATTAACACCATTTTTCACAAGAAAAACGACTCTACAACTTTTTACTTTTTGTCTTCTGAAGTAGAGTAGAAAGATTCATTACCAAAAAGTTCATCGCAATTACCGTTTCCGAGGTCTCAGGTAGTTTGGCCATCACTCGACCAAGACTAAATTTCCTCTTTCCCTGTCCGAATTTACCCTCAATGGCATTACGCACTCTTTCATCTGAGCGTGCCTCTTTCTTTTTTTCTTTGCTCACCTCTTTCGGCGGTCTTCCCAATCGGGGACCACTCATTCTTATATCCCTTTCTTTACAATAAGCTCGATTCGCTTTTGTTCGATAGATTTTATCCACATGAACCGATTCCGGATAACATCCTGTTTCCCTTTTATATTCTTCTATTCGCGCTTGTAAATCTCCCGATTCGTTGTAATTATCCCAACTTAATTTGTCTAAGAAGACAAAGCCATTCACATTACTTGCCGATATTTTAGCTCCAAACTCTACTGCTTTTCCCGCTTTTCCACGCACTATTGGACGCACGTGAGGTTGGCTTACACTCACAATTCTGTTTTCTACTTTATTTGTCTTTTTTTCATACATTTCTAACTGTTGCTCATACACTTTTCCTATCGTTACAAGCTCTTCTTGCTCTTTTTTCGTTAGTTTTTCTAACTTTGCTCCCTCTTCTATCATTTTTTCTATATGAGACAAGTTTCTTTTTATATATCCTAGTTGTTTTTTTGTTCCTTTTCTTCTTTCTTTTTTTGACACACGACGTTTTTTTGCTATGGCTAAGTACTCTTTTCTTGCCACTTCCCTATAAGTCCTCGGCTTTTCTTTCCTTTTCTCTTTTATTTCTTCATACAGCTTATCTATTATTTTTTCTGTTTTTTCTCTGGCATCATTCAATATTCCTATATCCGTTGGATATTTTATATCTGCTGGTGTACAAGTCGCATCTAACAATAACTTTCCTTCATTTTCTTTTTTTTCTGACGCTACACCCGTCGCTTTTTTTTCTATTTCTTTATTAATTTTATTTATTAATTCCATTCCTATTTTTTTACGAAAATGAACCATCATTGACGCATTAAATGCTTCTTTGCTACTATAGCTTTCCATTCCTATAAAGTACTGTAAATAAGGGTTCTCTTTTATTTGTTCTACTGTTTCTCTGTCACTTTTTCCTGAAATTTCTTTGATAATTAATGCTCCTAATGCCATTCTAAATGATTTGGCTGGGGCTCCTTTTTTTTCTGTGAAGTTTTTTGCATATTCTTCCTCATATTCTTCCCAAAGAATCATTTTTGACATTTCTATCCAACGATTTTCTTCGTCTAACTGCCCGCCGAACAGATTTTTCAAGTTTTCTGGTGTTTCAATTGAGTACTGTTGCTTTCGGTACATCTGCTTTCTCTCTTCTTAATGCAATGGTTTTGAGGCATTCTACCCTATTTTCGTGCATTCTAGCGGTTCTTAATTCGCCTACTATTTTTCTCCGTAAAGGTTTCAGCTTTTTTCAGCAAGCCCTAAATAGGAACAGCGATGACGAAGGACTTGTGGTACATTGTCAGAATTCCAACTCGCACCAGTAATTTTAAGACGATGACCAATTTGTTGTAATTAGTCACAGCAATAAGTGGGGCTTAATTCTCATTAAGCCCCAAAAATACTAGAGAGGAAGAAAGTCATCAATGGAAGGAGGAGAAAGACCAGAGGAAGATAAAATAAGAGATAACTGTTCGACCGCACTTTTACCTTGAAGTCTCATGGTTTCAAGAAAACTAAACATCATGGCAACAAGTTGTCCGCCCCAATGACTTCTAGCACCGCCACTAACCTTACGATGAATAACAACAGGACGCAAGGCTCTCTCGGCATCATTGTTATCAGGTTTAACTTCAGGAAAAGTAAGAAAAGTAAACCAATCATGCCAATAACGTCGAAAGCGATTAGATAACAATTGGGAATCACTTGCCCATCCCGTGGGCGGCGGATTATCCAGAACCTCTTGAAGTTGAGCTTCAACTAGGGGTCGCTGTTGTTGTAAAGCTTCTAAGCTCAGTTTGCCTTGATGATAATCTCGATGGGATTGACGAGCTTGCTCTAGAATAGGAAAAACTCTCTGAGCAAAAAGTTTATTTTCAGAAAAGTGGGAAGTTTCCAAGGCCTTCAATTCCCGCCCAATATGAGCCAGACATTTCTGTTTATGCTGGGCATTTTGGCGATGGTAAGCCCCCCAACAGTCCGTACTGAGAAGCCCATGAAAATCTTTACCTAATAGGGAATGAACCTCATCGGAACTCCGGCTGGGAGCCAGAAACAAAACACAAACAGAGGAGGAAGTAGCCACCCACATCCAATAGTTAACCCCATTGACGCGATAGCTGGTTTCGTCCACACAACGGACTCCAGGCTCCTGTATGTAAGTCCACCACTGTTCATAACTAGGATACAAGCTTTCGCAAAACCATCGGTGCATTTTAGCTAAACTCCCTTGAGACAGAGGAATGCCAAAGACCGTTTCTACCAAGTATCGTTGTTTTAGCCAAGTCAAATTTCCCCCATATCCCAGCCATCCCACTAAGCTGGATAAGGTTGCACCGTAGCTAAAATCTTCACGACATCCCAAAGGAAGTGGGGCATAACCTTCCCAATCACATTTTGAGCATTGATACTTTTCCCTAACATATTCCCTTACCTCTACTGGTTTACTGACTAATTCAGCTATTTGATTTTTTTTGATGATAGTCTCCTTTTGCTTTTCCACTGACGCACCACATTTTGGGCATTTTTCCATCCTTAAATCTACTATTTCATCTACCCGACCAAACCCGTTTCTGGTTTTACCCACATGGTCGTACTTTGGACCTCTTTTTTTTCCTTTTTGACCGAAGGTTTTGGCGACTTTCTTTTTGTAACCGTCACTGCTTGGGGGCTGAGAGCTATTTTCACTCGTTCTTTGGTTAAGCTTTTTCAGCTTTTCTTTCAACTTTTCTATCTCTTTCTTTAACTCTACCAATTCTTTTCTCAGCTTTTCGTTCTCTTCTTTTTCTTTCTGATAATCTTCATACCAATCTTTTGCCACTTCTTTTTGCCATGGCATTTTCACTTCTTCTTGGTTTAAGTCTGGAACTGGGTCTAGTTTTTTCATAGTCTCCCTATTCTAACCTATCTCTTTAACCGCCTTTCCTTTCTTCATTATTCTTTACTTTTTTCATTTGCTTCTCATTCTCAATAATTTCCTTCTTTATTGCGGTGACTAATTACCTTCTTTCTTTTTTTGACACACGACGTTTTTTTGCTATGGCTAAGTACTCTTTTCTTGCCACTTCCCTATAAGTCCTCGGCTTTTCTTTCCTTTTCTCTTTTATTTCTTCATACAGCTTATCTATTATTTTTTCTGTTTTTTCTCTGGCATCATTCAATATTCCTATATCCGTTGGATATTTTATATCTGCTGGTGTACAAGTCGCATCTAACAATAACTTTCCTTCATTTTCTTTTTTTTTCTGACGCTACACCCGTCGCTTTTTTTTCTATTTCTTTATTAATTTTATTTATTAATTCCATTCCTATTTTTTTACGAAAATGAACCATCATTGACGCATTAAATGCTTCTTTGCTACTATAGCTTTCCATTCCTATAAAGTACTGTAAATAAGGGTTCTCTTTTATTTGTTCTACTGTTTCTCTGTCACTTTTTCCTGAAATTTCTTTGATAATTAATGCTCCTAATGCCATTCTAAATGATTTGGCTGGGGCTCCTTTTTTTTCTGTGAAGTTTTTTGCATATTCTTCCTCATATTCTTCCCAAAGAATCATTTTTGACATTTCTATCCAACGATTTTCTTCGTCTAACTGCCCGCCGAACAGATTTTTCAAGTTTTCTGGTGTTTCAATTGAGTACTGTTGCTTTCGGTACATCTGCTTTCTCTCTTCTTAATGCAATGGTTTTGAGGCATTCTACCCTATTTTCGTGCATTCTAGCGGTTCTTAATTCGCCTACTATTTTTCTCCGTAAAGGTTTCAGCTTTTTTCAGCAAGCCCTAATTATCATTTCACTGTTAATATTTTTTTCATGCTGCTCATAATATAACTCATTTCTTACGTTCATTACACCTATTACATTAATTCTTTTTTCTTCTACATCTTTTAATATTACTGGCTCATCTTTTTCTTGCCACCCATAAGGAATACAGGCTCTCATTCCCCAGCCTGCTTCATCAAAGTATCTCAGATCAATTTCTCCTTTTTCATCTTGTTCTTTTAGCTCTTTTATTTTAGGTAATTTCACCTCTAACTCCCATGCCGCAGCACTTTTGCTCAGACCCCTCTTCATTCTTTTCCATCTCATATCAAACTTTTTTATAGTTCTTTTAATTGTATCTTTACTGATTTTATAGTCCCATTCTTTCTCTATTTTAATTTGGACATTCTTTAGATTTTTAGGATCCTCTTTTACCCACTCTTTTACTTGTTTTTCTTGTTCTTTTGTTAACTTTGGCTTTCTGCCTCGACCCGCACGCTCATACCGCCCTAACAATTTATTTTCTTCCCAAGAACTAAACCAATTGTAAATTGTCTTTCTTGTTACTTCAAATATTTTCATTAGCTCTTTTATTGGCGTTCCTTTTAAGCTCAATAGAAGGCACTTTGCACGTTGTCTTGTTTGATGATGCTTACTTTGCTTGTAAATGCGTTCTAGTATTTTCTTTGTGTCCCAACTTAAATCATAAATAAACTTCATAGTCATCTCCTTGGGTACATCCCGGATAAAGTAGTACATAGAATCTGGGGTAAAATGGAAAAAAACTGATGAGCGAAAAAAGTATGTTACCGATTCCCCCAGAAGAAAAAGCACTGTTAAAACAGCATCTCACCGAATCAGCCCGTATCCTGCGCAAATATACGGAACCAGAGAAACAGAAGGACTTTGGAAGCATCGAAGTAGAAGTCAGAACCCAGATGTTAGAAATTGTGGGGCCAACAATGGGGGAGTTTTTTTTTCAGAAGGGGGAAAAAAACGGTCTGGAAACAAGCGAAAAATCAAAACCCTAGTCGGAGAAGTGGAAATAAGCCAAAAACAAGCCAGAAAACTAAAGGTGTCGCCAAAAATCGTCTTAAGTCCAGGTTTAGAGAAATGCTGTCTAAGAGCCAGTGCGAAAACATCCTACCAACAAGCAGAAGAAGATATAGAGGAGTTGATGGGGATAAAAGTAGGACATAGCAGTTTACATCGCTTGGTAGAACGGACAGAACTGCCCTTAGCTCAAGCTCAGTCAGAGAGTGCGGGGGTCAGTATAGATGGGGGAAAGATTTGTCTGCGGGGCGAGGAGAAGGAAGGGGGACAGTGGCGAGATTATAAACTGGTGAGTCTTCATGGCAATGTCTGTGAAGCCTTTTTCCAAGACCCAGAGGGCTTAAAGAATTGGAGCAATGTTCAACCTTTGTCCCCAATAGTGACCTTTTTGGGAGATGGTCATCCCGGAATCTGGAATGCGGTAGAGAGTTTCGCCACTCAATCGTGGCTGATACGACGAGAGGTGTTGGATTGGTATCATCTCAAGGAGAATCTGTTCAAAGTGGGTGGCTCTCTCAAACGGCTAGAAGCAGTGGAGCATTTACTGTGGCGGGGTTTTGTGAACAAGGCAATAGATGCGTTTGATGGAGTCAAAAGCAAGAGGGCAAAGAATTTTCAAGCCTATTTGACGAAGCATTATCAGCGTATCCCTGATTACCAATACTATCAACAGCTTGGTATTGTGATTGGTTCTGGTGATGTGGAGTCTAAGATTAAACAGGTGGGAGCTAGGGTTAAATTGTCGGGAGCACGTTGGCATCTTCATAATGTTTCTCGTATTCTTCGGCTACGATGTGCTTATCTCAATCACTCTCCTCTTTTGAGTGTCAATGTATTATCTTAAGTGGGATGCACCCCATCTCCTTTTTGATTTTTTATATGGTATCATTACTTTTGATTTAGGCTATTATAGCACTTGTCTGTATAGGTAATTAATTTTGCATGACTACTTATTTTAATGAATTATCTGCGATGCCAAAGGTCCGCTTCGCGCACGCTGTTTAAGTTCTAAAAATGGAAGGCGATCGCTTTCTGTCTCTAAATTAAGAAAAGTTAATAGCCTTGAGGTTGAAAGTTTTCAGGAGTATCGAGTTCAAATACTTCGTCGTGAATGCGAGCGACATAGAATCCTGCTTCTAGCGTTTTTTGGCGCAAGTCAGAAGACATATCAACGGCGGCTAAAATACCATAGAGTTGTTTATCTTTGTGTTCAGGAAAAAAGATACGAAAACGTTGCAAAATACTTGGCACTGGTATCGTCTAGCTAGAAGCTACAAACGTTGCAATACGAGAGGTTCAAGAAATCAGGCGAATTTGGAGTAAGTCCTCCCAAGTTAACCCTTTTTCAATTATACCGAGAGCTACAGCAGGAACTTCTCTAGTCGTAAAATGGCTGCGAACAAAGTTATGAACCATCCAGAAAATATCTAGGACTCGCTGTAATCCCACAACAGATTTAGCATAAGTATTTGTACGACGACGAAAGGCGGCTAAATAGCGTCGGATAGCACTATTAAATGCCTCAACGTGGTTGGCATGGACGTCCTTTTCTTCTGGTTTTTCTGTTGTCTCTGGATGTTCTGGTTTCGGAGTTTCTACTTTCTTGAGTTTACCCTCAGAATCTCGACGTTTACTACTCTTATTTTTTAGTCTTACCACAAGACCCTTCGGTAATACTTTGGTGGGACGACCTCGCTTTCCAGTCCTTAATACTTCGTGACAAATATTAAATAGCAGTTGACTATATCGCTTTTCTCCATCTGTAAATAACTGGAGAGATTCTGCACTCCTTTCAAATAATTCCGCTACCGTCATCATTGCTTCTAGAAATAATTTCTGCTCTTTTCGACCACATTTTAAATGCCAAATAAAGCGGCTAGCCCTGTCCATGAGCACGATTGTCCACCCCTCAGAGGCACTTGCTTCTTTATTTTTTACAACTTTTGTGTATAGTTCATCCCCTTCTATTACTAATTTAACAAATTCATTCACTAAGGCGTATAAAAATAATGTCTCTTGTAATCCTGATAATTTCTTTTCCCAATTCAATATTGTTGTTTTCGCGTAGCCGAATACTCGGGCTGCTGCATTCAATCCTATTCCTTCCATTCTGGCTTTTAATACTTTTACAATTTCACTTAATGGGGTTTCTAAGCCAGCGATTACGCTACCATAAGTCTCAGCAAAACAAGAACTACATTCTTGACAAATGAACATTTTACGTTCCCCGTTACCTTTCGTTTGATAATGAGAATGTATTTTTACATTTTCACTATAGCAATGAGGACAGTTTTTCTTGAATAAGGCATCCTCTTTCTCTTGGCACAAGCCAACATCATTCAGGATTTTCATAGAGCTTTTCTTTAATATTGACATTGTTTTCTGGTAATTAGTCACCGCAATAAAGAAGGAAATTATTGAGAATGAGAAGCAAATGAAAAAAGTAAAGAATAATGAAGAAAGGAAAGGCGGTTAAAGAGATAGGTTAGAATAGGGAGACTATGAAAAAACTAGACCCAGTTCCAGACTTAAACCAAGAAGAAGTGAAAATGCCATGGCAAAAAGAAGTGGCAAAAGATTGGTATGAAGATTATCAGAAAGAAAAAGAAGAGAACGAAAAGCTGAGAAAAGAATTGGTAGAGTTAAAGAAAGAGATAGAAAAGTTGAAAGAAAAGCTGAAAAAGCTTAACCAAAGAACGAGTGAAAATAGCTCTCAGCCCCCAAGCAGTGACGGTTACAAAAAGAAAGTCGCCAAAACCTTCGGTCAAAAAGGAAAAAAAAGAGGTCCAAAGTACGACCATGTGGGTAAAACCAGAAACGGGTTTGGTCGGGTAGATGAAATAGTAGATTTAAGGATGGAAAAATGCCCAAAATGTGGTGCGTCAGTGGAAAAGCAAAAGGAGACTATCATCAAAAAAAATCAAATAGCTGAATTAGTCAGTAAACCAGTAGAGGTAAGGGAATATGTTAGGGAAAAGTATCAATGCTCAAAATGTGATTGGGAAGGTTATGCCCCACTTCCTTTGGGATGTCGTGAAGATTTTAGCTACGGTGCAACCTTATCCAGCTTAGTGGGATGGCTGGGATATGGGGGAAATTTGACTTGGCTAAAACAACGATACTTGGTAGAAACGGTCTTTGGCATTCCTCTGTCTCAAGGGAGTTTAGCTAAAATGCACCGATGGTTTTGCGAAAGCTTGTATCCTAGTTATGAACAGTGGTGGACTTACATACAGGAGCCTGGAGTCCGTTGTGTGGACGAAACCAGCTATCGCGTCAATGGGGTTAACTATTGGATGTGGGTGGCTACTTCCTCCTCTGTTTGTGTTTTGTTTCTGGCTCCCAGCCGGAGTTCCGATGAGGTTCATTCCCTATTAGGTAAAGATTTTCATGGGCTTCTCAGTACGGACTGTTGGGGGGCTTACCATCGCCAAAATGCCCAGCATAAACAGAAATGTCTGGCTCATATTGGGCGGGAATTGAAGGCCTTGGAAACTTCCCACTTTTCTGAAAATAAACTTTTTGCTCAGAGAGTTTTTCCTATTCTAGAGCAAGCTCGTCAATCCCATCGAGATTATCATCAAGGCAAACTGAGCTTAGAAGCTTTACAACAACAGCGACCCCTAGTTGAAGCTCAACTTCAAGAGGTTCTGGATAATCCGCCGCCCACGGGATGGGCAAGTGATTCCCAATTGTTATCTAATCGCTTTCGACGTTATTGGCATGATTGGTTTACTTTTCTTACTTTTCCTGAAGTTAAACCTGATAACAATGATGCCGAGAGAGCCTTGCGTCCTGTTGTTATTCATCGTAAGGTTAGTGGCGGTGCTAGAAGTCATTGGGGCGGACAACTTGTTGCCATGATGTTTAGTTTTCTTGAAACCATGAGACTTCAAGGTAAAAGTGCGGTCGAACAGTTATCTCTTATTTTATCTTCCTCTGGTCTTTCTCCTCCTTCCATTGATGACTTTCTTCCTCTCTAGTATTTTTGGGGCTTAATGAGAATTAAGCCCCACTTATTGCTGTGACTAATTACGTTTTCTGTTTCCTTTTTCTTTGATATAATGACAATAATAATAGTATAATAAAAACGGGCCGATGTCTAGTCTTAAACTATTTTTCTATTTTCTCAAAGCCTTACACCATAACTTTTTCCAACTTTGATCAGACGATACCAGTTCCAATACTTCGTGACAAATATTAAATAGCAGTTGACTATATCGCTTTTCTCCATCTGTAAATAACTGGAGAGATTCTGCACTCCTTTCAAATAATTCCGTTACCGTCATCATTGCTTCTAGAAATAATTTCTGCTCTTTTCGACCACATTTTAAATGCCAAATAAAGCGGCTAGCCCTGTCCATGAGCACGATTGTCCACCCCTCAGAGGCACTTGCTGGGTGCATCCCACTTAAGATAATACATTGACACTCAAAAGAGGAGAGTGATTGAGATAAGCACATCGTAGCCGAAGAATACGAGAAACATTATGAAGATGCCAACGTGCTCCCGACAATTTAACCCTAGCTCCCACCTGTTTAATCTTAGACTCCACATCACCAGAACCAATCACAATACCAAGCTGTTGATAGTATTGGTAATCAGGGATACGCTGATAATGCTTCGTCAAATAGGCTTGAAAATTCTTTGCCCTCTTGCTTTTGACTCCATCAAACGCATCTATTGCCTTGTTCACAAAACCCCGCCACAGTAAATGCTCCACTGCTTCTAGCCGTTTGAGAGAGCCACCCACTTTGAACAGATTCTCCTTGAGATGATACCAATCCAACACCTCTCGTCGTATCAGCCACGATTGAGTGGCGAAACTCTCTACCGCATTCCAGATTCCGGGATGACCATCTCCCAAAAAGGTCACTATTGGGGACAAAGGTTGAACATTGCTCCAATTCTTTAAGCCCTCTGGGTCTTGGAAAAAGGCTTCACAGACATTGCCATGAAGACTCACCAGTTTATAATCTCGCCACTGTCCCCCTTCCTTCTCCTCGCCCCGCAGACAAATCTTTCCCCCATCTATACTGACCCCCGCACTCTCTGACTGAGCTTGAGCTAAGGGCAGTTCTGTCCGTTCTACCAAGCGATGTAAACTGCTATGTCCTACTTTTATCCCCATCAACTCCTCTATATCTTCTTCTGCTTGTTGGTAGGATGTTTTCGCACTGGCTCTTAGACAGCATTTCTCTAAACCTGGACTTAAGACGATTTTTGGCGACACCTTTAGTTTTCTGGCTTGTTTTTGGCTTATTTCCACTTCTCCGACTAGGGTTTTGATTTTTCGCTTGTTTCCAGACCGTTTTTTTCCCCCTTCTGAAAAAAAAACTCCCCCATTGTTGGCCCCACAATTTCTAACATCTGGGTTCTGACTTCTACTTCGATGCTTCCAAAGTCCTTCTGTTTCTCTGGTTCCGTATATTTGCGCAGGATACGGGCTGATTCGGTGAGATGCTGTTTTAACAGTGCTTTTTCTTCTGGGGGAATCGGTAACATACTTTTTTCGCTCATCAGTTTTTTTCCATTTTACCCCAGATTCTATGTACTACTTTATCCGGGATGTACCCCACTTGCTTCTTTATTTTTTCCAACTTTTGTGTATAGTTCATCCCCTTCTATTACTAATTTAACAAATTCATTAACTAAGGCGTATAAAAATAATGTCTCTTGTAATCTGGACAGTGGGAAGTTCTCGAGGCGTGTAAGTGGAGAAAAGAAAATCGGACATCCGATACAAAAGAGTGCCGTTATGTCCGAAACTGGCTGATATAAGAAAATCGATAGCCAGTGCTATCTATCAATTATGCAACTATGTCAGCGACTAGAGCAAATCCTCAATAATCTCCGTCCAGCCTTTAGCCGAGAAGCAACGTTCCAATGGTTTATCCTGTTAGTCTGGGGAGTAGTGCTCAACAGCCAACCCAGCGCAATAACTAGCTATGTCAATGCCATTGGCTGAACAGAGAGCTACTACAATCAGGCTCTACATTGGTTTGATTCCAAGGCGTTTAGCGTCGAAGGACTAACTTTACAATGGTCAAAGTGGCTAAGTCAGCATGAAAGTCTATACAGAATTAAAGGGAAACGGGTGTATGTGGGTGATGGCATCAAAGTGGGGAAAGAAGGACGCAAGATGCCAGGTGTAAAACGACTACACCAAGAATCGGAAGATGTGTCCAAGCCAGAGTGGATAAGGGGTCATTACTTCAATGCCTTGAGTATTTTGGTGGGAGTAGGGAAAGCCTGCTTTGCCTTGCCCTTAGTGTTGCGGCTAGACGATGGCATCAAGTCCAAAGCAACCGAGAAGGGGGAGGGAAAAGGCAAAAAAAAGGTGAAGACGAGCCTGGTGACAAAAATGGCTGACCTTTGTGTTACTTAGGGCTTGCTGAAAAAGTCAAAAAACGAAAGAAATGTGGGTTAGGGAAGTATGGACTGAAAAAGCATAGATAACTTATCCTTATGGAAACAAATCAAAATACAGATTTTGTTTAATCTATTGTTCCTTTCTGTCTAAAAAGGTCAACACAAATCACTCCTCACAAAAGAGAGGAAAATTAACACCATTTTTCACAAGAAAAACGACTCTACAACTTTTTACTTTTTGTCTTCTGAAGTAGAGTAGAAAGATTCATTACCAAAAAGTTCATCGCAATTACCGTTTCCGAGGTCTCAGGTAGTTTGGCCATCACTCGACCAAGACTAAATTTCCTCTTTCCCTGTCCGAATTTACCCTCAATGGCATTACGCACTCTTTCATCTGAGCGTGCCTCTTTCTTTTTTTCTTTGCTCACCTCTTTCGGCGGTCTTCCCAATCGGGGACCACTCATTCTTATATCCCTTTCTTTACAATAAGCTCGATTCGCTTTTGTTCGATAGATTTTATCCACATGAACCGATTCCGGATAACATCCTGTTTCCCTTTTATATTCTTCTATTCGCGCTTGTAAATCTCCCGATTCGTTGTAATTATCCCAACTTAATTTGTCTAAGAAGACAAAGCCATTCACATTACTTGCCGATATTTTAGCTCCAAACTCTACTGCTTTTCCCGCTTTTCCACGCACTATTGGACGCACGTGAGGTTGGCTTACACTCACAATTCTGTTTTCTACTTTATTTGTCTTTTTTTCATACATTTCTAACTGTTGCTCATACACTTTTCCTATCGTTACAAGCTCTTCTTGCTCTTTTTTCGTTAGTTTTTCTAACTTTGCTCCCTCTTCTATCATTTTTTCTATATGAGACAAGTTTCTTTTTATATATCCTAGTTGTTTTTTTGTTCCTTTTCTTCTTTCTTTTTTTGACACACGACGTTTTTTTGCTATGGCTAAGTACTCTTTTCTTGCCACTTCCCTATAAGTCCTCGGCTTTTCTTTCCTTTTCTCTTTTATTTCTTTTATTTCTTCATATCGCTTATCTATTATTTTTTCTGTTTTTTCTCTGGCATCATTCAATATTCCTATATCCGTTGGATATTTTATATCTGCTGGTGTACAAGTCGCATCTAACAATAACTTTCCTTCATTTTCTTTTTTTTCTGACGCTACACCCGTCGCTTTTTTTTCTATTTCTTTATTAATTTTATTTATTAATTCCATTCCTATTTTTTTACGAAAATGAACCATCATTGACGCATTAAATGCTTCTTTGCTACTATAGCTTTCCATTCCTATAAAGTACTGTAAATAAGGGTTCTCTTTTATTTGTTCTACTGTTTCTCTGTCACTTTTTCCTGAAATTTCTTTGATAATTAATGCTCCTAATGCCATTCTAAATGATTTGGCTGGGGCTCCTTTTTTTTCTGTGAAGTTTTTTGCATATTCTTCCTCATATTCTTCCCAAAGAATCATTTTTGACATTTCTATCCAACGATTTTCTTCGTCTAACTGCCCGCCGAACAGATTTTTCAAGTTTTCTGGTGTTTCAATTGAGTACTGTTGCTTTCGGTACATCTGCTTTCTCTCTTCTTAATGCAATGGTTTTGAGGCATTCTACCCTATTTTCGTGCATTCTAGCGGTTCTTAATTCGCCTACTATTTTTCTCCGTAAAGGTTTCAGCTTTTTTCAGCAAGCCCTACTTACGCAGAGGCAGGGAGTTATGTAATTTTGGATGCTTATTTTGCTTGCGAACCAGTGCTCAAAAGTTTTCGCCAGAACGCCTTGCATCTAATCACAAGAGTGCGTTGCTCCACCGTCGCCTATGCCCCCTTTTGTTCCGTGCCGACGCTGACGGGGAGAGGACGACCACGGATTTGGGGGAGTTCGATAAAACTAGAAAAGCTGTTCGCTCTGGCGGCGGACTTTCCGACAGCTAAAGTCTGGCTCTATGGTCAACAAGTCACGGTTTCTTATCAGTGCTTTGAGTTCCACTGGGATAGTCCCCATCAGCTCGTCAAGTTTGTTCTGACCCAATTGCCTAACGGACGACGACTGATTCTGCTTTCTACTGATCTCTGTTTGACTGGACCTGAGATTATTGCCGCTTACGGTCTCCGATTTAAGATTGAAGTCACTTTTCGTCAATTAGTCCATCTTTTGGGCAGCTTTGCCTATCGTTTTTGGCTTAAGAGTCTTCCTACTTTACCTACCTGGCCCAGCAATCTTATCCTCAGTGACTATCCACAAGCTGTTCAGACTCAGATTTTAAACAAGGTAGAAGCCTTTGAGCGTTTTGTTAACCTTAATGCCATTGCTTTAGGGCTACTTCAAATTCTCGCCTTAGAGTTACCCCAGGGGATTTGGGCTAATTTTCCTCGATGGTTTCGGACATTACCATCCCATGGCTACCCTAGTGAACGGATTGCTCAACTAGCCCTTCAACATCAAGCCCAAATGATTTTTCCTCAAAGTCCACCCAGTCTGCTTTTGCCTAAATTCCTTACCGCTAAACTTGCCTCTTCCCCAAGCCCTGATATGCTTACTTTCGTCGCATAGTCATTACCTTATCTGGCATCCATAAACTTCCCACTGTCCAGTTGTAATCCTGATAATTTCTTTTCCCAATTCAATATTGTTGTTTTCGCGTAGCCGAATACTCGGGCTGCTGCATTTAATCCTATTCCTTCCATTCTGGCTTTTAATACTTTTACAATTTCACTTAATGGGGTTTCTAAGCCAGCGATTACGCTACCATAAGTCTCAGCAAAACAAGAACTACATTCTTGACAAATGAACATTTTACGTTCCCCATTACCTTTCGTTTGATAATGAGAATGTATTTTTACGTTTTCACTATAGCAATGAGGGCAGTTTTTCTGAAATAAGGCTTCCTCTTTCTCTTGGGGTAAGCCAATATCACTTAGGAGGTCAATTGAGCTTTTATTCAATGTTGACATTGCTTTCTGTTTTCCCTTTCTTTAATATAATGACAATAATAATAGTATAACAAAAACGGGAATATGTCCAGTCGTAAGTTATTTTCTATTTTCTCAAACTCTTACACCATAACTTTTTCTAGCTTTGATCACACGATACCAGTACCAAATACTTTTTAATTGAGTAATAGAATCTTCCCTTGCATGACTTTTAACCTCAACAATATAGGCAGTATTCAAATTACCATTGGTATAGGCGAGAACATCAATTTCTATGTGTTGCCCTTCTTTACTGACTCGCACGCTGGGACTAACGACTTCCATGCCAAAACGTTGTCTGAGAATCGTTTCCATTGAGGGAAGAGCTAAACCTTCGGTAAAGCTACCAAATTTTGAACCAAGTCCTCCAGGGCGAACGCATCTTATTTTTGAAAGGTAGGCTGGATAAGGGTTTCCGAGATCATGATTGATTTTTTATGAAACGCTGAAAGTCTTATCAGATAAGGAGTCTAGAATTTAGATGCGTTTGCCCTGCCAAGTCCTCCAATTTGTTTGCCTAATTCTTTGAGTTGGCGATCAGTTTGTTTGCCTAATTCTTTGAGTTGGCGATCAGTCTCTTTTTGAGCGGCGGTTAATTCTGCTAACAGTTGCCATACATTGTCTGCGGTGGTTGCCATAACTTATTTCTCTCTGTTGTGTTTGGATTTCTCTATTTTAATGAATTATCTGCGATGCCAAAGGCACGCTTCGCGCACGCATTTTAGTTGATAATTTAAAAAAGGCGATCGCTCAATCAGAGTGACAGTTGGAAGGAGTGCGAGTTATCCAACCTTTCTATCTCTCGGCTGTTAATCATCTTAAACCTAGACAGGCAAGAGGCTTAAGCTCCTTGTTACAGAACTTTCGACAAGATCACCATGCAATTTAAAGGCGCGACAGCTTAGGTTTTAGTAACAATCCAGAGTGTGCGACCTTTAGTTGATGAAGGAAAAGAAAAGTGTTAACATGAGATGAAAAGTGACAAAGAGGAAACAATGATGACAGCAAAACTAATTAATGTAGAGGGTTCAAAGATAAAAATAGAACTAACATTAGAACTCAGTCGTTCAATGTTGGATACAGAAATAAATATTCAAAAAGGCTTAAACGAAGTAGGTTGCATCGCCAGCAAAGAAGCCTTGAAATATTTAGATACAGATGGTTCACCCTTAAAAATCGGTGAAGAAATCTGGAAGAGTAAGGGAGAGCAACCGAAAGAATATCAAACACCTTATGGTGAGGTTATAGTGAATCGTCATGTATATCAGCGTTCACCTTTGAGGAAAAACGTATTGCCCCTTAGAAAGAGAAGCAAGGATAATCATAACATCAACGCCATTATTGGCAAAACAGGTATCCTCAAAAATGTCAGGGATGGCAGGCAAAGAGGTGAAAAATGATTTATTAGAAAATCATGGTAGAAAAGTAGCGCTATCCTATATCCAAAGATTGAGTGAAGCAGTAGGAAGTGTGGTACAGGCAAAAGAAGAAGCGTGGAGTTATGCCCCGCCCAAGGAGGATAGCCAAATTGCAACAGTGGGAATAGGATTAGATGGAACCTGTATGCTGATGTGTGAGGATGGCTACCGTGAAGCAATGGTGGGAACCGTTTCCCTATACGATAGTGAAGGCGAACGTCAACCTACAATCTATCTAGGTGCGGCACCAGAGTATGGAAAAAAGAGTTTTCTAGAAAGATTAGAAAGAGAAATTGAGCGAGCGAAAAACCGTTATCCAGAGGCAACATTGGTCGGGATAGCAGACGGGGCAGAATCAAATTGGAAGTTTTTAGAAAAGCAAACGGAAGAACAGATATTAGATTTCTATCATGCCTCTGGTTACTTAGGTGCCTTGGCAGAAGCGTTGCATCCGAATACCGTGTCAAAACAAAAAGAATGGTTGACTGAAAATTGTCGAGAACTCAAGCATGAAAAAGGAAAAGCAGGAGAACTGCTAAATCTGATGAAAGAAGTCAAAGAAGAAAAAAGTCATTCTAAGAATCTTACCGAGAAACTACAAGCGGCGATTACTTATTACGAGAATCATCAGCATCAAATGGATTATGCTGAATACTTAGAGAAAAAGTATCCGATTGGTTCAGGTGTTACGGAAGCAGCTTGTAAGACGTTGGTCAAACAACGATTATGTTGTTCAGGGATGCGATGGAAGGAAAAAGGAGCAGGAATTATTTTGAGCCTACGAGCTTTGGTATTGACCAAGGAACGATGGAGTCAATTTTGGGCAAAACTTGATCAATATGGGTTCCCTGTAGAACCCTGATTACAACAGCTTTTATCAACTAAAGGTCGCACCTAATCCAGAAAGGTTAAGCATTTGATATCATGGTTTCTAGCCCATCACCCGAAATCGTAAGTCATGTATTATTTGCCTGAACCGCCGTACTTTCTCGTATTTGTTGGACTTTGGATCGGTGTTACCTGTGGGTTAGCCTTTGAAGCAACCTTAAAGCAAAAAGTTAAAGTTTGGCTCAAAACGCCCGATAGTAGCCTCAAGGATTTGGAACTCCAGTTACCTTTCCTGGGGATTTGTCTGGGAATTTGCGTTTTTTTGTCCTCTGGGCTTGAAATTTTTCTGGGCAGTGCTTGGATTTCCTATGCGATCGCTGTACCGATTACCATTTTTATTGCGGCTTTAGTCTGGCGACAATTGGATAGTTTGTTGCAACAGCTTAAGGTTGGCGGTTCAAAGGCGATCGATTTGGATGTGTTTTAACAGTAATTGGTAAGTAGGATCTTAAGTCAAGAGGATGATTGATACGATGACGGCCTCTTCTACTGTTCAATTACCCCTAGTCGATCAGGCGGCAACCCTAGACTTTGGACAAAAACTGGGGCAATCTTTGCCCGCTGGAACGGTTCTCTTACTAAAGGGAGAATTGGGGGCAGGCAAAACAACGCTAGTACAAGGAATCGGTCTGGGGCTAGGGATTGTGGAACCGATTGTGAGTCCGACCTTTACCCTGGTTAATGAATACCATGAAGGTCGTATTCCCCTCTATCATCTTGATCTTTATCGTCTCGATCTCCTGGCTGTTAAGGGACTTCATCTAGAGCAATATTGGGATGAACGGGAAAATCCCTTGGGGCTAGTGGCGATCGAGTGGGCTGAACGATTATTAAACAAGCCCGAAAGTTATCTAGAAATTAATCTACAATATCGGGGGCAAGCAAGAGAAATTTGCCTTTTGAGCTATGGGGATAATCATTTAAACCAAGAGAGTTATTTATGACTAAGGGAGAATTAATTGTCGTAACAGGGCCCAGTGGCGTGGGCAAAGGCACGCTCGTCAAAGCGTTACTGGAAAATCAAAAAGATTTATTTGTCTCTATTTCTGCCACCACCCGTGAGCCGCGCCCAGGAGAAGTTGAAGGCCAGTCCTATTATTTTCTCTCCCAGTCTCAGTTTAAAGATTTGATTGAACAGCAACAACTGTTGGAATGGGCAGAATATGCAGGCAATTATTACGGCACACCTTGCTCTGCTGTGATCGAAAAAATTACCCAGGGTCACAAAGTTTTATTGGAAATTGAGGTGCTAGGAGCAAGACAGGTTAAAGAAAGTTTTCCTGAAGCTTTGCTGATTTTTATTTTGCCGCCCTCAGAAGCAGAGTTAGAAAAACGTTTAAGAGAAAGGGGTCTGGATTCCGAAGCCGCGATCGCCCGTCGTTTAAGTAAAGCCAAAGAGGAGCTAGCGGTGAGTCAGGAGTTTGATCATTGCATTATCAATGATGACTTGAATTTAGCTTTGAGCCAATTAGAACAAATTATCTGGCCAGCCATTACTAAACCCTATTAAAAAAAATCTCCCCAAAAAGGGAGACTTAAACAAAAATCACTAGTGGTCTGTCAATTTTCTATTTGTGGATAAAGACGCTTGAGACGGATACGAGCCTCAGCCGTCGTGAATTGCCAATCTACCGACTTTTGGGAATGATTGCGCTGAGTGTACCAAGCCGTTGTTTCTTGCTCTAAAGTTTCCCGATCTGGAATTCGACGAGCTAGGCATTGCCGAGTCATTGCGGACAGCTCGTTTTCAGCAATATTAAGCCAACTGCCATGTTTTGGGGTATGGTGAATTTCCAACCGTTCGACTAGACGACGAGCCGTGGAAGGCTCAAATGCTTCATATAGTGAGGCAAGTTTGTGAGTATTTAGGGCTTGCTGAAAAAAGCTGAAACCTTTACGGAGAAAAATAGTAGGCGAATTAAGAACCGCTAGAATGCACGAAAATAGGGTAGAATGCCTCAAAACCATTGCATTAAGAAGAGAGAAAGCAGATGTACCGAAAGCAACAGTACTCAATTGAAACACCAGAAAACTTGAAAAATCTGTTCGGCGGGCAGTTAGACGAAGAAAATCGTTGGATAGAAATGTCAAAAATGATTCTTTGGGAAGAATATGAGGAAGAATATGCAAAAAACTTCACAGAAAAAAAAGGAGCCCCAGCCAAATCATTTAGAATGGCATTAGGAGCATTAATTATCAAAGAAATTTCAGGAAAAAGTGACAGAGAAACAGTAGAACAAATAAAAGAGAACCCTTATTTACAGTACTTTATAGGAATGGAAAGCTATAGTAGCAAAGAAGCATTTAATGCGTCAATGATGGTTCATTTTCGTAAAAAAATAGGAATGGAATTAATAAATAAAATTAATAAAGAAATAGAAAAAAAAGCGACGGGTGTAGCGTCAGAAAAAAAAGAAAATGAAGGAAAGTTATTGTTAGATGCGACTTGTACACCAGCCTGACTTTTCCCGTTAAGTCCAAAATCCAGCAATGCAAACTTCTAGAG
Source organism: Woronichinia naegeliana WA131 (assembly GCA_025370055.1). Lineage (NCBI taxonomy): Bacteria > Bacillati > Cyanobacteriota > Cyanophyceae > Synechococcales > Coelosphaeriaceae > Woronichinia > Woronichinia naegeliana. Next base: position 5,561,961 of record CP073041.1, on the reverse strand, counting down.
GCTTTATCTGGCAAGGGTTTGAGTAATGATTCTCTTGACAGGAAAAAAATATTCTGAAGCCATCATCCCGCTTATCGTTCAAATTTCAAAAACAAAGGATGAAGGGAGTATGAGACTGTAAAATGGAGAAAATCTTAAAGGGCAGGTCAAAAAATGTTGGAATGGTGGACAAAAAACTTTGCCAGTTGTGAATTGGGAGACGAGAGGCTAAACAATCGTGCCTTCTCGATTGGGAAAAAGTTAAGTGAGGGGTTTGGAAAAGCCTTATCAGAAGTGTTTAAGGGAGGAAACGAGTTAAAGAGGGCCTATGAATTTTTGGGAATCCGAAAACAGACTTTGTCAAGATAATAGAGCCGCACTGTGAAATGACAACTGCCGCCGTAGAAGAATATAAGATAATGCTATCAGTCGGAGATACGACCTTCTTAGATTATCGCAATATCAAGGAAAAAAGGGAAGGGTATGGGCCGACTGGAAAAGGAGGGAATGGATTAATACTGCATAGTGCTTTAGCAATTGAGCCAGAAAAAGGACAAGTATTAGGTTTATTATGGCAAAAACTGTGGAATAGGGAGGTAAAAGAAAAGCCCCCAACAGATGAAACGGCGAAGCAGAAAAAAGAAAGACAGAAAGAACAAAGAAAAGCAGCTCGTCAAAGACCATTTGAGGAAAAAGAATCCTACAAATGGGTAGAGGCTCTAAACACCTGTGAGAAACAGGTAGAAAGTTCAACGAGGGTAATTCATGTATTTGACAGAGAAGGAGATGTTTCAGAAGTCTTTGACTCAGTGCGTCAACTCAAGCATACAGGAGTGCTGGTCAGAGCGTCTCATAATCGTAGTTTAGACAAAAATAGTGAACGACTTTGGCAACATTTGGAATCAGAACCGATTCGTTTTCATCAAGAAATCGAGATTCCGAGTACAGGAAAAAGAAAAGCACGGAAGGTTAAGCTTGCCGTCCGATTTTGCTCAGTTAATCTACGAACTCCCTATCGTTTTGATAATCGTGACCCGTTGAATGTCTATGCTGTTTATGCGACAGAAATCGATTGTCCCGAAGGCGAAACTCCTTTATCTTGGATGCTTCTGACTACAGAAGTTGTTGAGACTATTGAGATGGCTGTCACTATTCTTCGTTGGTACACCTACCGATGGCGGGTTGAAGAATTTCATAAAGTCCTTAAGTCTGGTTGTCAGAGTGAGCGTTATCGACTTGCCTCTGATGGAATGAAAACTCTTTTGGGTTTTTTAAGTGTCATTGCTGTTGAACTTTTACACGTTACTTATCTTCATCGTACCCAGCCCGATGCTCTCGCGATTGAAATTCTTAATCCTCTTCAACTTCAGGTGTTAAAAGCAGCCGCCTCTCAAAAACTTCCCCCTATTTTGACTGTTGCTTGGGCTGTCGAGTCTGTTGCTTTTCTTGGTGGTTATCTTGAACATCGTCGTAAAACTCCTCTCGGTATCCAAGTCCTTTGGCGCGGTTGGTTGAAGTTGCATGACCTTTGCCAAGGCTGGCAGCTTGCAATCCGCACTTAACGGGAAAAGTCAGGTACACCAGCAGATATAAAATATCCAACGGATATAGGAATATTGAATGATGCCAGAGAAAAAACAGAAAAAATAATAGATAAGCGATATGAAGAAATAAAAGAAATAAAAGAGAAAAGGAAAGAAAAGCCGAGGACTTATAGGGAAGTGGCAAGAAAAGAGTACTTAGCCATAGCAAAAAAACGTCGTGTGTCAAAAAAAGAAAGAAGAAAAGGAACAAAAAAACAACTAGGATATATAAAAAGAAACTTGTCTCATATAGAAAAAATGATAGAAGAGGGAGCAAAGTTAGAAAAACTAACGAAAAAAGAGCAAGAAGAGCTTGTAACGATAGGAAAAGTGTATGAGCAACAGTTAGAAATGTATGAAAAAAAGACAAATAAAGTAGAAAACAGAATTGTGAGTGTAAGCCAACCTCACGTGCGTCCAATAGTGCGTGGAAAAGCGGGAAAAGCAGTAGAGTTTGGAGCTAAAATATCGGCAAGTAATGTGAATGGCTTTGTCTTCTTAGACAAATTAAGTTGGGATAATTACAACGAATCGGGAGATTTACAAGCGCGAATAGAAGAATATAAAAGGGAAACAGGATGTTATCCGGAATCGGTTCATGTGGATAAAATCTATCGAACAAAAGCGAATCGAGCTTATTGTAAAGAAAGGGATATAAGAATGAGTGGTCCCCGATTGGGAAGACCGCCGAAAGAGGTGAGCAAAGAAAAAAAGAAAGAGGCACGCTCAGATGAAAGAGTGCGTAATGCCATTGAGGGTAAATTCGGACAGGGAAAGAGGAAATTTAGTCTTGGTCGAGTGATGGCCAAACTACCTGAGACCTCGGAAACGGTAATTGCGATGAACTTTTTGGTAATGAATCTTTCTACTCTACTTCAGAAGACAAAAAGTAAAAAGTTGTAGAGTCGTTTTTCTTGTGAAAAATGGTGTTAATTTTCCTCTCTTTTGTGAGGAGTGATTTGTGTTGACCTTTTTAGACAGAAAGGAACAATAGATTAAACAAAATCTGTATTTTGATTTGTTTCTATAAGGATAAGTTATCTATGCTTTTTCAGTCCATACTTCCCTAACCCACATTTCTTTCGTTTTTTGACTTTTTCAGCAAGCCCTAAATATGTAAGCTGTGTTCGGTTAGCTCAAATTCTGGGCAATTTATCTCATGACAGTATCAATCGGTTCTTGTGGCGAGAGGACTATACACCCAAGGATTTATTTGATGAAGTGGCTCCGCAAATTGAACTAGAAGGCGGAACACTCAGTGTAGATGACACGGTAATTGACCAGCAATTCTAAATTTGCGCTGTAACAAGGGTTTCAGGTTTTAGTTCGCGTAATATGGGGTAAAGTTCAACGGGATTAACAAGTTCATTTTACGAGTCTTCCGGCTTTTAGGCACAGTAGTACGTGTAGAATTGCCCCCAAAACCCCCTTTGAAATGTTCTTTAAATCCCTAAAAGCCTTGCTGTGTCTAAAACTGAGAATTGCTGGTAATTGACAGGCCTTATAGTGACCAAGCCAAGGCTGAGTTAATCGATTACTTTTACTCAGGTAAACACAAAAAGGATCCTAGAGTGCAGCTAAAGATGGAAGTTTTATGGCTAAAAAGTCAGGGATTGTCTCATCAAAAAATTGCTCAATTCGCAGGAGTTTCAGTAAATACGGTGACAAGCTATATCCGTGATTATCAAGAGGGCGGGATAGAAAAACTAAAAGAAATAAAATTTAATCGCCCGAAAAGCGAGTTAACAGAGCATCAAGGGACAATTGAGGCATATTTTGAGTCAAATCCACCAGCAACAATAAATGAAGCAGTAAAAAGAATAGAAGAATTAACAGGAATAAAAAGAAGTCCGACGCAAGTCAGAAAATTTTTAAAGTCAATAGGAATGAGGTGTCTAAAGGTGGGAACAATTGCATCAAAAGCAGATGTAGAAGCTCAGGATAGCTATAGAGAAAAAGAGCTAGAACCAAGGCTAGAAGAGGCAAAAGCAGGAAAAAGGGCAGTTTTCTTTGTAGATGCCTCTCATTTTGTAATGGGAGCATTTGTAAATTTTATATGGTGCTTCAAGAGGATTTTTATTAAGTCACCATCAGGGAGAAAACGTTTTAATGTGTTAGGAGCATTAAATGCAATTACCCATGAAGTAATTATGGTAACGAACAGTTCTTATATTACGGGAACTCAGGTTTGTGAACTCCTAGAAAAGATAGCAGAATTAGGACTATTAATACCGATTACGTTGGTATTAGACAATGCTCGTTATCAAAAATGCCGAATTGTACAGGAGTTGGCAGAATCATTAGGAATAGAGTTACTGTACTTACCTCCTTATTCTCCTAACTTGAATTTAATTGAAAGACTGTGGAAGTTTGTGAAGAAGAAGTGTTTATACGCAAAATATTATGAAGATTTTACGCAGTTTTCTGCAGCAATTTCAGGATGTCTTGAGGATGCTAACGTAAAATATAAGGAGGAGCTTGATTCTCTGCTCACCTTACGATTTCAACGCTTTGATAAATCTCAGATTATGAACGTTTGAAGTATAGAAAGGTATGACTACGAATATGAACGGAATGGGGTGAGCAATTTGTTTATGTTTTCTGAACCCCTAGCTGGATGGCGACACGTAGGAGTAACCGAACATCGTACTAAAAAAGATTATGCTTATCAACTGAAATTTCTGGTCGATATTTATCATCCAGAAGCCGAAAAGATAACACTTATTCACGACAACCTGAATACCCATGTTTCCTATGCCTTATATGAGACCTTTGAACCCCAAGAAGCCAAGCGTATCCTTGACAAACTGGATATTCATTACACCCCTAAGCATGGTAGTAGGGCTGATTCATTCTCTGGTTTGATTCCTTTTTTGTCTCTCTTCAATCGCTTATGGGGTAAGCAAAGTAAGGTATTTTTAAAAATTTTCAGATATTTATTCTGAGAAATCGCCTTAAAACCTTGCCAGATAAGGATTTGATTGATTGAGATTTGTTAGAATGAATCAGCCCTACTAAGCATGGTAGTTGGCTCAACATGGCTGAGATTGAGTTGAGCGTTTTATCTCGTCAATGTTTAGCCCGTCGTATTCCTGACAAGGAAACTCTCAACAATGAAATTGCTGCTTGGGAAAAACACCGAAATGAACAATTGCGTACCATTGATTGGCAATTTACCACTGATGATGCTCGCATCAAACTCAAGCGGCTTTATCCATCAGTTCTACCTTGACTGACTACTAGGTTCGTTTTGTGGACTTTTTCAGCAGACCCTAAATACGTTTCAACTCAAAAAGGACTCGTAGCAATACGAATAGGGTAGGGCATACCCGAATTTAACGCTTGGGGAGAATCCCACCTCTGGTTAAAGCACTGCAAGGTACTTTAGTTAAGTGGTTTCGTTGAGCCAAGAGTCCTCGTTGCTTCAGCACGAGGAGTGTCAACATAATCCTAATCATAGACTCTAGCTATTCCGTCTTTTTGATATTTCCCACTCTGACCCAGCCCACTTGATCACTATCAGGGACTTTAACCTTGACCCATTCCCCATCACTACTTTTTTCTAAAACCACCAAAGCATCATTATAATCAACCCCTCCCACTCGTTCAGAGGTTTTATCGGGGTTGGCTCGCAGACTTAATCCCCCTGACCAAACTACCTTAGCCTGGTAAGCTCCGGCGGGCAACTCTTCTTTTTTATCATCAGGAGACGGCGTTGCTGATGGTTCCGGCGAAGGAGACGCTTTTGCCTCCTCTGTCTTTGGTTTTTCTTCCGTTTTCGTCGTCTCTCCTGTCTGAGCCTGATCAGTCTTCTGATCATCTTTCGTTGCCGTAGTGGTTGGCTTTACCGTTGGCTTTGGTTTAACCACTGTTTTATTTTCTTCAGGAAAAACAGGACGGGGAGGTGTAGCTGCTAGACGGGAAAAGACCAAATAACCCACTAGAGAAACACCCCCAACGAAAATTAAGAGGCCCAGAAAAAAGCCTAGGGTAAATTGTAATACGCCAGAAAAACGTTTCATCAGAAAAATTGGGTAGAAACCCCGTCCCTTAGCGATAGCGGAGGGCGGCTTTATATGGGTTAGTGAGAAACAATCAACCCGTTAGAACGACGAATCAATTGAATCTTACTAGCAGCTATCTGTCCCAATCGTTTCCAATTGGCATCGCTAACAGATAACTGTTTTTCGGTATTTCCACTGGCATAACCGATTCCTTTAGGCGAAGAAATCAAGTCTCCTTTACGGAACCCATGTCTTGTGGTGGAGCCACCATATTTGCGTCGCTTGCCACCCTTGGCAGGAACCATTAGATGAAGTTGACGGCGACTAACAGGAGGACGTTTAACGATGGCAAAAGGAGCATCTGTTACTTCAACAGAGCCTTTCCATTCGTGGCCATGCCCGTTAGAGGTATGGAATGGCAAATAATCTAAAAAACGAAAACAGGCGAGAGTAATTCCATCGTTAGCATGGCTTTCTGGAGTTTGTTCTGCCTTATTTTCGGACTTTTCTAAACCTAGATGTTTTCTGAGATTAGAGGTTTGCCAACCAAGGCGAGTGTGGACTTTAGCAATCTTAGAAAGTTGCTCGATAGCCCATTTTTGACCGACCATAACAGCCGAGAATCCTTTGCCTAATTTGGCTCCTTTTCTGCCCGATGTTTGATCGACATCGGCTTTAACGTACTCAAAGTAAATATCAGTAATTGGATAGATTTTGGCTAATTCAGAAACGACTCTTAGTTCAAGTTGGCGATTAGCTTTTATTGAGGGAGCTAATTTTCCTTGTCTTCTATTAGAGAATCGTTTTTGACGATGCGCCCGTAGGTCAAAGGAGAGTTTACGGTCGAGCCGTCGTCCTCTTCTTCCTCGTCGCATTAATCTCCGATTGTCCATCCGTTCCCTTACTCGTTTAAAGGGAAGTTCTAAATGAGCTTGACCGAGAGTGAAAAGAGATGATTGAACACCGATGCCAGAAAATAATTTACCTGGGTCAATACCGATGGCAATGGGTTGAGTTTTATCGCTAGAAGATTCGGTAGTTAGCTGGACATAGAAAATATCCAAGTCATTAAATCTACCAATAGCTTTTCCTTCTTTGAGCCACCGTCTAGCCCGACTAGGTTTAGTTGGCATTAACGGTTTTCCGTCTTTTGAGATAACAGGAACTCTTGGCATGGAGATAATCCTTAAGAGTAAAGTTAAAGTCCCTTCGCCCACCTAACAAACCATGTCTTGTCTTACAACGCCTTACCAATAAGGCTTAGAGGGAATCCGAACTAGGGAAGTATTCGGAGGTCTGTAAGATTGTTAGGCTAATCAGGGCTATTCACCGCTTACGTCGATCCAATTGGTTAGATCAATCCCCGTCCCTTTTAGGGCGGGGTTGGTGAAAGATTATCAATACTGTAATCGTTAGGAAATAAAGTATTAAACCATGTCTATTTTGGGAACGGTCATTTTTTGAAATGTATTTCAGGGGATCGACTTGAGCGATTAAAAACTATGGGTTTCGAGTTAGACGGGGTTTATTTAGTGGTTTTAATTAAGCGGGTTTTACAAACCGCCAAAGCGATATTCACGATTCGCCAATCGCGCTTTACCGGCCGCGGCCCAATCTTGCAAAAATTGGATTTGCTCCTGGGCAGTCCTAGCTAAAGGAATGATCTGGCTGGCTGCTTCTAAGATATCATCTGTGGTGAAGTCGCGATTCTGGCTAAAACCAATGTGCATGGCTTCAATTAAAGTTTGTTCTATTTCAGCCCCCGAAAAATCTGGGGTTTCGTAGGCAAGACGTTTAATATCGTACTCTTTGAGATGATGGGGCCGTAGATGGGATAAATGGACGTTAAAAATAGCTTCTCGTTCCACCTGGGCCGGTAAGCCCACAAAGAAAATTTCATCGAAACGTCCTTTCCTTAACATTTCGGGGGGAAGGGTTTGAATATTATTGGCGGTGGCCACGACAAAGACAGGAGAACTTTTTTCTGCTAACCAGGTGATAAACGTGCCAAAGACCCGACTACTGGTTCCGCCATCGCCGCGACTATCTACACCAGAAAAGGCTTTATCAATTTCATCGATCCACAATACACAGGGAGCAAGAGCTTCCGCGAGGCTAATCATCTGACGGGTACGAGATTCCGATTCTCCAACCAAGCCCCCAAATAATCGACCCACATCTAAACGTAAAAGGGGCAAGTGCCAGTGATGGGAAATGGCTTTAGCCGTCAGGGATTTACCCGTGCCTTGGATGCCGACCAGTAATAGACCTCTGGGATAGGGTAAACCGTAGGATCTGGCTCGTTCACTAAAGGCTCCCCCTCGGCGGAGTAGCCAATCTTTGAGGTTGTCGAGGCCACCAATATCGTTAATTTGTTCGGTGGCAGGATAAAAGTCGAGGATTTGGGTCTGGCGGATGGATTGACGTTTTTCCGCTAACATTAATTCCACGTCATCGGCTTCAATTTGACTATGGCTGGCTAAACAACGGGTGAGGACACGGCGAATTCTTTCCAGAGAAAGCCCCTGGGCGGCACGAGCGAGATCATCTAAAAGTTTCGGATTCAGAGATTGCCCGGTGGTTGCTAATAAGCGTTGAATTTCCGTTTTAATTTCTGGGTTAGTGGGAAGTGGAAAGTCAACGACGGTTAGGACTTCTGCCAGGTCGGTGGGAATTTGGAGTTGGGGTGAGAGGATAACCACATTCTTGGGTTGGGATTTGAGGCGACGAGCGAGGTTTCTTAATTTTCTAGCAATGGATACGTCTTCGAGAAAGCGGTGAAAGTCTCGCAGAATAAAAATTCCACCCACTTGATCCGGTAATTTTTCAACAAATTCCAACGCCTGTAGGGGATTCCGCTTGCCGATATTTTCATTATTGGGATTATCTTGATAGCCTTCCACAAAATCCCAAATATAGATGGCCCGTTTGCCTAACCGTTGGCCACAGTCGGCGATCGCCGTTTCAACCCGTTCTTCTTCGGTGGTGGGAATATAGAGAAGAGGATAACAAGCGCGGAGGAGCAGTTCAAACTCGTCTTGGAAACTCATGGTTTAGGCTAATTAAAATGTGGGCGTATTGCGAGAAATGCGTAGATTAATTAAGGATAAAATCAAGATGAAAATAAAGAGAACTAAGCCAATAGCAGAGGCATAGTTAATTTCCAAATCCTGAAAAGCTCTCTCATAAACGTAATAAACCACCGTTTTAGAATGATTTAAGGGGCCGCCCTGGGTCATGATATAAACTTCTTCAAATACCTTCATAGCCGAAATCGAAGAAATCACTGCTACTAACAATAAATAGGGTCGCATTAAAGGTAGTGTAATATCCCAATGTTTTTGCCAGCCATCGGAACCATCGATCGCCGCCGCTTCGTACAATTCTGCGGGAATCCCCTGAAGACCGGCTAAGTAGATCACCATATAATAACCTAAACCTTTCCAAATCGTCACCACCATCACACTCCAGAGGGCTAATTGGGGACTAGTTAACCAGGGAATACCTTCGGAAAAACCGATCATTTTCAGTAATTGATTTAAAATTCCATCATTAGCATAGAGAGCCTTCCAGGCAATGCCCGCCACCACCATTGAAATAATAACGGGCGTATAGTAGGCCATCCGAAAAAAGGCCATGCCCCGTAATTTTTGATTGACTAAAATTGCTAAAGCTAAAGGAGCCATTACTAAAACGGGAACAACACCGATTAAGTAACAAAAACTATTGGTTAAAGTTTGCCAAAAGACTTGATCCTGGGCCAAGCGTTGGAAATTTTTTAATCCGACCCACTGGGGAGCTTGGGTAAGATCAAGATCATACTGAGTAAAACTGAGAGAAAAAGCTTGAAAAGCGGGATAAAAAACGGCAATCCCTAAAATAATCAGGGCGGGGAGGAGAAAAAGGTAGGGGGTTAAGGTAGGTAAGATTTTTTTAAAGAAAATATTCATAATTGCTCGTTTAATAAATACAGGTAAATACCAGTTAAAGCATTAACTAATTGATTATCAACTATTAACTATCAACTAATTAACCGTTCCTTGCTGAAAAAGACGACCAATAACTTCTTCAATCGGTGGGTCGGTGACACTTAAATCTAGCACTTCTAACTCCGATAAAATACGAGCGATCGCCGATGTGAGTTGCTCCCGTTGTACAAAAAAGCGAACTGCTTGGCCATCAATGCTTTCAATTTCACCATATTTCTCTAACGCAGTTTTAGAAACGCTTTGGGCTAGTTCAACTTTAACTTGTCGGCAGGGGGCAAACTTTTCTAACAGTTCTGCTAAGTCGCCATCATACATTAATTGCCCTTGATGAATCAGTAAAACCCGTTTACACAAAGCGGTAATATCGGCCATGTAATGACTGGTCAATAAAATAGTTGCTTGATAACGGTGATTATATTCCCGTAAAAAATCCCGCACGGCTACCTGGGCATTGACATCTAATCCTAAAGTGGGTTCATCTAAAAATAAAACCTGGGGATGATGAATTAAAGCAGCGAGTAATTCGGCCTTCATCCTTTCCCCTAAAGATAGTTTGCGAACGGGTTGTTTGAGTTGATTTTGGAGGGAGAGCATTTCTGTGAGTTCTCCCAAACGTTGTTTAAAAATTGCCTCTGGAATACGATAGATGGCCGCGTTAATTCGCAGGGAATCCATTGTCGGTAAATCCCAAATTAATTGCTGTTTCTGTCCCATCACCAAACTGGCTTTTTCGAGAAATTGGGTCTGACGACGAAAGGGATCAAAGCCTGCCACCTGTACGATTCCGCCAGAGGGATGGATTAATCCCGTTAACATTTTTAGGGTGGTGGTTTTGCCTGCGCCATTGGGGCCAAGAAAGCCGACTACTTCCCCTGCTTCGATGGTAAAAGAGACATTTTGTACAGCCTTGATTTCTCGATAGGTACGGTGAAAAAAATGGGTTAAGGTTCCTTTGAGTCCAGGAGACTTAACGGTGACGGGGTAGCTTTTACTCAGGTTTTTAGCAGAAATCACGGCTAAGGTCAGAGGGAAGGGGTTTGGATTAAACTTTTTGCCGTTTCAGCGACTTGTTCAAAGGGATCTTGCGCTAATTGACTGAGGGCAGCCTGGGCTTCGGGTTGGGGGAATTTACTCAGGGCGATCGCCAAACGAAAACGCACTTGCCAATCTTCATCCTCTAGGAAGGGCAAAATTAGGGGTAGGACTTCGGGTAAACCCAGATCACCGAGGGCACTTAGAGCAGCCGTTTTGATCAGTCCATTGTCAGAAGTAAGGGCGAGTTTGAGCAAATCAAAGCCGCGAATATCCCCCATTTCTCCTAGGGTTGCCACAATGCTCATTTTTAAAACCCATTCTGGGGTTTGCTCATAGACCAGTTGGAGATCGTCCAGGGCTTCGGTAAATTTTAACGCACCTAAAATATCGGCGGCGGCGGCTTGGACATCTACTTCAGGATCATTTAGGAGACAATCACGTAAAATAGCCAGGGTTTCACTCCGATTTTCATTGCCCAGGGTATCCAGTTGACTGACCGCCGCATAACGGATGCGGACATTGCGATCGCTGGTTAGGGGTTTAAGCAGGGGAAAAGCCAGATGGGGAGGTAACTGTCGGAGTAAATTAAGACCTCGAAGGCGATCGCTAAAATCTTCGGAGGCAAGCAGGGGTTGAATGGATTCGGGAGTAATGGTCATGTTGCTTAAATGGGTTGGGGCAAGTTTCGTACCGTGAGGGCGGAGTTGGTGACACTTGATACAATCTTTTAAGATTAGGTTATCAAAAAAATGGGTTTAAAACCCTGTCGTTCTACGACGGCTTTAATTAGACATCTCCAAAAACTGGAAAGCCTAGTCTAGCAAGCAGTGTAGCTAAATCTAGACTCAGTAGACTTCTTGGTACATAGACGAGTTTACAGGGCTTTCAGACCTCCAAATTCAATTCTGGCAAAAAACAATGACTCATCTTTACCTCAATTACCTGCCCTGATTCGCTACATTTTATAATGCTTAATATCAGCGCATTTATCCTTAGTCTCACCAATCCACATACTGTTGAGATTAATGACTTATATCTTCCCTTTCTTAGTCTAAATTTTTCTTGCATCACTTTGAATACTTTGAGCAATCGAATCATATGTTCAACCACTACTCGTCGAGACGATAACCAACTATTTCTTTCTTTTTCTTCTTTGCTTAATTCTCGCCCCTTTGGTTTCTTTTTTGGTGTTGTTAATTGGAATTCTCCCTCGTAGGCTTTATCACCTAGAAAGCCTTGTTCTTGATGGAATTTAGCCAATCTTTGACGTAATATTTGTACATCGCTCTTTGAACCTATTTCTCCTATCACAACATCCACAATCTCCTTGATTTTTGGGCAAATGATTATTTGGCTTTTTGAGGTATGCCTTTTTTGTTTACCTGAGTAGTATGGTTTTTGTGCCTCCTGCCCTAAAGGTCTTTCTACTGGTTGTTCTGTCGCATCCACTATTAGTTCATGTTGGATTAGCTCCTCTTTAACTTTTTCTATTTCTTCTGGCAACTTTTTTAGTTGTTCAAATAGACTTGCTGGTAAATTTTCTCCGAATAGTGACTGCCAATAATTGAATATATTATGGGCAGACGATTCACTTATTTCAAACATTATTCCTAGTAGCTGAAAGGTCGGATAATGCCTTAAGTAAACTAGCATTAAAACTATTTGCTCCTCCTCTGATAATTTCGGTTTATTTCCACCACCTGCTTTAATCAGTGTGGTTTTGCTTTCTTCAAATTCTTTTTTAAGTAATTTGCCATAGGTTATAAGCTCTAATAATTTTGGGTACTCTATTCCTAACAACCTCTTTGTTTCTTGAGGCTGTTTTTGAATATAAGCCCACATATAGATGTATTCAGGCATAGTTACTCCTGTCTAAATTTCTATGATTATAGCATATTTGTCGATTTTATAGTATTATGGAGATGTCTATTGGTCTTGAATGTACTGCTTAAGAATCTCAAGAGGGGCACCACCAACACTTGAAACAAAATAGGAAGGACTCCATAGAGCCTCTTTGCCATAAGGTTTTTGGAATCCAGATTGACCGTAGCGACGACTAGAAACACCTTTAAGTGCATTTACCATCTGAGAAATGGAGAGTTTGGGCGGAAATTCAATAAGCGCGTGAACGTGGTCAGATCCTCCATTAAATTCAAGAATTTGAAAATCCATTTTCTTGGCAACCTCTCCAAAGGATTTTTCTATAACAGCAAGACTTTCTGATGTCAAAATGGCTCTACGATATTTAGTTACGCAGACCAAGTGAGTCTTGAGACTAGAAATACTGTGACGTTCCCTTCGTAACTGGGTTGTCATTTTTACGCAGACCAACTAAAATAAATTTACAGACCAATTCTAGCACGGTAAATGAAAGCAAGGTATCAATTCAGATTCTACCCGACTGGCCAACAGAAACAAGGGTTAGCCCGACTGTTTGGTTGCATTCGTGTAGTCTGGAATGATGCTTTAGCGATTTGCAAGGGTTCTGAAAAACTACCATCTTACAATCAACTTTCTAGTTTGCTAACCCAATCTAAACAGACAGAAGAAAGGACTTGGTTAACGGAAGTATCGGCGGTGCCCCTACAGCAATCGGTTAGGAATCTAAATATGGCCTACCAGAGCTTCTTTAACTCAATTAATGGAAAGAGGAAAGGGAAAAAGATTAATCCGCCAAGATTCAAGAGTCGGAAATCAAAGCAGTCTGCTACTTTCACTAATGCAGGTTTCTCGATCAAAGGAGAAAAGGTTTATTTGGCGAAAATAGGCTACTTAGATGTAGTGTGGAGCCGCCCCCTACCTTCCGAACTATCTAGTGTCACTGTAATTAAAGATGCGGCAGGTCGGTACTTTCTTAGCTTTGTTGTAGAGATTAATCCTGAAAAGTTATCTGATAACGGTAAGTCTGTAGGGATTGATCTAGGGATAACCGATTTTGCTACGTTAGATAATGGAGAAAAAATCAAGGCTCCTAAACCTCTTAAAAAGAGACTTAAGAAATTAAGAAAGGCTCAACGCAGCTTGTCTCGCAAGCAAAAAGGGAGTAAACGGCGTGAAAAAGCACGAGTAAAAGTTGCTAAAATTCACGCAAAAATCAAGGACACTCGCACTGACTTTTTGCATAAACTATCTACTCGGCTCATTCGTGAAAACCAAACGATTGTGCTAGAAGATTTGAATACATCGGGAATGCTTAAAAATTGCAAGTTGTCTCGTGCTATTTCCGATCTAGGTTGGCGTAGTTTTAGGGCTATGTTAGAAGCCAAGTCGAAAATGTATGGGCGTGATTTTAGGGTAATTTCTCGTTGGGAACCGACTTCACAAAGCTGTTCAAGTTGTGGACAAATTGGCGAAAAAAAAGAACTTTCTGTTAGGGAATGGACTTGTCTTTTCTGTGGGGACATCCACGATAGAGACGTAAATGCCGCCAAGAATATCAAGGTCGCGGGAGGGCTTTCCGAGACTGAAAACGGACATGGAGGACGGCGTAAATCTAGCTTGCTAGTTGCTTCCGATGAAGTGTCAACCCGCCTATTACCTATTCAATTGACTTTAATTTAGGTAGATGGGAATCGCCGTCGCTTCAGCGCGGTGAGGATGTCAACCCAGTTGAACACTAATTTCTAGCGGCTCTGGTCGTTATCACTAAACTGAGACATATTGATTAAGGAGATTTGAGGTGCGCTGTTTTAAAACCATTGCGGGGCTACGAACCTATTTACGAAGCTATTTAGAACAAGAGGGACAACAGAAAAAGATTGGTTTGGTGCCAACGATGGGAGCTTTGCATCGGGGCCACGGTAGCTTAATTCAACGGGCTGCCCTAGAAACAGATTTGGTGGTCGTTAGTATTTTTGTCAATCCTTTGCAGTTTGGCCCCCAGGAAGATTTCAGCCAATATCCTCGCTCCTTTGAACAGGATTGTCAGTTAGCGGCTAGTTGGGGAGCAACGGTCGTTTTCGCACCTACCGCCGAGGAAATGGGAAGTTTAACCGAAAAGAGTCTGGTGATGCCGCCCAGTTCCCTGCTCAATTGCCTTTGTGGAGCTTATCGTCCAGGACATTTTCCAGGCGTAGCCACTATTGTCAGCCAGCTTTTCCAGATCGTACAACCGACGGTGGCCTATTTCGGTGAAAAAGATGCTCAACAGTTAGCGATTATTCGGCGTTTGGTTAACGATTTGAATTTTCCTGTGGTCATTCAAGGCTGCCCAATTGTCAGAGAAGCATCGGGTTTAGCCCTTAGTTCCCGTAATCAATATTTGAGTCAGACAGAAAAAGAAGAAGCGGCCAATATTTACCGGAGTTTGCAGATGGCCCACCAGGTTTTTCAGCAAGGGAAACGAGAGCGCGATGCTTTATTAACCAGTGTTCAAAAACAGTTAGCCCTAACGCCTAATTTGCAATTGCAATATCTCGATTTAGTTGATCCGACTAGTCTCCAGTCCCTGGATACGATTACCGAAGCCGGATTGCTGGCGATCGCTGTCTATGCGGGAAAAACCCGTCTGATTGACAATTTACTATTGCGGAATCGTCAGGCTATTATCGCCATTGATGGCCCTGCGGGATCCGGAAAATCTACCGTTACCCGTCGGGTTGCTGATGCCCTGGGGTTCATCTATTTAGACACAGGAGCCATGTATCGAGCGATCGCCTGGCTGGTTTTACAAGCGGGCCTTAATCCCGAAGAGGAAGCAGCTATTGCCGAATTAGTTAGTCAAGCTCAGATTGAATTAATTTCTCGACCGGCTCCCCAACTAACGGGAGTGAAAGTCAATGGTCTTGACATTAGTGACGCGATTCGGACTCCTGAAGTTACGGCTTTGGTATCAGCGATCGCCGCCCAGGCAGCCGTGCGAGAGGTATTGGTCAAAACCCAGCAAACCTACGGCAAACAAGGGGGCTTAGTGGCCGAAGGTCGGGATATTGGCACCAATGTCTTTCCCGATGCGGAAGTTAAAATTTTTCTAACGGCTTCTGTTCTGGAAAGAGCCAGACGACGATTAGCGGATTTTCACCATCAAGGCCAAACCGAGATTGATTTACAAGAACTTGTCCAGGAAATTGCCCAACGGGATCAACTCGATAGTAGCCGCAACCGGGCCCCCCTCAAAAAAGCGGAGGATGCGATCGAGATTCAGACCGACCATTTGACTATTAAGGAGGTGATTACCCAAATCCTGACGGTGACAAGGGAGAAAACCCAAGAAGCTTAGGTATTGCTCTTAATCTGTGGATAAGACTAATCGCAATGGGCGGACGGACTGCTTTCTAAAAATGCGATCCACAGGTCTATAACCCATATTCCGCATGTATTTCGACGATCTAAATATTTTTTTGAAAGCCTTACTGGACAAGGCTTTTAGATATTTAAAATCTATTTAGGGTCTGCTGAAAAAGTCCACAAAACGAACCTAAATGCCACAGGAGGCGAAAAATGGTGACTTCAGAGAGTTGTTTCCAATTTCAACCCCCAGTTTTCCAACGACGTGCATGGGCTTTGAGCCTCCAAAGGCCATAACCTTGCACCTGATCGTTTTTAAAATGCTTGAAAGCATTATCTGGCAAGGGTTCTATACTTATTCAGCAAGCCCTATCTAGATAAAAGGTTAAATTTTTAGAGGCTTTCAGCGATCGCGGTCTAGGGAATTGTCCATCATATTTGAACGTTAAGCTACAGCAAAGCCTGTATATTGACGTATTTTAGGTTCATGGAAGCCTAAAACAATATCGTCTTTGGGAATACCTGCGGCCAGAAGTTCTTTGGTGATGCCATCTTCTGTATTGTCACATTGTACCCAAATTTTTCCATTAATAATTTCTAAATGAATTAGACAATCATGGTAACGTTGACTATTTTGCCAACCTTCCGAAATGACGAGATATTGGTTATTCTGGGCATCGAGAGCCAGACGATTTTTAATGTCCGCATTGTTATAAATAATTTGGCTATAGGGGGAAAGAACCTGATGAATAATTTGGCGGTAATGATTTAGTTTATCCATTTGGTGATTACCTCAGTTTCGGGATTAAAGATAATGAGTTTTAGTGTTTTTTCTTCAAGTAGTATTTGGCCAATTTCTTGACTAAATAAGTTATTATAGGTAGTCTCTCGAATAGCAAGATAAAGAGTTCTATCTAAAAGCTGGCGTTTGATAATTTTTTCATAAAGAATATATTGGCCTAGCGCATTCTTTAAGTCTTCAACCTCAGATGTTCCGACAAAGCTTTTGATTTCAACAGCTATTCTTTCTGTTCCTTTTTCGGCAATCAGCATCTTTTCAGCCGCTAGATCAATAAACAAGTCTTTTTTGCCAATTTTAAGGCTTAATGGATCATCGGTAACTATCCAGCCATCTTTGATTAAGGCGTGTTTTACACAGTCATGGAAAATATCTTTGGCAGGCATTTATTTTTGATGGTTTAGAATTTAAACTATTTAAGAATAGAGATTTTAAATTATTTTTGTTTAAGGTAGGGGCTTAGTTTCTAAGTCCAATATTTCTGGATTTGGGAACTGAAAATTTAGACTGACAACCAACGAATTCTACTTTTTTTGATGGAAAGTAGCTATGGGCTAGGAGGCTTTTTGGTTGAGTTTAAACAAGTTAAACCTGCATCTTTAGCAGTGGAATACTTGATTGGAACAAAAGCAAAATCAAAGTTTTCCTTTCGACACTCCACAATATGAACAAATTCTACAGAGGGATTTTTGCGATCGCCATTGTCAGGGTTGAACTCAATTGTGCCAGTCGCTCCTCCATCAACACTAAAATTAGGAGCTTTCAATTGCTCAATAATGTTAATTCGTGTTGGATTATTTTCTTTTTCTAGAGCTTTTGTTAGAGCAAGAGTCGCATCATAAGATAAGGCTGTAATTGCATTCACAGAAGCCGTACCCCATAAATTTTTAACATCCTTAAGAAAATCCTGATTAGGACTGGTTAAAGAATCCCAAGGTACAGGTATTAAAAACTTTTGAAAAGGTTGTAAGTTGTCAACTTGTTTTAAGGTATTAGGGCTACGAAGTCCCCATGATCCGATCACCCAATTTTGACCATCATTAAGTTTTATAAGTTTAATTGCATTGTTTTGGGCGTTGCCAATGGTATCAGGAAATAGTAAAAGTCCTATTTCTGTTGCCGTTATTTCTTCTTGTCTTCGTAATTCTTGAATAGCTTTTTTTTCATCAAAGTTAGGTTTCCTCAGATTAAATTCATTTACTTTTGCTACAGTTCCGTAGAATGGAGATTGTTTAAAAAAATTTCTGAAACTTTTATAAAAAGAGTCACTGAATGGGCTTCCTTCGCTATAAAAACTTACTGCTTTTTTAATAGACTTTTCTTGCAAAAATTTTGCAATGGCAGGAGATTGTTGTTCAACAGAAAAAACAGTCCGCAAGAAATTTTTTCGAGGATATTCGGTAAGTTCTTGCGTTGTTGATCCAGGAGAAATCAAGACTAAATTCTCTCGATCATAAATATCTACCGTTGCCACAGTCATTTCACTGGGATAATGACCAACAACTCCTAAAATTTCAGGAAGTTTAGAAAGGGCTTCTGCTCTCTGTTTAGCTTTTGATTTGTCATTCTCATCATTAGTAATTATAACTTTTAATCCCTTACCATTAATCGTTTTTCCATTCAGAACACCTTGACCTGGAAAGTCCTTGACGAATTGATCCTTTACATCAAAAAGCCCCAAATTAATTTCTGTTTGTAATTGTGCTACCCCTCGCAACATTTCTTTCGCTCGACTATCATCAACAGAGATATTCTGATGAGGAATACTAACGGCAACAGCAATGGTATAATACTCTGCTTGTTTCGCTTCTAGTAAAGCATTATTTAAGTAAATTAATGTTTCTGGATCTAGTTTGTCTGATTGCCATGCGTCCTTAAATCTTGACAGGGCTTTTTGATAATTACACTGTGCAAAATATTCTGCCCCTTGAATTTTGGCAGATGGTTTGGAATAATCAAGAATGTCTTCTCCTTCGCTAATAAAGTCACCTGTTTGCTTGGGACACTGATGTAAGATCGGTAGAATGCGTACCACTGCTATTGATGCTATTCCCATACCAATAATCCCCAAAATTAGCTTGGGATTTCTGGAGATTAAAGTATTAATAGAAGAAAATAGCAACTGAAGTTTAGTAATCATTTGATTTAAGGGTATAGGGGAAAATCGAGAATTTGGACGGATCAGAACATCGGGAGGAACATCGGGAGGAACATCGGGAGGAACATCGGGAGGAACATTATTTATATTTATCACTCTTTCCTTAATCTTCGCAGCATCCTCTTTGCTAATTTCCAAAACTTGTTGCAATCGCTCTAAATCCTGACTATTTTCTTCTGTTAAAGGAAATTCATGTTGAAACGCTTCTAAAAATGCTTCCTCATATTGTTGTAACTTATGTAAATGCTTTTCGATCGCCGCTTTAATCGGAGATTCAATCGCAGTAACATCATCGTCCCCCAAATTTAACGTTAACTTTAATTGAGTTAATTCATTACGCTCTGCCTCACTTAGAGGGTACTGTTTTTGAACAGCACTATCAAACTCTTTTTCATACTGCTCTAAATTTTGCTGATATAAATTAATTTGAGCAATAATAGGAGACTCGATCGCTTTTACATCAGCCTCAGTTAACCCTAACGTTTGCCAGGTTTGCTGTAACTGTTTACGAATTGGGCCTGTTGGTAAATATTTCGCTTGAGTTGTACTCAAAAAAGCCTGTTGATATTGCCCTAATTTTTGTTGATAGGTTTCAATTTCCGTTGTAATTTCAGCCTCAATACTTGAAACATCTAAATCTGATAAATCCAAATTTTCTTGTTGCTGCAAAAGCTCATGGCGTTTCGCATCACTAAGCGGATACTCTTGGTGTATTGCTTCAATAAAAATCTGCTTATACTGTTCTAAATGACGATAATAAGCCTCCATTTCGGCTGTAACTTTAGCTTCAATAGACTCAATATCAGCTTCTTTCAACGCCAACTTTTGCCGAACCTGTTGCAGTTCAACTCCCTTAGAATCACTGAGAGGATATTCTAGCTTTAATGCTTGCCGAAAAACTTCCTCATACTCCTGTAAATGTTGCCGATAAGCCTGTAAGTGAGCTTGAACTTTTAACTCAATCGCTCTCGTATCCTCATTACGAAGTACTAAAGTTTGCTGAAGTTTTCCCAAATCTTCTCGCTCCAAATCACTGGGATTTTCGTTATTTTGAATAACATCGCCAAAAGCCAGTTCATATTCGTGAAGATTGTTTGTGAACTGAAGTCGAATAGGTTCTAAAATCTCATGCTCGAT
Source organism: Woronichinia naegeliana WA131 (assembly GCA_025370055.1). Taxonomy (NCBI): domain Bacteria; kingdom Bacillati; phylum Cyanobacteriota; class Cyanophyceae; order Synechococcales; family Coelosphaeriaceae; genus Woronichinia; species Woronichinia naegeliana. Next base: position 5,542,051 of record CP073041.1, on the reverse strand, counting down.
TGCTTGAGTATCTATTTCATCTAATTGCAAATCATTTTTGATGATATTAAGGCTTCTACGATTAATAGAAGAAATTTCACCTCGATAGTTAATGAATTCTGTTACTTTTCGACGATATCTTTGTTGGGGATCAATCGCTGGAACTTTAGTTAAGCGAATTGTAAAGCCCTCCCGAATAACAAAAAATTCAGGTCTAAGTTCTGGCTTAATTTCCTTAACTTTACCGCTAACATACTCATGTAATTCATGAACGGAAACCGCCTCATCTTTATTTGTATCGGCGGCTCCTGTTTCAAGACCTTCAATCAAAAAACGAGTATAAAGCGATAATTCCGATCCCTTATCCTCAAAGGAATATTGAGTCGAACTAGAAGACGTTAAAACTGCCCGACCTTCTCCCCCTAATTGGCTACGAATATCAATTGTTCCGCCATCCTTTGCTGGTAATCCATTTGCAAAAGCTCCACTAAAACAACTGTCTAAAATCACAACCTGCCGTTTAGAACGACTGCGACTCATGCTGTCTTGAATGAAACTGGATTGAACCGCCGTTGCACGAATTAATTCTCCTTGGGGTGTTTTACGAGTTCCACAAGTTGCCAAGAAAAGTTTGCCCGCATCATCTTTGATACCGTGACCAGAGAAAAATAACAACACTAAATCATCCCTACTTCGCCCCGTGAAAAGCGTTTCGATCGCCTCTTCCATCGTTTGACGATCAGGATTTTTAAGCACGACAACATCCGACTCCGCAAAGCCGCCGATCGCAGGATTTAATAACACTTTTTGCAAAGCCTCAACATCCCTCACCGCCGCAGGTAAAGGATTTAAGCCTAGTTTATACTCACTAACCCCAATCAACAAAGCAATTTTTGCCATGATACTTTCCCTAACCCGAAATAAAATCCTGAGCCGCTTTAATCGCTGCTTCCAGTTCTTCTCTACTGTGAGCCTTGACCGTCAACTTGCGACCATTAGCCTCTACCGACAATTCTATCGGTTTACCCCCCAGGCGATCGCCCAGAAACCCTAATAATTTTTTACCATTAGCGGGATTAACTTCAGCTAGTAACATTCCCACCAAAAAACCGCCTAACGACTTATTGCCTTCAGGAGGATTGGGATCAAGCATACGCTCTACCGACTCAACCTCATTTACTTGTTTCAGTTCTGCCAATAATCGTTGGGCCTGTTCGTCCCGTTCTTCAGGCTCCAGGTCTGGATCATTAAAAGCGATCGCCAATTTAATCGTGGATTCGTTGCTCATAGGACGTGGGAAAAATCAAGGTTAATGCTAAATTCTAATAGATTATCCAAATTGTACAACACTTAACCCTAAGATTTTTAAAAGCAGCGATCACGCTTTAAGTTCAACATTCAGAAGCGATCGCCCTCTCATTTTAGCCTGGCGATCGTCATTTCCGAAAGATTGACTCTCCCAAAACAATCGCAGTTTTAAACTTTAATCAACAAGAAAACGGCGTTGCCGAAGGCAGTGCGAAGCAGACCGCACTGGATTAGGGATCGGACTGACTAACAAGTTGCTTGTCGAGAGCAATTTCAAATAAAAATTCAGGAGCAAAGTCTGCTCCATTTGGCCATTCTATAGTCCGACTAGTTACAAATACCTTTTGAAATAAATTTTTATCTTTCAAGGGTTCAAAGATTTCTCCATACAATTCTTGTTCTAAATCTACAATCCCTTCTATTCCATTATTAAAGGTTAGCTTTAATTGATAGTTATCCAGATATTCCACACAGATAACATGAAGAAATAGACCCTTTTTAGGCAAGGGGATCGATTCTGTTAAGAAGTTTTCTTTGACGTGCATTTTCCCAGTTCTCTAATAGTTCAGATTAGTGTAGATCAAGCCACTCCCATATTAAATTTAGTCCTCTTTTGGGCATTTGACCATAAACTTCACCTGTTTGAATCATTATAACCGCTTCACAATCTTGATACTCGGCATGGATATGAGGCGGATTGTGATCGTTATAGTTCATTGTGATTTTTATTCCATAGAAGCTTGATAGGGTTGGCATGAGTAAGAATCGCAATCAAGGTTGCCTTCTAAAAGTCTGCTCTCCATTGTAAGCGATCGCACTTGCATAAAAAGCGATCGCACTTTCAAAGACCAAAGTGATCACACTTTCAACAAACAAAGCGATCACGTTTTTAAACATGAATTAACAAGATAACCGTGATCGCACTATGAAGACGGAAATACACGATCACCCCTTACCCTTGAATAAAAAGATAAAAGGCGATCACCCTATAGTAATCGGATAAATTCTTCTACACTTAAATCAACCTCTCGAAGGATAGCGCGTAGGGTTCCTTTCGCCAATTCTGGATGATCTGGTACAACGACCTGAGCAAAGGGGTTATCTCTCCTTAAAATGACGTGACTACTTTCTCTTCGTTTAAGATAAAAGCCAACTTTTTGTAGAGCTTTTACACAGTTTTTACCTGAAATACTGGGAAGTTTACTCATACAAGAACCAGAAAAGTTTCAAAAGTTTCTTCTGGAATCGGTAAACCATCCTCTTCTAAGGCTGCAATGTAGCCCGAAATGGCTTCCTTAATATTAGTGAGTGCTATTTCCTTGGTTTTTCCTTGGCTAACGCATCCTTTCAGGCTTGGACATTCAGCAATCCAGTAGCCATCTTCATCTTTATAGGTAATGACTTGTCTCATCGGTTTTTGAGCGGTTAAAAGTTAGAGTTAGATAGAGGTATTCTAACAAAAATGGCTGGGCCATAGCGATCGCCTTTCCAAATCTCATCATCACAAAAAACGATCACCATTCCCGAAAGATTGAATCTCCCAAAACGATCGCAATTTTAAAATTTAATCAACAAGATAACGGCGATCGCACTCTCAAGGTAATTGGCTGAGTTAAGTCAGGTGACACTATTTCCGCCTTTTCCCAAAACTCATCATTTAGCTCCTCTATATCTGAATAATCAATATCTTCATCTGACAAGCTGGCTAACCGAGCTTCTTGTGCTTCGCTTAGTTGAGGTTTCTTGTTTGGCACGGGGGTATATTTAATTGTTTTCATAGCGTTTCGCCTCTTTATTATTGGCTTTTCGGGCTGAGATTAGACGAATGATAGATGAGCGTAAGGTAAAAGCGACTACATACAAGCGGTTATCAATCTTGGCTAGCGTAATATAGCGAGTTTCCCCGTAGTCACGGCGATTATCAATGACTGTTACTCGATTTTCATCGTCGAATGCCCTTGTTGCGAACTCAAAACTAACTGAGTGTTTAGCTTGATTACGCTCTGCTTTTTGTTCGTCCCATTCAAACATTCTCTGATGTTAACATAATTACAACGGACAAGTAAGGAAGGAGAATATTGTTTGTGTGGAATTATTGAGTTTTATGAAGGTCAATCCAACCTACAAGATCGCACTTTCAAAAGCAAAAATCACACTTTCAAAAGCAAAAATGATCGCAATTTTAAAGTTTAATCAACAAGACAACAGCGTTGCCGAAGGCACTGCGAAGCAGACCGCACTACAAGATAGGCACTTGTATTGATATACGACGAAATTCATTTAATTCTTGTTGAGATAGGGGGAGACAGTCCGAATCGGCTTCGGCTGCTTTATTAATGTCCTCCTCCGTCATTGCTTCAACTTTTTCCCAATCTGTGTTGCCATGACTAACATTTTTGGGATCAAGTTTAACTCTGGTAATATTGTCGTCGTTCATTCTTATTGGCCCTCCTTGCTGAAATGATACGATTTTTGCCGTTTCTTTTGGTATAGACGATAAATAAAACTACTTGATTAACGATACCGATTACTTGAATTCTAGTTTCATTATAATCACGTTTATCTTCTCTTTCTAGACGGTTGGGGTCTAGAAAAATATTTTTTGCGTCTTCAAAATCAATTTTATGTTTGATCAAGTTTGAAGCAGCTTTATTATTGTCCCATTCTATCTCCATTTTATCGAGATTTTGTATCTAGGGCTTGCTGAATAAGTCTGCAAATCGAACCTAGATGCCACAGGGCGCGAAAAATGGTGACTTCAGAAATCAGTTTCCGATTTTAACCCACAATTTTCTAGCAAAGTGCATGGATTTTGAGCCTTCAAATGCCATAAGCTTGCACCTAATCGTGTTCAAAATGGCTGAAAAGCTTATCTGATAAAGGTTCTGCCTTTATTCGGCAAACCCTATCTAGTTAATAATATTTTGGATTATACATGATCGCAGTTTTAAAGTTTAATCAACAAGATGACGGTGATCGCACTTTCAACAGCCAAAGCGATCGCACTTTCAAAAGTCAAAGCGATCACAGTTTTAAAGTTTAATCAACAAGATAACGGCGATCGCACTAACGTAATTTTGGTTGAGTTTCTCATTGCTGCAATCCCAAATTAGGTTACAATTAAAGTGTTCAGGTTTATAAACTCCGCTTATGGATGAAAGCTTTGAATGGGATGAAGATAAAAATCGTTTGAACCAACAGAAACACGATGTTTCTTTTGAATTAGCCCAATACGCATTTTTTGACCCCGACAGAGTTATCGTACAAGATCTGGCTCACAGTCAAGAAGAAAATCGATTTTACTGTATGGGGCAAGTTAATGAAGGAATTATCACAGTACGCTTTACTTACCGAGACGGAAAAGTTAGAATTTTTGGAGCTGGTTATTGGCGAAAAGGACGTAAACGATATGAACAGCAAAATAACTTATACTAATGAACTAATGGAAATGGGACAAGTCGTTAAAGATTTTTTACCGTCTCCAGACCAGTTAGTTCCTAAAGGTAAAACCAAAACCAATCAAGTAACATTAGAATTAACAGAAGAAAGTGTAAGCTTCTTTAAAGCCCAAGCTGATCGAAAGCAAATTCCTTATGAGAAAATAATCGAATTACTGGTTGAAAAATATGCTCATGAATGTATATCCGATGCTTAAATGCCTCATAAGAGCATTGTCTAACCGACATTATAGCTGACTTGAAAGCGGTAGGAGTTTCTCTTAATTCAAAAGGTGAGTTACCTCTTATTAACGCACCTTACAAGATCGGCGATCGCACTTTCAACAGCCAAAGTTTAATCAACAAGGATTGTACTTTCAACAACCAAGGCGATCGCACTTTCAATGGCCACAGTGATCGCACTGTCAACAGCCAAAATGATCGCCCTTTCAACAGCCAAAATGATCGCGATTTTAAAGTTTAATCCACAAAAAAATGCCGATCTCAGTATAAGATCGGCGATCGCGTTTATAACGGATATTTAAGGTTGAGAGTTTTGGCGGAAACGCGCTGTAAACTCAGGATATTTTGCTAAATCTTCAACTGAATCTACTGAAGGCATTTCCATCCAATTTCCTTCTTGATGTAATCTGTCTATATAAGCATAGAAGGCTTGCTGATCATCTCTGTGAGAAAGCATATAATCTTGCAGTTCTTTTTGACTCATTTCTTGAAATTTAGGTTGACTCATGCAATGTACCTCCAGTTTCCGTTTGGATAGATTTCAATGATGTTTTCCTCTCCTGCAAGGAAAAAGATATTTCCCGTGCGCTCATCTAGACGAACAATGTTAATAGGCAAATAAAGTCTAGTAAACCAACAACACAGGACATAACATCTTGTTTTTTGCTCTGATGTAACTATAATTATAACTACTTTTTTTGTTAATTTGAAAGATGATGTCAATTATAAAATAGGTGTGTCAAAAATGATGATAGAAAAATTTAAAAAAATCCCTTTTTGGCGATCGCACTGGGCCATAACGATCGCTCTAAATCTCGTCAAAACGGGATCGCCATTCCCAAAAAATTGACTCTCCCAAAATAATCGCACTATCCCAAAATGATCGCACTTTCAAAAGCCAAAGTGATCGCGTTTTAAACATGAATCAACAAGATAACAGCGATCACATTTGTGTCCATCAGTCAGTCAATGTAGCGTGTGTTAGCGTAGCGTAACGCACAAAATATTGCAGGTTTAACGAACATTAAATAAGGTGCGTTTGAGTAACGCACCCTACAGCTTTGACAATGACTTAGTTAATTTAATTACCACCAGATACTATCTGCTCAGTTATGGTTATTCTTGCTTCTTGTCCAGGAGCTGACACCAATAGAAAATTTATTGTAGTACTTTCGCCATTTGTGTCGTTTCCCGAATAATTCGAAGAAGTGTTGTTTGTAGTGCTATCTGTAGCATCATCATAGGCTGTTTCAGCACTAGAAGTAAAAACACCTGAGCTTTTTAGCGATCCACTTTGAGGATTGGTAAATCCAATTCCTATATCTAACTCTTGATACCCACCCCCTTCTTTTGGCATTTGAAGTGTAAATGTAGTGCCTCCACTGACCCCCGTAAGAAATGAACCATCTTTATCACATCCCGAAAATGTCATTTCTTGAAATGGCTCGACGTTAGTTGGTGCTGTCCAAAATCTCCCACTATCAAAATAGGAGCTTTTATATACTAAAGCATATTGACTTTGATTAAATACGGTTACAGTTACCCAACGATGTTTATCTTTGAGGTCTTGTGGAACATCGGGAATTAGGCTTGACATTTTACCAATGGATTCTGCAAGTTTTCCTGCAGTGATTATTCCAGAAATAACTGAAGCTGGTGTTGGCATGGTTTTCTCCTTTGTTAAATTTAAGGTTTTCTGTGTTCGTAAACTTGTAGCCTAACTAGGGCTTGCTGAAAAAGTCAAAAAACGAAAGAAATGTGGGTTAGGGAAGTATGGACTGAAAAAGCATAGATAACTTATCCTTATGGAAACAAATCAAAATACAGATTTTGTTTAATCTATTGTTCCTTTCTGTCTAAAAAGGTCAACACAAATCACTCCTCACAAAAGAGAGGAAAATTAACACCATTTTTCACAAGAAAAACGACTCTACAACTTTTTACTTTTTGTCTTCTGAAGTAGAGTAGAAAGATTCATTACCAAAAAGTTCATCGCAATTACCGTTTCCGAGGTCTCAGGTAGTTTGGCCATCACTCGACCAAGACTAAATTTCCTCTTTCCCTGTCCGAATTTACCCTCAATGGCATTACGCACTCTTTCATCTGAGCGTGCCTCTTTCTTTTTTTCTTTGCTCACCTCTTTCGGCGGTCTTCCCAATCGGGGACCACTCATTCTTATATCCCTTTCTTTACAATAAGCTCGATTCGCTTTTGTTCGATAGATTTTATCCACATGAACCGATTCCGGATAACATCCTGTTTCCCTTTTATATTCTTCTATTCGCGCTTGTAAATCTCCCGATTCGTTGTAATTATCCCAACTTAATTTGTCTAAGAAGACAAAGCCATTCACATTACTTGCCGATATTTTAGCTCCAAACTCTACTGCTTTTCCCGCTTTTCCACGCACTATTGGACGCACGTGAGGTTGGCTTACACTCACAATTCTGTTTTCTACTTTATTTGTCTTTTTTTCATACATTTCTAACTGTTGCTCATACACTTTTCCTATCGTTACAAGCTCTTCTTGCTCTTTTTTCGTTAGTTTTTCTAACTTTGCTCCCTCTTCTATCATTTTTTCTATATCAGACAAGTTTCTTTTTATATATCCTAGTTGTTTTTTTGTTCCTTTTCTTCTTTCTTTTTTTGACACACGACGTTTTTTTGCTATGGCTAAGTACTCTTTTCTTGCCACTTCCCTATAAGTCCTCGGCTTTTCTTTCCTTTTCTCTTTTATTTCTTCATACAGCTTATCTATTATTTTTTCTGTTTTTTCTCTGGCATCATTCAATATTCCTATATCCGTTGGATATTTTATATCTGCTGGTGTACAAGTCGCATCTAACAATAACTTTCCTTCATTTTCTTTTTTTTCTGACGCTACACCCGTCGCTTTTTTTCTATTTCTTTATTAATTTTATTTATTAATTCCATTCCTATTTTTTTACGAAAATGAACCATCATTGACGCATTAAATGCTTCTTTGCTACTATAGCTTTCCATTCCTATAAAGTACTGTAAATAAGGGTTCTCTTTTATTTGTTCTACTGTTTCTCTGTCACTTTTTCCTGAAATTTCTTTGATAATTAATGCTCCTAATGCCATTCTAAATGATTTGGCTGGGGCTCCTTTTTTTTCTGTGAAGTTTTTTGCATATTCTTCCTCATATTCTTCCCAAAGAATCATTTTTGACATTTCTATCCAACGATTTTCTTCGTCTAACTGCCCGCCGAACAGATTTTTCAAGTTTTCTGGTGTTTCAATTGAGTACTGTTGCTTTCGGTACATCTGCTTTCTCTCTTCTTAATGCAATGGTTTTGAGGCATTCTACCCTATTTTCGTGCATTCTAGCGGTTCTTAATTCGCCTACTATTTTTCTCCGTAAAGGTTTCAGCTTTTTTCAGCAAGCCCTAACTATTGATTATACAGAAACTTTCTGTATAACACTCTCAACAGTAACAATATGTGGAAACTTTCAGCATATCAGGTTCTCCTGAACAAAGAGTGATAATTAAAGCTTATCATGAAAAGCAAGCTAAAAAACGATTTCGCATATTATCAAAGTTCATAAATCCATAAGCTTGACGCTTGATTAGTTTAAGACGATTATTGATGCCTTCCATTGCCCCATTCGTCGTTCGACTCAAAAAGTAGTTACAAATAGAGTCCAAATTCCTACGAATTGTGCTAATTACATCTGTATAAATGCTCTTTGCATTCTCTAACCATTCTGTAAATTTTAATCTTCCTTCTTCCTTATCATTTACTTTTTCATATATCTCTCTAAATGACTCTTTATATTCATACGCTTTACGCAAACGAGCAGATTGCTTTAACACCAATTCTAGTTTTTCTAACTCTTCCTCTTTTAGGTCTTCTTTATTTTTTAATAATAGCCACTTTTCTCCCTTGATTTTTACATTCAATTTTGTCTGTTTACGGATTTTATTCAATTCTTCATTCAACGCCTTCATTACATGAAATCTATCTGTTACAATTACTGCATTCGGAAATACTTTTTCTATTACTTTAGGAAATCCTCCCCACATATCTACACTCACTTGTTCTACTCCTTCCCTCACCTCTAATTCTTTCTTCATCAGCACTTCGATGATTTTATCTTGTTGATGACTATCTATCACTTCTATTAATTCTCCTTTCTCTATATCTCCTAACACTGTTACAAAATTCTGATGACCTTTTCGTTTCGCTATTTCATCCATCCCGAGGTGTTTTACTCCTTGCCAATCTTTTTTTTTAGCTTCACATTGACGTTGGTAAATTCCATTCACTTGATCCCATGATAGAGATTCCTCTCTACCTACTTGTTCCACACTGCTCACATTTACTCGTCCATAAATATATTCTTCATACCTCACTGTGTATTTCCTACGGGCTTCCATAAATTCTAGATTTTCTGTAAAAAACCTTTGACAATCTTTACAGTAAAATTTACGACGAGGGACTTTCAGATATACCATTTGACCAGAGATAGACAAGTCCCTTACTAATACACTGTTCGTCTGATGTAATTCATCCGTTAAGCTACCACAATAATTACATTTGACTTCTTCCTCTTGACAACTCAGTATTAAAAACGCTTGTTTTCCCTCTTGAATCACATTTCTTATGTTTACTTTTGGTAAATTCAGAAGATTTTCCAGAAAAAATAACATTGATGTCGTCCTCATATAGTGTATCTTATTATACATCTTCTACCGCAAAGCCAGAAGAACCCATATCACCCCATTTAGGATAGATCGCAAGAAATTTTCTGTATATTACACTCAAAAGCAGGCGTTGTCAAATTTAAAGATGATCTAAATCTGCGCAGACTTGAAAACGCTTTGATAGCAAGGCTTTCGTTATTTTGCAGTTCATCTTTCATATTCTAATCTGACAACGCCCAAAAGCACGTTAGTGTGGCAGGGGTTCCTCTATTCGACACCAAATTTGTAAAAAAAATTTACAATCATTCAACACGCTTAATAGTCATAGTCTGATGAAAACCTAAGTACAGGACAAAAAATGTAGGGAGTCGAGAAAAAGAGAAAAATTGGGTAGAGAAGGATTAAGAACAAGATGACGAAGATGGTCAAAACCAAGACGAAAAAGACTCTGCGCTAGGCGACCATGTTTCTTGAGGGGAATGGGATGAAGATGATGAATTGCTAGACCAGTTTTGAGAGACCAAGCCAAAGCTAAAGTCAGTAAAGCCAAAAGCTTACGAAGACGCTTGGGGTCAGTAAAGTGAGTAGATTCCAAGCAAAAGCCACGAGTCTTAAAGATGCCAAAAAGGGTTTCAATGCCCCAACGCAGGGCATAATCGTGAATAAGACCTTGGGAATCGGGATGTCCAATGACGATGAGTAGAGAATTATCAGGCAAGCGAAGAGCCTCTACAGAAACAGGATATCCCCAAACCCGACAACTCCCTTGAAGACGTTGAGATTCACTCTTTTGCAAGATGGGCAAAAATGACTTTGGCGGCCAAAAGCTTGCCATTGTGCTCAATCTTGTCCGTAGCCCGAATTCTCAGACAGAAAGCCAGTAGCGGTTCGAGCAGAAGATAGCGAAGCCAAGCCTGACCAATAAACTCACGGTCGCCACATAAACAACGAATCAGGGCGGTGGGAAAAATCTTGAGCATCTCCTCGATAAAACGCATTCGTTCATCACTGTTAGAATTGCCCTTTTTCTTGCTAAGCATCCACCACAAGATGGGAATGGCTACTCCTTCATGGACAATGCCGACAGTGAGGATATTATAACCATGACTGCCAAACTCCCAGGTTGTGCGGTCAATACTTAATACCCAAGGTTGAGGGATATCCAGCCAACTGACTACAATACGGGCAATGTGATGGTAATCCAGCTCAAATCCTGAGAAAAAGCGTTGTAAGCGTTTGTAATGAGAATCCACCAATGCCCGACCTTCAAAACCCAGAGCCAATTCTTTAAGGTTAACCGTTTTCACTTTGAGGAGGGCGAGTAAGAACAAGGCTAGGAAGGAGAGTCTGGCACCATGCCATCCCAAATGGGGTTTTAGGGCTTGTTTCAATGCGTTATATTGGTTCATGGGTTTTCTTACATTACGTTCATCTTCCATGAAACCCCTTTCTCGTATACTTTTCAAGCCTTTTGTCCTGTACTTAGGATGAAAACATCGCCCTCTCCTCCAATGAGAAAACAGCGATCGCTTGTTAGGATAAGGGGAAATAGCGATCACCGAATTTTATCACTCCAACTCAAACTACATATCGGCGATCAAGAAATATTCTGGATAGGGCTATTTCAACAACTCGATCTCCCCTGGTCGCCAAGTCTTGTCAAACCAAGGCTCAAGCGGGCCATAAAGCCGAAGAATCGTATTCCAACCCGTTTCAGGAATCGTCTGCACCCAATTATTCTCCTTGCCAGCAGGCGGTTTCGGCCCGAAATAAATATCCACAGAACCATCGGCATTAACCAAAAGCCCTTTAGTCTGACTACCGACACTAGGAAACTGTTGATCCGTCTGAATCTGCGATCGCGTTTGGTTGCTGTAAAGAATAACTGACCAGAAATCCTTAACGGGAATATTGGGCGGTAAATGGAGGCGATAACTCTTGCCACCATCAAGGAGATTCCCCTTAGCATCACGGGCAGTCCAAGCATATTGAGAACCCAGTCCGACCATTTTTTCTTCCATCGCAGGCGTAACCCCTGTCGCCATGAAATAGTAATAGATATAAGCATCCATATTCAGAACATCAGGCTGGGTCTGGAACTTATAGCCACCGATGAAAGGTAACTGCCAAGCACTGTTCGCATAGTAATAGGCATCCTTCTGGCGATTATGAAAAGCGATCGCCCGTGCCGTTGCATCCCCCACAGCCGCCGCTTCCGTCAGGATTTTTTTCATGCGTTCATCGGGCTTGAAAGGCTTACCTTTTTGAATCCCAATAGAGGCGTAGTAACCCAGACGAATCTGGTCGAGAGATTCACTCGGCTCTTCCTGTACCACTTGATTAAGCAATTCCCAGAACTGATAATCGGCGGGCGCAACCGTATTAAACGGCTTACCCGACATATTCACAAAATTTAAAGCGGGGGGATTATTGGCACTGTTTAGGGGATAAATTTTCGTGTTCTTTGTCACCAACTCAACGCCAGGTTTCGGATCGCCCTTGACCAAAAAACTACGCCAAGGAACCCAAATATTAAAAGTCGGCGATTTCACCACATTGTAACCCGATGGAATTTCTCCTTTGTAGCCTGGTGGTAAAAAGAGATACTTTCCGCCTTGGCCTTTATCGGGGCCAGTAATGCCCACATCGATCACCCAGCGAAACCAAATATCATTAACGGTTCCTAATACCTTCGGGGGGACTTCTAAAACTAACGGCCCCTTGGTAAGATCGAGCCACGTCCAACTGTAAACAGTGTTGTCATTAGCAGTCAGAAAAATAGATCGCGAATCTAAAAGCTGCTCAAAAATCGGCACAACGGTATTCACAGGCCCCAAGGTACGGATTGCGTTACGATTGGCCGCTTGGTTAACAGCAGGTATTCCTAATAGATAAGCTTGAACAGCACGTTGGAAGTCGAGGTTATCGTAGAGCTTTTCGGCAGTGGGTTGGTCGGGCAACCCATCGAAGAAATTGAGCGTCCCCAAACGAGTCTCTACCTTGGCAGGTGAAGCGATTCCTGGGGGTAGGGGAGTTGAGAATTTTACTTTAGGGTTGGCTGGAGAACCCGTCAGAGATTGGCCGTTACTGGGAGAGGACATAACAACTAAACTGGTAGTAATGACAATGAGAGCTAAGGCGGTCATTGATAACCTTTTGGCTTTCGTTGCCAATGGGAATGCCTTAGAAGAGAGACGATTTAGGGACGATAGAAAATGATTCAACATAAAGAGAGTTTCAAATAAACTAACAAATTATCGCACTATGAAGATTATAATACGCGATCGCAATTTTAAAGTTTAATCAACAAAATGACGGCGTTGCCGAAGGCACTGCGAAGCAGACCGCACTTTATACCGTGTCAATATTTTCTTGAGCAAAATCGAGCATTATTTGAGCTTTCTCTATAATATATTGGGCTTTTTTTGAGTTGATATTTGGAGTAAGGCTATAGTCCGCATCTGTTCGCTGTTCCTGTGCGTCAATTAAATAACGGTGATATTCTACAGGCAGGCGTTTTGTTTTGATAAAGGTTTTGCCAAAGGCAGCAATAACGGCTGAATGGCTGGAAAAAGTTAAGTTTTCTCCTAATAGAAATGCTTCTGCAATATAAAACATTGAATAATAAGCTCTTGCGGTTGCAAAGGCTAGTAAGTTATTGTTGGCTAATAATTGTGCAGCCCGCAAACTTTCTTTGGCTTTTTCTAGTAATTGTTGTTGCTCAATTTTCATACAATAATTCCCTCTCGCTCAATATTTAAGAGCAATGGACTTTTTTCTTGGTTAAATTGAGCTTCACTAACATAAACACAACTGATCAATACTTCATATTCTAAACACAAATCAGAGATAAGATTAATGATTTCCTGATGTTGCTCATCGTTAATTGGCTTATCTTTTAAAACCACTAAAATATCAATGTCTGAGTCATATTTGGCTTGTCGTTTTGCTTGGGAGCCAAAGAGAATTAATTTAACTAATTGCTCTTGATAAATATTTTTAATTTGTTGTTTAAATTTTTCTAGAATTTCGAGAAGGTGGGGATTTTGTTTGGGAAAATTGAGGTTTTGAGTTAAGGAAGTATCCATGATAAATTTGTTTTTTGTTAATTAAAATTCTAAACTGATTTGTGTGGACTAGGTTTCTTTAATATGATAACTATTTGTAGGATGAATTAGTAACGGAGTAACCTATGTTGATCCTGACTTTTCCCGTTAAGTCCAAAATCCAGCAATGCAAACTTCTAGAGGCTTTATCTGGCAAGGGTTTGAGTAATGATTCTCTTGACAGGAAAAAAATATTCTGAAGCCATCATCCCGCTTATCGTTCAAATTTCAAAAACAAAGGATGAAGGGAGTATGAGACTGTAAAATGGAGAAAATCTTAAAGGGCAGGTCAAAAAATGTTGGAATGGTGGACAAAAAACTTTGCCAGTTGTGAATTGGGAGACGAGAGGCTAAACAATCGTGCCTTCTCGATTGGGAAAAAGTTAAGTGAGGGGTTTGGAAAAGCCTTATCAGAAGTGTTTAAGGGAGGAAACGAGTTAAAGAGGGCCTATGAATTTTTGGGAATCCGAAAACAGACTTTGTCAAGATAATAGAGCCGCACTGTGAAATGACAACTGCCGCCGTAGAAGAATATAAGATAATGCTATCAGTCGGAGATACGACCTTCTTAGATTATCGCAATATCAAGGAAAAAAGGGAAGGGTATGGGCCGACTGGAAAAGGAGGGAATGGATTAATACTGCATAGTGCTTTAGCAATTGAGCCAGAAAAAGGACAAGTATTAGGTTTATTATGGCAAAAACTGTGGAATAGGGAGGTAAAAGAAAAGCCCCCAACAGATGAAACGGCGAAGCAGAAAAAAGAAAGACAGAAAGAACAAAGAAAAGCAGCTCGTCAAAGACCATTTGAGGAAAAAGAATCCTACAAATGGGTAGAGGCTCTAAACACCTGTGAGAAACAGGTAGAAAGTTCAACGAGGGTAATTCATGTATTTGACAGAGAAGGAGATGTTTCAGAAGTCTTTGACTCAGTGCGTCAACTCAAGCATACAGGAGTGCTGGTCAGAGCGTCTCATAATCGTAGTTTAGACAAAAATAGTGAACGACTTTGGCAACATTTGGAATCAGAACCGATTCGTTTTCATCAAGAAATCGAGATTCCGAGTACAGGAAAAAGAAAAGCACGGAAGGTTAAGCTTGCCGTCCGATTTTGCTCAGTTAATCTACGAACTCCCTATCGTTTTGATAATCGTGACCCGTTGAATGTCTATGCTGTTTATGCGACAGAAATCGATTGTCCCGAAGGCGAAACTCCTTTATCTTGGATGCTTCTGACTACAGAAGTTGTTGAGACTATTGAGATGGCTGTCACTATTCTTCGTTGGTACACCTACCGATGGCGGGTTGAAGAATTTCATAAAGTCCTTAAGTCTGGTTGTCAGAGTGAGCGTTATCGACTTGCCTCTGATGGAATGAAAACTCTTTTGGGTTTTTTAAGTGTCATTGCTGTTGAACTTTTACACGTTACTTATCTTCATCGTACCCAGCCCGATGCTCTCGCGATTGAAATTCTTAATCCTCTTCAACTTCAGGTGTTAAAAGCAGCCGCCTCTCAAAAACTTCCCCCTATTTTGACTGTTGCTTGGGCTGTCGAGTCTGTTGCTTTTCTTGGTGGTTATCTTGAACATCGTCGTAAAACTCCTCTCGGTATCCAAGTCCTTTGGCGCGGTTGGTTGAAGTTGCATGACCTTTGCCAAGGCTGGCAGCTTGCAATCCGCACTTAACGGGAAAAGTCAGATGTTGATCGAGTGTTTTATCTATTGCATTGGGTTTTCTTTTGTCAACCCAATCTACGACGCAGCGATCGCAATTTTTAAAGTTTAATCAACAAAATGACAGCGAATGACAATCAATTTGGTGCGTTACATTTATAATATAGATATTTCAAGTAAAAATCATTTCATTAACAGATCATGCTTAATTCTATTGACGCATTATTTGACGGAAAAGTCTTTCATCCAGAGCAACCCGTTACATTGAAGGCTAATACTCGTGTCCGCATTATTGTCGACAACTTATCGGATGAAAATAATGAACTCGCTTCTTTTTTAGAGACAGCAGAATCATTACAACTAGACGGCCCCTCTGATTGGTCAGAAAATCTAGATACATATTTATATGGTGAAGAAAAAGAGCATGAATCCTGAGAAATTTCTCGATACAAGTTATGTGATCGCTTTATCTTCATCTACGGACGATTATCATCATAAAGCACTTGTCATTGCCCAACAATTAAAAGCTTCAAAAACACCTTTAGTTACAACCAGAGCCATTATTTTAGAGATTGGTAATGCTTTATCTAAACAAAAATATCGCTCTAAGTCAATTAAATTATTGTCCTCATTAGAAAAGAACAAAACGGTGACAGTTATTCCCTTATCGGAAACTCTTTATCAAAAAGCTTTTCAACTATATTGTCAAAAAAACGATAAAAATTGGGGAATTGTTGACTGTATTTCCTTTATTGTAATGGGAGAGCGCAGAATAACGGAAGCATTAACAACGGATATTCATTTTCAGCAAGCTGGTTTTCGAGCTTTGTTGAGAGATTAATCTCACGAGAGGCGATCGCATTGTATGTAAGGAGATCGCACTAATAACAATCAAAGAGATCGTACTTTTAAAGTTTAATCAACAAGATGACGGCGATCGCATTATGAAGACGGTAATACACGACACAATTTTAAAGTTTAATCAACAAAATGACGGCAAACTAAGAAAGCGGAGATCGCACTAATTTAGGAGTTATACTCTAAACGGCTAAAAAATGGACTTATTAGAAAAGGGCTGAAATCCATTGCGGATAAGTCTTTTAGGTATTTTCAAAAAGTTAATTTCTAACCCGTTCAGAGTATACAAAGATGAGATGCTCCTCTACTCAGAAGCGGGAAAGTAAATTAGAGTTGTAAAGAAAAATTACGATTAGAGTTACGTCATCCCAACTTAACCCTCACCGAGTTACGATATACCTATTAAATTTAAAATGGTTTTGTAATATGATTACCTTGGTGAAGGAGCGAAGAGTTAGGCATAACAAATAGATTGTGTCGGCAAGGATGCTTATGTGATCTGATTTTCACCGCAAGTTTAACTGTCTTGGACTTTTAAGGAATACTGTATAATATCCTATAAATCAGGTGGGTGCAATCTGTTTTACTCATCTCTTTTGTCAACAAAATACTATAAATTGAGTAAAATTTTACCAGAAAAATGGGTAAAAGCCTTGCCCTTCTAGGGCGACTTCCAGAGCAACTCAATGTTTTATCTGCAATCTTTTGTGATAAACTAGGGGAATGATAGTCAGAAAAGCCAAGCTACTGAACGGAGCAAAAGAGCAATACCAATCTCTTGATGAAGCTATCCGTACCGCGCAATTTATCAGGAATAAAGCGGTCAGGTATTGGATGGATAATCAAGGGGTAGGTAAAGCCGATTTGTATGTGCTATGCAAAGAATTAGCCAAGGAATTTCCTTTTGCGAAAAAGTTAAATTCGGCGGCTAGACAAGCTAGTGCGGAACGTGCTTGGGCTTCTATATCCAGTTTCTACAGTCGTTGCAGAAAAGGGGAAAAGAAAAAAGGCTATCCCCAGTTTACAAAACATTGTCGCTCTGTAGAATATAAAGTCTCAGGATGGAAACTATCTGATGATTGCATGAAAATTGCTTTCACTGATGGTTTTAATGCTGGCTCCTTTTCCCTATATTGCAACAAAGAAACGAGAGAAGACCTGTTTCGGCTAAAGATTAATCGAGTTCGAGTAGTCAGAAGAGCAGATGGGTATTATGCTCAGTTCTGCTTTGACGCTGACCGCAAAGAACAAGGGGAATATACCGGTAATGTTGTTGGTTTGGATTTGGGATTAAAATATTTCACCAAAGACCAAAACGATAATGCCGTAATCTATCCCCAGTTCTTAAGAAAATCTGAGCGTAAACTAAAAAAGGCTCAGAAACGATTAAGCAAAAAATTCGTGAAAGGGGCTAAACCCCAATCCAATAACTACCATAAAGCACGAAAAAGACTGGGTAAAACCCATCTTAAAATTCAACGCCAACGGCAAGATTGGGCAATTAAGCAAGCCCGAAACGTGGTGGCATCTAACGATGTCGTGGTGTATGAAGATTTAAAGGTGTCGAATATGGTCAAGAATCATCACTTGGCTAAGTCAATTTCTGATGCTAGTTGGTATCAATTCACCCAGTGGTTAGACTACTACGGGAAAATCTGGGACAAAGCAGTGGTGGCGGTTTCACCTCACTACACTTCTCAAGATTGTTCTAATTGTGGGCATCGGGCGAAAAAATCATTGAGTACCAGAACTCATTCTTGTCCCAATTGTGGAATAGAAATTTGTCGTGATACAAATGCGGCAATTAACATCCTTAAAAAGGGAATGGGAATTCTGGGAATGGAATGGCAAAACAGTACCTTTGGGCAAAAGGAATCTGCCTCGGAAGAGGGAAAGCATAGGGAGAGAACCATCTCTATCATTGAAGGGAAACCAACAATCGTAAGTGGATCTCTGTGAACTATGAATAAGAATCCCCCGTCGTTCACGCGGGGGAGTATGTCAAAACACTCAAGGGCGATCGCTAAAAGTATTTTCAAGCATGAAACCTTATGCCAAATGTCATAGCTCTATCTTAAAACAAAATGATTTCAATTTATATTCTGACCTACAACGAAGAAAGCGAAATTGCTGGTTGCATTGAATCTGTCACCGCCCTTACGGATGACATTATTTTGGTAGATTCTTTCAGTACCGATCAAACGACAGGGATCGCTGCCCAGTATCCGGTAAAAATCTATCAACACGCCTTTGAAAGTCATGGTAAGCAACGCACCTGGATGCTTCAGGAAATTGCCACTCAATACGAATGGGTTTATATTCTAGAGGCTGATGAACGCATGACCCCAGAACTCTTTGCTGAATGTGTCACCGCCAGTCAATCCTCTCCTCCCAAAGCTTATTATGCTGCCGAGCGAGTCATGTTTATGGGAACTTGGATACGCCATAGCACCCAATATCCTCGCTATCAAATGCGTCTCTTTAAAAAAGGAACAGTTTGGTTCAGCGACTATGGTCACACCGAACGGGAAGTCTATGAGGGCCCGGTTGGCTTTTTAACAGAAACCTATCCCCACTACACCTGCGGCAAAGGACTGAACCGTTGGATCGACAAACATAATCGTTATTCCAGTGATGAAGCCAAGGAAACACTTCAGCAGTTAGCCCAAGGTCGCGTTAATTGGTCACAATTATGGTTAGGAAAAACCGAAGTTGAACGTCGTCGGGCATTAAAGGATTTATCTCTCAGAGTACCATTTCGTCCTCTTATTCGTTGGCTTTATATGTATTTTATTTTAGGAGGAATTTGGGATGGTAAAGCTGGTTTTGCTTGGTGTACTTTACAAGCATTTTATGAATATTTAATTTTATTAAAGGTGGAAGAATTGAAACAAGAAGCGGATCAATCTGCTCATAATCATTCTTAATCAACCTGGGTTTTCTGAGCAAAATTTTCAGATGATTGTGAAGTTTAAATAAGAGTATTTGCCCTTAATGCCATGAATACTATTGACTATCTCCGCATCAGTCTGATTGACCGTTGTAATTTTCGTTGTCAGTATTGTTTACCTGAAGGGGCTGAACTAGATTATATTTTAAAACAAGATTTATTGACCAAAAGTGAATTATTTTCCCTGTTAAGAGAGGTTTTTATTCCCCTCGGATTTCGTAAATTTCGCCTTACGGGAGGAGAACCCTTATTACGCCCTGATATTGTGGAAATTGTGGCGGAGATTGCCCATTGGCCAGAAACAGAGGATTTATCTTTGACAACCAATGGTTTTTTTCTAGATCAATTAGCCTCTCCACTTTATCAGGCAGGATTACGGCGTATTAATATTAGTCTAGATTCCCTTAACCCCGATACGTTTAATCAGATTATTGGCAATACAAACGGCGATCGCTGGCAAAAAACCTGGTTAGGTATTCAAAAAGCTTATCAAGTTGGCTTTGATCCCTTGAAGTTGAATGTGGTGATTATTCCCCATATAAACGATCATGAAGTTGAAGCGTTAGCCGCGTTAAGCATTGATAGGAATTGGCATATTCGTTTTATTGAATTTATGCCCATCGGTAACAGTGCTCTGTTTCAGAAACAAGCCTGGATTCCCTCAGAAGAACTCCGTCAACGTATTCGTCAAAAATGGGGCTTAGAAAACGCTCAGATTAGAGGCAATGGCCCCGCCGATGTGTTTCAAATTTTAGGAGCCAAGGGAACCCTTGGTTTTATTAGTCAAATGTCAGAATGTTTCTGCGATCGCTGTAATCGAATGCGACTATCGGCAGATGGTTGGTTAAGACCCTGTTTACTCAATGAAACAGGACAATTAGATTTAAAAACGGCTCTGCGCTCCGGCAAGGATGTTGGATATCTACAGGAAAAAGTCAGGGAATTATTAACCCTGAAACCAGAAATTAACTTTAAAGAACGAGAGTCTGGTACGGGAACCAGTCTGTATTCTCGCACCATGTCTCAGATTGGGGGGTGAGGAGGAGACTGGGAGAGGGGGGGAATCAATGATAAATCTCTAAATGGAGAACATAATGACCTAAACAAAGTTTGGCTGACCAGAGTTCGTATTCAACCCGTAAAAATTCCGGTAGGATATCTCCCGTTAAGGTAAGGTCACGAGTAAAGTTGCGTAATCGAAATGAGTCACTTAAATGTTGATTGCCATCATTGAGCCAGTAGCGACTAATACCATAGACTCCTTTTTCCCAAAAATGCCGATAGGAAAATTGGCTATTGCCCTGTAAGGTCAAAATAA
Organism: Woronichinia naegeliana WA131; assembly: GCA_025370055.1. Classification (NCBI taxonomy): domain Bacteria; kingdom Bacillati; phylum Cyanobacteriota; class Cyanophyceae; order Synechococcales; family Coelosphaeriaceae; genus Woronichinia; species Woronichinia naegeliana. The sequence continues at coordinate 5,521,510 of CP073041.1, read as the reverse complement.
CCCGATTGGCCGAAATTTCTAACCAAAGCAATTGGGGCGGGGCGGGCATTACAACGCCTGGATTGACTCCCACAACGACTTCCCGCGATTGATGCAGTAAAAGATGGAAACGTCCCTGCTCTTGCTGATAGAGGGTGGCCGCTGTCTCTATGGTGGAGAGAATGGGTAAATCGGTGGAAATCAGCGACAGGCAAACCGGCAGACGGTGGTGAGTCAACATAGTAAGAGGAGAGTAGCGTTCTACTTATAGGATAAAACTCAACGGCGATCGCCGACAATAGCTTCGACAATACAGACGGTTTAGGGGTCAGAAAAAAAATATCGTCAACCCCCTTGCAAAATTTCCTCAGTTATTGTTATGATGCATGACTGTTGCAACCATTCCTCGGTAGCTCAGTGGTAGAGCGGTCGGCTGTTAACCGATTGGTCGTAGGTTCGAATCCTACCCGGGGAGTTCCCTTTAATTCCTGTCTAGATCTTTTTACGATATTGATCTTAATAGTGTTTTTCTACTGAATATCATTCCGAACACCATTTAAGGCAGCTAGAGCAATCCCGATCGCATCTACACTGTCGTCAATAGGAAGATCTTCTAAGTCGAAAAACTGCTGGATCATTTCCGCCACTTCGGCTTTTGTGGCTCTGCCATTGCCTAAATGACATTTCCAACTTGATTGGTGCAACAGAATCGGCAAGCAATGGCCTTCTCGATAGATGACTAAATTGATTACCCCAACCGCTTGAATAACTCCCCCTGCCGCCTTGATCTGACGACTAAAAAAAGGCATTTCCATCGCCACTTGATCGGGTTTAAACTCCGCTATTAAAGCACTAACATCCTGTTCAATTTCCAATAGTCGGGCTGGAGTCGGCAAACTTTTGTCGGTTTCCATCGTGCCATAGTCGAGTAATCTAGCCTCACTCTGTTCATTGCCTTCTAATATTGCCCAGCCAATAATGGCCAAACCAGGATCAATCCCTAACCAACGGCTATTCATCGAAATATTGGACTCCTAAGATTGCTGGGGTGCCAGCAATTCTAAATTTGCGCTGTAGCAAGGGTTTCAGGTTTTAGTTCGCGTAATATGGGGTAAAATTCAACGGGATTAAGAAGTTCATTTTACGAGTCTTCAGGCTTTTAGACATGATAGTACACCTAGGGTTGCCCCAAAAACCCCCTTTAAAATGTTCTTTAAATCCCTAAAAGGCTTGCTGTGTCTAAAACTGAGAATTGCTGACTGCCTTGACTGGCGTTTTTTGATTCTTCCTTGTCTTTTGACCATTTTCGCCTCCTTATCATGACTCTTCTCTCTAAGTTAGAGCCTCTTTGCCCACTCCCACTCTGTTTTTATAAAATCTTTCGATTTTTCGAGGTACCCTAAAGTAACAAACTCATCCAAACTATTCTTCATTTTGGTTTTGGATAACGACTTCGACCTTGTTTAACAAATCTATCGGTAATGATAAAGTTACAGAGCGTGATGTTGACATTAGAATTTCCTCAAGAAATCTTATAAGCTATTTTAACCATTTTCTACCTGTAAATAATTCGTTGATAGATTATCCTGTGAAACGGTACGATAGGGCTTTCGAGCTCGCGTCAGATATAATCAACGAAAATTTTACAGCAAGACCATTTTTAGAGCGATCGCCTGCTTATCAATTTACAAAAACAAACCGCGATCGCCTGCTTATCAATTTACAAAAACAAACTGCGATCGCCCTTTGACTAATTTATAAAAATAAACCGCGATCGCCCTCTTGCCAACTTGAGAAAATAAACCGCGATCGCCCATTGCAAAACTAAACTACCGCAAAATCTGTAAACTGACGATTAAAAGGAGAGCGAAACCCTAACACAATCTTTTCCTTAGAAATTCCAGCCTTTAATAACTGATTAGCGACACCAACCTCGGTAAAATCTCGCTGAATCCAAAACTTATTATCCTTAATATCTACATGAATGGGACAACCATAAACCTGCTTTTCCTCTTCCCATCCCACATACAATAATAAATAGTGATGGTTTTGCGTATCACAAATTATCTGAGTTTCTATATTTTCATCTTTAGGATGTTGAGCCACATAATCTTGAAGAATATTTTGAATTAATTTCTGATAGGTGAGGGTTTCCATAAGGTAATTTCTCCTTTTTTAGGATTAACAATTATTAATTTAATAGAGTAAGCATCAATAACTTTTTGGATAAAACTATCTTGAAAAAATGTGTTATAAATATCATCAGGAATAGCTAAATACAAAATTCTATCAGATTCAAGCTCCTCTAATGCTAAGCGATAATTGAGAAATTGACCAACGGCTAAGTGAAAATCGCTTAAATTTGATAATCCAACAAAGCTTTTTACCTCGACTGCTATTTTAAGCGTCTCTCTTTCTGCGAGAAGTAGTTTATCTGCGGCCAAGTCAACAAACATACCAATATTTTCACTAACTCTTAGAAAAAAAGGATCACGAATAATGAACCATCCTTCTTTTTCTAAAGCCTCTCGAACAATATCATGGACAATATCTTTGGCAGCCATAAAGGGAATTAAGATTGACTGTAACTAATTCTAACTTAAACGAGCGATCGCACGGTCAATAATTGCTTCACGATCAACCATTTCGCCCAACTTAGACGACTCATATTTCCCCTCAAAAGCCTCAGCCGCCGCCGCATCTAACGCAATATCATAGGCATCTTCCAAAGTCTCTCGTAGTTCTGAAGGTTCACAATAATTCCCTTTAACCTTGCGTCGTTGATTGGTTCGCTGAATTTCTCGTACCGCATTTTTGATTGACAGATCCCATGACCTTGTAGTGCGATTTTCCGCCTGTTGTTTGATCAAATGGAGCAGCAAGATTTTGGCAAAACTATAAATTTTATTCAGCTTGTCATCTTTGCTCATCTCAGTCATCTCCTCCACCAATAACAAAGCATCGGAGATATTGCCACCAATCAGCAATGTCCGTAATTCTAACAACTCTTCCATACTTTTTTCCCCTAATCTATGGTTTGCTTAACTTTAAAAACAGTATCACCAGTTGCGTTCACCTCTCTAGAACCAATCTGCTCAACGCGATCGCCTAAATCAAAACCAAAATACACTCGCGATCGCTTGGCTGCTTTAAAAATTACAGATATTTTTTTGGTAGTTAGGCGATCGCATAGCCTGATACTTGGCGGATATAAACGGGCTGAAAACCGATGACGATATCTTCTTTTGGGACACCTTTTTCGACGAGGGCTTGACCGATATCGAGTTCGGTATTGTTGATTTGAATCCAAATTTTGCCATTTTTAATATCTAAGTGCATGGAACAACCGTAAACTCGTGTTTTTTGATCCCATCCCACACCTAATACTTGATAGTGATCGTGTTCTGTATCCGATAGAAACTGCATCTCGATCTCGCCATGAGAGGGTTTGTAGGAGGCATAGTGTCCCAAAATATCTTTGATAATGGTGCGATACTTGGCGATTTTTTCTAGATCTTCCATGTGATAATTACCTCGTTTTCAATATCGTAAACAAAGATTTCCAATTGATATTCAGCAATAACCATATAGGCAAACTCTTTTTGAAAAAAGCTTGCGTAGGCAGTATTTGGAACTGCTAAAAATAGTTTGCGTTCTGGATCTCTTGCTTTTAATGCTACTCGATAGTTAAGAAATTGTCCGATCACTAGATGAAAGTCCGTTAGCGATGAAGGATTGATAAAACTTTTGATCTCTACGGCGATTTTTTCGTTGTTTCGTTCGGCAGCAATTAATTTTTCGGCTCCAAGATCGATATAAAGTTCAACTCCTCCTATTTTCAAAAATAATGGATCTTCAGTAATCTGCCAACCATCTTTGATTAGGGCATTTCTGACTGCATCATGAAATAAATCTTTTGCCATTTCCTTTTTCCTTTTAACTTTTTCCTTGATTTTGAGGGTAAAGACAGATTCTGGCTACACTATTTTCTATTTCTTGAACCGTTAGAGTTTCTACTGTAAAACCATTGTTTTGATACCATTTGATTAGGTTCGGTTTAGCATTAAGATCGCGTTGAGTTATTGACCCATGAAGCTTTTTGATTCCTTTCTCCTTAACATATTTGATAAGAAATTTTAGTGTGGCAGTTCCTAGTCCCAGTTTGCGGTAGCTTTTCGGTTCTTGGTGAAAAAATGCATAAATGCGTCCTAGTGGGTTACGGGCTATGTTGTCTTCAAAGTGAATATCTGCTAGAAGCATTTCATTATGAGACTTAAAAATGCACTTGATATGACCGACCATATTCCTCAGTCCATGCAGCGAACGATAAACTTTAAGCGAAAGAATGGATTCTTGCTCATTAACTTCAATTTGGTAATCACGCCCTTGTTTATCATAAATAGTCACAATACTTTTAGGAGTCATATTCATTAGTTTTGTAGATCGCGTAGAGATTGGAGATTATTGCGAACAGTTTTTGTATTTGGATGCTCCTTACCTAGCGAAACTTCCAGAATGTCTAATGCTCTTACATAGAGAGGTTCAGCTTTGCTGTAATCCCCTTGTAATTTGTAAATTTCTGCGAGATTGTTGAGGCTTTGAGTAACATCAGGATGACTCTCTCCAAGAAGTTTTTCTTGCATTAGTAAAGCCTTTTGACTGAGCGGTTCAGCTTCTTTATACCGTCCTTGTGACCTATACAGTATCGCCAGGTTGTTTAGGCTTTGAGCGACATCAGGATGACTCTCTCCGAGAAGCTCTTGACTTAATAAGAGGGCATTAAGAAAGAGTGGTTCTGCTTCCTCATATCTCCCTAATAAACGATACAATTCTGCTAGATTATTTAGACTAGTAGCGATAATGGGGTGACGTTCTCCATGAATCTCTCGCCATAATTGCAGTGACTGGTAATGCAAAGGTTCTGCTTCTGAATACCGCCCTTGTTTGTGGTATATTATCGCTAAGTTGTTGAGGCTTTGAGCAACATCAGAATGATACTCACCAAAGAGTTCTTTCCGCAATCGTAGAGCTTCACGATGATGCAATTCTGCTTCTTCATATTTCCCCTGAAAACGGTATAGTTCTGCTAAGTTATTGATACCTATAGCAATATTTGGATGGCTTTCTCCGAAAAGTTTTCGCCACAATTGTATGGCTTGGTGATAGAGAGGTTCTGCTTCATTGTAACGTCCTTGCGATTTATACAATAGCGCAAGGTTATTGAGGCTATCACCGACAAGGAGATGATGCTCTCCCAGCCGATTTTTTGTCGTTTCTAAGCATCTCAAGTGTGAATCTTCTGCGAGCGAATATAGCCCTTGGCAAAAATAAAACACTTCAACTCCTTCAAATGCCCAACATAAGTCTTCTTCAGGATTGGTTATATCATCAAGCATTTCGCGACTCAGCATATCCAAATGGGGAATAGCAGGAGCTACCTTTGCAATCAGATCTCTCATTGGCATTTCTGGTATTTCTTTAGCAACAGAAAGCAAACTGGTTACGAATGCTTGCCGAAACTGATGATTTTCTTCAGCTTTTAATAGCTTGGCACGGAAGAACTCGCGCACTAGGGTATGAATCTTGTAAAAGTTGCATTCTTCATCAACTGGTTGAATCAAATGCAAACTATCTAACTGTCTTCTTGCCTCATTGAGTTCTACTTCCGTAATTTCGGCACTTAATCCAATTGCTGCCACCAACTCCCACAAAATCTCTGTAGGCGCAAATAACCCTAACAACGTCGCCACTCTCTGAGAGTCAGCACTAATGTCATCCCAACTCAGTTGAATTGCTGCTTCCACACCACGATGGGCATAAAACCGATACTTGCGTTCCCGTGCAATTGATTCATCGGCAAGGTTTAACCTTTCTTGTAACTTGGCAAAAGTCAGAAAACGATTTTTGCTCAGATATTCACCGATTAACTCTAAACCCAAAGGCAAATAACCCAGAGTTTTGCAAATTTCCTTGACGGTGACAAGTTCTTTATCTACCTTTGCTGCGCCAACTATTTTTCTCAACAGTTCCAGAGCTTTCTCCTCTGACAGCACATCCAGAGGTACAGATTCAAAGCCCACATTTAATTCCCGTTCTCTCGTCGTTACCAATACCCGCACACGCGGATCGATCGGCATCGCCACATCGGGAATGCTCTCCGCCTTCGGCACATCATCGAGAATCACTAATAACTTGCCAGTCTCAGGCAACCAGTTTTGCCAACACCATGCCGCTTGTTCATCTAAGCTAGCCGATTGCATTGGTTCGGGTAAGTCAAGATAAGGACTAGCCATAGTCACAACCACCTGAGCTAATCCCATCTCTCGCAAGGACAACCAATACCGCGCCACATATTCCTGTTGATAGCGATTCGCATATTGCAGGGCAAGTTCGGTCTTACCCACACCGCCCATACCTTCAACCGCACAGACGATTACGCCCTGCCTCTCTTGCAGTTTTGAATGAATTTCCGCAAGTTCTTCCTCTCGTCCCACAAAGTTTTTGGAACCCTGTCGCACATTGCTAGGAATCCGCTTTTGCAGTGACTTTAGTAAGTCTCCTAGAGCCTCCTGTAAAACCTCTTGTAACGTTTCCCGATTCACATCATTTAGGTGAACGCCAATATTAGCAATACCACCCGTAACCAAGGTTTGAAACCCTTTTGCATTGCCTTCATTGATTTGAATCAATTGGCGATCGCTTTGAATTGCCTCACCTAACCGTGAATTAGCATCAATACCCTGCTTCACCAGTCCCACCAACCGAGCCAAATCCGCATGAGGATTATTTTGCAGGATTTCCGCCGTTAGCTGACATAGTTGCGTAATTAAATCTGACATAAGCGATCACCATTAACTAAGCTTTTTAACTAAGAATTTGGAGTTTGACCATGTTGAATATGAATCTCGCCAATGTAAGCAGTACCACCTTCAACTTTAGTCTGCCAACCTCTCGCATTATCAGAATTGTTCTGCATCATCGTACTTCTGTCTTGAATCTTGCCAGCTTGAATAGTTTGCGCTAAAAGTTTTAGCTCGTTCGCAAACTCTGGCTCATCATCCAACACCACATCAAGATTTTTAGTCACGGTATCAATACCAGAGCGATCGCCCGCTTCCAACTTCACCAAAGCCTCATCGACCTTAGCCGATCTTCCCTGCAACTTGTTCTTAATTTGCTGCCATAGCTCAGGAATTTTAGCGATCGCCTCAGTTGTAAATTTCTTGGCTAACTCACCTGCACTCGACTCAATGAATTTTTGCGCCGCTAATGCCACCAAGGCCCCAGCCGTTAAAGGATCTGCCATAGCCGTATTTCTATAACTTAGATAAAAGTCATAATAACACTGTTTACCTTACCCAAAAGCCTCCTTAACTCCTACTTTAAAGCCTCTACATCAGGCCGATAAAGCTGATACCTCTTAGATTTAGACGGAAGGGTGAAGGGTGAAGGGGCGATCACGCTTTGGGTTCAGAGTTTAGAGGAGAGCGCAATATGCCTTTAGAATGTGAGGAAAAAGTGTATAGTAGATAGAAAAATTATTCATTAGTAATAGTCAAAGAATGATAAAACAATTGATTATTAATGCAGATGACTTTGGACTATCCTCTAGCGTCAATCAAGCGATTATTGAGGCTCACAAAAATGGCATTTTAACGAGCACCAGTTTGATGGTTTCTGGCCTTGCCTGTCAAGAAGCCGTTACCCTAGCCAAACAACATCCCGATCTCGGTGTTGGTTTACATCTAGTGTTGGTCTGTGGTCGCTCAGTATTACCCGCTACGACCATTCCCCATCTGGTTGATAGTCAGGGAAATTTTCCTGATGATGCTGTTAAAGCTGGTTTAACCTATCAATTTAATCAAGCTGCCAGACAGGAATTAGCCCTAGAAATTCGGGCCCAATTAGAAAAATTTCAACAAACAGGTTTATCCCTATCCCATGTGGATGGCCATTTACATCTGCACGTTCATCCGGTCGTTTTAAATATTTTAAAAGAATTAGCTTCAGAATTTTCTATTCCCTTTATTCGTTTACCAAAAGAAGAATTAAAACTTAATCTGGCTATTGATTCTAGTAACTTATTAACTAAAATTCTCTGGTCGCAGGTGTTTGGCCAACTCCGTCGTCATGGCGAAAAAGTATTGGAATCGGCGGGAATTCTGACGACAGAGAGAGTTTATGGATTGTTGCAAACCGGTAAGATTAGCGAATTCTATTTATTGCAACTACTTCCCCAAATTCAGGCAACCCTGGTAGAAATCTATGCCCATCCCGATCGCTTACCCAATGCTGTCAATCCCACTGGCCCTCTAGAACTACAAGCCCTATTGAGTCCTGCCGTCCGCGATCGCCTAAAAAAAGAAGGCTTCCAACTGGTAAACTACCACCAAATCAAACCCTCAAATTAACAGCAATCTTCAGCTTTAGTGAAAACTTTCTTTTTATTAGCCGCCCTGATTATCACTCAGGTCTTAGGAGATATTGGAATCAGCCATGCCATGAAAACCTTTGGGACAGTAAACCCATTGGATTTACCGAGTTTAATTCCTCTTTTCTTTTTCTTGCTCACTAATATCTGGATCTGGGCAGCTATTTTCTTCTTAGTCTGTTCTTTAGCTTTATATCTCACCGCCATTTCCCGTCTAGATCTCAGTTACGTATTACCCATTCATGCCTTTAGCTACGTTGTTAATGCTGTTTTTGCGAGTTGGCTTTTGGGTGAACAGGTGGCTCCTCTGCGTTGGCTCAGTACTTTTATTATTTCCCTAGGAGTTTTACTGGTGGGATTGAGTAAGCGACCCAATAGTGAACTTAAAACCCCTGCTTTAGCGAAGATCAGTCTTAAATCCCGCAATATTCCTCTCTTTTTATTCCCCTTAGGCTTATCTCTCTCTAAAACTTGGTTAGCCGTCATTGTTCTATCTCTAGCGGATTCGGCGGGCGATCTCCTTTTAGCCCTGGGGATGAAAAAAATTGGGGCCATTGGTAAAATGAATTTCTCCCAGATTCTCGTGGTATTGCGCCAAATTATCACCAATCCTACTGTCCTGAGTGGTATTGCCTGTCAAGCGATCGCCTTTGTCATCTTTATTTCGGTTTTAAGTTGGGCTGATATTAGTTTTGTGCGTCCGGCAACAGCCCTAACCTATATTAGTAGTATGGTCGGTGCGAAGTTTCTGCTTAAGGAAGAATTTGGACGGGAGCGATTGTTTGGTATTACCCTCATTGGTTTTGGAGTTGTTATTCATCAATAGGTTCTTGCTATGACCAAACTCAGTTTAGGTACAAGACTATTTCTTTCCCATTTTATTGTCATGCTAGTGGGACTAAGCAGCTTTGTTATTTTAGCGAAACTCTCTTCGCCGAGGATGTTTATCTTACGATTAGAAGAACTAGAAAATAAAGGTTTTATTACCGTTCGTTCTGCTCGTACTTATTTAATTAAAGGCTTTGAAACGGCTTGGAATGGCAGTGCTGGCTGGGCCATTATTTTTGGAGCTAGTGCAGCAGGTGGATTAAGTTATTTAGCAGCAGAAAGAATTATGAAACCGATTAATCAAATGAAAGATATTACCCATAAACTAGCGGCTGGCAATCTTCAGGAGCGAATGCCCGAAAGTGCAATTCCTGAATTCAATGAACTGGGTTACAGTTTTAATCGCATGGCCAATAGTTTAGAAAATGTCGAGAATCGTCGTCGAGAATTAATTAGTGATTTGACCCATGAACTTCGCACCCCTCTCACCGTTGTTAGGGGCTATTTAGAAGAATTAGCGGATCATCGTATTGAACCTTCAGAAGAACTATTTCAGAAAATGGTGCAAGAAACCCGACGATTAGAACGTTTAACCTCAGATTTACAGGAACTATCCAAAGCAGAAGCGGGTTATTTATCCATTAATCGCCAACCGCTTCAACTCTATCCGCTCTTAGAAAGTTTAGTGGAAAAATTTAGGGATCAATTACTTGAAGATGGCCCTATTTTACAGTTAGAATCGCCGCGAGATTTGCCGTTAGTTTTTGCTGATTTAGATCGGACAGAACAGATTTTAGTCAACCTTTTAGGTAATGCTATCCGTTATACTGAAAATGGTTCGATTACCCTCAAGGCTTGGCGAGAGAAAAAATGGCTATGGCTGGCGATTATTGATACTGGCATTGGCATTGACCAAGAGGATTTGTCTTTAATTTTTGAGCGTTTTTGGCGGGCTGATAAATCAAGATCACGCTATTCTGGAGGCACTGGCATTGGGTTGGCGATCGCCCGTCGTTTGGTAGAGTTACAAGGAGGAAAAATAGAAGTAGAAAGTGAGTTGGGAAAAGGTAGTCAATTTCGATTTTGTTTACCTGTTGTTTAAAGTCGATCTAAAATTAATCTAAAATCTGAATTTACTCTTAAGTAGCTGGTTACAATTAAATATAAAACGTGGGATGGGCATCCTGCCCGTCCACAGGCTAGAAGCCTGTTCTACTATCTAACAATTAATTAAGCCCACTTACTTACTGACAATGAACCTCTATTTTATTCGTCATGGCATTGCGGCTGATCCTCTAGATTATTCCCAGGACAGCGATCGCCCCTTAACTTCTAAAGGTCAAGAAAAGACTATTCAAGTGGCCCAAAAAATTCGACAATTGGACATTCATTTTGCCCATCTGTTCACCAGCCCCCTCGTTCGAGCGCGACAAACAGCCCAAATTTTGCAAGAGCAGGGATTAACGTCCCAACTGGAAGTATTAACCGCCTTAGCACCGGCTGGCGATCTCCAAGATTTGTTAGATCGGTTAGCTGCCTCTTCCTATCAACCCGATGACTGTCTGGCCCTAGTGGGACATCAGCCTGACTTAGGAGACTGGGCGGAAAAATTGGTATGGGGAGAGGTTCGGGATAAACTTATTCTTAAAAAAGCCGGTATTATCGGAGTTAACTTTGCTGAAACGGCGATCGCAGAAGGTCAGGGACAACTTTTTCTGCTCACTTCCCCCAAGTGGTTGTCATCGGATGATCATTGTTCCAGGCTTATAAAGCGATAACCATTTGTTAAAGTGACATCAGTGTCCTTGCGTTAGTTTATATTTTTATCGGAATACTCGAATGGCCATGCAAATAAGTGATTTTAAAGATGGACTGGCTGGTGTCCCCGCCGCCAAGTCTCGCGTAAGCTATGTGGACGGAGAAAACGGAATTCTAGAGTATCGGGGCATTCGCATTGAAGAACTGGCTGAAAAAAGTAGTTTTATTGAAACAGCCTACCTATTAATCTGGGGAAAACTGCCTACCCAAGAAGAATTAGAAGAGTTTGAGACGGAAATCCGCTATCATCGCCGCGTCAAGTTTCATATCCGGGACATGATGAAGTGTTTTCCTGAAACGGGACACCCCATGGACGCACTGCAAACGTCTGCTGCTGCCCTAGGTTTATTCTATGCTCGTCGCGCTTTGGATGATCCCAACTATATCCGTGCTGCGGTTGTTCGCTTGTTAGCCAAAATTCCCACAATGGTGGCAGCTTTTCATTTGGTTCGTAAGGGGAATGATCCCATTCAGCCCAACGACGATCTCGACTATGGAGCAAATTTTCTCTATATGTTGACGGAACGCAAGCCTGATCCTTTGGCTGCCAAGATTTTTGATATTTGCTTAATCCTTCATGCCGAACATACGATGAATGCTTCTACCTTTTCCGCTAGGGTGACAGCTTCGACCCTGACCGATCCCTATGCGGTGATTGCCTCGGCGGTAGGAACTTTAGCTGGGCCGTTACATGGAGGAGCCAATGAAGAAGTATTAACCATGTTGCAGGATATTGGTTCTCCTGAAAAGGTTCGTCCCTTTGTGGAACATTGTCTTGCCAATAAGCAAAAAATTATGGGCTTTGGCCATCGGGTTTATAAAGTCAAAGATCCTCGTGCTACTATCTTGCAAAGTCTGGCAGAGCAACTCTTTGAAAAAATGGGCCACGATGAATACTATGACATCGCTGTTGAATTGGAAAAGACGGTCGAAGAGTATGTGGGAGCTTCCAAGGGTATCTATGCCAATGTGGACTTTTATTCAGGCTTACTCTACCGTAAATTAGGCATTCCCACGGATTTGTTTACGCCCATTTTTGCGATCGCCCGTGTCGCCGGTTGGTTAGCCCATTGGAAAGAACAATTAACGGTGAATAAAATCTATCGTCCCACCCAAATTTATGTTGGTGAACATGACCTGGCCTATTTGCCAATTCAGGAACGAGATGTTCCTATTCATGGTCGAGAAAAAGTTGAAGCTTAACTCCTGCCAGTCTATCTTTTTAGTAAGTACTGCACTGTAAAAATCAAGATTAGTTGATAAATTACGGTTGTGAAAAATCAATTTTGCCCCGTATTTCAGTGCCACAGTGAGACAATATTCAGACATCTGAATCGGTTTATTACCTTTGCTATCACAATTGATTTAGGGGATAGTTACGATGAAATTTACACAGCGTGTTAGCCAAGTTCCACCTTCCATTACCTTAGAAATCACGGCCAAAGCCAAGGAAATGCGAGCCAAGGGCATTGATATCTGTAGTTTTACGGCCGGAGAACCCGATTTTGCCACACCGGCCCACATTACAGCCGCCGCTAAGTTGGCCCTGGATCAAGGAAAAACTCGCTATGGCCCTTCTGCCGGAGAACCCGTATTACGTCAAGCGATCGCCCTCAAACTTCAACAGGACAACCAACTCTGTTACGAAGCGAAAAATGTGATTGTCACCAATGGCGGTAAGCATTCTCTGTTCAACTTGATGTTGGCCATTATTGAAACAGGGGATGAAGTCATTATTCCCGCTCCCTATTGGCTCAGTTATCCCGAAATGGTCAAATTAGCAGAGGGAACACCTGTCATTGTCGAGACAACGGCAGCCACTGACTACAAAATTACACCCGCACAACTTCAGGCTGCTATTACACCACGCACCAAATTATTTGTGCTCAATTCTCCGTCTAATCCCACAGGAGCCGTTTATACGCCGGAGGAGATTCGAGCCTTGGCTGAGGTAGTGGTAAAGAACGATATTTTAGTGGTGTCTGATGAAATTTATGAAAAAATTCTCTACGATGGCGCAGAACATTTGAGTATTGGAGCCGTCAGCGAAGAGGCCTTTAAGCGCACTATTATTAGTAACGGTTTTGCCAAAAGTTATTCCATGACGGGCTGGCGCGTTGGTTACTTAGCGGGGCCAGAGGAGCTAATCGAAAAAACCAGCACTATCCAGGGTCATAGTACCTCTAATGTCTGTACCTTTGCCCAATATGGCGCGATCGCCGCTTTGCAAGACTCTCAAGATTGTATCCAAACCATGTTAACGGCCTTTACCGAACGGCGTAAAGTGATTGTCGAAGGGATCAATGCCATTCCTCAACTGAGTTGTCCGACTCCCATGGGAGCCTTTTATGTGTTTGTGGATGTTAGTCAAACAGGTTTAGATTCCCTTACCTTTTCTGATAAATTGCTGGAAAGTCTGGAAGTCGCAGTTATTCCAGGCATTGCCTTTGGGGATGATCAATGTATTCGTCTCTCCTATGCGACCGATATGGCTACCATAGAAAAAGGCTTAGATCGGTTAGCTAAATTTGTTAGTCGTCTTTAAAAGGGAGAATTTCTAAAGGCGATAAATTATTGATCGCCTGGGTAGCCTGATATAATCAAAACTATGATTACAAGGCTGAAAGTTTCTGGTTTTAAGAATCTTGTAAATGTGGACATTCGCTTTTCTCCCTTTACCTGTATTGCAGGGGCCAATGGAGTGGGCAAGTCCAATCTTTTTGATGCTATTCAATTTTTAAGTGCCTTAAGCGATCGCTCTTTAATCGAAGCGGCCAAATCGGTGCGGGATGAGAGTGGCAAAACAACAGATATTAAAAGTCTTTTTCATCGGGTAGGAGACAGCTACGACGAAACCATGCGTTTTGAAGTGGAAATGATCATTCCTAAAACAGGTATGGATGATTTAGGACAAGAAGCAGAAGCCAGCAGCACTTTTCTGCGTTACACTCTGGTTTTGAAATATGTGGATTCTCAGAATTATTTAAAATCTTCGGGTTCTTTAGAGATTTTACAGGAAGAATTAGTTCATATTAAAAATAAGACAGAACTTCAGCAAAGTTTAAGGTTTAACTATTCTTCTTTATGGTTAAATTCAGTTTTCAAGGCTCAAGCGAGAAAGGCCCCTTATATTTCAACAGGGAAGCAATCGGATAACATATCAAAATCAGATAGTGAAGTCGTTTCAGACCTAGCAATTCGTCTTCATCAGGACAGTGGAACGGAAAAAGGGCGAAGAAGGGGAGCGGGAGGGAAGCCCAGACGATTCTTAGCTAAAAAACTACCTCGAACTGTTTTATCTGATGCGAATGCAACCGAAAGCCCAACCGCCTTATTAGCGCGTCGAGAAATGCAATCCTGGCGCATTCTGCAATTGGAACCTTCGGCCCTCAGAAAACCGGATGATTTTATGTCCGTATCGGAAGCCGTTTTAGGAATGGATGGTTCCCATTTACCTGCGGCTTTATACCGTCTTGCTCACGAATTAGTAGAAGAATCAGATTATGAAAATATTGAGGAAGTTTATAGTCAAATTGCCAATAGTTTGGCTGAGTTAATTACAGATGTAAGGAGTGTTAGTATTGATCGAGATGAAAAACGTCAGCTTCTCACTTTATTAGTGACGGGAAAAGACGGAACTTCCCATCCAGCAAAAGCTCTGAGTGATGGCACATTGCGATTTTTAGCATTAGCGGTTCTTGCTCTTGATCCGAATAATCAAGGTGTTATGGGCTTAGAAGAACCTGAAAATGGTATCCATCCCGAACGAATCCCTGCCATTCTGAATTTATTACAAAGTATTGCAACCGATGTCAATAGTCCTGTAGATGTTAATAATCCTCTGCGTCAAGTAATTATCAATACCCACTCTCCCGCCGTTGTTCAACAGGTTCCAGAAGATAGTTTGTTAGTGGCAGAATTAAAAGAAATGATCGCTAATAACCATCGCTATAAAGGAGTCTGTTTTAGTTGTTTACCGGATACCTGGCGAACGAAGATTGAGAACGAAAATATTAGTATTATTTCGATGGGAAAATTACTGCCCTATCTTAATCCTGTGATTGATGAACAAGCAATAGATGAAGATGATATTTTTGATGAAACTTCACAGAATGAGCAGCCTAAAACTTCTATATCTAAAAATACTAGGCCGAAAAAAATTTGGAAGAGGATATTCGTCAGTTAACCCTTTTTCCAGAGTTATAGTTATGAAAGAAATTCGCTATACTCTGATTACCGATGGCAGTTCAGACCGTGCCTTAATGCCGATTCTCAATTGGTTACTGATGGAGCTAGGTGTTAACATCCCTATTCAGGCAGCTTGGGCCGATTTAGCACGGCTTCCTCATCCGCCTAAAAAATTAGAAGATAGAATTGAAAAAGCGATCGCCCTTTATCCCTGTGATTTATTGTTTATTCATCGTGACGCGGAAAAAGAAACCCGTCAAAAAAGAGTATCGGAAATCCATCAGGCCGTTAACTTGCTCAAAGAAGATGTCAAATTACCTGTTGTCTGTGTAATTCCAGTTAAAATGACTGAAGCCTGGCTTTTAATAGATGAAAAGGCGATTAGAGAAGCAGCAGGCAATCCCAAAGGCAGTCAATCCCTAAATCTACCTAAACCCTCTACAATTGAGAAACTATCTGATCCAAAAGAAAATTTGAAAGCATTACTGGAGCTTGCTCGTGGTCATTCTTCTCGTAAATCCCAAAAATTTTTGATCGCAAGAGCAAGAATAGCTGAGTTGATTGACGATTTTCACCCCCTAAAACAATTACCTGCTTTTATGGACTTGGAATCTGAACTTAAGCAGACCCTTGGCGATCGCGGTTGGATTAGTGATCTAACCTAAAATAGTATAAATAATTTAGTCTAAAATAACAAAAAAAGTTGGTTTTAATCTTAAAATAGTATTAAATTATTTCAATTACAAATCGGAGAAAACAATTATGTCTTATCAAAAAATTTTGGTCGCCCTAGATCGTTCGGAGCTATCCCAAGAGGTCTTTCAACAGGGTTTAGTCCTGGCAAAACAGAGCCAGGCTACCCTAATGCTCTTTCATTGTGTACCGATAGAAAGCCAAATTTTAACGCCCTATCCGAGTTTTTACAGTGAGGAAATGCTGAACTTTTCCCAACACGTTCATGAACAGCTTCATCAAGAGATGACTGAAACGGAGCAATGGTTGAAAAAGTACGAGCAAATGGCTACAGAGCAAGGGGTTACTACCGAATGCAATTGTAAAATTGGCGAACCTGGTCGTTTAATCCGCGATATGGCTAAAAGTTGGCAAGCTGATTTAATTGTGTTAGGACGACGAGGCTTAAAAGGAATCTCAGAAATCTTTTTAGGCAGTGTCAGCAACTACATCGTACATCAAGCTCTTTGCTCAGTCTTAATTGTCCAGCATCAAGATTAAAAAACACAGTAGTCAACTCTTTTCCTTACCTTTTAGATTGAATGACCTGTAAACTACCGCCCGCATAATCCCGTATTTGACAATCGCGAAAACCCACTGCGCTTAAAATCCTGGTTAAATCCGTTTGAATCAATTGCCAAGCAGTTTCCGTTTCAAAAAGCCAAAGAAAAATAGATAAGGGTGGCCAGAACAGAAAATTGTGGGGACGGTGCAGATCAATGAAGGTAAAAATACCATTGGGTTTTAAGACCCGATAAACTTCCTGCAAAATCTGCTGTAATTGTTCTGGAGTCATTTCATGGAGAGCCACACTTGGTATGCACGAGATCAAATTCAGCGTCGGCAAAGGGCATGGACTCCGCCATTGCTTGCACATAATCGGCTAAATCCCCCTTAAAAAGGGGGACTTCTCAGACTGTTGCAAGAGTTCTATTAAGCCTCAAAGTCTTCCCCAAAGATTTGCTCCTCCAATTCCTGGGCTTCTTTGTAACTATCCTTCGCTTTTAATAAATCACTAGCCAACTGATTAAAAGCCGAATCTAGCTCTGGTTTAGCCTGATTTTTAAGCCATAAATCCCGCACAATTTCACTGAAATCTAAGTCTTCATCCATATTCCCCAAAATTGTCTCAATTTCGCCAACCACTAACTCAAACATATTAATTTTATCATGGAGAACGCTTAAAATATATTCTTCAATGCTATCTTTTAAACAAAAATTAAAAATAAACACATCCTGCACTTGTCCAATCCGATGAATCCGTCCAATGCGTTGCTCAATTTTCATCGGATTCCAGGGCAAATCATAGTTGACGATCGCATTGGCAAATTGAATATTACGACCTTCTCCCCCTGTTTCCGAAGCCAAAAGCACTGGCACTTCATTACGGAAGGCTTCTATGGCCGCATCTTTTTCTTTGAGAGACATATCGCCGCGAAAGGTGACAAAGACAATGCCTGCTTCCTGAAGCATGGTTTGTAAATAATCACTGGTAGCTTTAAAGGTAGCAAACACTAAGGTTTTTTGACTAGATTGTTGCAATAAATCAATTAAGGCTTTGGCTTTTTCGGCTTTTTTAACTTGGGCAGCACGTTTGACTAAGCTTTTCAACACATCACTTTCGATGCGTTTATTGAGTTGTTTAAGAGAATCGGTCAAGGCATTAGGAGAAGACCCTGCACGCATTAATAAATTAGTGGTGGAAAGTTTATCAAGGGGAACATCAGGATGGCGCAAAAATTCGGTTACATCTTGATATAATTTTTTCTCGGCAGGGGAAGGGGTCACAGAAATGGTTGTCGCAAAGCGTTTGGGCAGTTTAACATCTACTAAGGCGCGGGTATTGCGTACCATCACTTCTCGCATTAATTGACGCAGTTTTTCGGGATTTTTCGGCACGCGACCATTGCCCGACATTACATATTCTTTTTTGAAAGCGGCTTCGGTTTTTAATAGTCCTGGTTTGAGTAGGGTTAAAAGGTTAAATAATTCGACTAAGGAATTTTGTACAGGGGTCGCGGTCAACATTAAAATGAAGCGTTTATTGAGGGCATTAACGAGTTTCCAGGAAAGGGTATTCCTATTTTTGAGATGGTGGGCTTCATCGACAATTACTAAATCCCAATTGCGTCCAGTGGCAAAAGGAAAATGTTTGGCGGATTTGGCAGTCGGTAAAGAGGCGACAATTCTTTGATTATTATTCCAAAATTCTTCGGGGTTTTGTTGGAGTGATTTAGAGTCGGTGGTGATGCTATCTATGTTAAATTTTTCGCTTAATTCATGTTGCCATTGGGAGACTAAGGAGGCGGGACTTAAGACTAAGATAGATTGAATTTGTCCCCTGGCTAAATATTCTTTACAAATTAATCCTGCTTCGATGGTTTTACCGAGTCCGACTTCATCTGCTAATAGGGCCCTACCACCTAATTGACGCATTACTTTTCTAGCGGTTTCGATTTGATACCAATATTTATCAATGGCGTTTAAGGTGGGCAAACAAAGGAGTTGATCGTAGTCTGCCATGATGGACAGGTTAAACAGGTCTAAACGCACTTGATAGTGGTCTAGATCATCAAATCGTTGGTTTTGTAGGGCTTCTAGGGCGAGGGAAGGGGTGAATTTAAAGGTGTGGGAGATGTTGAGAGAGGGCATTATTGGGAAGAAGAAACTTTTGATGAAATTATAGCAGTTTTTGCTCTGTTAATTGCGATCGCTTGAGAGATTTTAAATGATAATTACAATAAAACTTGGAATTTATAAACAAAGCAATAGTGTTCTCTGTCCATAAATACAATACCTAATTCATCCCCACTGGTTAGTCCAGCTTACTAAAAGAACTGATTAATATATTGGCTTCTGTTTGTATGAGAAGACAACCCCGCCTTGAGTTATGACATGGACTAGGCATACAAATCGGTATCATTTACCACAGAGAAAGTGATTTCTGTAAGTTCTCTTCCCAAAAACTAGGTAAATCTCTAAGTTTTGAGTATTTTTTTATCTTCCGTCTATTTCTAGTATTAACGTGGTGTAAGGACTGAATTTTCGTTACTTGAAGAAGGATTTAGAGACCAATCTTGCTCAAATTAGGTTGATCATAAGAAACAAGAGTTTTTATCTGTATGTAACACAATACACAAAAATCATCAGAAATCGCAGAAAGGTTAGATGCGTGGTTCCTGTAAGTAATGGTTGTTTTTTTGATGTAAGCTTGGCTTTATTTCACAGGAAAGCAATTGGCAACGTAAAGATTTGTTAATGATTGTGATATTTCAGGAAAACTGGTTTAGAATAACCAGAGCACAGTAGTTATACCAAATTTCAAAATGTCCGACATACTCGATCCGCTCACCGTAAGGCTTTGACCTCGCTGATCTATTACAAGGGTTCTGAAAAGTGGTATTGTCCTGATGTGCTATTCTGCTTTGAGCAAATTTAATTTATTTATAAGGTATCTAAATTATGGTTACTAGGGAAGTGCTTATTGGCAAGATTATTCAGCAGAGACAGCCTTTTGTCCAGAGAATTGAACAGGTTGAACATAAACTTAAGGAATCTCAGGAAAATCTTAAAGAATTAGAGAACTTAAGGATTTCACTGATTCCTAAGTTAGATGACCCCATTGTTTTGGAATTGTTTAAAAAACTCAGTTTAGATGATTTACAAAAATTAATTGACGAAGATTTAAGAGCATTGCAAAAATTGAAACGCCGTTTTAAGCGTTCTACACTCAATATCGGTGTAGTCGGACGTGCCAGACAAGGAAAAAGTCGATTTTTACAAAGCGTAAGTGGTTTAACTCGTTCAGAAATTCCTGATGGAGACAGAGAGCATTGTACTGGTGTTCGTAGTACGATCTATCATAAACAAGATGGTAGTCAAAAAACTCATGGATTAGTTTATTTTCATACACAAGAAAGCTTTTTGGAAGAAATTATTAAGCCTTATTATGAGCAATTGAGTTTAGGAAATTTACCAAATATTCAAGATTTTGCTCGAAACTCACTCCCTGAACTTCCTGAAACATCTAAAAAACTTGCTGAATATAAAGCTAAGTATGAGCATCTCAAAAAATATAAAGACTATTTTGATAAGTATTTCAAATTTTTAGGAACAACTCAAGATAAACCTTTAGAAATTACTAAAGAGCAAATTAGAGAATATGTTGCTCAAGATGATGAAAATGGTGAGCGAATCTACTTTCGTTATTTAGCAATTAAGGAAGTTAAAATCTTCTGTCCTTTTCCTCAAAAGGAAGTAGGAAAGATTGCTTTAATTGACCTGCCTGGTCTCGGAGATACTGGTATCGGCGATGAAGCTCGCTTAGTCAAGACAGTAGGAGAGGATGTTGATGTCATTATCTTTATCAAAAAACCTCAAAAAGGAGATTATTGGGCTGATGTTGACGTTAAATTATATGATATCGCTGAAAGGTCATTAATTGAACTTCCCGTCAATTTATGGTCTTACATGATCCTAAATTATACGCCTACTCTCGTTGACAACTATGTAAACTGTCAGGATTTACAAAAATCTATTAAACAACAGCATATTGATGTTATCCAGTCTCTAATTGTTGATTGTGCGGATAAAGATCAAGTTGCTGGCTTTCTTGACACAATTCTTAACTATCTAGCTCATTCTATTAATGACTTGGATAGAAAGTATGCACGTTCCTGCCAGATTCGTTTGCAAGAATTAGAAAAAACTGTGAACGAAGAATTGATAAATGTTCGCAACTTGCTATCTAATTATGCAAATACGTCTCGTCAATTTCTAGGTTTGTTTAATCAATTTATGGACAAGTTGTCTGAATCTATGAGAACTTTAAACGAAGAGTTCAAAGAAGGCATGACAAAAAATGACCCTGAATTTGAAAAGCAGGTTAAGAAAGCCTTGGAGGATTGCAAACTCCATTTACATATTCCTGATGAAGGAAAGATCACTCAAAGGGCTTATAGCCCTGATGACAAAGGCTCTCATCAAATTGCGTATTTACAATATATCGCTGAATTAAGAGCTAATATATCGCAAAATTTTCATTTATTAGATTGTGGCTTACAAGATTCCATTGCTAATTTCAAGAGTCGTGTGGCCGACACTCTTATTTCTCAAGTTGGTTTGGGAGACATAACAACTAAAAGAAATGCTGATTTTATATTAGTAATGGCTGATAAATTTGCGGAAAAAAATAATAAACTAGAGCTAGGATTTAGGACATTTTACGATTATGAAATGTCTTATGGTTCATTGCTTCTAAGGATTATCAGAGGCCATTTAAATAGTTCTTTGTCCCCAGACACTAATACTCTTGAGCTAAAAGAAATGACTCCTCAAACTGTCAAAAAAAATCTTCAATCGCTTTATGATGAAATCATCAAAAAATGTGAAGTGACATTGAACAACTGGTTAACTGTGCCTTCCGAGGTTCAATACTATATGCTTGAGGAGTTTATAGATCGTATTTTATATGCTGATGGCATGAAAGATGAGTGGTTTGCTTTCTTAGATGATACAGAAATACGCTCTCTTGTATGGACAGAATTTCGTCAAATTGAAGAAAGAAAACGTTTACAAGAAACTTGGCGACAACAAGTCAACTTAGCTCGTATTGAACCTAACTCTTTAGATTTCATGAATGTGTAGTTTGATCGCCGCTCTTAATTAGTTTAAGGGATGATTGCGATCACCAACTTTAGCGTAACAACATTAAAAAGGCGATCGCCATCCTTAATCCCTTCAAAGAATGATTGCGATCGCAGATTTTTCTATAACAAGATTAGAAAAGGTAAACAATGATTTAAAAAATGGACTATAATGATCAACAATTGCATTTTCAACAAAATCTTGATAACGCTAAAACATGAAAACATTAAACATTAAACAACAAGCCCATAGTCTCATTGAACAATTACCTGATAACTGTACTTGGGATGATATTATGCACCAAGTTTATTTGATTTTAACTGTCGAAGCAGGTTTAGCGGACAGCCAAGCGGGGCAGGTTAAATCCATAGAGGAAGTGCGATCGCAATTTGGTCTTCAACCATGAAAGTATTTTGGACAAACAAGGCAATTTAGCAATTGAAAGCAGTCCATAACTACCATGCTCAGATTTCCCCTGAATACGCCAATCGGTTAGTTGATCTCATTACAAAACGTTCAGAACAAATAGGTAACTTTCCTAATTCAGGTCGAATGTTACCTGAAATTAACCTGGAGCAAATTCGTGAAATTATTGAAGCAAATTATCGAGTTATTTACTACGTTGGAGTTGATAGAATTGATGTCTTGACTGTCGTACATGGTCAACAAAAATTGTCTTCCTCTTAACTTGCGATCGCGGACTTCCCTCTAACAAAATAAAAAATGCGGTCGCTGCTCTTCGTTAGTTTATGGAATGATGGCGATCGCTTACCGTGAGCATCTGTCACTTACGGAAATTGTCTGATATAATTCGAGATGAAAGACATTCAGAGTAAAAAATATGAAATGGCAAGAAAGAATTGCAAGTGATCCTTCCATCTGTCATGGTAAAGTCTGCATTAAAGGAACCCGCATTATGGTGTCTGTTATTCTAGATAACTTAGCGGCTGGAGTCAGTAATGCAGAAATATTAAAAAGCTATTCATCTCTGAGCGAACTTGATCTAAAAGCAGCGATTTCCTATGCTGCAGAACTAGCTTGTGAAAGAATCATATCGGCTTAATAGGGATAACATGAAATTTAAAATTGATGAAAACTTACCAATAGAATTTGCGGAAATACTTCAAGAATACGGTTATGATGCAATGACTGTACATCAGCAAAAACTAAAAGGAGAAAAAGACCCAATTCTTTTAGAGATTTGTCAACAAGAAGGTAGGATATTAGTTACTCTTGATCTGGATTTTGCTAATATTAGAAATTATCCCCCTGAACAATTCTTAGGAATTATTGTATTTCGGGTTAGTCGTCAAGACAAGCCCTCTTTGCTTTCCATTCTTCAAAACATAATCCCATTATTTGGGCAGGAAAAAATTATTCATCACCTATGGATTGTCGAGGAAAAACGCATTCAGAATACGCGGAGAAATTTAAAAATATACTCCAAGATCGCTGTTCTTAATCTCCTTAAAGAAATATGGCGATCACCCTAGTAAGGACAATTTAAAAAAATACAAATTTTTATTGACACTTAATATAGACATCAGTTATGTTGTAAAGAATAGAGTTAATATTTTTGAATGCCCACCCTGTTAACCGTTGGCCCATACCGATTTTTTTGCTATGCAGGGGATCAAAATGAGCCTCCCCATATTCACATTGAACGGGATAAATCTCTCACTAAATTTTGGCTTCAGCCCGTCCGTCTTCAAAATAAGCAAGGATTTAGCCGTGTAGAAATTAACCGCATTCAAAAATTAGTTGAAACTCATCAAGAACAATTACTAAGAGGCTGGCATGACTTCTTCAACGATTGAATTATTGACCATACCAATCATTCAAAAAGTAACCATCACTGACGAGGCTCTTTCCGTAGATTTATCCGATGGACGCACCATTTCCGTCCCTCTGGCATGGTATCCACGTCTGTTAAATGGTTCCATTTTAGAGCGTAATGATTATCGTTTAATTGCTGACGGTAGTGGTATTCATTGGCATCAACTGGATGAAGATATTAGTCTTAAAAATTTAATTCTAGGACAGCCATCGGGCGAAAGTCAAACCTCATTTCAGCGTTGGTTAAAGAATCGAAGTTAAAAAAGGCGATCGCCGCTCTTTGTTTGTTTAAAGAATGATTGCGATCGCCGTTCTTAGTTAGTGTAAAGAAAGAGTGAGATCGCCTCTCTTAGTTAGTTTAAGTAATGATTGCGATCGCTTACCGTGAGCATCTGTCACTTACGGAAATTGTCTGATATAATTCGAGATGAAAGACATTCAGAGTAAAAAATATGAAATGGCAAGAAAGAATTGCAAGTGATCCTTCCATCTGTCATGGTAAAGTCTGCATTAAAGGAACCCGCATTATGGTGTCTGTTATTCTAGATAACTTAGCGGCTGGAGTCAGTAATGCAGAAATATTAAAAAGCTATCCATCTCTGAGCGAACTTGATCTAAAAGCAGCGATTTCCTATGCCGCAGAACTAGCTCGTGAAAGAATCATATCGGCTTAATAGGGATAACATGAAATTTAAAATTGATGAAAACTTACCAATAGAATTTGCGGAAATACTTCAAGAATACGGTTATGATGCAATGACTGTACATCAGCAAAAACTAAAAGGAGAAAAAGACCCAATTCTTTTAGAGATTTGTCAACAAGAAGGTAGGATATTAGTTACTCTTGATCTGGATTTTGCTAATATTAGAAATTATCCCCCTGAACAATTCTTAGGAATTATTGTATTTCGGGTTAGTCGTCAAGACAAGCCCTCTTTGCTTTCCATTCTTCAAAACATAATCCCATTATTTGGGCAGGAAAAAATTATTTACCACCTATGGATTGTCGAGGAAAAACGGGAACTGGTATCGTCTGATCAAAGTTGGAAAAAGTTATGGTGTAAGGCTTTGAGAAAATAGAAAAATAGTTTAAGACTAGACATCGGCCCGTTTTTATTATACTATTATTATTGTCATTATATCAAAGAAGAAGGAAACAGAAAACAATGTCAATATTAAAGAAAAGCTCTATGGAAATCCTGAATGATGTTGGCTTGTGCCAAGAGAAAGAGGATGCCTTATTCAAGAAAAACTGTCCTCATTGCTATAGTGAAAACGTAAAAATACATTCTCATTATCAAACGAAAGGTAACGGGGAACGTAAAATGTTCATTTGTCAAGAATGTAGTTCTTGTTTTGCTGAGACTTATGGTAGCGTAATCGCTGGCTTAGAAACCCCATTAAGTGAAATTGTAAAAGTATTAAAAGCCAGAATGGAAGGAATAGGATTGAATGCAGCAGCCCGAGTATTTGGCTACGCGAAAACAACAATATTGAATTGGGAAAAGAAATTATCAGGATTACAAGAGACATTATTTTTATACGCCTTAGTGAATGAATTTGTTAAATTAGTAATAGAAGGGGATGAACTATACACAAAAGTTGGAAAAAATAAAGAAGCAAGTGCCTCTGAGGGGTGGACAATCGTGCTCATGGATAGGGCTAGCCGCTTTATTTGGCATTTAAAATGTGGTCGAAAAGAGCAGAAATTATTTCTAGAAGCAATGATGACGGTAGCGGAATTATTTGAAAGGAGTGCAGAATCTCTCCAGTTATTTACAGATGGAGAAAAGCGATATAGTCAACTGCTATTTAATATTTGTCACGAAGTATTAAGGACTGGAAAGCGAGGTCGTCCCACCAAAGTATTACCGAAGGGTCTTGTAGTAAGACTAAAAAATAAGAGTAGTAAACGTCGAGATTCTGAGGGTAAACTAAAGAAAGTAGAAACTCCGAAACCAGAACATCCAGAGACAACAGAAAAACCAGAAGAAAAGGACGTCCATGCCAACCACGTTGAGGCATTTAATAGTGCTATCCGACGCTATTTAGCCGCCTTTCGTCGTCGTACAAATACTTATGCTAAATCGGTTGTGGGATTACAGCGAGTCCTAGATATTTTCTGGATGGTTCATAACTTTGTTCGCAGCCATTTTACGACTAGAGAAGTTCCTGCTGTAGCTCTCGGTATAATTGAAAAAGGGTTTACTTGGGAGGACTTACTCCAAATTCGCCTGATTTTTTGAACCTCTCGTATTGCAACGTTTGTAGCTTCTAGCTAGACGATACCAGTGCCTGTTTATGCTTGTTTAAATAAATGATAAAATTCTCAGCTTGAGGCTCTGACCATCCCTCAAAACAGGAGATAGCGGCATCCACTTCACCCGTCCAAAGAAAAGACTTGACCTCCTCAATTCGCTGGAATGACCCCCCAATTTTATAGAGGTTTTCAATTAAGTGATACCAGTCCAAAATTTCAATTCGCTCATGTTTCTGTCCTATCTCACGAAATAAGTTCCAGATACCATCATGTCCATCTCCCAAACAAATTAAAGGCTTAGCCAAAATTTGAGAATTAACCAAATCTAATAAAGCCGAGTTATCTTGAAAAAAGGCAGCTACCCCCAATTGATGAAAACTGACTCCTTTATAATCACGCCAAATTAAGGGTTCTCCCTTGGGAGTTCTGAGTCGTACCTTCCCACCATCTATGCTAATTTCTTCGACTTCTGTGTTAGAGGGTAATTCTTCAAAATGATAGCGATGTACAAGGCGTTGTTGCGTACTGTGAGAAACAGCAATTCCCGTCAATGATTGGATTTTCTTAGCTGCTTTTTCATAAGACTCATCGCCACTCAGTAGCAAACAGTTCTTCTCTAACATTGGACTCATCTGAGTTCGAGGCTTTAGTTCTAATTTCTTCGCTTGTTTTTCTGTAATGGGCAATTCCCCCAAAATACTTTTTACTGTTCGTATCCGACCTGTGGTTTCCTCGGTACTTGTTTTGACAAAAAAATACCTATTTCTGGGTTGACATACTGAATCATTAAGTCTCTGACAGTCTCCTCTATTTCGCCCAAATTATTAAATGTTTTAACTTGAGATTGTTGATAGAGACATTCTCCCAACTCTTGACATAACTCTTGAATCCTTTTTTCATTTTCTGATAACACTGATAACATGAGATTGTTCCTCAATTGGGATAGATTTTGGAAAGTGGGTCTCGACTATTATACTCTCATTTCTTTTTTTGATAAAGTTCGATAAAGTTCAAAGCAGGGCGAACGCATCTAAAAATGATACAGATACAAGAACATTATAGAGGGATGGATAAGGGAAAATAAGGGAAAGTGCATAGAAAACAAAAGCGATGAAACTCCGACCCAAATATAGACTGGTAGAACACTTTGCCGAAATAGATGACCCTCGCATCGAACGAACAAAACGGCATAAACTCATTGATATTCTAACGATTGCCATCTTAGCCGTCATTTGTGGAGCAGAAGGTTGGGTAGCCATGGAAAGTTTCGGCAAGGCTAAACATCAATGGCTAAAAAAAATTTTGGAATTGCCGAATGGCATCCCCTCCGACGATACGTTTGCGCGTGTATTTGCTAGTCTGAATCCAGAGCAATTTCAAGACTGTTTTCTGCATTGGGTCAAAAGTATAGCGGAGGTAAGTGAAGGAGAAGTGATAGCGATTGACGGCAAAACCCTTCGCCACTCCTATGACAATGCCAACGGAAAGGGCGCAATTCAGATGGTAAGTGCATGGGCAACAGCAAATCGTCTAGTACTAGGACAGTGCAAGGTGGAAAGCAAATCGAATGAAATCACGGCGATTCCTAAACTCCTGAAAATGCTAGAGGTCAAAGGTTGTATCGTAACGATTGATGCCATGGGAACTCAGACAAAGATTGCCCAACAGATAGTAGGGCGAGGGGGAGATTATGTTTTGGCATTGAAAGGCAATCAAGGTAATTTATGTGAGGATGTTGAACAATTATTTGCTCATGCTCAATCGGTTAATTTTGTGGGAATTAAGCATGATTTTCATCAAACAATAGACAAGGGACATGGACGGATTGAAATTCGCCGTTGCTGGACGATGGAACAAACAGAATTTTTGCTGGGTGGGGAGAAATGGGCAAAGTTGACGAGCATCTGTATGATTAAAGCGGAGAGACGATTGAAAGACAAAACAGAGTATGAGACTCGCTACTATATCAGTAGCCTGCCGAGTAATGCTCAAAAATTATCCCAATCTGTTCGTAGTCATTGGTTGATAGAAAACTCTTTACATTGGGTTCTAGACTTGGCCTTCAACGAGGATGCTTGTCGCATTCGTAAGGATTTTGCTCCTGAGAATTTAGCCGTCTTACGCCATATCGCTCTTAACTTGCTCACAAAGGAAAATACTCTGAAACTTGGTATCAAGAATAAACGGCTACGCGCTGGTTGGGACGAGGACTATCTCCTTAAGGTTTTACTCGGATAAGATGCGTTTGCCCTGAAGTTCAAAGTCTTATTTTTCTGCCCATAAGTAGGGCTTGCTGAAAAAGTCAAAAAACGAAAGAAATGTGGGTTAGGGAAGTATGGACTGAAAAAGCATAGATAACTTATCCTTATGGAAACAAATCAAAATACAGATTTTGTTTAATCTATTGTTCCTTTCTGTCTAAAAAGGTCAACACAAATCACTCCTCACAAAAGAGAGGAAAATTAACACCATTTTTCACAAGAAAAACGACTCTACAACTTTTTACTTTTTGTCTTCTGAAGTAGAGTAGAAAGATTCATTACCAAAAAGTTCATCGCAATTACCGTTTCCGAGGTCTCAGGTAGTTTGGCCATCACTCGACCAAGACTAAATTTCCTCTTTCCCTGTCCGAATTTACCCTCAATGGCATTACGCACTCTTTCATCTGAGCGTGCCTCTTTCTTTTTTTCTTTGCTCACCTCTTTCGGCGGTCTTCCCAATCGGGGACCACTCATTCTTATATCCCTTTCTTTACAATAAGCTCGATTCGCTTTTGTTCGATAGATTTTATCCACATGAACCGATTCCGGATAACATCCTGTTTCCCTTTTATATTCTTCTATTCGCGCTTGTAAATCTCCCGATTCGTTGTAATTATCCCAACTTAATTTGTCTAAGAAGACAAAGCCATTCACATTACTTGCCGATATTTTAGCTCCAAACTCTACTGCTTTTCCCGCTTTTCCACGCACTATTGGACGCACGTGAGGTTGGCTTACACTCACAATTCTGTTTTCTACTTTATTTGTCTTTTTTTCATACATTTCTAACTGTTGCTCATACACTTTTCCTATCGTTACAAGCTCTTCTTGCTCTTTTTTCGTTAGTTTTTCTAACTTTGCTCCCTCTTCTATCATTTTTTCTATATGAGACAAGTTTCTTTTTATATATCCTAGTTGTTTTTTTGTTCCTTTTCTTCTTTCTTTTTTTGACACACGACGTTTTTTTGCTATGGCTAAGTACTCTTTTCTTGCCACTTCCCTATAAGTCCTCGGCTTTTCTTTCCTTTTCTCTTTTATTTCTTCATACAGCTTATCTATTATTTTTTCTGTTTTTTCTCTGGCATCATTCAATATTCCTATATCCGTTGGATATTTTATATCTGCTGGTGTACAAGTCGCATCTAACAATAACTTTCCTTCATTTTCTTTTTTTTCTGACGCTACACCCGTCGCTTTTTTTTCTATTTCTTTATTAATTTTATTTATTAATTCCATTCCTATTTTTTTACGAAAATGAACCATCATTGACGCATTAAATGCTTCTTTGCTACTATAGCTTTCCATTCCTATAAAGTACTGTAAATAAGGGTTCTCTTTTATTTGTTCTACTGTTTCTCTGTCACTTTTTCCTGAAATTTCTTTGATAATTAATGCTCCTAATGCCATTCTAAATGATTTGGCTGGGGCTCCTTTTTTTTCTGTGAAGTTTTTTGCATATTCTTCCTCATATTCTTCCCAAAGAATCATTTTTGACATTTCTATCCAACGATTTTCTTCGTCTAACTGCCCGCCGAACAGATTTTTCAAGTTTTCTGGTGTTTCAATTGAGTACTGTTGCTTTCGGTACATCTGCTTTCTCTCTTCTTAATGCAATGGTTTTGAGGCATTCTACCCTATTTTCGTGCATTCTAGCGGTTCTTAATTCGCCTACTATTTTTCTCCGTAAAGGTTTCAGCTTTTTTCAGCAAGCCCTAAGTATTAATACTTATTGCATAAGTGAGATGCTTCCCTGTATATTTTCTACGTGCTTCCATAAATTCTAGTTTTCTGTAAAAAACCTTTGACATTTTTTACAATAAAACTTACGACGAGGGACTTGTAGGTACACCGTTTGACCAGAAATGGGCAAATCCCTTATGAGTAGATTGTTGGTCTGATGTAATTCATCGGTTAATCTTCCACAGTAATTACATTTGACTTCTTCCTCTTGACAACTCAGTATCAAAAAAGCCTCTGTTCCTTCTTGAATAACATTTCTTATTTTTACCTTTGGCAAATCTACCAGATTTTCTAGAAAAAATAACATTGATGCCGTCCTCATATAGGGTATCTTATTATACATTTTTCAACGTCAATCCAGAAGAGCCTTTTTGAAAAAATTGTTTGGCGGAATTCACCTTTAATACAGCAATTCTAAATTTGCGCTGTAGCAAGGGTTTCAGGTTTTAGTTCGCGTAATATGGGGTAAAATTCAACGGGATTAACAAGTTCATTTTACGAGTCTTCAGGCTTTTGGGCATAATAGTACACCTAGGATTGCCCCAAAAACCCTCTTTTAAATGTTCTTTAAATCCCTAAAAGGCTTGCTGTGTCTAAAACTGAGAATTGCTGCCTTTAATAAACATTCCCCATCCAGCTGTAAGAAGTATGGGCCAAGCTATAAACCAAGCGATGCCCAGCCCTACCAATTGGTTGCGAATATCACCATCATCAACCGAAATGAGCAGTGAATGATCTGCTCGGCTCATTTCGATTTTATATGAGAAGACCAACCCAGACATTTGACGGAAGAAACTGTCTTTTCCACGTTTACCACATAATGCTCACCATCCTCCCAATCTTTGTTTGTTAGAGTGAATTCATGCTTCAAGAGCAGCCAATCTGATAATTGGATGCCTACTTCCGCCAATTCCTCCAAAGTAATGTGTCGACCAATTTGAACAGCATGAACATCAATACCCATGATTGTTATTCTCCTTAATTTAATCAATTTGAAACCAATTAGAAACCTTCTGGTCTCTGATATTAGTGTGACAGACCCTTGTTTGATTTCGTGAATGAATTGGTTGATTACGTTATAAAGTGTAACTGAATCGCACTGAAATGAAATAACTCGTTGAGAAAATCTATATTTACCCATAGTTTTTATTCCCCATATCAAAGTTATTGCGATCGCATTAACAATCTATCTTCTAAAGGCGATCGCTATTACTTTGAGTCGTGGTTTTTAAGCGATCGCTTTTGGTGAGGTGAAGGGGAAAGTGGCGATCGCTTTTTGAAAATTTGATAAGACGGCGATCCCAGAAATGTTAGAATTTGTCCATGTTTGATAATGTCTCCAAATTTCTCGCCGAAAACTTTTCTGAAGATTATGCCACTTGGTTACTCGGTCGTGCCGTTACCTTGACAAAACTGAGTCCAACGGAATTATCTTTAGAACCGATCCGCGCTGATTCTCTCATTCTCGAACAATCGGAAGATT
Source organism: Woronichinia naegeliana WA131 (assembly GCA_025370055.1). Taxonomy (NCBI): domain Bacteria; kingdom Bacillati; phylum Cyanobacteriota; class Cyanophyceae; order Synechococcales; family Coelosphaeriaceae; genus Woronichinia; species Woronichinia naegeliana. The sequence goes on along the minus strand of CP073041.1, from coordinate 5,490,308 downwards.
TGGTTTTGCACCTGGAATTTCAGACTGAACCTGACGAAAATATGGGTTTTAGGATGTTAGATTATCGAGTCAGGGTCTATCGCCGTTTTCCGCTTAAAACCATGCACCAGGTTGTCATTTACCTGAAACCTACTCAATCGAATTTGGTCTATCAAGATAGCTTTCAACTCGGAGAAACAACTCATCGCTATCGAGTGATTCGTCTCTGGGAAGAATCTTCCGATTTATTTCTAATCAGTCCAGGGTTATTGCCCCTAGCGGTATTAACCCAAAGTTCCGATCCTGAATTAAAATTGAGACAGGTTGCCGAGGTCTTAGAGACAATTACGGACAATCGAGTTAGGGGAAATCTGATGACAGCCGCCTCGGTGTTTGGAGGACTTGTTCTAAAGCCTGAGCTTATTAAAACAATTTTACGGAGTGAAATCATGAAGGAATCAGCCGTTTATCAGGAAATTTTACAGGAAGGAGAACAGCGGGGTCTTCTCAAAGGGGAACAGCGAGGTCTTCTCAAAGGGGAACAACGCGGTCTTTTAAAAGGGGAACAGATTGGTCTGCTTAAGGGCAAACTTGAGACAATTCCCCTACTGATAAAGTTAGGGTTAACGATCGCGGAAATTGCTGAGGAGTTGGATATTGATATTGCTTTAGTTGATCAGTTTGTCGCTAATCAGAATCATTGAAAATAGATGTTATCTCTATACGCGATCGCTTTTAAAAAATTTGATAAGACGGCGCGATCATAAATTTAGTTTCTTATGTTAATTTATTGAGAAAAAACGATGAATTATCGTCAAAGAATTACAATTAACCCCTCCATTCGTAGCGGAAAGCCCTGTATTATTAACACTCGCATCACCGTTAATGATGTTTTAGACTATTTGGGGGGAGGGATGACGATTGAGGAAGTTTTAGACGATTTTCCCGATCTAACTTTAGAAGATATACAAGCCTGTTTCGCTTTTGCTGCTGACCGCAATCGCCATTTAATGATTATTCCCGATGAAATTACTGTTTGATGAAAATTTATCACCCAAATTGCCGCGTTTACTGGCTACTGAATTTCCTAATAGTCTTCACGTTAGGGATATTGGGATGAAAGGATTTGCCGATGAAATAATTTGGGAATATGCCAAAAATAATAATTTCATTGTGATTTCTAAAGATTCAGATTTTTATCAACGGGCATTACTTTACGGTCATCCACCCAAATTAATTTGGCTTCGGATTGGGAATTGTAATCGTGACATTCTCTTGTAATTAGGGTCTGCTGAAAAAGTCCACAAAACGAACCTAGATGCCACAGGAGGCGAAAAATGGTGACTTCAGAGAGTAGTTTCCAATTTCAACCCCCAGTTTTTCAACGACGTGCATGGGCTTTGAGCCTCCAAAGGCCATAACCTTGCACCTGATCGTTTTTAAAATGCTTGAAAGCATCATCTGGCAAGGGTTCTATACTTATTCAGCAAGCCCTAATTAATCATAAAATATAAACAAAAAATTGAGGATTTTTCCAATAATTTTGACTCAATATTAATCCTTGCTTGATATTTTTTAGTAATCGCACTTGTAAAATTTGATAGGACGGCGAGGGTTAGTTTCTGGTAAAGGGTCTGTTAAGGCGATCGCTGTAAAGGAATTGACGGGAAAACTATTGACTATAATTTTGAGAGCCAATTGTGAGTTAATAACTAAAAATCCGTGAAATCAGCGTAATCTATTTAATCTGTGTTCCAGGCGGTAATTGGGCAAAGTGATCGAGGAGTTCACGGTGCAGAAAACGGTAACGACCCCCGACTCGTAGCAATAAACGCCGTTCAACGCAGTAGTTGAGGAAACGGGCAAAGTTCCAGCCCACATTCCGTACATAAAAAAAGAACAAAGAAAATAAGAAAAGTCATTATGACAAAAGATAATACTGACAAGTAGTAGCCCCAAAAAAGCGCAAAATCCTCTCTCGCTCAAGCGTTAGATTGATTATTTGGGGACAATTATCCAGTACAACCCAATGAACTCCTCTCAACATCTGAAAAATCCAACGCAGTGTCGGACGCTGAGTCGGCTTTCCCAACTGATTAGGCACAGTCTCCTCCTGCTCTGCCAGAGCCAGTCTCAGTTTACGTTGTCCCAAGCTGTACACCAGTAAACACAACACCATGATGAAACTCAATGCCATAATCCGCTCAGGGGTTTTGAGAAAAACACTGGACGCCAAAAACAGAGGGTCTTTAAGGAAGCGAAAACCTCGCTCTACCCCTTGCTGTTGCTTGTAGTGGACAAGCAGTTGCTCATCGCTCAAAGAGTCTCCATCTAGCTGATTCGTCGCCAAGACAAAACGTCCTGCTGCCCGCTCTGAAGCTTGAACTTTCGCACTATTGAGGCTGAAAGTGGCTTGGGCATGATAGCTACGACGAATGGGCTGTTCATGGGGACGGGGTTTACCTCGATGACCGTAATGACATTTTTCGACGACAGTTAGGTCTTGAAGAAGATGCCATTCTAAACTCTTCTCCCATCGGCTCAGGGCGGTTAAAGCATCCTCCCGACAAGCAAATTCCTGACGCTGTAATTGTTCTAATTGTCTTTGAGCTTGAGCCGTTGCTTTCTCTGTCTTCTTCGTCAGTTGTTTGAGGTCTAAAGCTTTTTTTTGCTCGCTATCTACCACTATCCAACGTTGTTTGACTCCCCCATATTCACTTTCTAAGGAGGTAAGACGATAGCCCTCTAAATCAGTTGTGATGAATTGCTCCGAGGCTAATTGACTGACCGCATCCTGCACTTCTCTAATCGTTTTCGGCACAGAACATAACCAGTATATGCCGGTTAACTTTTGCAAGTTATCGGCACTGTATAAGGCTGAATCTGCTATATACAAACCATCGAATTGCCACTGCTCATTGAACTTTTTCAAGAGTTTAGCAAACTCTTTTTTATCACTTTGATTGCCATCTCCTAATTCGAGAAAAGCGGGAATGTCGCCATCCCCCCAACAGACTAGATTCAAGACAAATTGTTTCAAGTCTGGTCGCTTATCCTTTGAATAGCCATGAGTGATATGGATTATTTGGCTTTCTTTGTCTTCTCTCTCCACCGATAATTTATATTCCCCTTGTACCGATAATGAACTGGAGTCTAAATGGGAACTTTTCATCACTATTTTGAAGATTTCTACGGCTTTTAGACAAATTCCGAGAAACAAACGGCTGATGCCGGCCATAAAGATTAAATCTAAGACTCTCCCTAAACGGTCATCATTCAGGTCGCTGGCTTTTATTCCTTTTCCTAAAAGATGTTCTACTGGTTTATCTTCAAAAAAACGACTGAACAAATATAAAGGAGAGTTGATAAAGCCTAAGCCATTGAGAATCATCGCTTTCACTACCAGACCCGCACTGATTTTAGCACGGTCATTTTCTCCTAGTTGTTCATTGATATAATCCACTAGACCTAGTTCATCAACTATCGCCGCGATTATTCCTAAATGGTCGAGATTTTTAACGTTTAATTGGGTCATTTTCTCTTGGGTTTATTAGCTTTTTTATTTTAACTATTCTGTAGCCATTTTTGAATCTATTTTTATTTTTTCAAGACTAGTACGGAATACGGGCTCTAACACAGAAGTCGAAGAAATTAGCATAGATGGTGGGAAGGTACGACTCAGAACTCCCAAGGGAGAACCCTTAATTTGGCGTGATTATAAAGGAGTCAGTTTTCATCAATTGGGGGTAGCTGCCTTTTTTCAAGATAACTCGGCTTTATTAGATTTGGTTAATTCTCAAATTTTGGCTAAGCCTTTAATTTGTTTGGGAGATGGACATGATGGTATCTGGAACTTATTTCGTGAGATAGGACAGAAACATGAGCGAATTGAAATTTTGGACTGGTATCACTTAATTGAAAACCTCTATAAAGTTGGGGGGTCATTCCAGCGAATTGAGGAGGTCAAGTCTTTTCTTTGGACGGGTGAAGTGGATGCCGCTATCTCCTGTTTTGAGGGATGGTCAGAGCCTCAAGCTGAGAATTTTATCATTTATTTAAACAAGCATAAACATCGGATTGTCAATTATGGTTATTTGCAGGCAGAGGGCATTTCCATTGGCTCTGGCTCTGTCGAATCTCAAGTTAAACAAATTGGTCATCGTCTTAAAATTACTGGTGCGAGTTGGAATTCTGACAATGTACCACAAGTCCTTCGTCATCGCTGTTCCTATTTAAATGATTACCTTTTTTGACTCTTTCATTTACCTCGTTAAGTATTTCTACTTATTGCAAAGGTGAGATGCTCCCTGAATAAATACAAGGGAGAATTAATAAATCCTAAGCCATTGAGAATCATGGCTTTAACCACCAGACCCGCACTGATTTTCGCACGGTCATTTTCTTGTAACTGTTCATTGATATAATCCACTAGACCTAGTTCATCAACTACGGCCGCGATTATTCCTAAATGGTCGAGATTTTTAACGTTTAATTGGGTCATTTTCTCCTCGGTTTGTTAGCTTTTTTATTTTAACTATTCTGTTGCTATTTTTGAATCTATTTTTATTTTTTCAAAATTAGTACGGGATATGGGTTCCAGGGAATTGTGCCGCTTTGCCAGAGGACAAAACGCAGACAAAAATGCTGAATACAAGCAAGACCGCCACCCAGGAGAATCCCGAAATATAGCGACCAGAAAAGTCCCACAAGTAAAGAGTTGGGTAGGGCAGAACTGAAAAGATGGAGCCAGTCAGGATTTTTAACAGAACCTTTCTCAAGTAAAGAGAATGAAGTACCCAAAATCACGCCCAGAGGATAACTGAAAGCGGTTGTCCAAATCACACTTTGCAGAGAATTCCAAATGACCTGATTCGGACGCGATTGCTCCTTTAGTTCTTGCTTTAGCCCATCAATCAGTCCATCAGTCCCCATAATCAGCCCCCAACTCAGCCCCGCAATCAGCCCCACAATCGCCCACTCAATCAGCCCACCTAATCAGCCCCTTACAAAATTCCTTGAAAAAGCTTTGTCTGGCAGTTTTTGAGCGGGGTATTTGAAAGGCTTCGACGACCTCAACATCACCCCTAATCAGCCCAATAATCAGCCCAATAATCAGCCCAATAATCAGCCCAATAATCAGCCCAATAATCAGCCCAATAATCAGCCCAATAATCAGCCCAATAATCAGCCCAATAATCAGCCGATAGCGTAATTTTAGAGCTTTAGATTCGAGCCAACTCGGTTGTATTTGCTCAATCAATAACTCCACTGTGTTATTTGCCTGTAATTGTTTAGCAACCCAACTTAAACTATTAATCGTTTCATCTAATGGGTGCGACCTTTAGTTGATAAAAGCTGTTGTAATCAGGGTTCTACAGGGAACCCATATTGATCAAGTTTTGCCCAAAATTGACTCCATCGTTCCTTGGTCAATACCAAAGCTCGTAGGCTCAAAATAATTCCTGCTCCTTTTTCCTTCCATCGCATCCCTGAACAACATAATCGTTGTTTGACCAACGTCTTACAAGCTGCTTCCGTAACACCTGAACCAATCGGATACTTTTTCTCTAAGTATTCAGCATAATCCATTTGATGCTGATGATTCTCGTAATAAGTAATCGCCGCTTGTAGTTTCTCGGTAAGATTCTTAGAATGACTTTTTTCTTCTTTGACTTCTTTCATCAGATTTAGCAGTTCTCCTGCTTTTCCTTTTTCATGCTTGAGTTCTCGACAATTTTCAGTCAACCATTCTTTTTGTTTTGACACGGTATTCGGATGCAACGCTTCTGCCAAGGCACCTAAGTAACCAGAGGCATGATAGAAATCTAATATCTGTTCTTCCGTTTGCTTTTCTAAAAACTTCCAATTTGATTCTGCCCCGTCTGCTATCCCGACCAATGTTGCCTCTGGATAACGGTTTTTCGCTCGCTCAATTTCTCTTTCTAATCTTTCTAGAAAACTCTTTTTTCCATACTCTGGTGCCGCACCTAGATAGATTGTAGGTTGACGTTCGCCTTCACTATCGTATAGAGAAACGGTTCCCACCATTGCTTCACGGTAGCCATCCTCACACATCAGCATACAGGTTCCATCTAATCCTATTCCCACTGTTGCAATTTGGCTATCCTCCTTGGGCGGGGCATAACTCCACGCTTCTTCTTTTGCCTGTACCACACTTCCTACTGCTTCACTCAATCTTTGGATATAGGATAGCGCTACTTTTCTACCATGATTTTCTAATAAATCATTTTTCACCTCTTTGCCTGCCATCCCTGACATTTTTGAGGATACCTGTTTTGCCAATAATGGCGTTGATGTTATGATTATCCTTGCTTCTCTTTCTAAGGGGCAATACGTTTTTCCTCAAAGGTGAACGCTGATATACATGACGATTCACTATAACCTCACCATAAGGTGTTTGATATTCTTTCGGTTGCTCTCCCTTACTCTTCCAGATTTCTTCACCGATTTTTAAGGGTGAACCATCTGTATCTAAATATTTCAAGGCTTCTTTGCTGGCGATGCAACCTACTTCGTTTAAGCCTTTTTGAATATTTATTTCTGTATCCAACATTGAACGACTTAGTTCTAATGTTAGTTCTATTTTTATCTTTGAACCCTCTACATTAATTAGTTTTGCTGTCATCATTGTTTCCTCTTTGTCACTTTTCATCTCATGTTAACACTTTTCTTTTCCTTCATCAACTAAAGGTCACACCCCATCTAATCTTGGTTCTTTTTCTACAGTTTTGTAAGCCCAAAGATGATTTTTCATACCTTTTCTGTGATCTGAAGAACGTTGATCAAAAGATAGCTGACGTTCAATATATTTTTCTAACAAATCAGCCTTATTCTTAATTGGCTTTTGGGGATTATAAACATCAGCCAATAGCTTAATAAATAAAGGCACTCGCAACAAACCAGCTTCACCTTCTACCGTTGCTTGCAATAAACCTTGTAACGCCGAATTAGTTTCCATTTCTGACCCTAATTCAGCCCGATTAATACTCTGAAAATAAGCTTCAATTTGTCCATCCGATAATTCCTGAAGACAGATCGCCCCATTCAGATTACTCAACTTAATATTCGCCGTTTCAAATTCCCTAACCCGACAACAAACCACTAATTGCGGATAGGTTCGCGCAAATTTATTTAACTTTTCTGTACACTTTTTTTGTCGTTTCAAACCCAACTCATCTAACCCATCCAATAACGGCAATAAAACCTGTCGCTCTAGATATTTCTTATAAAATTTACGATTTCCCCCATGCAAATCATACAACTGCTCAACAATCCAAGCTTCAATACTTTGACTATCCTCGCGCCAGGTCGAAAGCTCCAAAATAACTGGAATTACCGTTTGCGGTTGATCAATTGCCCCGATAACCAATTGTTCCGCTAAACTCAATAATGCTGTCGTTTTACCTGAACCAGGCGCACCCAAAATCAATAATTTTCCTGCAATATCATCCCGTCCAAAAGTTTCAATTAATAGTTTATTTGGATCAAGTAAACCGCTATCTTTCCCATTAACCTGTAACTGACGATCCGCTTGCAAACGATTTACCCATTGTTGCCGTTCGGCGGCACTGGTATCGTCTAGCTAGAAGCTACAAACGTTGCAATACGAGAGGTTTAAGAAATCAGGCGAATTTGGAGTAAGTCCTCCCAAGTTAACCCTTTTTCAATTATACCGAGAGCTACAGCAGGAACTTCTCTAGTCGTAAAATGGCTGCGAACAAAGTTATGAACCATCCAGAAAATATCTAGGACTCGCTGTAATCCCACAACAGATTTAGCATAAGTATTTGTACGACGACGAAAGGCGGCTAAATAGCGTCGGATAGCACTATTAAATGCCTCAACGTGGTTGGCATGGATGTCCTTTTCTTCTGGTTTTTCTGTTGTCTCTGGATGTTCTGGTTTCGGAGTTTCTACTTTCTTTAGTTTACCCTCAGAATCTCGACGTTTACTACTCTTATTTTTTAGTCTTACCACCATACCCTTCGGTAATACTTTGGTGGGACGACCTCGCTTTCCAGTCCTTAATACTTCGTGACAAATATTAAATAGCAGTTGACTATATCGCTTTTCTCCATCTGTAAATAACTGGAGAGATTCTGCACTCCTTTCAAATAATTCCGTTACCGTCATCATTGCTTCTAGAAATAATTTCTGCTCTTTTCGACCACATTTTAAATGCCAAATAAAGCGGCTAGCCCTGTCCATGAGAACGATTGTCCACCCCTCAGAGGCACTTGCTTCTTTATTTTTTCCAACTTTTGTGTATAGTTCATCCCCTTCTATTACTAATTTAATAAATTCATTCACTAAGGCGTATAAAAATAATGTCTCTTGTAATCCTGATAATTTCTTTTCCCAATTCAATATTGTTGTTTTCGCGTAGCCGAATACTCGGGCTGCTGCATTTAATCCTATTCCTTCCATTCTGGCTTTTAATACTTTTACAATTTCACTTAATGGGGTTTCTAAGCCAGCGATTACGCTACCATAAGTCTCAGCAAAACAAGAACTACATTCTTGACAAATGAACATTTTACGTTCCCCGTTACCTTTCGTTTGATAATGAGAATGTATTTTTACGTTTTCACTATAGCAATGAGGGCAGTTTTTCTGAAATAAGGCTTCCTCTTTCTCTTGGGGTAAGCCAATATCACTTAGGAGGTCAATTGAGCTTTTATTCAATGTTGACATTGCTTTCTGTTTTCCCTTTCTTTAATATAATGACAATAATAATAGTATAACAAAAACGGGAATATGTCCAGTCGTAAGTTATTTTTTATTTTCTCAAACTCTTACACCATAACTTTTTCTAGCTTTGATCACACGATACCAGTACCCGTTCGGCAATAGATACATCTGACTTTTCCCGTTAAGTCCAAAATCCAGCAATGCAAACTTCTAGAGGCTTTATCTGGCAAGGGTTTGAGTAATGATTCTCTTGACAGGAAAAAAATATTCTGAAGCCATCATCCCGCTTATCGTTCAAATTTCAAAAACAAAGGATGAAGGGAGTATGAGACTGTAAAATGGAGAAAATCTTAAAGGGCAGGTCAAAAAATGTTGGAATGGTGGACAAAAAACTTTGCCAGTTGTGAATTGGGAGACGAGAGGCTAAACAATCGTGCCTTCTCGATTGGGAAAAAGTTAAGTGAGGGGTTTGGAAAAGCCTTATCAGAAGTGTTTAAGGGAGGAAACGAGTTAAAGAGGGCCTATGAATTTTTGGGAATCCGAAAACAGACTTTGTCAAGATAATAGAGCCGCACTGTGAAATGACAACTGCCGCCGTAGAAGAATATAAGATAATGCTATCAGTCGGAGATACGACCTTCTTAGATTATCGCAATATCAAGGAAAAAAGGGAAGGGTATGGGCCGACTGGAAAAGGAGGGAATGGATTAATACTGCATAGTGCTTTAGCAATTGAGCCAGAAAAAGGACAAGTATTAGGTTTATTATGGCAAAAACTGTGGAATAGGGAGGTAAAAGAAAAGCCCCCAACAGATGAAACGGCGAAGCAGAAAAAAGAAAGACAGAAAGAACAAAGAAAAGCAGCTCGTCAAAGACCATTTGAGGAAAAAGAATCCTACAAATGGGTAGAGGCTCTAAACACCTGTGAGAAACAGGTAGAAAGTTCAACGAGGGTAATTCATGTATTTGACAGAGAAGGAGATGTTTCAGAAGTCTTTGACTCAGTGCGTCAACTCAAGCATACAGGAGTGCTGGTCAGAGCGTCTCATAATCGTAGTTTAGACAAAAATAGTGAACGACTTTGGCAACATTTGGAATCAGAACCGATTCGTTTTCATCAAGAAATCGAGATTCCGAGTACAGGAAAAAGAAAAGCACGGAAGGTTAAGCTTGCCGTCCGATTTTGCTCAGTTAATCTACGAACTCCCTATCGTTTTGATAATCGTGACCCGTTGAATGTCTATGCTGTTTATGCGACAGAAATCGATTGTCCCGAAGGCGAAACTCCTTTATCTTGGATGCTTCTGACTACAGAAGTTGTTGAGACTATTGAGATGGCTGTCACTATTCTTCGTTGGTACACCTACCGATGGCGGGTTGAAGAATTTCATAAAGTCCTTAAGTCTGGTTGTCAGAGTGAGCGTTATCGACTTGCCTCTGATGGAATGAAAACTCTTTTGGGTTTTTTAAGTGTCATTGCTGTTGAACTTTTACACGTTACTTATCTTCATCGTACCCAGCCCGATGCTCTCGCGATTGAAATTCTTAATCCTCTTCAACTTCAGGTGTTAAAAGCAGCCGCCTCTCAAAAACTTCCCCCTATTTTGACTGTTGCTTGGGCTGTCGAGTCTGTTGCTTTTCTTGGTGGTTATCTTGAACATCGTCGTAAAACTCCTCTCGGTATCCAAGTCCTTTGGCGCGGTTGGTTGAAGTTGCATGACCTTTGCCAAGGCTGGCAGCTTGCAATCCGCACTTAACGGGAAAAGTCAGATTGGTCAATGAAGGTGTGGAGTCAGCATTAAGCCGCAAGCCCCGCAAAACGCCGCCTCGTCAACCGATTATTGATGGAGAGGTAGAAGCAAAACTAATCGCCTTACGTTGTGGAGAACCGCCTGCTGGTCAAGCCCGTTGGACATTGAGGTTACTAGCCGACAAGGCGGTCGAGTTAGAAATTGTGCCAGCAATTAGTCACGAAACCGTGCGTCAAGTGTTAAAAAAAATGAACTAAAACCTCATCTGCGACAGATGTACGTGATTCCACCAGAAAAGAGTGCCGAATTTGTGTCTAACATGGAAGATGTTCTAGAAATTTATCACCGACCCTATGACCCCAATTGTCCAGTGATTTGCATGGATGAGCAACCTATACAATTGGTCAAAGAAACCCGCCTTCCTCTACCAGCCAAACCTGGACAGCCAGAGGCGCATGATTACGAATATGAACGCAATGGAACAGCCAATATCTTTATGTTTACAGAACCCTTGTCTGGGTGGCGAAAGACAGTTGTCAGTGAACGTAGAACATCGGTTGACTGGGCAACAGAAATTAAGAATTTACTCGATAACGACTATGCTGATAACGACAAAGTCATTTTAGTATGTGATCAGCTAAATGGGGCTTGCTGAATAAGGATGAAATCCTTGCTAGACAATACTTTCAGGCATTTTACAAACGATCAGATGCAAGGTTATGGCATTTGGAGGCTCAAAATCCATGCACTTTGCTGGAAAAATGTGAGGTAAAACTGGAAACTGAGCTCTGAAGTCACCATTTTTCGCGCCCTGTGGCATCTAGGTTCGTTTTGTGGACTTTTTCAGCAAGCCCTAAATACTCACAAACTTGCCTCACTATATGAAGCATTTGAGCCTTCCACGGCTCGTCGTCTAGTCGAACGGTTGGAAATTCACCATACCCCAAAACATGGCAGTTGGCTTAATATTGCTGAAAACGAGCTGTCCGCAATGACTCGGCAATGCCTAGCTCGTCGAATTCCAGATCGGGAAACTTTAGAGCAAGAAACAACGGCTTGGTACACTCAGCGCAATCATTCCCAAAAGTCGGTAGATTGGCAATTCACGACGGCTGAGGCTCGTATCCGTCTCAAGCGTCTTTATCCACAAATAGAAAATTGACAGACCACTAGCTATCTATGAATTGTACTGTTGGCTTCGCTGTTCTTGGCTTTGTCATATACACCGTCTTGCTTTCAGCCTTTTTTCTTTATTATAGCTCTCCTTCTCTGACAGAAGAGAAATAAATACGAATGACAGAAAGCATGGTTGAGACGGTGTAACAACGCTGGAAAGACAATTTATTGTCTAGATCATTGGTAGTAGTCATTACTCACAATATTGCCCGCGATCGCTTCATCTTGGTTAATACAATCGGGATTTTTCGCAAAGTTGCAAACCCTTGCCCACAGCCTGGAACGAGTGCCCGATGGGCCAGCCGAGAAAATGACCTTAGCTCCATTTTCAATCTTGACACCACAGACGGGACAAATTTCGAGAGTAGGATTCGACATAAGTATTTATTCCTATTGCGAAACGACTGCCGTCAAGATAACGGCTTTTTCTTAGGAAAACCGTCATGATTGTTACGAAAGATAACAAAACCCTGCTATAATTCCCTATCCAATTCCGCCAAAAAGACAGTTTTGCCTTGAAGGGCTGATTGATAACAAGCTTCTGCGACTTTTAGGGCATATAAACTGGCTTCGAGTTGAACATAAAGGGGGGAGTCCTCAAACAAATGATCCAAAACCAATTGAGTATCCTGCATGAATAAACCGCGACGACTGCCTACTTCTAGGGGTGTAATCTCTTCCCCCTGCACGAGGTTTCCCACTTCTCCCTCAAAGTGAAGCGTACCGCGATCGCCATGTAAAACAAAAGAGCGATCGGCTTGATGAAAGACCTCTCCCTTGCCATAAATAGTATCGGCCATCAAACCATTTTGAAATTGCAGTTGAGCATTACAGAGACAGGCCCGAAAATAAGCCGGATCGGAAGTGTCCCAAAAGCGAGATTTACAGGTGACAGAGAACACCGGGCCAAACAAATCCGTAAAACGATGTAAGCGCGACAGAGCCGCCGTTAAAGGAAACCCAAAATACTCGCAGTGATAAGTCCAACGTTGAGGAGCCGGACTTTGGCATTGCAGCGTCGCATAACGAGCATAAAAGACCTCTCCAATGGCGGGTAAATAACGACGAATCGCCTGGTGTAGGCCACCCAGTAATTCAATATGTTCAACGTGTAATAACTTTTTCTGGTGTTGAGCCAGGAACTGCAACGCATTGCCCTCAGCATAATTTAGGGCTAAGGGATATTCAATGACAACGTGTTTTCCCGCTTCCAGGGCAGCACGAGCGATCAGGCCATGATCTCGATTAATGGTTGCAATCAGGATTAAATCCAGATCAGCTTGGTTAACCAATTGTTGCCAACTATCCAAAGCTTCAATGCCAAAGGTTTCACAGAAATGGGTAGTTTGCTCAGGACGATTGCCTGTGACCCAAACTAACTGGCTTCTGGGATCAGACTGGATGGCTTCGGCCCGTCGTTGGGCCGCAAAACCTGTTCCGACGATTCCTACCCGTAAGGGACATGGAATATCGGTAAAGACTGAGGTTGAGGCTAGGTTCATTGGCTATTGCCTATGGAGAATAATCGTTTCAGTTTCTCAAATTTTGAGGCATTGGAGTTGGGTTCCGAAATACTTATCAATAAGATTAATCTCAATCATTATTCTGATAGTTTACATCAATAGACGGGAGAAAAAGCAATTGAAACCATTGATATGACTGGGGATTTGCCTCTGTCTAGAGTCGCTCATCGCCTAGAACAGTCCGTCTATATAGGGCTTGCTGAATAAGTATAGAACCCTTGCCAGATAATGCTTTCAAGCATTTTAAAAACGATCAGGTGCAAGGTTATGGCCTTTGGAGGCTCAAAGCCCATGCACGTCGTTGGAAAACTGGGGGTTGAAATTGGAAACTACTCTCTGAAGTCACCATTTTTCGCCTCCTGTGGCATCTAGGTTCGTTTTGTGGACTTTTTCAGCAGACCCTGTATAGATAAGAAAAATTTATGCCAAAAAGGTCTTAGAATCTCTTTGCTAATGCAAGCCAAAGTAAGAAGATTTTTCCCGTAGTATCGGAAGTGAACTTTATTCTCACCGTCATGCTTTAATTCTGATCAGAATTTTAGTCATGTTTGGCCGAGAGTCCTACCTATCGTTTGATTTGAGAAGAGGAACCCCTTAAATGCCATCATTCAAAGTTACGTTAGTCAACGCAGCTGAAGGTTTCAAGCAGACTATTGAAGTCCCAGATGACGAGTATATTCTCGACACAGCCGAAGAAGCAGGTTTAGATCTGCCCTATTCCTGTCGTGCGGGTGCTTGCTCTACCTGTGCTGGCAAGATTACAAGTGGCAGTGTCGATCAATCTGACCAATCCTTCTTAGATGATGATCAGATCGAAGCAGGCTATGTTTTAACCTGTGTGGCCTATCCGACCTCTGATTGTACAATCGAAACCCACAAAGAAGAAGATCTTTACTAGGTTTCTCTCATTTGTTGAGATTTTAAGGCAGGGCCATCACCCTGCTTTGCTTTTGGACGGATTTTGGGCAAATGCTAGGATTTCCTGGGCGGCGCGATCGCAGACTCCGGTTTCTCCTAGGGCTTTTTGTAATTGGTGATAGTCATCCAAAATGGTTTGACGGCGTTCAGGCTGGGTAAGAAAAGCGAGGGATTCTTGGCAAATTCGTTCCGATGTAGCGGTTTCTTGCAATAATTCTGGCACGATCGCCCGTTGCATGACGATATTGGGAGGAGAAACAAAAGGAATATTAAATTTCAGGATTTTACGGGCCACCCACATAGTCAAGGGACTGACTCGATAGAGGACGACCTGGGGAACCTTCAAGAGGGCAATTTCTAGATTAACGGTTCCTGATTTGGTGATGGCTAAATCGGCGGCGGCGATCGCTTCTAGGGTTGATCGTTGCAGTAGAGTGACGTTTAACCCATAATTTTTAACGGTTGTTTCAATCTGATCACGATAAGCATCTAGGGAAATGGGCAAATAGAACTGAATATCGGGCAATGTTTGCTGTAATTGTTGGGCCGCTTCGCATATGACTGGCAGTAAATATTTGAGTTCCTGGAGTCGTGAGGCGGGTAAAAGTGTCACCACTAATTGTTCTGCACTAATCCCTAGGGCTGTCCTGGCCTGTTCTCGACTAGGAGCCTTGGCAATGCGATCAATTAAGGGATGGCCCACCCAGGTCACATCAATGCCTCTGGCTGCAAAAAATTTTGCCTCTTCAGGAAAGATGGCTAATAGGCGATCGATAATATTGAGCAGTTGTTGGGTATTGCCCGCCGTCGGTGACCAGATCCAGGCTTGGGGTGCGATGTAATAAAGAATCGGTAATGAAACTAATTGCTGGCGAACATAGTTGCCGATCGCCACATTTGGCCCCATATAGTCAATGAGAATAAGTAGATCGACAGGATGCTGTTGCAGATAGACTTTAACCTTTTGTTGAATTTGCCAAGTTGGTAATACAAACCGCAAGGATTCGAGTAACCCCACCGAGCCGATCGCCGCCGTATTGGCCAAGAGTTTAACGCCAGCCTTGGCCATTCGCTCCCCCCCTAGTCCCACAATCTCCAGGTCTATTCCTTGATGAGTGGCTTGTTGAAATAAGGCTTCTACTAACAGCGAACCCTGTAAATCTCCCGATACTTCTCCCGTACTAACAAAAATTCGCATAATCCTTAAATCAACTAGCAGCAATGACGATCCTAAGCATTTTCCATTCTCTATCTTTTTGTCATAGTCGCGTTATTTGATTAGCACAGCGATCGCGGTTTTCTTGACCAGAAGGGGGCGATCGCCCTTTTCAACTAATCCTCAGCAATTCTAAATTTGCGCTGTAGCAAGGGTTTCAGGTTTTAGTTCGCGTAATATGGGGTAAAATTCAACGGGATTAACAAGTTCATTTTACGAGTCTTCAGGCTTTTAGGCATAATAGTACATCCAGAGTTGCCCCAAAAACCCCCTTTAAAATGTTGCTAGTTCCGCAGGGGTTTGTGTCTATGAGAAGAGAGGGGACGACGACCATTGAGAGAGGAAGCAATCAAGAGATTCCGAAGCCAATGGTCATGATAACGAAAACCATTAAGACTCTCAAAGGGAGAAAGTTGTCCCTGCTTCCGAACACGAGTTTTACGAGAGTAAGGACGAAAATTCCACAATAAGGCAAGAGAGCGAACAGTTAATCTCGCCGATGTTAGATTGCCGTGAAAATATTGCATAGAATAAAGCACACGGTCAAAGTAATTCATCGGTCGGTCAACTTGATTACTCGTACGGTAAGCATCGGGAAAGTCGAGGGCACTTTGGAAAAGATGAGATTTAAGGTGAATGCGTCTGACCTTGGCCGTAATCACTTCCGATAGTTTTTGCTTTTTCACCCATTCGAGAAAACGTCTCAGGCGTTGAGCGAATTGTCTTTTGGTTGTACCTTGATAAACCTCCCAGAGTTTTTGGCACAGTCTCTGACACTGTTGAGGTTTAGAGCGACAGGCAGAGCGGATTTTGAGGACTTCATGGAGAAAACAGAGAATCAGGGTGATACCTTCAAATAGGGCTTGCTGAAAAAGTCAAAAAACGAAGGAAATGTGGGTTAGGGAAGTATGAGACCTCTTGCAAAAGTTTTTTAACGGTTGATATGAAAAATACATTTAATCTAGAAAATTCGCCTCGACTGTCAAAAACGGTGAACAACTCATCGAAAATCAAGCCAAAATAATCTCTTAAACCCACATTCCGCAGGTAAGTCAAGAGACAAAGTAGTACTTTTGACATGAAGAGCCAAGAAAGGAAAGAATATGTTTGTGTTTGGAGGTCAAATTAACGATAGTTTGAATGCCGTCAATCTCTAACCAACGGATAAACAGAAAAGACTGAAAGACCCAAAGCAGAGTGGGAATGGCGGTCGGTTTACCCTTTTGATTAGGAATAGTCTGATGGGCAAGAGCCAAAGCCTGTCGTAGGCGACGTTGTGCCAAAGTATAAACCAATAAAGAGACAACCATAATCATCATCAAAGCCATAATGCGTTGAGGATTCTTGAGAAAAAGAGCAGAGGCAAAAAAGAAAGGGTCTTTGAGAAAGCGAAAGCCGCGCTCGGTGTTTTGTTGAGCCTTATATTCAGCCAACATCTGGTCGGGACTCAAAACCTGAGAATCAAGAACATTAGTAGCTAAAATAAAGCGTCCAGCCCGTTTAGATGCGGCTTCCAAGCAAGAGGAATCAAGGCTTAATTGCCCAGTTAAGCGGTAATGAAAACCGAGAGGGGTAGCCCCTTGTTTCGGTCTTCCTCCCTTGGCATAGTAAGGAATAGTCTGAACCTCAACTTGACTGAGTTGATGATAAGTCAAGGTTTTTGGCCAGAGTTGAGCCTCAGTAAGAGCATCGGCCTCACAAGCAAAATTCTGTCCACAAAGTTTCTGCCATTCTTTTTTGACAACTTTATCGGCTTTCCAGGGCGAACGCATCTAAAAATGATACAGATACAAGAACATTATAGAGGGATGGATAAGGGAAAATAAGGAAAAGTGCATAAAAAACAAAAGCGATGAAACTCCGACCCAAATATAGACTGGTAGGGAACTGGTATCGTCTGATCAAAGTTGGAAAAAGTTATGGTGTAAGGCTTTGAGAAAATAGAAAAATAGTTTAAGACTAGACATCGGCCCGTTTTTATTATACTATTATTATTGTCATTATATCAAAGAAGAAGGAAACAGAAAACAATGTCAATATTAAAGAAAAGCTCTATGAAAATCCTGAATGATGTTGGCTTGTGCCAAGAGAAAGAGGATGCCTTATTCAAGAAAAACTGTCCTCATTGCTATAGTGAAAACGTAAAAATACATTCTCATTATCAAACGAAAGGTAACGGGGAACGTAAAATGTTCATTTGTCAAGAATGTAGTTCTTGTTTTGCTGAGACTTATGGTAGCGTAATCGCTGGCTTAGAAACCCCATTAAGTGAAATTGTAAAAGTATTAAAAGCCAGAATGGAAGGAATAGGATTAAATGCAGCAGCCCGAGCATTCGGCTACGCGAAAACAACAATATTGAATTGGGAAAAGAAATTATCAGGATTACAAGAGACATTATTTTTATACGCCTTAGTGAATGAATTTGTTAAATTAGGGCTTGCTGAAAAAGTCAAAAAACGAAAGAAATGTGGGTTAGGGAAGTATGGACTGAAAAAGCATAGATAACTTATCCTTATGGAAACAAATCAAAATACAGATTTTGTTTAATCTATTGTTCCTTTCTGTCTAAAAAGGTCAACACAAATCACTCCTCACAAAAGAGAGGAAAATTAACACCATTTTTCACAAGAAAAACGACTCTACAACTTTTTACTTTTTGTCTTCTGAAGTAGAGTAGAAAGATTCATTACCAAAAAGTTCATCGCAATTACCGTTTCCGAGGTCTCAGGTAGTTTGGCCATCACTCGACCAAGACTAAATTTCCTCTTTCCCTGTCCGAATTTACCCTCAATGGCATTACGCACTCTTTCATCTGAGCGTGCCTCTTTCTTTTTTTCTTTGCTCACCTCTTTCGGCGGTCTTCCCAATCGGGGACCACTCATTCTTATATCCCTTTCTTTACAATAAGCTCGATTCGCTTTTGTTCGATAGATTTTATCCACATGAACCGATTCCGGATAACATCCTGTTTCCCTTTTATATTCTTCTATTCGCGCTTGTAAATCTCCCGATTCGTTGTAATTATCCCAACTTAATTTGTCTAAGAAGACAAAGCCATTCACATTACTTGCCGATATTTTAGCTCCAAACTCTACTGCTTTTCCCGCTTTTCCACGCACTATTGGACGCACGTGAGGTTGGCTTACACTCACAATTCTGTTTTCTACTTTATTTGTCTTTTTTTCATACATTTCTAACTGTTGCTCATACACTTTTCCTATCGTTACAAGCTCTTCTTGCTCTTTTTTCGTTAGTTTTTCTAACTTTGCTCCCTCTTCTATCATTTTTTCTATATCAGACAAGTTTCTTTTTATATATCCTAGTTGTTTTTTTGTTCCTTTTCTTCTTTCTTTTTTTGACACACGACGTTTTTTTGCTATGGCTAAGTACTCTTTTCTTGCCACTTCCCTATAAGTCCTCGGCTTTTCTTTCCTTTTCTCTTTTATTTCTTCATACAGCTTATCTATTATTTTTTCTGTTTTTTCTCTGGCATCATTCAATATTCCTATATCCGTTGGATATTTTATATCTGCTGGTGTACAAGTCGCATCTAACAATAACTTTCCTTCATTTTCTTTTTTTTCTGACGCTACACCCGTCGCTTTTTTTTCTATTTCTTTATTAATTTTATTTATTAATTCCATTCCTATTTTTTTACGAAAATGAACCATCATTGACGCATTAAATGCTTCTTTGCTACTATAGCTTTCCATTCCTATAAAGTACTGTAAATAAGGGTTCTCTTTTATTTGTTCTACTGTTTCTCTGTCACTTTTTCCTGAAATTTCTTTGATAATTAATGCTCCTAATGCCATTCTAAATGATTTGGCTGGGGCTCCTTTTTTTTCTGTGAAGTTTTTTGCATATTCTTCCTCATATTCTTCCCAAAGAATCATTTTTGACATTTCTATCCAACGATTTTCTTCGTCTAACTGCCCGCCGAACAGATTTTTCAAGTTTTCTGGTGTTTCAATTGAGTACTGTTGCTTTCGGTACATCTGCTTTCTCTCTTCTTAATGCAATGGTTTTGAGGCATTCTACCCTATTTTCGTGCATTCTAGCGGTTCTTAATTCGCCTACTATTTTTCTCCGTAAAGGTTTCAGCTTTTTTCAGCAAGCCCTAAATTAGTAATAGAAGGGGATGAACTATACACAAAAGTTGGAAAAAATAAAGAAGCAAGTGCCTCTGAGGGGTGGACAATCGTTCTCATGGACAGGGCAAGCCGCTTTATTTGGCATTTAAAATGTGGTCGAAAAGAGCAGAAATTATTTCTAGAAGCAATGATGACGGTAGCGGAATTATTTGAAAGGAGTGCAGAATCTCTCCAGTTATTTACAGATGGAGAAAAGCGATATAGTCAACTGCTATTTGATATTTGTCACGAAGTATTAAGGACTGGAAAGCGAGGTCGTCCCACCAAAGTATTACCGAAGGGTATGGTGGTAAGACTAAAAAATAAGAGTAGTAAACGTCGAGATTCTGAGGGTAAACTCAAGAAAGTAGAAACTCCGAAACCAGAACATCCTGAGACAACAGAAAAACCAGAAGAAAAGGACGTCCATGCCAACCACGTTGAGGCATTTAATAGTGCTATCCGACGCTATTTATCTGCCTTTCGTCGTCGTACAAATACTTATGCTAAATCGGTTGTGGGATTACAGCGAGTCCTAGATATTTTCTGGATGGTTCATAACTTTGTTCGCAGCCATTTTACGACTAGAGAAGTTCCTGCTGTAGCTCTCGGTATAATTGAAAAAGGGTTAACTTGGGAGGACTTACTCCAAATTCGCCTGATTTCTTGAACCTCTCGTATTGCAACGTTTGTAGCTTCTAGCTAGACGATACCAGTGCCCTGGTAGAACACTTTGCCGAAATAGATGACCCTCGCATCGAACGAACAAAACGGCATAAACTCATTGATATTCTAACGATTGCCATCTTAGCCGTTATTTGTGGAGCAGAAGGTTGGGTAGCCATGGAAAGTTTCGGCAAGGCTAAACATCAATGGCTAAAAAAAATTTTGGAATTGCCGAATGGCATCCCCTCCCACGATACGTTTGCGCGTGTATTTGCTAGTCTGAATCCAGAGCAATTTCGGTTCTCCTGAACAAAGAGTGATAATTAAAGCTTATCATGAAAAGCAAGCTAAAAAACGATTTCGCATATTATCAAAGTTCATAAATCCATAAGCTTGACGCTTGATTAGTTTAAGACGATTATTGATGCCTTCCATTGCCCCATTCGTCGTTCGACTCAAAAAGTAGTTACAAATAGAGTCCAAATTCCTACGAATTGTGCTAATTACATCTGTATAAATGCTCTTTGCATTCTCTAACCATTCTGTAAATTTTAATCTTCCTTCTTCCTTATCATTTACTTTTTCATATATCTCTCTAAATGACTCTTTATATTCATACGCTTTACGCAAACGAGCAGATTGCTTTAACACCAATTCTAGTTTTTCTAACTCTTCCTCTTTTAGGTCTTCTTTATTTTTTAATAATAGCCACTTTTCTCCCTTGATTTTTACATTCAATTTTGTCTGTTTACGGATTTTATTCAATTCTTCATTCAACGCCTTCATTACATGAAATCTATCTGTTACAATTACTGCATTCGGAAATACTTTTTCTATTACTTTAGGAAATCCTCCCCACATATCTACACTCACTTGTTCTACTCCTTCCCTCACCTCTAATTCTTTCTCCATCAGCACTTCGATGATTTTATCTTGTTGATGACTATCTATCACTTCTATTAATTCTCCTTTCTCTATATCTCCTAACACTGTTACAAAATTCTGATGACCTTTTCGTTTCGCTATTTCATCCATCCCGAGGTGTTTTACTCCTTGCCAATCTTTTTTTTTAGCTTCACATTGACGTTGGTAAATTCCATTCACTTGATCCCATGATAGAGATTCCTCTCTACCTACTTGTTCCACACTGCTCACATTTACTCGTCCATAAATATATTCTTCATACCTCACTGTGTATTTCCTACGGGCTTCCATAAATTCTAGATTTTCTGTAAAAAACCTTTGACAATCTTTACAGTAAAATTTACGACGAGGGACTTTCAGATATACCATTTGACCAGAGATAGACAAGTCCCTTACTAATACACTGTTCGTCTGATGTAATTCATCCGTTAAGCTACCACAATAATTACATTTGACTTCTTCCTCTTGACAACTCAGTATTAAAAACGCTTGTTTTCCCTCTTGAATCACATTTCTTATGTTTACCTTTGGCAAATCTACCAGATTTTCTAGAAAAAATAACATTGATGCCATCCTCATATAGTGTATCTTATTATACATCTTCTACCGCAAAGCCAGAAGAACCCAATTTCAAGACTGTTTTCTGCATTGGGTCAAAAGTATAGCGGAGGTAAGTGAAGGGGAAGTGATAGCGATTGACGGCAAAACCCTTCGCCACTCCTATGATAATGCCAACGGAAAGGGCGCAATTCAGATGGTAAGTGCATGGGCAACAGCAAATCGTCTAGTACTAGGACAGTGCAAGGTGGAAAGCAAATCGAATGAAATCACGGCGATACCCAAACTCCTGAAAATGCTAGAGGTCAAAGGTTGTATCGTAACGATTGATGCCATGGGAACTCAGACAAAGATTGCCCAACAGATAGTAGGGCGAGGGGGCAGGGTAATCGCATCTTATTTGTTACAAAAAATACAGACAAAAAGAGAGAAATATAGTGTAAAAAAGAAGCAGTCATCTAAGAGAAGAAAAGGCTATTATTTAAAAAAAGTAAGTGAGTGAGGTCAAAGATGGCAAAAGGCTTCGGCGCAAGAGTTCTAACCCCACAACAAGAAAAAGAAGTCAAAATTATCAAAAGAAGCATACTGAAACATTTTCAGTGCCTAAAAGAACCGAGAACAGGGAGAAGGCAAGACCATAACTTAACAGCAATTGTCACCATAGGAATATTGGCAGTATTGTCAGGGGCAGATGGCTTCGTAGCAATTGAAGCCTATGGCAAAGCCAAACGAGAATGGCTAGAAATGTTTCTAGAGTTACCAAAGGGAATTCCCTCTCACGATACCTTTGGAAGAGTATTTGGAATGTTGGAAACAGAAGAACTAGAAAAAAGTTTTCTGAGCTGGATAAGCAGTCTAACGGAGAAAATGGACATAGAGCTGATACAGATAGATGGAAAAACGAAAAGAGGTTCTTATGATAGGGAAAAAGGACTAAATGCGTTACACAGCATAAGTGCGTGGAGTAGTGAGCGGGGACTGATGTTAGCGCAAAAGAAAGTAGATAGTAAATCTAATGAAATAAAAGCAGTCCCCTTGTTACTGAAGTTACTTAACATCAAGGGGGCAGTAGTAACCCTAGATGCAATGGGAACGCAGACAGAAATCGCAAAACAAATAAAGCAAGGTGAAGGTGACTATGTATTGGCTCTCAAAGGAAATCAGGGCAAACTTAATAAACAAGTTAGGGATTGGTTTAAACAAGCGGTCGCTCAGAACTGGCAAGGAATTGAATACAGTTATCATGAGAAGACAGAAAAAGGACATTACCGTTTAGAAACTCGTCAAGTCTGGACAGTGTCAATCAATCAGCTTTCCGCATTGCATCGCCAAAATCAGTGGGTCGGTTTAGCAACTGTTGTGATGGTTAAAAGTAAAACTCAATTCGGTCATAAAACAACAGAGACGTTTCGCTATTATATTAGCAGTCTTCCTACGGATGCCGAACGTCATAGCCATGTGATTCGTTCTCACTGGAGTATTGAAAATAGTCTGCATTGGGTTTTAGATGTCACTTTTAATGAGGATGCGAGTCGAGTGCGTCAAGGTAATGCGGCTGATAATTTGGGCTTGCTCCGTCGTTTAAGTATTAATTTGCTTAAACATGAGCCATCTCAAAAAAGCTTGAAGATGAAGCGTTATTTGGCGGCGATGGACAACAATTTTCTTCTACAGGTTTTAGCAGCTAGTTCACGGGAGTGATATTCATGAGTATATTTAGCTTCAAATAGGGCTTGCTGAAAAAGTCCACAAAACGAACCTAGATGCCACAGGGCGCGAAAAATGGTGACTTCAGAGCTCAGTTTCCAGTTTTACCTCACATTTTTCCAGCAAAGTGCATGGATTTTGAGCCTCCAAATGCCATAACCTTGCATCTGATCGTTTGTAAAATGCCTGAAAGTATTGTCTAGCCCGTATTCCGTACTAGTTTTGAAAAAATAAAAATAGATTCAAAAATGGCTACAGAATAGTTAAAATAAAAAAGCTAATAAACCCAAGAGAAAATGACCCAATTAAACGTTAAAAATCTCGACCATTTAGGAATAATCGCGGCGATAGTTGATGAACTAGGTCTAGTGGATTATATCAATGAACAACTAGGAGAAAATGACCGTGCTAAAATCAGTGCGGGTCTGGTAGTGAAAGCGATGATTCTCAATGGCTTAGGCTTTATCAACTCTCCTTTATATTTGTTCAGTCGTTTTTTTGAAGATAAACCAGTAGAACATCTTTTAGGAAAAGGAATAAAAGCCAGCGACCTGAATGATGACCGTTTAGGGAGAGTCTTAGATTTAATCTTTATGGCCGGCATCAGCCGTTTGTTTCTCGGAATTTGTCTAAAAGCCGTAGAAATCTTCAAAATAGTGATGAAAAGTTCCCATTTAGACTCCAGTTCATTATCGGTACAAGGGGAATATAAATTATCGGTGGAGAGAGAAGACAAAGAAAGCCAAATAATCCATATCACTCATGGCTATTCAAAGGATAAGCGACCAGACTTGAAACAATTTGTCTTGAATCTAGTCTGTTGGGGGGATGGCGACATTCCCGCTTTTCTCGAATTAGGAGATGGCAATCAAAGTGATAAAAAAGAGTTTGCTAAACTCTTGAAAAAGTTCAATGAGCAGTGGCAATTCGATGGTTTGTATATAGCAGATTCAGCCTTATACAGTGCCGATAACTTGCAAAAGTTAACCGGCATATACTGGTTATGTTCTGTGCCGAAAACGATTAGAGAAGTGCAGGATGCGGTCAGTCAATTAGCCTCGGAGCAATTCATCACAACTGATTTAGAGGGCTATCGTCTTACCTCCTTAGAAAGTGAATATGGGGGAGTCAAACAACGTTGGATAGTGGTAGATAGCGAGCAAAAAAAAGCTTTAGACCTCAAACAACTGACGAAGAAGACAGAGAAAGCAACGGCTCAAGCTCAAAGACAATTAGAACAATTACAGCGTCAGGAATTTGCTTGTCGGGAGGATGCTTTAACCGCCCTGAGCCGATGGGAGAAGAGTTTAGAATGGCATCTTCTTCAAGACCTAACTGTCGTCGAAAAATGTCATTACGGTCATCGAGGTAAACCCCGTCCCCATGAACAGCCCATTCGTCGTAGCTATCATGCCCAAGCCACTTTCAGCCTCAATAGTGCGAAAGTTCAAGCTTCAGAGCGGGCAGCAGGACGTTTTGTCTTGGCGACGAATCAGCTAGATGGAGACTCTTTGAGCGATGAGCAACTGCTTGTCCACTACAAGCAACAGCAAGGGGTAGAGCGAGGTTTTCGCTTCCTTAAAGACCCTCTGTTTTTGGCGTCCAGTGTTTTTCTCAAAACCCCTGAGCGGATTATGGCATTGAGTTTCATCATGGTGTTGTGTTTACTGGTGTACAGCTTGGGACAACGTAAACTGAGACTGGCTCTGGCAGAGCAGGAGGAGACTGTGCCTAATCAGTTGGGAAAGCCGACTCAGCGTCCGACACTGCGTTGGATTTTTCAGATGTTGAGAGGAGTTCATTGGGTTGTACTGGATAATTGTCCCCAAATAATCAATCTAACGCTTGAGCGAGAGAGGATTTTGCGCTTTTTTGGGGCTACTACTTGTCAGTATTATCTTTTGTCATAATGACTTTTCTTATTTTCTTTGTTCTTTTTTTATGTACGGAATGTGGGTTTTATCATTTGATTTATCATTTTCTGTGTACCATAAAGTAACGGGTCTTTGGGTAAAGGCTTCCACTACCATCATTATTTTACCCCCCAATTTACTCTTTTCTTCTTTACTTATTTTCATATTTTTCCCTATCTGCTCTAGCGTTTAGCCATCTGCTATCCACACTGCACTAAACTTTTCTCTTATTTTTTCCCATTTTTCTCCTACTTGGAGCTTCTTCCCTTTTTCGGCTGCTTTTTCTAACACTCCTTTTAGTAATATTGCAAATATTTCGGCTGGCACATTCATCATTCTTTTTGATACTGCCTGTTTGCTTACTTTTAATGATGCTACCCATAGCAATCCCTCTTCCTCTAACAGTCTTACCGCTTCACTTATACCCGCTATTTGACGATACACTATACTTAACACTAATGCCACCATTACTGGTAAATTTAACACCCTATCTCTCATCATTTTCTCATGAGTTCCCTGTAAATATTTTAATGGTGTAAACATTGTGGGTTCTAGTAATTCAAACAACTCTTTTGTTATTTCAGGGATTTCTACCCCTGGCTGATTTGTCTTACGACGTAAGTCTGGGTTTCCTTTTCTCCGAGGATGTTGTCTTGCCATTTGTTTTTTGCTCACTTTTTTATATACTAACCTTTTTTTCAGCCTACTCTTACTTCCGCCTGCTTTTAGGCTAATCTTTTGTGAGTAGGCATTTTGGCTTAAGTTGACACCAATGGTCAGCAACCTGCAAACAAACTTGATCAGGGTGTGACCTTTAGTTGATGAAGGAAAAGAAAAGTGTTAACATGAGATGAAAAGTGACAAAGAGGAAACAATGATGACAGCAAAACTAATTAATGTAGAGGGTTCAAAGATAAAAATAGAACTAACATTAGAACTCAGTCGTTCAATGTTGGATACAGAAATAAATATTCAAAAAGGCTTAAACGAAGTAGGTTGCATCGCCAGCAAAGAAGCCTTGAAATATTTAGATACAGATGGTTCACCCTTAAAAATCGGTGAAGAAATCTGGAAGAGTAAGGGAGAGCAACCGAAAGAATATCAAACACCTTATGGTGAGGTTATAGTGAATCGTCATGTATATCAGCGTTCACCTTTGAGGAAAAACGTATTGCCCCTTAGAAAGAGAAGCAAGGATAATCATAACATCAACGCCATTATTGGCAAAACAGGTATCCTCAAAAATGTCAGGGATGGCAGGCAAAGAGGTGAAAAATGATTTATTAGAAAATCATGGTAGAAAAGTAGCGCTATCCTATATCCAAAGATTGAGTGAAGCAGTAGGAAGTGTGGTACAGGCAAAAGAAGAAGCGTGGAGTTATGCCCCGCCCAAGGAGGATAGCCAAATTGCAACAGTGGGAATAGGATTAGATGGAACCTGTATGCTGATGTGTGAGGATGGCTACCGTGAAGCAATGGTGGGAACCGTTTCCCTATACGATAGTGAAGGCGAACGTCAACATACAATCTATCTAGGTGCGGCACCAGAGTATGGAAAAAAGAGTTTTCTAGAAAGATTAGAAAGAGAAATTGAGCGAGCGAAAAACCGTTATCCAGAGGCAACATTGGTCGGGATAGCAGACGGGGCAGAATCAAATTGGAAGTTTTTAGAAAAGCAAACGGAAGAACAGATATTAGATTTCTATCATGCCTCTGGTTACTTAGGTGCCTTGGCAGAAGCGTTGCATCCGAATACCGTGTCAAAACAAAAAGAATGGTTGACTGAAAATTGTCGAGAACTCAAGCATGAAAAAGGAAAAGCAGGAGAACTGCTAAATCTGATGAAAGAAGTCAAAGAAGAAAAAAGTCATTCTAAGAATCTTACCGAGAAACTACAAGCAGCGATTACTTATTACGAGAATCATCAGCATCAAATGGATTATGCTGAATACTTAGGGCTTGCTGAAAAAGTCAAAAAACGAAAGAAATGTGGGTTAGGGAAGTATGGACTGAAAAAGCATAGATAACTTATCCTTATGGAAACAAATCAAAATACAGATTTTGTTTAATCTATTGTTCCTTTCTGTCTAAAAAGGTCAACACAAATCACTCCTCACAAAAGAGAGGAAAATTAACACCATTTTTCACAAGAAAAACGACTCTACAACTTTTTACTTTTTGTCTTCTGAAGTAGAGTAGAAAGATTCATTACCAAAAAGTTCATCGCAATTACCGTTTCCGAGGTCTCAGGTAGTTTGGCCATCACTCGACCAAGACTAAATTTCCTCTTTCCCTGTCCGAATTTACCCTCAATGGCATTACGCACTCTTTCATCTGAGCGTGCCTCTTTCTTTTTTTCTTTGCTCACCTCTTTCGGCGGTCTTCCCAATCGGGGACCACTCATTCTTATATCCCTTTCTTTACAATAAGCTCGATTCGCTTTTGTTCGATAGATTTTATCCACATGAACCGATTCCGGATAACATCCTGTTTCCCTTTTATATTCTTCTATTCGCGCTTGTAAATCTCCCGATTCGTTGTAATTATCCCAACTTAATTTGTCTAAGAAGACAAAGCCATTCACATTACTTGCCGATATTTTAGCTCCAAACTCTACTGCTTTTCCCGCTTTTCCACGCACTATTGGACGCACGTGAGGTTGGCTTACACTCACAATTCTGTTTTCTACTTTATTTGTCTTTTTTTCATACATTTCTAACTGTTGCTCATACACTTTTCCTATCGTTACAAGCTCTTCTTGCTCTTTTTTCGTTAGTTTTTCTAACTTTGCTCCCTCTTCTATCATTTTTTCTATATCAGACAAGTTTCTTTTTATATATCCTAGTTGTTTTTTTGTTCCTTTTCTTCTTTCTTTTTTTGACACACGACGTTTTTTTGCTATGGCTAAGTACTCTTTTCTTGCCACTTCCCTATAAGTCCTCGGCTTTTCTTTCCTTTTCTCTTTTATTTCTTCATACAGCTTATCTATTATTTTTTCTGTTTTTTCTCTGGCATCATTCAATATTCCTATATCCGTTGGATATTTTATATCTGCTGGTGTACAAGTCGCATCTAACAATAACTTTCCTTCATTTTCTTTTTTTTCTGACGCTACACCCGTCGCTTTTTTTTCTATTTCTTTATTAATTTTATTTATTAATTCCATTCCTATTTTTTTACGAAAATGAACCATCATTGACGCATTAAATGCTTCTTTGCTACTATAGCTTTCCATTCCTATAAAGTACTGTAAATAAGGGTTCTCTTTTATTTGTTCTACTGTTTCTCTGTCACTTTTTCCTGAAATTTCTTTGATAATTAATGCTCCTAATGCCATTCTAAATGATTTGGCTGGGGCTCCTTTTTTTTCTGTGAAGTTTTTTGCATATTCTTCCTCATATTCTTCCCAAAGAATCATTTTTGACATTTCTATCCAACGATTTTCTTCGTCTAACTGCCCGCCGAACAGATTTTTCAAGTTTTCTGGTGTTTCAATTGAGTACTGTTGCTTTCGGTACATCTGCTTTCTCTCTTCTTAATGCAATGGTTTTGAGGCATTCTACCCTATTTTCGTGCATTCTAGCGGTTCTTAATTCGCCTACTATTTTTCTCCGTAAAGGTTTCAGCTTTTTTCAGCAAGCCCTACTTAGAGAAAAAGTATCCGATTGGTTCAGGTGTTACGGAAGCAGCTTGTAAGACGTTGGTCAAACAACGATTATGTTGTTCAGGGATGCGATGGAAGGAAAAAGGAGCAGGAATTATTTTGAGCCTACGAGCTTTGGTATTGACCAAGGAACGATGGAGTCAATTTTGGGCAAAACTTGATCAATATGGGTTCCCTGTAGAACCCTGATTACAACAGCTTTTATCAACTAAAGGTCGCACCCCCTTGATCAATCACTAAATAGAGCATTACGCTGATTCTACATATTGATACAAAACCCCTTGACCGTAAGCACTTCAAGGCTTTTGTATCTTGGACTACATTCTGAATTTGGAATTGCTGCTACCCAAAGAGGATTAAATCCGCTAGGATATATTAGCCTTATGCTGTTTAGGAAATTTAGACAGTTATTATCATCATGAGCAATCTCCAAGAAAAAATCGAGCAAGAATTGAAACACGCCAGAGAGGTTTGCAGTACAGACGGATCGAATGCGGCAGAATGTGCGACCGCCTGGGATATCGTCGAAGAATTACAAGCCGAAGCTGCTCACCAACGAGTAAGTCATCCTGAGCAAAACTCCCTTGAGAAATATTGTGCCGATAACCCAGATGCGGCGGAATGTCGTCTCTATGAAGATTAAACTTACGGTTGTTTAACCTGGTTGAGCAATCTTTGTCATTGTCCTCTTTTCTAAAGCAGTGCAGATTATTTTAAAATTTCCACTGCTTTTTGAGGCTATTTGAAAACACTCGTCAGTTTTTTGTCTATCTTTCTCCACTTTTAAATTATATATTTTCTTATTTTATGGATAAACTCTGGTTCCGTCCTTTAGTCTGGCTGGATTACCGACTGGCGGTTCTCTTTGCGGTTATTATACCCACTATTTTAATTATTTGGTCTCTCGCTAAAAGTTCGGAGGCGATCGAACGGTTACTCATTATTTATTGGCGAGTTGCCAGCCTCTTAATGATTACGATCTATTTTATGATCCCTAGTTGGCCGATCGCCTTTGTGACCGGTTTTGCTGCCAAGATTTTAATTCCCCTTTCTCTATGGTTTTGGGTAGATCTCAATGATGAGATTAAGGATTTACCCCCCACTTTTTTAAAGTTTGTCACCACGACCTGGCGTTGGGCTATGACCATTTACTGTGGAATCGGGGTTGTGATGATTATGCCCTTTTTAGCCTGTGCTTTTGGTTCTCAAGCTCTAGATAAGTCCTTTTGTGAAGTGTGGTTTCAAGCTCCCTGGCGTTATAAAGAATTGATGCACGCCAATGCTTCCCCAGGCTTCTTAGGCTTTTTAGGGGTGCTGGGATTGATAACGTATGTTTTATATTTTCTCTATTTTCTCGTTTTTCGTCTAGGTAAACAAGGACGCTCGGCCCTCGAACAGTGAATCAGTTACCTTTAGCTATTAATCGTTTGGAACAATATACCCTGCGTCATCCTGGGGAAGTTTTACTACTACTAGTAGAACGAGAGGACGGCGAGGATTGCCTTTTGGTGTTTAAGGGTTTTTCAAGTTCTTTAGTTTCTCCGACCCATTTTGATCCAGAGATTCCTTTAGTGTCTGCTGAGGATCGGATTCTCAAGGTTGATCGTTTGGCTAGTCCTTACCAACCCGATCGCCCGGAATATCTAGAACAAAATATTGCCTGGGAAGAGATGGCCCGCCGTTTGAATGATTTGGGTTTGTAGATTAGGCTAATATTCGGAAAAAGATGGATGAGCAGAGACACTTAAGTCGTTACTAAAACGTCTGCAATTTGAACAATCAAGCTATAGTCTTAGAGTGTATCGTGTGAGGAATGGTGGTTTATGAGCATTTCTTTGGTCAAGCCAGAAAATGAATTGGGATTGGGGGCATCCTCCCTGGGTTTTCCAGAATGGGGCTGTCAAGGATTTGTTTTACCGAAAACGCCTTTATTCGGGACAGATGGCATTCGTGGCAAGGCGGGCGAGTTACTGACGGCTCCTTTGGCTTTAAATTTGGGCTTTTGGGCCGGTCAAATTCTCAAGCAGAAGGCGAAGGGGTTAGGCCCAGTCATTATTGGTCAAGATTCTCGAAATTCTAGTGATATGTTGGCCATGGCGATCGCAGCAGGTCTGACTTCGGCTGGGTTAGAAGTTTGGCAATTGGGACTTTGTCCTACTCCCTGTGTTGCCTATCTAGCGAGGGAAACGGATGCGATCGGTGGAATCATGATCTCCGCCAGCCATAATCCCCCAGAGGACAATGGCATTAAGTTTTTTAGCAAAGATGGACTGAAACTGGGGAAAACTGCCTCCCAGGAAATCGAATCGGCTTTAAGAGGCCATCATGCCCTGGCGACTGATGCCCATAGTCATTGGGGAAAAACGCTACATGCTCCCTATTTAGTCAACCACTACGTAGAATTTCTAATTAATAGCTTGCCCACTCAGGTGAATTTTACGGGTTTACGGGTGGTATTGGATCTTGCCTGGGGTGCCTCGGTGGGCGTGGGGCCAGAGGTTTTTCGGGCATTAGGAGCCGAGGTAATCTGTTTAAATGAGTTTGCTAACGGAGATCGCATTAACGTGAACTGTGGCTCTACTCACCTAGAAGGATTAATCCAGGCAGTAAAAGAATATCAGGCTGATCTAGGCTTTGCCTTTGATGGCGATGCGGATCGGGTGATGGCGATCGACGGGAAAGGAAAAATTGTGGATGGCGATTATATTCTCTATCTTTGGGGCAAAACTCTCAAGCAAAGTCAGGAATTACCTGATAACTTGATTATTGGTACAGTCATGGCCAATTTAGCCTTTGAGCGAGCCTGGGAAAATCTAGGAGGAACCCTACTCAGAACAGCCGTTGGGGATCAGCATGTTCAAGCCTCTATGTGGGAGACAGGGGCGATGTTGGGTGGAGAACAATCGGGTCATATTATTTGCCACCATCATAGTTATTCCGGCGATGGCATACAAGCTGCATTACACTTAACCTCTTTAGTAAAGCAGTCAGGATTGGCATTAGCTGATTTATTAGAAGAAAGTTTCCATCCCTATCCCCAAATTCTTCGCAATGTGCGGGTGGAAAATCGGGAACGTCGTCTTCATTGGCAAAGCTGTGATCCCCTCCAACAGGCGATCGCCACGGCCGAGGCTGCAATGGGTCATCAGGGACGGGTATTGGTACGGGCATCGGGAACAGAACCACTTATCCGAGTTATGGTAGAAGCTAACTGCTTAAAAACCGCAGAGCATTGGACAGAGCAGCTAATTCAAGTTACTCAGTCTCATTTAGCCAATTGAGGCCCTGTTTTCATGCCCAAATCCTTAGTCAATCAAGCCAAATCTAGCCCCTTGGAAACAGGTTCAGCTTTGAACTTAAAGGCGCAATTACAGCAGAAAAAAATAAAGCGAGAAAATCGTCAGAAATTTTTTAAAAATCTGATTCCTGCCTTAGTCGTAGGATTGATCATTGCTTTTCCCTTGGCTGCTTTCAAAAGTGTCTTATTGGCGGCGATCGCTGCTTTAGCGATTCCTGTCATTTGGCTCAGTTATTGCTATCCCCTGACAGCCCTATGGTTATTTTTGATCTATATGCCCTTTAGTGGCACTGTCACCTATTGGATTGGTAATGGCAATGCTCTCTTTCAATTAAGTAAAGACGCTTTATATCTTCCTGCCCTAGGAGGATTAATGCAACGCTGTTGGCAAAAGAAACAGCCGATTTGGGTGGTTCCAGCCCTTATGCCCACTTTTCTAATATTAATTGGTTTTAGCCTTTTAACCCTGATCTTAATTAATGGACAGCAACAATGGCTGATTCCAGACTGTGATCTCGGCAATCCATCGGGACAGGCACTACACAACGCTAATGGTGACTATCTCATTGATACCCAAGGTGATCTTATTACTGGAGCCTGTAAAAGCGGCATTCCCATTATTCAAGGTTTACTCGGATTAAAAGTCTTAATTGGCTATGTTCCACTTATTTTTTGTGCTTATTACCTCATTGAAGATCGGCAAAAATTAAATAGGTTAGGGCGTTTATTGATTTTGATTACCCTGGTCACCTGTAGTCTAGGAATTGCCCAATATTGGTTACTAAAAACAGGTCATTGTGTGGGAACGAGAGGAATGAGTGGAGTCGAGCTTTATCAAGCAAGCTTAGAGGCGAAATGTTTAGTGGGAGGGTCTCTCCTTTACAGTCCTGAGCAGGGACAGATCCGTTTACCTGGAACTTTTGTTTCTCCTTGGCACTGGGCCTGGTTCCTGGTCGGTAATGCGGCCATTAGTTTTATCGTTACTTTCTGTGAACAAAGTCGATTTTGGCGGCTTATGGGGTTATTAGGCATGGCCCTAGTTTTCATTAATGCCGTTATTTGTGGCCAACGATTAGCCCTTGCCTTAGTTCCCACTCTAATTTTTGTCCTTTTAATTTTAACGGGTCAATTTGCCAACTTTAAACGCTTTTTACCCTTGATTATTGTTTTACCCTTAGTCTTATTCATTGGCTTCTCATTCTTTAACCCTAGCTTTATTCAGGAACGCATTAACAGTTTTGTGGATCGCTGGAATCAAGCTCCTCCCTACGTTTTTATCCAACAGCAGTTTAGCTTTACTCTCGCTAAAAGCAAAGGAATTTTGGGACAGGGATTGGGAACTGCTACTAATTCAACCCGTACTTTTGGACCTGTCTTTTTTCTAGAGACTTATCATCCCAAACTACTCTTCGAGCTTGGTTTTGGTGGCTTATTTTTATTTATGATTTTTATCACCCACTTAACCATCTTAACCTTTAAAAGTTATCGATCGCTCAAAGACAAAAATTTGCGGAGTTGGGGATCAAGTTTTTGGGTATTCATCTTAATTATCGGTTATTTTCCCTACTGGTATCCCCTAGATACTGATCCCGTGGCTGTTTACTATTGGTTTTTTGCCGGTATCATTTTTAAGTTACCCGATTTAGAGAAGATGCAAATAGAAAATTCAGACGTAAAAATATTTACACCTCGTAAAAAATTGATCCGTTCCCGTCAGGAAAAATCTCTATCTACCTAAGTTTCTATCTAAATTTTTACCTAAACTTATGAGTTTCAAACCCCTTATCTCTGTGATTGTACCAACCTATGGTCGGGAGGAGATTCTAGTTGCTTCTCTTCAAGATATTCTGGGACAAAATTATCAACCGATAGAAATTATTGTTATTGATCAAACCCCCCAACACCAACCAGAAACAACGACCTTCCTGACAAACCTTCATGAACAGAAGAAAATTCAATGGTTACGAGTTAGTTGGGCCAATTTGCCAGGGGCTAGAAATTATGGTGTGAGTCAGGCAAAAGGAGAAATTCTGATTTTTATTGATGATGACGTAAAATTAACCCCTGAATTTGTTGCCAATCATGCCATTAATTATCAACGCGATTCTGCTATTGGTGCAGTAGCCGGCAGGGTTTTTGATCGCATGAAATTACAGGAAGCTCAACAAATTTATCAAAATGATTCCTATAGCCTTGACTTCTTGCCCCCGGAAGCTCAAGATCCAGGGATTGCTTGGTATTATCTAGATTTTGTTCATACCACTCAACCTCAACAGGTTATTTCTGCTAGAGGATGTAATATGTCCTTTCGGCGGGAAATTTTTAGTCAATGGGGATTGAGGTTTGATGAACGATTTCGTGGCAGTGCGGTACGAGAAGAAGCCGATTTTTGTTTACAGTTGCGAAAAACTGGTTTCCATATTTGGTACGATCCTAACGCTTTCCTAATTCATTTAGGAGAAGAAACGGGCGGTTGTCATGAAATAAGTACCCGTTCTCTAGAATATCAATTTACTTTTTACCATAACCACTTTTTAATGGCTTTTAAAAATCTAACCTGGTCAGAACAATGGCGACTTTATCAGAAATTATTTGATTGTCATGTGTTAGGACATCCTCCTTGTGACAAGGATACTTCTCTCTTAAAAGTTCTAGTGCGTGGCTTATTTTACGCTTTAGGTTTTCTCAAGGCTGCCATTACTCAAATCACATCTATTTGGAATGATGGCCAAGTTTATACGAGACAAAATCCAGCTACTCAATTAAATAGACTAGCCTCAAAATCATGAGAATTTTAGTTGTCAGTCATACTTATATTGTTCCTCTCAATCGAGAAAAATTGAGATTATTGAGTTATCTAGAACCGGATCTAGAAGTGATCATTGTTGTACCCCAAACCTGGCAGCCGGGCGGAGTCCAAAATCGCCAAGTTACAACAGAGTTTTATCAAGAAAATAATTTTCGCGTTATTCCGGTTCCTAATTGGAGTCAAAATAATCAGGGTTTACTAACCTTTGGTTGGCCAATTGTAGCGTTATTACAGTCTTTTAAACCAGATATTATTCAGGTCGAACAGGGGGTAAAATCTTTGGCCTATGCTCAATTGATTACGCTCAATCAATTCCTGAAACTTGGAGCTAAAAATATCCTTTTTACCTGGTGGAATATTCCCTATCAACTCAAATTTCCCTTGGCTTGGCTAGAATCCTATAACTTACATCATACAGATGGTTTAATTGGCGGTAATCAAGATGCGGTCAATATTTTGCGATCGCATGGTTATCAGCAAAAAGCAATGGTTATGCCTCAATTAGGAGTAGATGAAACTTTATTTTACGCTCAAGATCAATCTGTCTTAAGACAAAGTCTAGGGCTAAATAAAGAGGATTTTGTAATTGGCTACATTGGTCGTTTTGTCCGCGAAAAGGGATTATTAACATTATTGGATTCCCTGGCCTCACTAACGAATCTGACATGGAAATTGTTATTAGTGGGTCGCGGTGAGTTTAAAACTGTACTTCAACAGGCAGCTAATCAACAGGGAATCAGCGATCGCCTAATTTGGGTCGAAAATGTTGCCCATGATCAAGTTGTTGATTATGTGAATGTAATGCAAGTTTTAGTTCTACCCTCAGAAACCAGTCATGCTCAAACCAGTTTAACGGCCAAAGGTTGGAAAGAACAATTTGGCCACGTCTTAATTGAGGCAATGGCTTGCAAAATTCCTGTTATCGGTTCTGATTCTGGAGAAATTCCTAATGTGATTGGGGAAGCTGGTTTGATTTTTCCTGAAGGTCAAAGCCATGAATTAACGATTTGTTTAAAAAAAATGATAGAACAAGTTCATTGGCGAGACATTTTAGCTCAAAAAGGCTATGAGCGAGTGGTTAAAGAATATACAAATCAGGCTCTTGCTCAAAAATTACTTGATTTTTATAAGAATATTTTGATAGAAAATATGGTGGAAAAATAGTGATTTTTTGATTATTTTTTTCGATTACTAACATTCGTTCAGAATAAACTAAAAAAGATTAAAGAACTGGAGAGTGCGAAGTTCTCTGTCAGACATTTTGACAAAATGCCCAAAAGCCTTGCATCCCACATTCCGCAGGTTGTCGAAGAGGAGCACTAGTTCACGCGAGCTAGTATCGGTACTTGTGCATTGATTTCGGGCAAGGATAAAAAATGTCAATAAAGTTCTAAAATGGAGTCTTGTCTTAGATAGAATCAACAGTAAAAATGAATAACCTAAATATTAAAGACCTCGACCACTTAGGAATCGTAGCGGGAATTATAGATGAAATGGGTTTAGTAGAAATTATCGATGAGGAAGTGGGAACTCATCCTCAAGAAAAGCTCAGTGTAGGTACAATAGTAAAAGCAATGATATTAAACTGCTTAGGATGTATTAATGCTCCGTTATATTTGTTGAGTGAGTTTTTTAAAGGAAAAGCATTAGAACATCTATTAGGAGAAGGAATAAAAGCAGAAGATTTAAATGATGACAAGCTAGGAAGGTCATTGGATAAGGTATTTGGAGTGGGGGTAAAAAACCGGTTCACGAAAATAGTCCTAAAAGCGGCAGCAATCTTTGGAATAGAACAAAAGTCAAAGCATTTAGACTCAACCTCAATGTCTGTACAAGGGAAGTATAAGGAAAGGATAGAAGATGAGGAAGACGAGCAGACAAAAG
This sequence comes from Woronichinia naegeliana WA131, assembly GCA_025370055.1. Taxonomy (NCBI): domain Bacteria; kingdom Bacillati; phylum Cyanobacteriota; class Cyanophyceae; order Synechococcales; family Coelosphaeriaceae; genus Woronichinia; species Woronichinia naegeliana. The sequence continues at coordinate 5,453,475 of CP073041.1, read as the reverse complement.
CCATAAAAATAAAATTTGGTTATTCCAGAGATAAACGACCAGACCTAAAACAGTTTATGTTAAATATGATATGTAGTGGAGATGGTGGTGTCCCTCTCTTTATGCAATTAGGAGATGGCAATGAATCGGATAAAAAGGTGTTTCCCCAGATAATCAAAGACTGTCAAGAAACGTTGAATATGGAAGGTTTATCGGTGATTGATGGAGCTTTTTATACGGCGGAAAATGTGGGCATGGCGAGGTCAATTCAATGGTTAAGTCGTGTCCCTCTGAAAGAAGCCACTGAGACTTTGGCAAATATATCAGAAGACCAATGGCAGCAGGGTGAACAGGACGGTTATCGTTGGCAAGTGAGGGCTTCGGAATATGGAGGTGAACAGCAACGATGGCTTGTGGTCGAAAGTGCTCAACGTCTCCAGTCCGATAATAAAGCTATAAGTCAAAAAATTGAGAAAGCCGATAAAGTTGTCAAAAAAGAATGGCAGAAACTTTGTGGACAGAATTTTGCTTGTGAGGCCGATGCTCTTACTGAGGCTCAACTCTGGCCAAAAACCTTGACTTATCATCAACTCAGTCAAGTTGAGGTTCAGACTATTCCTTACTATGCCAAGGGAGGAAGACCGAAACAAGGGGCTACCCCTCTCGGTTTTCATTACCGCTTAACTGGGCAATTAAGCCTTGATTCCTCTTGCTTGGAAGCCGCATCTAAACGGGCTGGACGTTTTATTTTAGCTACTAATGTTCTTGATTCTCAGGTTTTGAGTCCCGACCAGATGTTGGCTGAATATAAGGCTCAACAAAACACCGAGCGCGGCTTTCGCTTTCTCAAAGACCCTTTCTTTTTTGCCTCTGCTCTTTTTCTCAAGAATCCTCAACGCATTATGGCTTTGATGATGATTATGGTTGTCTCTTTATTGGTTTATACTTTGGCACAACGTCGCCTACGACAGGCTTTGGCTCTTGCCCATCAGACTATTCCTAATCAAAAGGGTAAACCGACCGCCATTCCCACTCTGCTTTGGGTCTTTCAGTCTTTTCTGTTTATCCGTTGGTTAGAGATTGACGGCATTCAAACTATCGTTAATTTGACCTCCAAACACAAACATATTCTTTCCTTTCTTGGCTCTTCATGTCAAAAGTACTACTTTGTCTCTTGACTTACCTGCGGAATGTGGGTTGCATTGAAAGCCTTTCAGCGATTGTGAGTCTGGAAGAGGGGTGAAGGACGTTGGGGGCTGAAACCCTAGTAAACTCGTTGATTTTCCTAGAACTTCGCACTGTCCAGTTAAAGAAGGGAACAAGTTTTTGCTAACAGAAAATAACTTAAAAAGTTTTTTAAGTAGAACTAATCCCCCTTATGAAAAAATCGTTGCTGTTTTATTCCCCACCATCGGCAAAAATAATGTGATCACTACGAACCCATCCCACTGCTTTGGACTTGGTAAACTGGACTTTACACCAATTAAGATCGCTGCCAGATTGATCTTTGTCGGGGACGCAGTTCATCACTTTAACCTTGTCACCCGCTAGTCCGTATTGGGGAGCCGTCGATTTAATAGTAGGTTTAGTCCGTACATAAATGCGTCCACTACCACTTAAGGTCGAAATCCCATCAGCAATTCTCAGTTTTAGACACAGCAAGCCTTTTAGGGATTTAAAGAACATTTAAAACCCGTATTCCGTACTAGTCTTGAAAAAATAAAAATAGATTCAAAAATGGCTACAGAATAGTTAAAATAAAAAAGCTAATAAACCCAAGAGAAAATGACCCAATTAAACGTTAAAAATCTCGACCATTTAGGAATAATCGCGGCGATAGTTGATGAACTAGGTCTAGTGGATTATATCAATGAACAACTAGGAGAAAATGACCGTGCTAAAATCAGTGCGGGTCTGGTAGTGAAAGCGATGATTCTCAATGGCTTAGGCTTTATCAACTCTCCTTTATATTTGTTCAGTCGTTTTTTTGAAGATAAACCAGTAGAACATCTTTTAGGAAAAGGAATAAAAGCCAGCGACCTGAATGATGACCGTTTAGGGAGAGTCTTAGATTTAATCTTTATGGCCGGCATCAGCCGTTTGTTTCTCGGAATTTGTCTAAAAGCCGTAGAAATCTTCAAAATAGTGATGAAAAGTTCCCATTTAGACTCCAGTTCATTATCGGTACAAGGGGAATATAAATTATCGGTGGAGAGAGAAGATAAAGAAAGCCAAATAATCCATATCACTCATGGCTATTCAAAGGATAAGCGACCAGACTTGAAACAATTTGTATTGAATCTAGTCTGTTGGGGGGATGGCGACATTCCCGCTTTTCTCGAATTAGGAGATGGCAATCAAAGTGATAAAAAAGAGTTTGCTAAACTCTTGAAAAAGTTCAATGAGCAGTGGCAATTTGAGGGTTTGTATATAGCAGATTCAGCCTTATACAGTGCCGATAACTTGCAAAAGTTAACCGGCATATACTGGTTATGTTCTGTGCCGAAAACGATTAGAGAAGTGCAAGATGCGGTCAGTCAATTAGCCTCGGAGCAATTCATCACAACGGATTTAGAGGGCTATCGTCTTACCTCCTTAGAAAGTGAATATGGGGGAGTCAAACAACGTTGGATAGTGGTAGATAGCGAGCAAAAAAAAGCTTTAGACCTCAAACAACTGACGAAGAAGACAGAGAAAGCAACCGCTCAAGCTCAAAGACAATTAGAACAATTACAGCGTCAGGAATTTGCTTGTCGCGAGGATGCTTTAACCGCCCTGAGCCGATGGGAGAAGAGTTTAGAATTACATCATCTTGAAGACCTAAGCGTAGTGGAAAAATGTCATTACGGTCATCGAGGTAAGCCCCGACTCCATGAACAGCCGATTCGTCGTAGCTACCATGCTCAAGCCACTTTAAGTCTCAATATGGCAAAAGTTGAACTTGCGGAGCGGGCAGCAGGACGTTTTGTCTTGGCGACGAATCAGTTAGACACAGACTTATGGAGTGATGAGCAACTGCTTGTCCAATACAAGCAACAGCAAGGAGTAGAGCGAGGTTTTCGCTTCCTTAAAGACCCGCTATTTTTTGCGTCCAGTGTGTTTCTCAAAACCCCTGAGCGGATTATGGCATTGAGTTTCATCATGGTGTTGTGTTTACTGGTGTACAGCTTGGGACAACGTCAACTGAGACTGGCTCTGGCAGAGCAGGAGGAGACTGTGCCTAATCAGTTGGGAAAGCCGACTCAGCGTCCGACACTGCGTTGGATTTTTCAGATGTTGAAAGGAGTTCATTGGGTTGTACTGGATAATTGTCAGCAAATTATCAATCTAACGCTTGAGCGAGAGAGGATTTTGCGCTTTTTTGGGGCTACTACTTGTCAGTATTATCTTTTGTCATAATGACTTTTCTTATTTTCTTTGTTCTTTTTTTATGTACGGAATGTGGGTTTAAAAGAGGGTTTTTGGGGCAATCCTAGGTGTACTATTATGCCCAAAAGCCTGAAGACTCGTAAAATGAACTTGTTAATCCCGTTGAATTTTACCCCATATTACGCGAACTAAAACCTGAAACCCTTGCTACAGCGCAAATTTAGAATTGCTGAAATCCCATGAGCAAGAACGGGCAAGCAGCAATTCTCAGTTTTAGACACAGCAAGCCTTTTAGGGATTTAAAGAACATTTTAAAGGGGTTTTTGGGGCAATCCTAGATGTACTATTGCGCCTAAAAGCTTGAAGACTCGTAAAATGAACTTGTTAATCCCGTTGAATTTTCCCCCGTATTACGCGAACTAAAACCTGAAACCCTTGCTACAGCGCAAATTTAGAATTGCTGACGGGCAAGGCAGTTAAGGCGAGGGCGATCGCTAATCCAGTGGAACTGGTATCGTCTGATCAAAGTTGGAAAAAGTTATGGTGTAAGGCTTTGAGAAAATAGAAAAATAGTTTAAGACTAGACATCGGCCCGTTATTATTATACTATTATTATTATTGTCATTATATCAAAGAAGAAGGAAACAGAAAACAATGTCAATAGTAAAGAAAAGCTCTATGGAAATCCTGAATGATGTTGGCTTGTGCCAAGAGAAAGAGGATGCCTTATTCAAGAAAAACTGTCCTCATTGCTATAGTGAAAAAGTAAAAATACATTCTCATTATCAAACGAAAGGTAACGGGGAACGTAAAATGTTCATTTGTCAAGAATGTAGTTCTTGTTTTGCTGAGACTTATGGTAGCGTAATCGCTGGCTTAGAAACCCCATTAAGTGAAATTGTAAAAGTATTAAAAGCCAGAATGGAAGGAATAGGATTAAATGCAGCAGCCCGAGTATTCGGCTACGCGAAAACAACAATATTGAATTGGGAAAAGAAATTATCAGGATTACAAGAGACATTATTTTTATACGCCTTAGTGACTGGACAGTGGGAAGTTCTCGAGGCGTGTAAGTGGAGAAAAGAAAATCGGACATCCGATACAAAAGAGTGCCGTTATGTCCGAAACTGGCTGATATAAGAAAATCGATAGCCAGTGCTATCTATCGGGAGCATCTCACCTTTGCAATAAGTAGAAATACTTAACGAGGTAAATGAAAGAGTCAAAAAAGGTAATCATTTAAATAGGGCTTGCTGAAAAAGTCAAAAAACGAAAGAAATGTGGGTTAGGGAAGTATGGACTGAAAAAGCATAGATAACTTATCCTTATGGAAACAAATCAAAATACAGATTTTGTTTAATCTATTGTTCCTTTCTGTCTAAAAAGGTCAACACAAATCACTCCTCACAAAAGAGAGGAAAATTAACACCATTTTTCACAAGAAAAACGACTCTACAACTTTTTACTTTTTGTCTTCTGAAGTAGAGTAGAAAGATTCATTACCAAAAAGTTCATCGCAATTACCGTTTCCGAGGTCTCAGGTAGTTTGGCCATCACTCGACCAAGACTAAATTTCCTCTTTCCCTGTCCGAATTTACCCTCAATGGCATTACGCACTCTTTCATCTGAGCGTGCCTCTTTCTTTTTTTCTTTGCTCACCTCTTTCGGCGGTCTTCCCAATCGGGGACCACTCATTCTTATATCCCTTTCTTTACAATAAGCTCGATTCGCTTTTGTTCGATAGATTTTATCCACATGAACCGATTCCGGATAACATCCTGTTTCCCTTTTATATTCTTCTATTCGCGCTTGTAAATCTCCCGATTCGTTGTAATTATCCCAACTTAATTTGTCTAAGAAGACAAAGCCATTCACATTACTTGCCGATATTTTAGCTCCAAACTCTACTGCTTTTCCCGCTTTTCCACGCACTATTGGACGCACGTGAGGTTGGCTTACACTCACAATTCTGTTTTCTACTTTATTTGTCTTTTTTTCATACATTTCTAACTGTTGCTCATACACTTTTCCTATCGTTACAAGCTCTTCTTGCTCTTTTTTCGTTAGTTTTTCTAACTTTGCTCCCTCTTCTATCATTTTTTCTATATCAGACAAGTTTCTTTTTATATATCCTAGTTGTTTTTTTGTTCCTTTTCTTCTTTCTTTTTTTGACACACGACGTTTTTTTGCTATGGCTAAGTACTCTTTTCTTGCCACTTCCCTATAAGTCCTCGGCTTTTCTTTCCTTTTCTCTTTTATTTCTTCATACAGCTTATCTATTATTTTTTCTGTTTTTTCTCTGGCATCATTCAATATTCCTATATCCGTTGGATATTTTATATCTGCTGGTGTACAAGTCGCATCTAACAATAACTTTCCTTCATTTTCTTTTTTTTCTGACGCTACACCCGTCGCTTTTTTTTCTATTTTTTTATTAATTTTATTTATTAATTCCATTCCTATTTTTTTACGAAAATGAACCATCATTGACGCATTAAATGCTTCTTTGCTACTATAGCTTTCCATTCCTATAAAGTACTGTAAATAAGGGTTCTCTTTTATTTGTTCTACTGTTTCTCTGTCACTTTTTCCTGAAATTTCTTTGATAATTAATGCTCCTAATGCCATTCTAAATGATTTGGCTGGGGCTCCTTTTTTTTCTGTGAAGTTTTTTGCATATTCTTCCTCATATTCTTCCCAGGGAATCATTTTTGACATTTCTATCCAACGATTTTCTTCGTCTAACTGCCCGCCGAACAGATTTTTCAAGTTTTCTGGTGTTTCAATTGAGTACTGTTGCTTTCGGTACATCTGCTTTCTCTCTTCTTAATGCAATGGTTTTGAGGCATTCTACCCTATTTTCGTGCATTCTAGCGGTTCTTAATTCGCCTACTATTTTTCTCCGTAAAGGTTTCAGCTTTTTTCAGCAAGCCCTAAATAGGAACAGCGATGACGAAGGACTTGTGGTACATTGTCAGAATTCCAACTCGCACCAGTAATTTTAAGACGATGACCAATTTGTTTAACTTGAGATTCGACAGAGCCAGAGCCAATGGAAATGCCCTCTGCCTGCAAATAACCATAATTGACAATCCGATGTTTATGCTTGTTTAAATAAATGATAAAATTCTCAGCTTGAGGCTCTGACCATCCCTCAAAACAGGAGATAGCGGCATCCACTTCACCCGTCCAAAGAAAAGACTTGACCTCCTCAATTCGCTGGAATGACCCCCCAACTTTATAGAGGTTTTCAATTAAGTGATACCAGTCCAAAATTTCAATTCGCTCATGTTTCTGTCCTATCTCACGAAATAAGT